>CAJNCG010000003.1 GCA_905221205.1 bacterium
TTGAATTTTCACTGTCAGTCTTATCCGGAGATTGAACAGTATTTATATTTTCATTGCTAGTCTTATCCGGAGATTGAGCAGCAGTTGAATTTTCACTGTCAGTCTTATCCGGAGATTGAGCAGTATTTATATTTTCATCTATTGGCTGGTTATTTGATAATGAATCTGTTGGTAATATATTAGCATCATTTTTTGACTTTTCAACATTATTAATACCATGAATTGATAACGTTGACTCTTTTTCACTATTAATCGAATCTAGGGATGAAATTTCTCTTCTATTAGCTACTCTTAGAATCGGAGAAGATTCTTTAGGTAAATTCTCAGAATTATACTCTGAAAAATTTTTGGCCTTATCATAAATAGCTAATCTACTTATCTCCCAGTCACCTGGGAAACTATTCTCATCTACTTGATATCTAAAAACCAACTGACCTTCTTTATTTAATTTTCCTGTTAATATTTCATACTTAGAAGGAGAAGACACTGGACGAATTGTCAAGTAAGCTGAATCTAATTGTCTATTGTCGCTTGCCTCTACTATATAGGTTACAACATCATGTTCCGTAGCGCTTGTCTGATTTAACTTAATTGAAATTAATTTAGGCGCTTCTGTGTCTGGTTGAAGATTATTTGAAATAGTTAGAATCGGAGAAGATTCTTTAGGTAAATTCTCAGAATTATACTCTGAAATATTTTTTGCCTTGTCATAAATAGCTAATCTACTTATCTCCCAGTCACCTGGGAAACTATTCTCATCTACTTGATATCTAAAAACCAACTGACCTTCTTTATTTAATTTTCCTGTTAATATTTCATACTTAGAAGGAGAAGACACTGGACGAATTGTCAAGTAAGCTAAATCTAATTGTCTATTATCGCTTGCCTCTACTGTATAGGTTACAACATCATGTTCCGTAGCGCTTGTTTGATTTAACTTAATCGAAATTAATTTAGGCGCTTCTGTGTCTGGTTGAAGATTATTTGAGACATTATTTAAACTTGATTCACCTACTTTCAATGGTTTACCATAAAGTGCCAAGGCATCTTCACCATATATATCTAAATAATTATCAGAGTCATCTCGTAAAATGATATCATTTATTCTCCATATACCACTAGATAATTTTTCATCTACTTCTAAGGTAAAAGAGAAAGTACCATCTGAAGTTGGAGAATCTGCATATAATGCTTTAGTTTTTCCATTTTCATCATTTTTTAAAACAATTGTAGCTCTACTTAATTGTCCATTATCTTTTGCTTTTAGGGTGTAATTAACACGTTCACCTGACTTTACTTTTGTTTTATCCGAAGTTAGAGATATGAATTCCGGTGGGTCAACATCAACACGAGCATTATTAACTACCTTTAGAGGTGTACTATATAGTGCCAAGGCATCATTACCATATATATCTAAATAATTATCAGAATTATCTCGTAAAATGATATCATTTATTCTCCACATACCACTAGATAATTTTTCATCTACTTCTAAGGTAAAAGAGAAAGTACCATCTGAAGTTGGAGAATCTGCATATAGTGCTTTTGTTTTTCCGTTCTCATCATTTTTTAAAACAATTGTAGCTCTACTTAATTGTCCATTGTCTTTTGCTTTTAGGGTGTAACTAACACGTTCACCTGACTTTACTTCTGTCTTATCTGAAACTAGAGATACAAATTCAGGTGGGTCAACATCAACTGTAGTATTAATTAAATTTTCCGTTACACCCGAATAGTTATTATTCTCTTCAGCTTGAGCTTTTTCACATAAAGTTGCTCCACATATTAATAAACCTGTCAAACTAACTTTGGTAATTTTATTCCAACTAATATATTTCATAAATATATCTCCACATTTTTAAAAATTAAAATATTAGATTAAGCCTTCCAAGAGACCCTTCATAAAGTTTTCTGAGTTAAACTCTCCAATATCATCGATTTTTTCACCAAAACCAATCAATTTTACAGGAATATTGAGTTCTTCACGGATTGCTAGAACAACACCTCCTCGAGCAGTTCCATCAATCTTAGTCAAGACTATTCCAGTTAATGGCGTGATTTTCGAAAATTCTTTGGCCTGTACCAGGGCGTTTTGACCAGTTGATGCATCAAGAGCCAAGAAGGTTTCATGTGGTGCTTCTGGTACAACACGTTTGATAATACGACCAATCTTTTCCAACTCAGCCATGAGGTTATCCTTATTTTGCAGACGACCAGCGGTGTCAATCATAAGAATATCGATACCTTCAGCTACAGCACGTTCCATGCCATCAAAGACTACACTAGCTGGGTCAGCTTTTTCAGGTCCAGTCACAACTGGAACGTCCACACGACGGCCCCATTCAGCAAGCTGGGCTACTGCGCCTGCACGGAAGGTATCTGCCGCAACTAGCATAACCTTCTTACCTGCTTGTTTGTAGCGGTGGGCTAGTTTCCCGATAGAAGTTGTTTTCCCAACACCATTAACACCAACAAAGAGCATGACTGTCAAGTCATCTTGGAAGTGGATTCTTTCATCGTAGTTGCCATCCTTTTCATAAAGCTCAACCAATTTCTCAATGATGACACGGCGAAGTACATCAGGTTTCTTGGCGTTTTCAAGCTTGGCTTCGTAGCGTAGCTCCTCTGTTAAGTTAGATGCAACCTGGACACCAACGTCACTCATGATCAGTAATTCTTCCAGTTCCTCGAAAAATTCTTCGTCAACAGAGCGAAAGTTAGCAAAGAAGGCGTTCAAGCGAGCACCGAAGCCTGTACGAGTTTTCTTAAGACTACGGTCATATTTTTCCTGAACAGTTTCTTCTACCTGAGACCTTTCTGGTTCAAGAACCTCAGAACTATTTTCTTCGACAGTCTCTAGAAACTCAGGATTCTCTTCCTCTGAGACTTCTTCTGAGTTTGGTAATTCTTCTATTTCTTCTTGATGAACCTCAACAACTGGCTCTGAATTATAATTTTCTTCAACTGTGTCTGGGATTTCCTCTTCTTCAAGCACAGCTTCTTCAGCAACTTCCGCTTCTTCTTGAGGAAGTTCCTCAGCTTCTGTAAGGGCAGGCTCAACATCTTCAGACAAATCAAGATTTTCCAGAGCTTCTTTTACAACTTCTTCGATTTTAGGTTCTTCTTTTTTTCCGAATAGACGGTCAAATAATCCCATATCTTAGTTCTCCTTTAGCACATATTCTTCGATAGCCCAGGCGACAGCTTCCTCATCATTGGTCATTGGAGTTACCACATTTGCGACTGCCTTGACTTCAGGAACAGCGTTTTGCATGGCAACACCGAGCCCTGCCCACTCAATCATAGAAAGGTCATTAGCCTCATCACCACATGCCATAACTTGGCTTTGGTCGATTCCAAGATGGCTGATTAGTTTTGCCAAACCTGTTGCTTTATGAACATTCTTTGGTGACCACTCTAGCAACATTTCACGTGATTTAAAGATTTCATATTGGTCAAACAATTCTGGAGAGATCTTTTGAATGGCTGCATCCAAGGGTTCTTGAGCAAAGGCAGTCACGCACTTATTGTAAGTCATCTGACTAGATAAGTCTTCAAAGTCCACTGGAACAAAAGTCAAAGCTGGATTGAATTTGGCATAAAGACTTTCTTGGTCCGATTGGATTTGATAAACAGTTCCTTCTGAGATAGCATCAAGAGGCAGTGATAATTTCTCTGTTTCCTCATACAAGCGTGTCACATCATCATATGAAAAAACTGTCTTATCAAGAATTTCACCTGTATTTTTCTGAACCAAACCACCATTAAAGGTAATCGTATACTCATCTTCATGACCATCAGTCCCTAATTCTTTGAGGAAGAAATCCATGGCTTTTAAGGGACGACCAGTTGTCAATACGACCTTGATACCACGATCACGCGCAGCTTTCAAGGTTGCCTTGGTACGATCCGTCAGCCTTTTATCAGTAGTCAACAAGGTCCCATCCAAGTCCAATGCAATCAATTTTATATCTGCCATTATAAGCCCTCCATATAAGCTATAACCGACTGGTCCTTATGGTGACCAATCACAGTCTTTGCTAATTCTAAAATTTCTGGTCGTGCATTTTCAGGAGCTACAGGATGTCCCACAACCTGCATCATATGCAAGTCATTTAGATTGTCTCCAAAAGCCATAACCTGATCCATTGTGATACCAAGTTTTTTAGCTAATTCAACAATAGCCACACCCTTATCAACATAGTCCAGAACAATATCAATAGATTCAAAGCCAGTTGTCATGGCCTTAACACCAGGAACATGTTCATTAACCCAAGCTTCCCCAGCTTCCAGCGTTTCTTCTGTGAAGTTGGTTGTAAATTTGAAAATGTCATCTGTGATATCTTCCAAACTTGCTACTTTTTGGATATTTTCATTATAATGCTGGCTCTCTTTCAAATAGATCGCATCAACCGTATCTAGCACATAAGAACCCTTCTTACCCGTCAAAAGCAATTTATTGACATCTACGTAAGGTGAAGTTTGCAGCTTTTCAAAAGTCGTTAGATAAAAGTCACGAGACATGGTCGCTTCATACAAGTCCTGACCTTGATACTCTACTAAACTGCCATTTTCCGCGATGAAAATAATGTCATCACGAACATCAGCAAATAATTTTTCTAAGGATAGAAATCCGCGCCCCGAAGCCACCGCAAAGTAAATCCTTTTTTCCTTATAGGAAGCCAAGAGAGACTTGAGGCGGTTCATATCAAAACGCCCGTTTCCATCTAGAAAAGTTCCGTCCATATCTGTTGCTACTAGTTTAATTGTCATCCTTCAATACTTTCTAAATCTTTTAACTTCACCGAAACAATTTTTGAGACACCTGATTCTTGCATAGTCACTCCATAGATAGAATCAGCCGCTGCCATGGTTCCCTTACGGTGGGTCACAACGATAAACTGGCTGTCCTTGTCAAAGCGGTTGAGGTAATCCCCAAAACGCTTAACATTAGCTTCATCTAGTGCAGCCTCTACCTCATCCAAGATGACAAATGGGATAGTCTTAACTCGAATGATAGAGAAAAGCAAAGCTAGAGCTGACAGAGCTTTTTCACCACCACTCATGAGGTTAAGCGACTGGATTTTCTTACCTGGAGGTTGAACAGAAATCTCCACACCAGCTGTTAAAAGGTCTCCCTCAGTCAATATCAAGTCTGCCTGACCTCCACCAAACATCTGCTTGAAGGTCACTTTAAAGGACTCACGAATGGCTTCAAAGGTTGATTTAAAGCGTTCCTTGACCTCATCATTCATCTCTGTGATAGTCTCAAGGAGCAGGTTTTTCGCCGACAAAATGTCATCTCGCTGGCTATTCAAGAAATCCAGACGGCTGTGAACTTCTTCGTACTGGTCAATAGCATCCAAATTGACAGGACCCAGTGAGCGAATAGCCTTCTCTAAGTCCTGCACCTCTTGCTCTGCCAGATTGAGATTTTCCAACTCATGCGCATTTTCTAAAGCTTCAGTATAGCTAATCTGATATTGGTCTGTTAATTGACTTTGTAGATGGCGCAAGCGCTCGCTGACCTTTTCTTTCTTGGCTTCAGCACGTGTTTGCTTGCGAATCCACTCTTCATTCTGCTGGCGAGCCTGATCCAAATGACTAGCAATATCATCCAGTTGCCCTTCAATATCATCCAACTCAAACTGCTTGCGAATCAAACCTTGTTGGAGGTTTGTTTTCTGCATTTTGGCTTCTTCGGCCTGTTGACTGAGCAAATCCGTATCAACTTTCTCAAGATTGTCAACCTTTTCTTGAAGAAGGCGCTGGATTTCCTCTTGCTCGATATCCAAATTGTCCAATTCCTTGCCTAAACGCTCAATATCAACCACTTCATAACGTTTTTGCCCTTGCAGTTCTGTCTTAAGCAAACGAGCTTGCGCTACCTCTTCCTGCAAGTTCTGATAACGTTCTTGGATGGCATTTTTGTTAGACTTAATCTCTTCAATCTCAGCTTCCAGATTTTGCTTGTCACTGGCGATAGTATCAAGGCGCGCTTGGCATTTTTCCTTATCTGCTTGCCAATCTCCGTCAGAAAGACGATCTAATTCCTCTTCTTGGAGCTTCCAAAGAGTTTCTAGCTCTTCAACTTGCTGACTGGTCTGCTGATAAGCGAGGGACAAGCCTTGCTCCTGAATACGAGCCTGCTCACCCTGAGATTTGATGGCTTCTAATGATTCGGTCAATCTAGCCATCTCATCTTGTAAGTTCTTCAAAGTCTCCTCTTCTGAACGCAAGCTTGCTTCTTCTTCAGCAATTTCTTTTTGTAATTGCTCCAGTTCTGGCTTGATGAAAATACTGTTATTCTGACGATTGGCTCCACCTGCATAGGAACCACCTGTGCGCAACTCTGTCCCGTCCAATGTTACCATACGAACCTGATAACGAACCTGGTGAGCTGCTGCACGCGCATGTTCTACGGTATCAAATATAGCCGTCGTAGCTAGCAAGTTCTTGAAAATGGCTTCCAGTCTAGTATCAAATGTCACCAACTCATCTGCCATGCCCAGAAATCCTGAGCTTGTAGCAATTGTAGCTTGGTTCTGACTAGAAATCGTACGCGCCTTAATAGTAGTCAAAGGAAGGAAAGTCGCACGACCGGCTCTGTTGCGCTTGAGGAAATCAATAGCCTTAGTAGCTGCGTTCTCATCTTCTACGATGATGTGCTGACTGCTTGCACCAAGCGCAATCTCTAGAGCAGTTTGATAATGCACATCAAAGGTCAGGTGCTCACTAACAGCACCAATAATTCCACCAAGGCGGGCTTTTTCTTGGAGAACACTCTTAACACCTGCATAAAAGTTACTATGATTTCTAAGGATATTTTCCAAACTCTGAGCTTTGGCCTGCTTGTTTTTGAGACTGTCCAGACGGTCAAAGAGTTGACTTTGTTGAGCTTGATAGGAAGTTTTCTGCTCCTCTTGGTCCTTGGCAATAGCTTGGTAGTCGGCCAATAATTTCCGAACATGCTCCTTGGCAATTTCAAGCTCGTCTTTTTGCTGACTAGCCTTCTCTTTAGTTGTAGCCAGCTGTTCTTTCAGTTTTTCTAGTTGATCTGCTTGTTTTTGAGAAAGCTGACGACTATTTTCCAACTCGTTTTCGATACGGGTCAGCTGGTTTGAGACATCTGCTTCTTCTTGTAAAAGAGCTACAAAGCGTTCACGCAGGAGCTCAATCATCTGATCAGGATCATCTGAAAAAGCTAGCAATTCAGCTTCTAAACGATTGAGTTTTTGATTATTTTGGACTAGATTTTCCTCTAACAGAGTTAATGAGCTTTCTTTATCAGATTTTTCTTGGCTGAGTATATTTCTCTTATCCTCCAAAGTAGCCAAACGAGCTTGTGCTTCCTGTTGATTCAGGGCTACTTGCTCAGATTCTAATTTCGATAGGGCTAATTTTCTCTCTAAATCACTAATCAGACTGGTCAAGTCCATCAAACTGCCCTGATCTTTGGCCATTTCAGCCTGTAAATCTTGGCGTTGCTTTTTAAGAGTATGATTTTCTTCCTCTAATTTTTCACGCTTTTGGTAATAGCTCGTCAATAGTTCTTGAACCTGTGCTAACTCTTCTTCTGTCGACTCTAGTTCAGCCTTATTATCCTTGATTTGAGAAACAAGGACATCCAAGTAAATAGCCTTGCGTTGGCCTTCCAAGTCTAGAAACTTACGAGCATTTTCAGCTTGCTTCTCAAGAGGTTTGATTTGATTATCCAACTCGTAGATAATATCTTCCAGACGATCCAGATTATCCTGAGTTTGTTGCAGTTTACTCTCAGTTTCTTTTCGACGAGTCTTGTATTTTAAAACTCCAGCAGCTTCTTCAAAAATAGCTCGGCGTTCCTCAGGCTTGGAGTTGAAAATCTCCTCAACCTTCCCTTGGGAAATGATAGAGAAGGAATCTCGTCCCAAACCTGTATCCAAGAAAAGATCATGAATATCACGCAGACGGACTTTCTTTCCGTCAATCTTGTATTCGCTATCTCCACTACGATAGATATGGCGTTCTACCCTGATTTCTTGTCCTGCATCCTTGATAAATCCGTCATGATTATCCAGAGTCACAACTACAGAAGCATAATTGAGAGGTTTGCGACTTTCGGTCCCAGCAAAGATAACATCCGGCATCTTGCCACCACGGAGACTCTTGACACTTGACTCCCCCAAGGCCCAACGCAGACTTTCTGTAATATTCGACTTTCCAGATCCATTGGGTCCAACAACTGCCGTCACACCTTGGTCAAAGACAACCTTGGTCTTATCAGCAAAAGACTTGAATCCCTGAATTTCAATTTCCTTTAAATACATGAATCCAGCCCTTTCTCAACGGCATTTTTTGCAGCTTCCTGCTCTGCTAGTTTCTTAGAACGACCTTGACCTTGACCAATGCTCTTACCTTCGACAAGAACTTCTACATCAAAAACCTTATCGTGGGCAGGACCCGTTTCAGAAATTACCTGATAACGAATAGCCACATCCCCATTGACCTGAAGCAACTCTTGGAGATGGGTTTTGTAGTCTGTAATCATCTCAAATTCGCCTGCTTCAACCTTAGGAATCATGACTTGATAGATAAATTCCTTGACTTTGGCCACATCCTTGTCCAAAAGGAGGGCACCAAGAAAGGCCTCAAAGGCATCACCAAGAATGGTATCACGATTGCGACCACCAGATTTTTCTTCCCCCTTACCCAGCTTGATAAACTGATCAAACTGACAATCACGCGCAAAACCAGCTAAACTCTCCTCGCGGACAATCATGGCACGGAGTTTAGACAAGTCACCCTCAGGCTTTTTAGGATATTTTTTATACAGATATTCTGAAATCAATAACTGTAGAACAGCGTCTCCTAAAAATTCCAAGCGTTCATTGTGTGAAATTTTTAAGAGGCGGTGCTCATTGGCATAACTCGTATGAGTAAAGGCAGTCTCCAGTAAATTTTTGTCTGCAAATTCGATTGCAAAATGGTTTTTAAGTACAGTTTGTAATTCTTTCATACCAACCTCTTTCTAACTGATAACAGTCCTTTTTATTATATCAAAAAAAGCCCCCTGAGTCACTCTAAAATGGGACTGGAAAGCATTTGCGCATTCTTTAAAATGAGATTTTCAGCTTTTAGGTTAAACATTGGCCAGAATAAAGAAAAAAGCCCTATTAAAGACTTTTTTTAGGATGTTTACATCCACCCTGAGGGAATCGAACCCCCATCTCAAGAACCGGAATCTTACGTGATATCCATTACACTAAGGGTGGAAACTTGTTTTATTATAACAGAAATTTGCTCTAATAACAAGTTTTTTTCTAGACAGATAGCCCGTCTTAGTGGGAAGCATCCCCATTCCAGATTGAGTTTTTCACGATAACATAATCAACGTGTTTAAGGTCAGCAACCTGACGTCCACCTGCATAAGAAATAGCACTTTGAAGGTCTTGTTCCATCTCAGTTAAAGTGTCTTGCAGATGACCTTTAGCAGGAAGCAAGATACGTTTGCCTTCCACATTTTTGTAAGCACCTTTTTGATATTGTGAGGCTGAACCGTAATATTCTTTGAAATGTTCACCATCAACTTCAATCGTTTTCCCTGGACTTTCGATGTGTCCTGCAAAGAGAGAACCAATCATGACCATGCTAGCACCGAAGCGGATAGACTTGGCAATATCGCCATGAGTACGAATCCCTCCATCAGCGATAATCGGTTTACGTGCAGCCTTGGCACACCAGCGTAGAGCAGCCAACTGCCAACCACCTGTACCGAACCCAGTCTTAACCTTGGTAATACAAACCTTACCAGGACCAATTCCGACCTTAGTAGCATCCGCACCAGCATTTTCCAATTCACGCACAGCTTCTGGTGTTCCCACATTTCCAGCAATGACAAAGGTATCTGGCAATTCTTTTTTGATGTGTTGAATCATAGAAATCACGCTATCCGCATGACCGTGGGCAATGTCAATCGTGATGTATTCCGGAGCATCAGCCTTGAGCTGGCTAACAAAATCATACTCATAGTCTTTAACACCAACAGAGATAGAAGCAATAAGCCCTTGATCGTGCATTCGTTTAATAAAAGGAATACGTCCAGCCTCATCAAAACGGTGCATAATGTAGAAGTAACCACCTTTAGCCAGTTGCTCTGCTACATTTTCATCCAAAATCGTCTGCATATTAGCTGGCACAACTGGTAGTTTAAAGGTGTGCTTTCCTAGAGTGACACTTGTATCAGCTTCTGCACGGCTTTTAATGACACATTTATTTGGAATCAATTGAATATCTTCGTAATCAAAAATTGGAAATTCATTTAACATATCGATGTCTCGTTTCTTTTGTAATGACCTACCTATGCTTGCGCATCTCTACGCCTTTTCCGACGTTTCCTTAATTCATTATAAACTAAAGTACAGATTTTGTCAAATAATTTTATAAATTAAAATATAATGTTCGGATTTTTCTTGCGTAAATAGAAAAAAGAGGGGAAATTATTTTCTCCCCACTTCTTCTACATTCTAATAATACTCCCCCTGACGGTAGTCCCATGAGTTAAAGGTGTCTGACAGGTGCATCATGATTTTATCAATGTCAAGCCCTTTACGGATTACAACTGGTGCTGGTGATGTTGAACGAGCTCCTCCTTGTTCTGGGATGAGTTTGCCGTCTTTATCAACCATAGAGACCATCACACCTTGCTCATAGCGAGTTTCAATCGTTTTGTCAGGCTGGATAGAAGCAACGTAGTCATCTGCCTCAATGACAAGGTCCACTGCCCCTTCGATACGTTCTCCAATACCTTCTACTTTACCACGGTTTCCTTTTCCAGATGGGTTAGCTGATGAGGCATAAACCATCTTGCCTTCTTCCCAAAGTTTGGCAGCCAATTGTTCACCAGCTTTACCAAATTTGATAACAAAACAGCTCGTTCCACGCACGTCAGTCATCAGCTCTTCACGACCATCACCGTATGCTTTGAGTTTTTCATAAGCTTCTGGTTTCCAAGGAAGGATACAACCAAGAAGAATATCTTCATCCCAATGTTTTTGGTAGAAGGCTTCAATTTCTGGGTTAAGTTGTGCTAAAGCACGAAGCTCATCCATGCTACCGCAGAGAACAACACCTGGTTTGTTACGGTTACGCTCTTTGGCTGCGAACTTACGCTCAAGTCCTGCCTTATCGCTGGTCATGATAATGTAACCAACTTTGGTAGGGCAAACAATACATCCGCCCTCACCTTTTAAAATGTCATAGCCTTCTTGTGAAAGTGTTCCGTTCCATTGAATGTGTTTTGTCATAGTTCTATTTCCTTTTCTAATTTTCTTCTAATCCTGCCAATAGGCTGGTCGTTGTTTTTCATAAGCAGCAATCAAATCTTCATACTGCAAGGTAATACCGATATCATCCAAACCATTTAAGAGCTTATGTTTCCATTCGCTATCGATTTCGAAAGTGAATTCTCCAACTGGTGAGATGATTTTTTGTTGTTCCAAGTCTACAGTTACCTGGTCGGTAGATCTCAGCTGGGCTAGTTTCTCTCTAACCTCTCTGGGCTGAACAATAGGCAACATACCATTATTGAGTTCATTATTGTAATGAATATCTCCAAAAGACCCTGCAATTACGACTTTAAAACCATAGTCAGATAGAGCCCAAGCTGCGTGTTCCCTCGAAGAACCTGCGCCAAAGTTATCCCCTGAGATGAGAATACTAGCTTTCCGATATTCAGGTCGGTTAAAGACAAAGTCAGGATCCTCAGTATACTTATCGTCCAGATAACGCCAAGCATACATGAGGTACTTACCAAAGCCTTTTTTATCAATTAACTTGAGAAACTGCTTGGGTAGGATTTGGTCGGTGTCAATGTTATCATTCATGAGAGGAACAGTCGTTCCCGTATAAACTGTAAATTTCTCCATATCCTCTCCTTACTGGGCTTCTGGCATTTGCCGAACATCTACGAAACGCCCTGCAATAGCTGCCGCAGCTGCCATGGCTGGACTGCAGAGGTGGGTCTTAGCACCAAATCCCTGTCTGTCTTCAAAGTTGCGGTTACTGGTTGAGGCGCAGTGGACACCATCAGGGACCTTGTCAGGATTCATCCCTAGGCACATGGAACAACCTGGGTCTCTCCACTCAAATCCAGCATCTAGGAAAACCTTGTCCAAGCCCAGTTTCTCAGCAGCTCGTTTGACAGGACGAGAGCCTGGAACCACGATAGCCGTTAAGTTGGGAGCTATTTTCTTTCCTTTAACAAACCGAGCAGCCAGCTGTAAATCGCTGAGACGAGCATTGGTACATGAACCGATAAAGATATAACCCAGCTCAATATCTGCTGGCTTTTGACCTGGTTCCAAGTCCATGTAATTGTAAGCTCGCTCATCATTCATATCCTTAATTTCTGGGAAACTACTATCAAAGTCAACCCCCATAGCAGGATTGGTTCCCCAGGTTACCATAGGAGCTAGGTCTGAAACATCCATCTGAATAACCTTATCGTAAACGACATCATCATCACTGACAATTGTTTTCCAATCCGCCACAGCCTCTTCGAAGTCTTCTGGAACACACTCACGTCCCTTGAGATAGTCATAGGTGGTTTGATCTGGGTTCATGATTCCCATCTTAGATCCAAACTCGATGGACATATTGCAGATAGTCATTCGCTCTTCCATGCTCAGTGCATCAATAGCCTGTCCACGATACTCCACGACATAACCAACACCACAAGCAACGCCGTACTTGGCAATCAAGGCTAAAATGAAATCCTTGGAATAAACTCCTTTTTGAGGAACTCCAGTGAATTCTACCAGCATTTTCTTGGGTTTGACCTGCCAGAGGGTCTGGGTAGCGAAGACATGCTCAACCTCACTAGTCCCAATTCCAAAGGCGATGGCTCCAAAAGCTCCGTGGGTTGCCGTATGGCTGTCTCCACAGACGATGAATTTTCCTGGTTGGGTCCGTCCGGTCTCTGGACCAACCATATGAACGATTCCTTGCTTTTCGGAACCGTGAGCCGCATGTTCAATCCCAAACTCCTCAACATTTTCAGCTAGCTTATCAATTTGAGCCTTGGAAATGACATCTCGAATATCGTAGATATTGACCGTCGGGACATTGTGGTCAAAGGTTCCAAATGTCAAATCTGGTCGTCTCAATCTGCGACCTGCGTCTCGCAATCCTTGAAAAGCCTGTGGACTGGTCACTTCGTGAATATAGTGCTGGTCCACATACATGAGTTGGGGCTGCCCCTCTTCACCTGTGATGACATGGCGGTCCCATAATTTATCAAAAATCGATTTTCCTGCCATCCATTACCTCCAAATAAAATATAAGGCTACTAGTGTGGACACCATCCCGAGAAACCAAACTGTTTTAAAATACCATTTTCGAGTCTTGTGGTGAAAGATGATTCCTGCTAGCCAGGCACCAAAACCACCACAAGTAAAGGCTAAAATAAGTAAGATTTTCTCAGGAATGCGCCAAGCTCTTCTCCTTGCCTTAGATTTGTCAATACCATAAATCAAGAAAACCATGACATTCCAAATCAAAAGGACTAGAGTAATTTTTTCATCTAACTTCATAACCTTGCAATAATAGCTTCCGTCATTTCCTTGGTCGAAGCCTGACCTCCTATATCTCTCGTTAATATACCAGCTGCCAAACTTGCCTCAACAGCACGTTCAATGCGCTCTGCGTCCTCATAACGTCCAAAACTGTCTCTCAACATCATGTCCACTGATAAAATCATGGAAATAGGATTTGCAATTCCTTTACCTGCAATATCAGGAGCTGAACCATGAATGGGCTCATAGAGACTTGGTCCATTTTCAGAATGACTGGCTGATGGCATAACTCCAAGTGTGCCAGATAAAACGCTTGATTCATCAGATAGAATATCTCCGAAAAGATTCTCCGTCACGATGACATCAAACTTGGCAGGATTGGTAATCATGAGCATGGCAGCTGAGTCCACTAACTGGTGTTCCAAGGTCACATCTGGGAAATCCTGCGCGACTTCCTCAGCCACTTTTCTCCAGAGTTTTGAGGTCGCTAGAACATTTTGCTTATCGATACTAGTAACGATTTTTCTGCGACTTCTTGCGATTTCAAAGGCTTTGCGAATAATCCGTTCCACTTCCTCATAGCTATAGTCGTTGATATCACGCGCTTTTCTTTCTTCAAGGATATGATCCCCAAAATAAATCCCACCTGTCAACTCACGCACCACGACAAAGTCTACACCAGCAATTCGTTCTTGTTTGAGTGGTGACAAATGCTTGAGACTATCAAAGATTTTTACCGGGCGAATATTGGCGTAAAGATTGAGTTCCTTACGGAGAGCCAGCAGGCCTTGTTCAGGGCGAACCGCTGCTCCATCATACTGAGGACTACCGATAGCCGCTAGGAGAATGGCATCTGCTTCACGACATACCTTGAGGGTTTCATCAGGTAAGGGATGCCCTGCAGCATCGATACCTGCACCTCCAAAAGGTCGTCTGTCTATTTCATAGACAAAGCCTGTTTTTTTAGCTAGGGCTTCCAGAACCTCTAAACCAGCCTCCATGATTTCTGGACCGATTCCGTCCCCTGCTAGAGCTACTATTTTTTTTGTCATAGCATTCTCCTTTACACACTAGGCATATCGCGGTAGGAAACACTTCGCCCCATCTCACCAGCATTCTCTTTTTGAACAAAGGTATTAGCATTGATGTAGGCAATAGCTGAAGCCTTCAGTACATCGAAATCAAGACCTGCTGCGTTAAAGATGGTTTCTGTATCTCTGTTTTCAACAGTGACCAAGACTCGAGCCTGGGCATCAATTCCATCTGTCACCGCATCAATGGTATAGGACACCAAGCGGACAGATTGATTGAAGAATTTGTCAATAGCGTTGAAGATAGCCTCAACAGAACCTTGCCCTGTCGCATTAAATTCGACCTTCTCACCATCCATATTGGCTAGGCTAACAAGTGCTTCAATGTCATTGTCTGCGTGAGTTTGAAGTTGTAAATCATCAAAGTGGAATCCTTCTGGATTTTCAACCATAGTTCCAGCTACCAGAGCACGAATATCTGCATCTGTAATTTCTTGTTTCTTATCGGCCAATGCCTTGAACTTAGCAAAGAGTGGTTTGATATCCTCTTCTGTAAAGTCTAGGGCCAATTCTCTTAGTTTCTCAACAAAGGCATGGCGACCAGACAATTTACCAAGCGGAAGACTATTGCTCTTAACACCAACCAACTCAGGTGTGATGATCTCATAAGTGAGAGGGTTTTTAAGAACTCCATCTTGGTGAATACCAGATTCATGAGAGAAGGCATTGCCACCAACGACGGCCTTGTTTTTAGGAACCGGAATACCAGAGAAGCGAGAAACCATTTCAGACGTATTCATTGTTTCATCCAAAACAATATCACTAGTTGCTTGGAAGAAATCCTCACGAATCTTCAAAGCAACAGCTACTTCTTCAAGAGCAACATTACCTGCGCGTTCACCGATACCATTAATAGTTCCCTGGACGCGTCCAGCACCGTGTTTTATTGCTGTCAAAGTATTTGCAGTTGCCATACCGAGATCATCATGACAGTGGACACCAAAGACAACTTTATGATCTGATTTAATATTTTCAGTCAAGTGATCAAAGATGCGTGCAAACTCTTCTGGCGTGGTGAATCCAACCGTGTCAGGGATATTGATATAAGACGCCCCTGCATCGACAGCTGTTTGAACAACTTGCAAGAGGAAATCCAACTCTGTTCTAGTCGCATCTTCTGGAGAGAATTCGACCACTTCAAACTTAGAACGTGCATAAGAGACATGCTCCTTAATAGCTTCTAGAATCTCTTCCTTACTCTTATTGAGCTTGTACTTGCGGTGAATCGGACTGGTAGCGATAAAGACATGAATCTGTGGATACTTGGCATCCTTAAGTGCCTCATAACAAGCATCAATATCAGATTTTACAGAACGAGCTAATCCTGTCACTGCTGTTTTTTTCATGGCTTTAGCAATTTCTTGAACGGCTATAAATGAATCTGGACTAGCAGCCGGAAAACCAGCTTCAATTACAGAAATTCCCCATTTCTCCAGCTGTCTTGCAATGGAAACTTTTTCCTTTATTGAGAAGTTAACACCAGGTGTTTGTTCCCCATCACGAAGACTTGTATCAAAAAATTCAACTTTACGCATAAGATTTCCCCTTTTCCAAATGTGGTTTTAAAAAAACATCTCGCTTAGAAGTCCAAGCGAGATGTTGATTCACTCCCGCTTGGTAAGCCAAACAGGACTAATGCTTTTTGCACTAGCCCGAGTACCTCAACAACAAAGCGAATTGATTAAACTTAGCTGTTTTCATGTTTGACTTTCTCCTTCGTTTGATATCTTGTTTAGTATTTTAGCATAGGTAAAAACACTTGTCAAGAAAAAATCCAATATTTTCTGAAAATTTCTTCAGTAAAGAATATTTAGCTAATTGAAAGTTCTTGAAAAATCTTGAAATGTTTCATTTTTTAGTGGTTAACTTCCAACTTTTTTCTATCAAATCTAGTACTTCTTCATCTGACAAGGTATCATCAAAAGCCACACTAATCCAGTAGCGCTTGTTCATATGAAAGGCTAGATAAATGCCCTTTTTTAAAAGCAAGTCAGCTACTTGATCGTGTTTGAGGTTAACTGCTTCCACTAATCCTTCTCTCCCCTTTTCTAGCTTATCCCAAGAGATTCTCATCAAAACAGCATACCATTTTTTATTGCCTTCATGTCTTAAAACTGCTGAATCAGGCGATTTCTCCCACAAATACTCCAACTGGTTTCCATACTTTTCCTGAACCAGAGCCATGATTCGTTTAGTCTGAGGACAGATATAATCCTGCATATCAAAACAGATCTTCCGAATCTGGTAAAGAATCTCCAAACAAGCCTCACGGACACTTCCTACAAAACTCCCCCTCATATTTTCCATATGGACTTGAGGATATAGGTCACCCGTTTCCTGATCAAAGACCTGAAAGCTCACATTATCAGCAGTGATGGACACAACCATGACAAAGTCACCTTGCAAAATCTGGCAACTATAAGTCCAAACTCCACTACTTTCTAAAAAACCATAGGCACGAGCTTTTTCTTGATTAAACTGGTAAGATTTAAAAATTTCAAACATAAGTGAAAACTGCTACCCAAAGTTAGCAGTTCCTTTCTATTTTTTAAAAGACAACCTTGGTTCCATGCAATTGTGTCACACCCAACTGGTCAATAAAGGTTTGACGGTTGTCCAAGTCAATCCCCCCACCTGGTAGAATTTCAATTTTACCTTTAGCGGGCTCCAAAATTCTGTGATAATGAGCAAAACGTTTCTCTAGTGAATCACCAGACACACCAGCACGAGTTAGGATCCGAGTGACTCCAGCTTGACTGAGCCAGTCAATGGCTTCCAACTGATCTTCATCACTCAATTCATCGAAGGCCATGTGGAAGACAATTTCCATCCCTTTTGATGCAGTAATCAACTTCTCTAGATTAGCCTTATCCAACTTCTTATCAGCAGTTAAAGCTCCAAAAACAACCCCTTGACTTCCAGCCTGAGCAGTCATCCGAATATCTTCTAGCATAATAGCAATTTCTAGTTCATTATAGACAAAATCGCCACCACGTGGACGAATCATGGTCATAATGGTCGAATTGTAGTTAGCTGCCAGTTCAACCGCTGCCTTGGTCACTCCATAGCTGGGGGTTGTTCCACCAACTGCTAGATTGTCACAAAGTTCGATTCGACGTGCTCCAGCCTGCATTGCTTTTTCAAGCAAGGTCACATTTTCAGCACAAAATTCGTAAATCATTTGATTCTCCTTGAAGATTACTTTGAATTTATTATATCATATTATTGTGAATATGCTTTCATTTATATCAAGGAAAATTGCTACTATTTTTTTATTCTTTGTCTGGAATAACCTTGAAGAGATAATAGGTGATAAAGATGGTCAAAGTTCCCAAACCGATTTTGACCGGCAAAAGAGGCGCAAAGTAAATGGAAATTCCCATCAAGATGTAGATAGATACGATGATTTTTTTCTTACGTTCACGCGCAATAGACTTAGTCTCGCGAAAATCAGCTACATATGCTTGATAGAGCTTGGTATGATAAAGCCAATCTTCGAATCGCTTGGAACTTCTGGAGAAACAAGCAATAGACAACAAAAGGAAAGGCGTTGTCGGCAACAAGGGTAAAACAACCCCAACAATAGCCAAGGCCAGTGATAAAAAACCAATAATTAGATAAATAATACGCATAACTACTCCTAATTAAAATAATCTTCTTCTAGTTTCGCATACAATGATGAATTTTGTCAAGTTCCAACCAAAAAGAGCCTGAAATTCACTTTCAGGACTCTCCTCTTATTTAATCTTTTCTTCCTCGTAGTCACCATTACTACAAACAACCTGCTTACCACCACCACGGACTTTTTTCTCCATGAGGAAGTTGCCACATTTTGGACAGTCACGACCAACAGGCTTGTCCCAAGAGGTAAATTCACATTCTGGATAGCGATTACAACCATAGAAAAGTCGGTTACGTTTGGTTTTACGCTCAATGATTTGTCCCTGATGACAACTTGGACACTCAACACCGATTTCTTTCACGATTGCTTGGGTATGGCGGCAATCTGGGAAATTGCTACAAGCGTAGAACTTACCAAAACGACCAAGCTTAATGACCATTGGACTGCCACACACTTCACAATCAAATCCAGCTGGTTCATCCTTGATTTGGATTTTCTCCATTTCTTCTTCAGCCTTGGCAACCTCTTTAGAAAATGGTTTGTAAAAGGCATCTATAACCCGTTGCCACTGCTCTTTTCCAACTTCGACATCATCCAGTTTGCCTTCCATTTCAGCTGTGAAGGTGACGTTTACGATATCTGGGAAATATTCAACTATGAGCTTGTTAACAATTTCACCCAACTCTGTCGGTTCAAAGCGTTTGGCTACAAGGCGAACATAATAGCGTTTCTGAATGGTTTCAATGGTAGGTGCGTAGGTTGACGGACGGCCAACCCCATTTTCCTCCAAGGTCTTGATCAGTGTCGCTTCAGAATAGCGAGCAGGCGGTTGTGTGAAATGTTGCTCTGGTTTGCTATTGACCTGTTTGACCACATCTCCAACAGCCATATCTGGTAACATCTTATTCTTGTCAGAATCGTTATAAATGGCCAGATAACCATCAAACTTAACCTGACTACCATTGGCAGCAAATTGAACCCCATTTTGAGACAATTTAACAGCCATGGTATCAAAGACTGCAGCTGTCATCTGGCTAGCCACAAAACGATTCCAGATAAGGGTATAAAGCTTAAGCTGATCCTTGTCCAGATACTTAGCGATGCTTTCAGGTGTATTAAAGACACTAGACGGGCGAATAGCCTCGTGGGCATCCTGAGCACCTGAAGCGTTTTTGACTTTGCTACCATGCTTAGAATACTTGCTACCAAAACGGTCTGTAATAAAACTTGCTGCTTCATTTTGCGCTACTGGACTGATACGAGTCGAATCGGTACGCATATAGGTAATCAAACCTTGCACCCCAGAACCGATATTAATCCCTTCATAGAGCTGTTGGGCAACCATCATGGTCTTTCGAGTACGGAAATTGATTTTATTAGCCGCATCCATCTGCATAGATGAAGTGGTATAGGGTAATGGAGCATTGCGTTTGCGCTCTTTCTTATCTACCTGATCTACTGAAAAGTCTTTACTAGTCAGACGAGACAAGACTTCCTTAACCTCGTCATTGCTAGTCAGTTTCAGTTTTTTACCATCTACTCCATAGAAGGAAGCCTGGAATTGCTTGGTTCCCTTTTTAAAGACGCCATCAATTGTCCAGTATTCCTCTGGCTGGAAAGCATTGATTTCATTCTCACGGTCAATGATGAGTTTAAGGGCAATAGACTGTACGCGCCCTGCTGACAAGCCCTTCTTGACCTTCTTCCATAAAATTGGTGAAATCGAATACCCTACCAAGCGATCCAAGACACGACGAGCCTGTTGGGCATCAACCAAGTCCATATCAATCTTGCGTGGTTCTTTAAATGCATTTTTGACCGCATCCTTGGTAATTTCATTGAAGACCACACGGTTGGCATCATTTTCATCCAAGTTGAGAATATGGGCCAAATGCCAAGAAATCGCTTCTCCTTCACGGTCCGGGTCACTCGCCAGAAAGACTTTATTAGCTTTTTTGGCTTCTTTTTTCAAGTCATTGATGAGAGGACCTTTTCCTCGGATATTGATATATTGCGGTTCATAATTATTTTCAATATCGACGGACATACTGGATTTCTTCAAATCACGGATATGCCCAACACTGGCTAAAACCTTGTAATTTCTGCCTAGATATTTCTCAATCGTTTTCGCCTTAGCAGGAGACTCCACGATGACTAGATTTTTTTTAACTGTTGATTTTTTCTTTTTTGTTGCCGTAGCCACAGTATCACACCTTTTCAAAGTAATAAACTTTATAAAGTGTAAACCATTTTGCCATAACTGTCAAGACTTAGCTCCTATATATAGAAGAAAAGTTTGTCTAGTAAGCGAAATTTCGTCTTAAAATTCAAATTCCGCAAGCACATCTTGCCCACTGGTGACCAATTTTGCTCCTTCTTGAATCAAGTGATGGCAACCGTCTGATAATCCATCTAAAATGCTACCAGGAATAGCAAAGACATCGCGGCCTTCTTCCATTGCCCTCTCACAGGTGATGAGACTACCTGAGCGCATCTTAGCCTCTGCTACAATCACGCCACGGCAAAGTCCAGCAATGATGCGATTACGGGCAGGAAAATGAAATTTCAGAGGTTGTTCGCCAGGTCCATATTCACTAAGAACCAGATGATCATTGCCGATGTAGTCTTGCAAACGTTTATTGGCTTTAGGATAAAACACATCCAGACCTGTTCCAATTACTGCAATGGTTTTTCCGCCATTCTGAAGAGCTGCCATATGAGCTGCTGTATCGATACCCTTGGCTAAGCCACTGACGATAACCAGTTCATTTTCCAAGCCCTGAATGACTTTTTCAACTGACTTAGCTCCCTGTTTGCTACAAGCGCGACTACCCACAACCGCTACTTTTGGAAATTTCAAGAGGTCGAGATTTCCCTTGTAAAATAAAAGCACAGGTGCATCATAAATTTCACTTAGATCCCAAGGGTAACAGTCATCTAAAATAGAGAAAGATGGAAACTTTTGAAACTCCTTCTCCAAATGCGCATCGTCTATCTGAAAATAACGTTCCATAAAAACAGCTGGATTTCGGCAACCTGATATATCAGCAATATCGCCTAACAACAGTTCTTGATCGAAATTTTCACCGTATTCTAGCACTTTCAAAACCTGTTGATTGGTCAAACCTGATTTTTTTAACTTATAGATTTCATAGTTTGTGATTTTCATAAATAGCTCCATTTCTTTTTCTACTCATCTATTTATTCGTAAAAAATCAAAAAAACATCCGACTATTTTAGCCAGATGTTGGAATTTTTAATTTTCGTTTTTAAGAATTTCTTCTAATTTATGATAATCTTGGACACTATCGATTTCATAGATGCTATTGCCTTCTAATTCTTCAACATAGACATCTAGCTCTTTGATATTATCCTTAACCATATTGTCCCAGTAGAGATCAACAAATTCACCACTTGCATAGGCCTTGTCGATAAAGCTAACAATCTTTTCTGCTGTTGGAGCATCCCAGAAGGATACACCACTAAGGATGCGACCTGCCTTGCTATCAACAATAATGTCTTGAACCTTGTAGTCATCTCCATAGACCAAGAACCATTCGTTGGTACAATCTTCACGATAAACACTAAAATAAGTCGAACGTGTCAAATCATTGCGGAACATATTTTTAAAGAGATAGTTATCTGCATCAATAACATAGCTGTTAGCTAATTCTTCTTTTACAAGATAGAGAGAGTAAAAGTTATTGTAGTCAGCGTATTTATCATTGAAAACGAGGCGAACACCGTATTTTTCTTTTAAGTAATCGAATTGTTCTTTAAGATAACCAACGATGATGATGATGTCATTGATTCCTTTTTCTTTGAGAAACTCAATTTGGTATTCAATCAAAGGTTTTTGATTAACCTGAACCAAGGCTTTAGGGGTATTTTCAGTCATAGGACGCAAGCGAGTTCCCAATCCCGCTGCTAAGATAATGGCTTTCACACGAATCTCCTTATTCTTTAATAATAATATAAACTCCAGCAATGACGACAAGTGACGTAATAATTGTCAGCATATCTAGCGGTGCACCCAAGAAAACAACTGCGAACAAGACAGTCCATACTACATAGCTCACGTTCAAGCCTGTAGCCTTGGCTGGTTGCAAGCGATTGATAGCGATATAATAAGCCAAGTAAGAAATCATATCAAAGGCTGCAAAGACAATCATAAGACCTAGCAATTGTCCATTGGCTACTTCAGCAAATGACTGATGAGAGAAGAGCACAATCACAAGATAAGATAAGAATGAAGTCACTTGACGAATCAAGAGGGCTTCGATTTCACTCAGTTCACTTTCCATAGCAAAAGAGCTAAGGACACTTTCACTCCCCCATGCAATGGCACAAACCAAAGCACAGAGAATCCCAATGTAGAAGGAATTGACCTGTTCAACCTTATAGGTCTGGGCAATAATTCCTGCAATAATCAAGATAATCCCAAACACAGTATTTTTCGAAATCTTGTGCTTCAAGAAGAAGAAAGCCAATAAAACTGAAATCGCAGGGTAAATAGCTGATACAGATGAAGCTAAGGAACTTCCGATATACTTAACTGCATAAAGATTGGCCTGCATACCGATAGGGCCTGCTAGTAAGGCTCCGATGATAACACTAACATTGCGAATATTTAAGAAAATTGAGAGACGAACTTTTCCTTCTTTTACTAAGAGAAAAGCTAGTAAGATAAATATACTCAAGAAATCATGAGCAGCGGCCACCACAAAGGGCGACAAATCTGTAAAAATTGAAAAGATATAAGCGCTAATTGTTAGACCTAAGCCCCAGAAAACACCTGAGAGTAGACCGAAAGAAACTCCATTTTTATTTTTCATCTGAACCTCCATAATATGACAAACCTTTAACAGCTCTTTGGTAACGATTTACACCATAGTCACCAAAATCTGCACCTTGCTCTTCCTTATAGACAGTCCATAGACTCCAAATAGTGTCTTGTAAAATTTTATAAATGGCAATCTTTTCACGAGAGACAGGTGTTTGCTCACTTTCATAGTGAGACAAGAAGGCTTCTTCCTCTTGAAGACTGAATTCAGACTCTAAAAAGAGAGCAGCCAAATCCCACATTGGATCGTTCATTGATGAATATTCCCAGTCAATCAGATAAAGTCGTCCTTGAGGTGACTCGATAAAGTTTTCAGGCACCAAATCGATATGACAAGATTTTCTATCAACACCTAAGTCAGCCAGTCTTTTCTCTAAAGAGAAGACTTCTTCTCGAACAGCTTCATAGTTGGCATAAGGGATTTTTTCTTCAATCAAGGATTCGTATTTTTTGATTTCTTCAAAAGGAGCAAATTCTCCTCTTAATTCCTTACCAGAAGCATGAATGGTTTGTAATATTGGAGCAATTTTATCAAATTTAGTCTTTATTGACGTTGAATCAAGTGTAATCGCAGATTCGATATACTCATTTACTTTGATACCGGCTTCAATATCAAAAAGATAATTTTTTACATCTAGGTCTAAATCCTTTAGTAGTTCAAGATTGTACTTTTCATCTTGACGATTGATCAGTTTTTCTGTCCCTTTACCAAAGAACTTAACAATGTATTGCTTATTTGTTGTTTTGGCCAAATAGTTTTGATTGGTCATTCCCCCCAGTTGTTCAACACTGAGGACTTCCTCTTCTACACTAAGTAAGGAAGAAATTTTTTCTTTAATGATTTTCTCCACAATTAACCTCCAGCACTTATACTTCCCACTTAAACACGGTTTTAAAGGCTGTATTTAAATCGGTAGCAAAGACACGGTGAATATCTTTAATTTCTCTTACAGGTTCTTCTAGATAAAGGATATTTTTAAGACGATTGGCAAATTTCTTGACTTCCATCATTTGAATCGCATTTTCAAAATCAATGCGACCAGAACGAGAGGAACCAACCAAGAGCAAGCCTTTTTCTAAGGCATCGCGTGTATTGATATTAACTTTATACTCGCTAACCCCCATCATGAGAATCGTTCCCTGAGGACGAATATAGCGAATCAAGTCATTAATAGCCGGTCCAGTACCATCCCCACCACAACATTCAAAAGCATGATCAAAGGCCAAATCTTCAGGAATATTATCAGTGATATAGCATTCTTTGGCAAATGAGAAGAGTTCCAATTTTTCCCAATGGCGACCAATAACCACAATCTCTGCTTCTGGCAAAGCATAGTTGATAATATTGGCAACAACAAATGCTAAACTTCCATCTCCGATAACGGCGATTCGATCCCGCTTGCTATGAGCAAGAGTCAATAGGCGATTCATGGCATGCATGCCAACACTGACAAATTCTGTAATAGCTGCAACCGTATCTTCAATAGCATCATAAGCCACCACACGATCTTTAGGGAGAGAAACAAACTCTCTCATAAAGCCATCAAAGCCACTAGACAAGAAATGGGTCCCTGTCATGTAGTTCTCATAGAATTCTTCATCACTCTGCATAGGAGGTTGATTGGGAATCATGACAACTTTTTGACCAACCTCGTAGGTTCCTGTCGGGTCAGAAATAACGGTTCCACATGACTCGTGAATCATTGCCATTGGAAGCTTTTTATTCAAAATCTTTGGATCACGTTTTCCTTGGTAGTAACGCTGATCCGCATGACAGACAGCCATGTAGTTGGGACGGATAAGGATATGATTTTCTTGATCAATAGCCTCTTCCTGGTATTTGACATTGATAAACTTAGGCTTAGTTAGTTGATAAATTTGATTAATCATTTTACTAGTCTTTCTCAATCATACTTTTTGCAATCTTCAAATCTGTTACGGTTGTAATCTTCAGATTTGAGTATTCACCCTTGGCCAAGGCCACATCTTTTCCTTTAATCACAAAGATTTTACATGCATCTGTTAAGATTTCTTTCTCTTCGGCAGAGAGAGAGCCGTAAAGGTCCATGAAGTCCTTGCAACGGAATGTTTGAGGTGTTTGTCCTTGATAAAGGTGAGCACGATTTGGAATATCTGTAATGAATTGACCATTGGTACTTTCAACGATAGTATCAACCGCTTCAACTACTGTATCCACTGC
Source organism: bacterium (assembly GCA_905221205.1). GTDB lineage: Bacteria > Bacillota > Bacilli > Lactobacillales > Streptococcaceae > Streptococcus. The sequence goes on from CAJNCG010000003.1 coordinate 25,310, forward strand.
GTCATGATCTTGACAAAGTTTGATATTGTCTTGAATCATGCGAAGCGTAATAAATGGACGAACAGAATCGTGGGTAACAACGATGTCCTCTGGAGTAAGCGGACGATAAGCATCAATGGCTTCAATGATTTTCTCAATACTTGTATTGCGGTCAGCACCACCCTTTGTAATGATGATACGTTCCTTATGAAGAGGCAGATATTTATCTACAAGATCTTCTGCATGAGAAACCCAGTCTCCATGAACACCAACCACAATTTTTTCAATGCTTGGTTCCAAGACAAATTTTTCAATTGTATGAATCAAAATAGGTCGATCACCTAGTTCTAAAAATTGTTTTGGCAAGTTACTGATTCCCATGCGTGTGCCAGTTCCACCAGCAAGAATTCCTGCATAAATCATCTATTTTCTCCTTTGTCTTACTAAAAAAACTTATTCTCTCTATTATACCACAATCTAGCCCTATCATGAAAGAAATACTAGACCTCCCTTTCTAGAATAGGAGGGCTAAGCAGTTCTATTATTCAAAGAAACTAGCTCACTTCTAGTAATAACCAGGAATTCTGTAGTCATTACTAATAAATGGCTGTGAAATTTTAGAGTTCTTCAGAATAATATACTTTCCTTAAAGAAAACTTAAAATTAAGCTTTGAAACTTCAAAGTGATTACTTGACTTATACTCAATGAAAATCAAAAAGCAAACTAGGAAGCTAGCCGCAGGTTGCTCAAAGCACTGCTTTGAGGTTGCAGATAGAACTTACGAAGTCAGTAACATATATACGGTAAGGCGACGCTGACGTGGTTTGAATTTGATTTTCGAAGAGTATTACTTCCCTTCATTTCTTATTAGCTGACTTTATGATATAATGAAAAACGAGGTAAATTGAATGAAAAGTATAAAATTAAATGCTCTATCTTACATGGGAATTCGTGTCTTAAATATTATTTTTCCCATCTTAACTGGTACCTACGTCGCGCGTGTCTTGGACCGGACTGACTATGGTTACTTCAACTCAGTCGACACAATTTTGTCATTTTTCTTACCCTTTGCAACTTATGGAGTCTATAACTACGGTTTACGGGCCATCAGTAATGTCAAGGATAACAAAAAAGATTTGAATAGAACCTTCTCTAGTCTTTTTTATTTGTGCATAGCTTGTACAATTTTGACCACTGCGGTCTATATCCTAGCTTATCCTCTCTTCTTTACTGATAATCCAATCGTCAAAAAGGTCTACCTTGTTATGGGGATTCAACTCATTGCCCAGATTTTTTCAATCGAATGGGTCAATGAAGCTCTGGAAAATTACAGTTTTCTCTTTTACAAAACAGCCTTCATCCGTATCCTGATGTTGGTCTCTATTTTCCTTTTTGTCAAAAATGAGCACGATATTGTTGTCTATACACTGGTGATGAGTTTATCGACACTGATTAACTACCTGATTAGTTATTTTTGGATTAAAAGAGATATCAAACTTGTTAAAATTCACCTAAGTGATTTTAAACCACTCTTTCTTCCTCTGACAGCCATGTTGGTCTTTGCCAATGCCAATATGCTCTTTACTTTTTTAGATCGCCTCTTCCTCGTTAAAACAGGGATTGATGTCAACGTTAGTTACTATACCATGGCCCAACGAATTGTGACCGTTATAGCTGGTGTTGTGACAGGTGCAATTGGAGTGAGTGTACCCCGTCTCAGTTACTATCTGGGGAAAGGAGACAAAGAAGCCTATGTTGCCCTGGTTAATAGAGGTAGTCGAATCTTTAACTTCTTTATCATTCCTTTAAGTTTTGGGCTCATGGTTTTAGGACCAAATGCCATCCTACTTTACGGTAGTGAAAAATATATCGGAGGTGGCATCTTGACCTCTCTCTTCGCTTTTCGGACGATTATCCTAGCTTTAGATACCATTCTTGGTTCCCAAATTCTCTTTACAAATGGCTATGAAAAACGTATCACAGTCTATACAGTCTTCGCTGGATTACTCAATTTGGGCTTAAATAGTCTCCTCTTTTTCAACCATATCGTGGCTCCAGAATACTACCTACTAACAACTATGCTATCAGAGGCCTCTCTACTTGTTTTCTATATCATTTTCATCCATAGAAAACAGCTTATCCACTTGGGACATATCTTTAGCTATACTGTTCGATACTCTCTCTTTTCACTTTCCTTTGTAGCAATTTATTTCCTGATTAATTTCTTGTATCCTGTAGATATGGTCATTAATTTACCATTTTTGATTAATACTGGTTTGATTGTCTTGCTATCAGCTATCTCTTATATTGGTCTACTAGTCTTTACCAAAGATAGCATTTTCTATGAATTTTTAAACCATGTCTTAGCCTTAAAAAATAAATTCAAAAAATCATAGGAGTTTAAAATGAAGCAACTAACTGTTGAAGATGCCAAACAAATTGAATTAGAAATTTTGGATTACATTGATACTCTCTGTAAAAAACACAATATCAACTATATTATTAACTACGGGACTCTGATTGGGGCAGTTCGACATGAGGGCTTTATCCCTTGGGACGACGATGTTGATTTATCTATGCCTCGAGAAGACTATCAACGATTTATCAACATTTTTCAAAAGGAAAAAAGCAAATATAAACTCTTATCCTTAGAGACAGATAAGAACTACTTTAACAACTTTATTAAAATCATCGACAGTACGACTAAAATAATCGATACTCGAAATACAAAAACCTATGAGTCTGGTGTTTTTATTGACATTTTCCCTATGGACCGATTTGATGATCCTAAGGTTATTGATATTTGTTATAAACTGGAAAGCTTCAAACTTCTGTCTTTCAGCAAACACAAAAATATCGTCTATAAAGACAGCATTTTAAAAGATTGGATACGAACAGCCTTTTGGTTGCTCCTGCGGCCTGTTTCTCCTCGTTATTTTGCAAATAAAATCGAGAAAGAAATTCAAAAATATAGTCGTGAGAATGGTCAGTATATGGCCTTTATCCCTTCTAAATTTAAGGAAAAGGAAGTCTTCCCAAGTGGTACCTTTGATAACACAATTGATTTACCCTTTGAGAATTTAAGTCTTCCTGCACCTGAAAAATTTGATACTATTTTGACTCAATTTTATGGGGATTATATGACCTTGCCACCTGAAGAAAAACGCTTCTACAGTCATGAATTTCACGCTTACAAATTGGAGGATTAGGATGCAATATTTAGAAAAAGAAGAAATTAAAGAAATCCAACTAGCCCTGCTAGATTATATTGATGAGACTTGTAAAAAACATAATATTCCTTATTTTCTCAGTTATGGAACCATGCTTGGAGCTATCCGCCACAAAGGTATGATTCCTTGGGATGATGATATTGATATTTCTCTCTATCGTGAAGATTATGAACGTTTATTAAAGATTATTGAGGAGGAGAATCACCCTCGCTACAAGGTTCTTTCCTACGATACCTCTTCTTGGTACTTCCATAATTTCGCATCTATTTTGGATACATCTACCGTTATCGAAGACCATGTCAAGTACAAGCGTCATGACACTAGTCTCTTTATCGATGTCTTTCCAATTGATCGCTTTACCGATTTGAGCATTGTCGACAAGAGCTATAAGTATGTGGCCCTTCGTCAACTGGCTTATATAAAAAAATCACGCGCAGTTCACGGTGATAGCAAGTTAAAAGATTTTCTAAGATTATGTAGCTGGTACGCTCTCCGATTTGTCAATCCTCGCTACTTTTACAAGAAAATTGATCAGTTAGTCAAAAATGCTGCAACTAGCAATCCTCAATATGAGGGAGGAATTGGGATTGGTAAGGAAGGAATGAAAGAAGTATTCCCAGTTGATACCTTTAAAGAACTCATCTTAACTGAGTTTGAAGGCCGTATGTTGCCTGTTCCTAAAAAATATGACCAATTTTTAACCCAGATGTATGGCGATTATATGACACCACCATCAAAAGAAATGCAAGAATGGTATAGTCATAGTATTAAAGCTTATCGTAAAAACTGATTGAGGGCGACCATACAAACTACAAAAAGGCTGACTAAAAAGTCTTTAAATTCAAAAAAACGCATAATATCAGGTATTGAAAAAACTTGATACTATGCGTTTTATTGTGGGAAAATTTACTTCATTTTCTACTGAAATTGAGTTTTTTCCCAACCTCTTTTTAGTATTTCATTTCATAAACCAACCACTACTATTATCACTTTTTCAATCTTCAAGCTAATACTTAAGACCTAATTAAAACAAGTTTAAAAAATATCGAAAAGCAGCTTGATATTGAGAACGGTTAAAATAAGTGCAACTGTGTAACCTAGGATTGTGTTCCACTTTGCATTAGTAAATTCTCCCATTAGTGACTTCTTAGAGGTCAGATAGATCAAAGGAAAGATTGAAAACGGAAGAGCGATTGACAGAAAGACCTGTGAATAGACCAATAACTGATCCAAGGTTTTTTCTTGATGTCCAAACAAGACGGCGACTATGATCACAGGTAGCAAGGCAAAAATACGTGTACCGATACGGATAATCCACTGAGGTAACTTCAGATGCAAGAAACCTTCCATGACAATCTGTCCTGTCAAGGTACCTGTAATGGTCGAATTTTGTCCACTTGCTAAGAGAGCTAAAGAAAACAAAGTTGACAAAGTCGAACTAGCTATCGCTCCTGCTATTGTCGAATCCTGTAAAGCATTGTACATTTGGGAGAATGCCGAAATTTCAGATGCATGGCCAAAAAAGAGGGAGGCACCTAAAATAAGCAACAAGGAATTGACAATAAAGGCTAAGGATAACTGAAGATTTGAATCCCAGGTCATAAAGCGCACTGCTTTTCGGACGTCCTTCTTATCTTTGTGGTTGATTTTCCTTGTTTGCGATAAGGATGAATGAAGATAGAGATTATGGGGCATGACTGTCGCTCCTACAATCCCTAAAGCCAAGGTCAGTTGACTCTCATGTCCCGGAAGAGGACTTTCAAATAAAGTCGAAGTCGGTAAATAACCACCAAAGATACCCTGAATACTTGGACTGGATAAAGCTACCAGATAAGAAAAAATACCTAATATGGTTAAGATAAGGGTCGTAACAATAGCTTCAATCTTCTTGAAGCCAAATTTCATCAACAAAAGTAAAAGAAATACATCTAAAACGGTTAGGAGGATAGCAACCATAATCGGTATTTTAAACAAAAGATTTAAGGCAATCCCTGAACCTAAAACTTCAGCCAGGTCTGTCGCCATTAAAGCTAATTCTAAAATCACCCACAGACTATAGCGAAGCCACTTGGGAGCATGATGAGCTGTTGCCTGCGCTAGATCCATCCTAGTCACAATACCGAGCTTTCCAGCCATCTGTTGTAGCTGCATGGCAATGATAGATGAAATCAAAATAACAAATAAGAGACTATACTTGTAAGAAGCGCCACCAACTACACTGGTAATCCAGTTCCCAGGATCCATATAACCAACTGCTACAAGAGCTCCAGGTCCTAAGAATGCTTTTAGATTCTGCCAAAAATGATTGTTATTGGGAGTTTCAATAGATTGGTTGATCTCAGAAAGAGAGACCTTTTTGTAAGAAGACATCGGAATTTTACACTTTCTAATCTGTCTTTACTTTTTTAATGGATTTTTTGAAAATATAATGAAAATAGTTTCTCATTTCCAATTCATCCTTATTATATCACATTTTAGAATGATTCTTAAGGAAAGCATGATAGTTGAAATAAGCAACATCAGTATTGTAAAAGCCAGCGATTTATGACGCTGGCTTTAAAACTGTGAAAATTTTTTCTCAACTAGATCGCTTCTGTGACAAAGCTACGGCTTTCAAGTACCTTAAGCATGGCATTAGCTGTATCTAGGGCTGTAAAGAGGGGGACACCATGTTCAATGGCTGAACGGCGGATTTGCTCACCATCTTCGTCAGCAGTTCGTTTGGTTCCCACTGTGTTAATGATAGCTTGGATTCTTCCTTTGCGAACAAAGCTTGGGATATCCTGATCGTCATCACCAATCTTACCAACAGGTTGGGCTTGTAATCCATGACTAGCAAAGAAGGCTGCTGTCCCTTCTGTCGCGAGGATACCGTAACCAATATTTTGGAAACGACGAGCCAAGTCTAAGGCTTCTTCTTTAGCATCATCAGCGATGGTAAAGACAACATTTCCAAAGGTTGGCAAGTGAAGGTAAGAAGCTTCAAAGGCCTTATAGAGAGCTTTTTCTAGAGTCGTATCAGAGCCCATAACTTCCCCTGTTGACTTCATTTCAGGACCGAGCAAGCTGTCTACCTTAGCTAGTTTCGTAAAGGAGAAGACAGGCGCCTTGATATGAACACGAGTGCTTTCTGGATAAAGTCCATCTTGGTAGCCAAGTTCTTCAAGACTCTGCCCAAGAATGAGCTTAGTCGCTACCTGAGCCATAGGAATATTGGTTACCTTAGAAAGGAATGGAACCGTACGGCTAGCACGTGGATTGACCTCAATAACGTAGACTTTTTCATCTTTGATGACAAACTGGATGTTCATCATTCCGAGACAGTTAAGGCCGATTGCTAGGCGTTTGGTGTAATCTGCGATGGTTTCCTGAACCTTTTGCGACAAGGTTTGTGGTGGGTACACGGCCATCGAGTCACCTGAGTGGACACCGGCACGTTCGATATGCTCCATGATACCAGGGATGAGGACATTTTCTCCGTCTGAAATAGCATCAACTTCACACTCTTGCCCAACGATGTAAGAGTCGACAAGAACTGGGTGGTCTGGACTAGCCTTAACAGCGGTACGCATGTAAGAGCGAAGGTCTTCTTCGTTTTCAACGATTTCCATGGCACGTCCACCAAGTACATAAGATGGGCGGACAAGAACTGGGAAGCCAATCTTGCGGGCTGCAAGAACTGCTTCTTCTTCATTGGTAGCCGTTTGTCCTGGTGGCTGTGGAATATCCAAGTCTTTTAGGGCTTGCTCAAAGAGGTCACGGTCTTCAGCTCGGTCTAGGTCAGCAACCTGTGTCCCAAGGATGGTCACACCTGCTTTTGCCAATGGCTCCGCAAGGTTAATGGCTGTTTGACCACCGAACTGAACGATTACCCCTTTTGGTTGCTCTAAGTCGATAACATTCATAACGTCTTCGAATGTCAATGGTTCAAAGTAGAGCTTGTCAGACACAGAGAAGTCTGTTGAAACAGTCTCTGGGTTTGAGTTCATGATAATAGCTTCGTAGCCAGCAGCCTGGATAGCCTTAACCGAGTGAACGGTTGCGTAGTCAAACTCAACCCCTTGACCGATACGGATTGGACCAGAACCTAGGACTAGTACAGATTCCTTATCAGACTTAATAGATTCATTTTCCCAACCATAGGTTGAATAGAAGTATGGTGTTTCAGAGTCAAATTCTGCCGCACAGGTATCAACCATCTTGTAGACTGGGACAATCTTGTTTTCCAAACGAAGTTGACGAACTTGGTCTGCAGTCGTTTCCCAAAGTTCTGCAATCTTACGGTCTGAGAAACCATTGAGTTTGGCAGTTTTCAAAACTTCTAGATCTTGTGGATGGGCACCTAATTCTTGCTCAATTTCAAAGATATGCAAGAGTTTATCCAGATAAAAGATATCGATTTTTGTCAGCTCAGCGATTTCCTCTGGTGTATAACCACGGCGAATGGCTTCTGACACATAGAAGAGACGGTCATCTTGGGCTTTCACAACCTTTTCAATCAAAGCATCATCAGAAACTGCTGCAAGTTCTGGCATTTCATTGTGGTGAACGCCAATTTCAAGTGAGCGACAAGCTTTAAGAAGTGACTCTTCGATGTTACGACCGATAGCCATGACTTCTCCAGTCGCCTTCATTTGGGTACCTAGACGACGTTCACCCTTTTCAAACTTATCAAATGGGAAACGTGGAATCTTGGCAACGACGTAGTCAAGAGCTGGCTCAAACATGGCATAGGTTGAACCTGTAACTGGGTTAATAACCTCATCCAAGGTCAAACCGACGGCAATCTTAGCAGCCAATTTGGCAATCGGATAACCTGTCGCCTTAGACGCAAGGGCTGAAGAACGCGATACACGAGGGTTTACTTCAATGACATAGTACTTGAAACTGTGTGGATCAAGTGCCAACTGAACATTACATCCACCTTCAATTTTGAGAGCGCGGATAATACTCAAGCTCGCATCACGAAGCATTTGGTTTTCATAGTCTGACATGGTTTGCGCAGGAGCAAATACAATGGAATCCCCTGTGTGAATCCCAACTGGGTCAAAGTTTTCCATGTTACAAACAACCAAGGCATTGTCAGCTGAGTCACGCATAACTTCGTATTCGATTTCCTTGAAACCTGCAATCGAACGCTCAATCAAACATTGGGTAACAGGTGACAATTTCAACCCATTTTCAGCAATTTCACGCAATTCTTCCTCATTGGCACACATACCACCACCAGTACCACCAAGAGTAAAGGCTGGACGAACGATGACTGGGTAGCCAATTGTCGCAGCAAAGGTAACTGCTTCTTCAACCGTATTTACGATTTCTGATTCTGGAATTGGTTGATTCAGCTCTTCCATCAATTGTTTAAAGAGGTCACGGTCCTCCGCTTGGTCAATGGCAGATAATTTAGTCCCCAGAAGTTCAACACCAAGCTCATCAAGGATACCATTTTTAGATAATTCCATGGCCATATTGAGACCTGTCTGACCACCGAGTGTTGGTAGCAAGGCATCTGGACGTTCCTTACGGAGAATACGCGTCACAAACTCAAGCGTAATCGGTTCGATGTAGACCTTGTCCGCAATTTCCTTATCCGTCATGATGGTTGCAGGGTTTGAGTTCACCAAGACAACCTCATAACCTTCCTCTTTCAATGACAAGCAAGCCTGGGTCCCAGCGTAGTCAAACTCAGCAGCCTGACCAATAATAATCGGACCAGAACCAATCACCATAATTTTTTGAATATCAGTACGTTTAGGCATAGTTTATGATACAAAGCCCGTAAAGAACACAGTGAAAATAGGAAACTCGGTGCAGACGCCTTTAGCGTCAAGACGATGTTTATCTTTTTCACACAGTTCTTAGGGCGTGTTCACTTCCGCGAACAATGTATCTTCTCCTTTCTATTCGTCGCCTCACAGAGCGACATTAAATAAATTCTCCGACGAGTTTTTACTCGTTCTTAGTTTGATTGTTTAAAAGCTTCCATCATCTCGATAAACTCGTCAAATAGGTAGCTTGCATCGTGTGGACCAGGAGCTGCATCTGGATGGTATTGAACAGAGAAAGCAGGTTGGTATCTGTGGCGAACTCCTTCAACTGACTTGTCATTGATTTCTTCATGGGTAATGATCAAGTGCTCTGGCAAATCCTCACGGCTGACTGCATAACCGTGGTTCTGGCTAGTAAAGTCTACACGGCCTGTAGCAATCTCACGTACTGCATGGTTAAATCCACGGTGTCCAAATTTCATCTTGTAAGTCTTAGCTCCGTTTGCCATAGCAAAGAGTTGGTGTCCCATACAAATACCAAAGATTGGAATTTTCCCTTGCACACCGCGAATCATGTCCAGTGCTTGGGGAACATCTTCTGGATTTCCCGGTCCATTTGACAACATAACCCCATCAGGATTAAGGTGAAGAATTTCTTCCGCCGTTGTCGAATAAGGAACAACCGTCACGTTACAGTTGCGCTTAGAAAGTTCACGTAGAATTGAGTGCTTGAGACCAAAGTCCACTAGCACCACACTCAAACCAACTCCTGGAGCTGGATAGGAAGTTTTAGTAGAAACCTGCTTGATATTGTCTGTCGGCAAAACTGTTGCTTGAAGCTGGTCCGTCACATGGTCCATACTGTCTCCAACATGGGTCAAAGTTGCACGCATAGTACCATGCTTACGGATAATCTTAGTAAGTGCACGTGTATCAATTCCTGAAATACCTGGAATTTTCTTGGCTTTCAAAAATTCATCCAAAGTCATTTGGTTGCGCCAGTTACTAGCTCTACGTGCTTCTTCGAAAACGACCACTCCCTTACAAGTTGGAATAATGGATTCGTAGTCATCACGGTTAATTCCATAATTTCCTACCAAAGGATAAGTAAAGGTCAAGATTTGTCCATTATAAGACTGGTCTGTAATGGATTCTTGGTAGCCTGTCATCCCTGTATTAAAGACGATTTCGCCTGTTACATCAATATCTGCTCCGAAGGCCTTGCCTTCAAAAACTGTGCCATCTTCTAATACTAGAAGTCTTTTTGTCATATTCTCACCTCTCGTGGACGCTCACTGGCGTCTTTTAACGTCTTGTGTTTTAGTTGGCGTTTCTACTCGCCAGTACGGATTCTAAGATTGCCATTCGAACAAAGACACCATTAGTCATTTGTTGGACAATCCGTGATTTTGGTGCTTCAACCAAGTGATCTGCGATTTCTACATCACGATTGACTGGAGCTGGGTGCATAAGGATTGCTGTTTCTTTCAAGCGATCGTAACGTTCTTGAGTCAAGCCATGTTGCGCATGGTAGTCTTCTTTTGAAAAGACTGCTCCACTATCATGACGTTCATGTTGCACACGGAGAAACATCATGACATCCACCTGATCAATGATTTCATCAATGGTTACAAACTGTCCATAGTCTGCAAACTCTTGACTTCTCCATTCCTCAGGTCCAGCAAAGAACAGTTCAGCACCCAAGCGTTTCAAAATCTGCATATTGGATTTGGCAACGCGTGAGTGGTCCAAGTCACCTGCAATAGCAACCTTGAGACCCTCAAAGTGACCAAATTCCTCATAAATAGTCATCAAATCAAGCAAGCTCTGGCTAGGATGTTGTCCCGAACCATCTCCACCATTGATAATGGAAGTCGTAATCGTCGGACTTGCAATCAATTCTCTGTAGTAGTCGACCTCTGGGTGGCGAATCACACAGACGTCAACTCCTAGAGCAGATAAAGTCAAGATGGTATCATAAAGGGTTTCACCCTTATTGACCGAACTGGTCTTCACATCAAAGTCAAGTCGCTCCAATCCCAGTTTAATCTCTGCCACTTCAAAGGACTTATGCGTCCGTGTAGAATCTTCAAAGAAAAGATTGGAGACAATCGGATGGTCCTCATAGGGAAGCTGGGCTCCGTTTTTAAACTCAATTCCTCGCTTAATCAATTTCATCACTTGATCAACAGTGAGGTCTTCCATGGACACCACATGGTTCAATGCTTGTTGATTTTCTGACATGGCTACTCCTTTAGCTTTCTAAGCTTCTTCAGTAATCAGAACTCTGTCTTGGCCATCAAGTTCTGCCATCTCTACGATGATTTCTTCAGAACGACTGGTTGGGATATTTTTCCCAACGTAATCTGGACGGATTGGCAATTCTCTATGTCCACGATCGACTAAGACTGCTAAACTCACGCGCGCAGGACGGCCATGACCGACAATATTATCAATAGCAGCGCGGATGGTACGGCCTGTATAAAGCACATCATCCACCAAGATAACTTCACGGTCTGTCACATCAACAGAAACCAAAGAAGTATCTTCTCCACTTTTAACATCGTCACGGAAAGGTTTTGTATCCAATTCTACAACAGGAACTGAAAGATTTTCTAGCTGCTCCAAACGTTCCTGGATACGGTGGGCGATAAAGACACCACGAGTTTTAATACCAGCCAAGACGATCTTATTCAAATCTTTGTTGCGTTCGATAATCTCATAAGTAATACGCGTAATCGCTCGTTTGACGGTCAATTCGTCTACAACTTCTTTTGTCTTCATGACAAACCTCCAAAAAGAAAAGTCTCCTTAAACAAGGAGACTTGAAATGTATAGCCAAGCGAGCCCTACTCTAAACAGTATAGACTTCACCCTTCTACTTCATCGCGCTCCTTGCCTGCCTCACGGGACAGGTTTAAAGGAATATTTAGTTATCAATTACTATAGCACAAAGCAAGCCTAAAATCAAGCAAAAACTTTTGATACCCCATCTTATAAATTGCTAAAATCATATAATTGTGGATACTGGTCACACTCCGGATTTTTAGGATGACAAATGGCTCGTCCAAAATAAATCATGGCCTGATGGGCTGCCAACCACCGCTCCGGTGGCAAGATATCCATGACCCGCTTTTCCACCTCAAGCGGTGTCGCTGATTTTTTGACGATATCGTGGTGTTTGCAAATACGCTCCACATGAGTATCCACTGCAAAGGCTGGAATCCCAAATCCTACACTCATGACAACATTGGCTGTCTTGCGACCAACTCCTGCTAGACTTTCTAATTCCTCTCGAGTCTGAGGCACTTGACCGTCAAAATCGTCTAATAGTTGTTGAGCACATTTTTTTAGGAATTTAGCCTTATTCCGATACAGTCCCAAGCGAGAAATGTGTGAGGCAATCTCACTCTCTGTCGCTACAGACATGGCTTGAGGCGTTGGAAAGGCAGCAAAAAGGCCTGGCGTAGCCTTATTTACCGCTGCATCTGTCGTCTGGGCTGATAACATGACCGCAACCAAGAGTTCAAAATGATTGGTGAAATCAAGACTGGGCTTGGCATCCGGGAAAAGAGCAATGATTTCTTCTAGCACTTTCCGTGCACGTTTTTTTGACAAGACCATTATTCGTCTCCATCAAATAGTCCTTGTAAGCCAGCAAAAGGACTGTTTTCTTCTTTCTTAACTGCCTGTTGGGCTTGGTATTCTTCCTCTGTCATGATTTGCCAGTCATTTCCCGACACAAAACCTTGACCCGCCTCTTCTTCAGCTGTCAAGACCTTAATAGGAATGTTGAGCAGGATATTGTCTGATACGCTCTCAGCAAGGTCAAGTTCTCCATTTTCGATAGGCAAGACCAAATCATCATCTAGAACTTCTTGATCTAGCTGGTTGGTTGCGCCTTCCATGAAAACTTCTGTGACTGGATAAGATTCAGCTAACTCAACTGGCTCCATACTACGACTTGAAGCAATGACAATAGTGTAGGATAACTGATAATCTAAGAAATACATACGGTCTTCATACTGTACTTTCCCAACTGCAAGGATATCTTTCACATCTAAAATTTCTTGATTGCGTGCACGCAAGTCTGCAGCTAGGTCTAAACTTTGTTCAAAATGCAAGCCTTCAGACTGCTTACGAATCTCTTGAATATTTAATTTCATACTTCCTCCATAAAGATTTACTCTCTTGATTATACCATGAAAAGACTACAAATCAGCCCACCAAACTTTGTAATTAGAATTGAATTTTTTAATATGTTTATCACTATATTTTTTGGTACTATACTATAGGCAAGGATACATGATAGCAAGGAGGATGCTCATATGGAAGACAAAGAGTTCATTACTAATGATTACCACTCGGATTTTAGAACTTGGAATTTCCAGTTTTCTGTTGACAAAATTTCCTTAAAGGTATAGGATAAGGGTACAAATACTCGGAGGTAAGGGAGACATGAACAACTAAGTCTATCAAATAAAGAACCTTTATTTAGTAGATCTTGTTTTTGTCTCTTTTTGTGTGCTCTTTTCATACTAGATTTTCTAGTATCTTATCCTCATTGAAAATCAAAAAACTAGAAAGCTAACCATCTGCTCCTCTTGAGTTGGATTAGGCAATCCTAAGCTAGTTTGACGAGCTTTTCAACGGGGATAATAGAGTTTTCAATAGTGACTTTTGGCTCTACTAGGTAAAGTAGAGCTTTTTGTTATGCACTATTGACATTCTAGAAAGGGCAACAATATGATAAACATCAATCATCTAACCATCACACAAAACAAAGATTTACGAGACCTTGTATCTGACCTAAACATGACCATCCACGACGGGGAAAAGGTAGCTATTATTGGTGAAGAAGGAAATGGCAAATCAACCTTACTTAAAATTTTTATGGGGGAAGCTTTGTCTGATTTCACTATCAAGGGAAACATCCAGTCTGACTATCAGTCACTGGCCTACATTCCTCAAAAACTTCCCGAGGACCTGAAAAATAGAACTCTACACGACTACTTCTTTTTGGATTCTGCTGATTTAGACTACAGTATTCTTTATCGTTTAGCTGAGGAATTGCATTTCGATAGCAATCGTTTCGCAAGCGACCAAGAAATTTGCAGTCTATCAGGGGGCGAATCTTTGAAAATTCAGCTCATCCATGAGTTAGCTAAACCATTTGAGATTCTATTTTTAGATGAACCTTCAAATGACCTAGACCTTGAGACGGTTGATTGGCTAAAAGGTCAGATTCAAAAGATTAGACAAACTGTTATTTTCATTTCCCATGATGAAGATTTTCTTTCTCAAACGGCAGACACTATTGTCCATTTACGACTGGTCAAGCACCGGAAAGAAGCTGAAACGCTAGTAGAACATTTAGACTATGATCGATACAGTGAGCAGAGAAAGGCTAATTTGGTCAGACAAAGCCAGCAAGCTGCCAACGACCAGAGAGCCTATGACAAAAGCATGGAAAAACATCGCCGAGTCAAGCAAAATGTAGAAACTGCACTTCGAGCTACCAAAGACAGTACTGCCGGTCGCCTATTGGCTAAAAAGATGAAAACTGTCCTCTCACAAGAAAAACGCTACGAAAGGGCAGCTCAGTCCATGACCCAAAAGCCACTTGAAGAGGAACAAATCCAACTTTTCTTTTCAGACATCCAACCATTACCGGCTTCTAAAATCTTAATCCAACTAGAAAAGGAAAATTTGTCCATTAGCGAGCGAGTTTTAGTTCAGGAGTTACAACTAACTGTCCGTGGCCAAGAAAAAATTGGTATCATCGGACCAAATGGTGTTGGAAAATCAACTCTGTTAGCCAAGTTGCAACAACTACTAAGCTCCAAAAGAGAGATTTCTCTTGGTGTTATGCCACAAGATTATCACAAAAAACTGCAATTGGAGATATCCCCAATAACCTATCTCAGCCAAACTGGGAACAAAGAGGAACTACAAAAAATCCAATCTCACCTAGCCAGGCTCAATTTCAGTTATCCAGAGATGCACCACCAAATTCGCTCCTTATCCGGCGGACAACAAGGAAAACTCCTGCTTTTGGATTTAGTGTTGCGCAAACCAAACTTTCTCCTTCTGGATGAACCCACACGAAACTTTTCTCCAACTTCTCAACCTGAAATCAGAAAACTCTTTACCACTTATCCAGGCGGTCTCGTCACTGTTTCGCATGACAGACGTTTCTTAAAAGAAGTCTGTACGACCATCTATCGTTTAACAGAACACGGTTTGGAGGTAGTTAATTTAGAAGATTTATAAATTTGTAACATAACAAAAATCCAGAGACGACCTCTGGATTCTTTTCACATCTGTTTTAAACGTTCAATTCGCTCTGAGATAGGTGGGTGGGTATAAAAGAGTTTTTGGAAGCCTCCACCTTTCTTGGGATCATTGATATAAAGTGCACTGCTGGCATCATCAACATGGTGATGCATCGGCTCGCTATTGTCCAGCTTACGTAGAGCATTAATCATCCCTTGAGGATTGCGCGTCAACTCGACACTGGAAGCATCCGCTAGGAACTCCCTCTGACGAGAAATAGCTAGTTGCACCAAGGTTGCAGCAAGAGGGGCCAGTACAATGGCTAGTAGGGAAACCACGAGCATAATGATTTCTAAGCCATTTCCATCTCGGTCATCGTCACTTCGTCTGCGACCTGCGCCACCCCACCACATCATACGACCTGCCATACTAGAAAGCATGGTGATGGCACTAGCAAGGGCAACAGCAATAGTCGAAATACGGATATCGTAGTTACGAATATGACTGACTTCATGTCCCATAACAGCTTCTAGCTCTTCACGATTCATGATAGCTAGGAGACCTGAAGTTGCAGCAACAGCCGCATTTTGAGGATTAGAGCCTGTCGCAAAGGCATTTAAGGCTGGATCGTCAATGATGAAAACACGTGGCATGGGAATCTGAGCCACCATAGCCATATCTTCCACTACATGGTAAAGGTCTGGTGCCATTTGCTCATCAACTTCACGCGCCCCATTCATAGACATGACAATCTCTGTCGATTGAAAAATCATGGACAAGGCATAGATAAAGCCGATAATCAGAGCGATAACCAAACCACCAAGCCCAGACCGCATAAAGAGGTAACCAACCGCATAGCCAACAAGAGCTAAGAGTAGGAAAAATACCAGCAACAAAATCCAAGTTCTTCGTTTATTGCTTGCAATTTGATCAAACAACATCTTAGTCACCTAAACCGCTAAAATCAACTTTAGGAACTGCCTTTTCCTCTTCAGGTGTTTGAAGGAAATCTGCTGCTTTAAATCCAAACATTCCAGCGATAATATTACTTGGGAAAGTTTCCAATTTTACATTGTAGTTGCTAACAACACTGTTGTAAAGTTGACGAGAGTAAGAAATTTTATTTTCTGTATTGGTCAACTCCTCTTGCAATTTAACAAAGTTGGCACTAGCTTTCAAATCTGGATAGCTTTCTGCAACTGCAAAAATACCTGAAACCTGACGAGTAAGGGCATCACTAGCTTTCATAGCTTCTGCTGGTGAAGTCGCTGCCGCCACTTGGTTACGCAGTTCTGCCACCTTTTCAAGTGTAGAACCTTCATATTTAGCATAACCTTTTACAGTTTCAATCAAATTTGGCAAGAGGTCATTTCGACGTTTCAACTGAACATCAATCTGGCTCCAAGCCTCCTTTGTTTGCATACGATTTTTAACCAAACCGTTATAGCTAACAATCACAAAAATAACAATAAGAGCCAAAACTCCAAGAATAATCCAAGTCATGATATAAGTCCTTTCTGCTTTTAGATTAGTACCAGTATATCAAATTTTTAATGATTGTGGTAAAATAAGATGATACTAAAGAAGGAAAACACTATGAAACCAGAAACATTTTACAACTTGCTTGCCGAGCAAAATCTTTCACTTTCGGACCAGCAAAAAGAACAATTTGAACGTTATTTTGAACTCTTGGTCGAGTGGAATGAAAAGATTAATTTGACGGCTATTACAGATAAGGAAGAAGTTTATCTCAAACATTTTTACGATTCGATTGCACCTATTCTGCGAGGCTTGATTCCCAATGAAAATATCAAACTGCTTGATATCGGAGCTGGGGCAGGATTTCCTAGTCTACCGATGAAAATCCTCTATCCTCAGCTAGATGTGACTATTATTGACTCGCTAAATAAGCGCATCAACTTCCTCCAACTGTTGGCTCAAGAACTGGATTTGGACGGTGTTCATTTCTACCATGGACGTGCAGAAGACTTTGCCCAAGACAAGAACTTCCGTGCTCAATATGACTTTGTAACAGCTCGTGCGGTTGCCCGTATGCAGGTCTTATCTGAATTGACTATCCCTTACCTTAAAGTTGGGGGCAAACTATTGGCACTCAAGGCCAGTAATGCGCCTGAGGAGTTGTTAGAAGCCAAAAACGCCCTCAACCTCCTCTTCAGTAAGGTCGAAGACAATCTCAGTTATGCCCTACCAAATGGAGATCCGCGTTACATCACAGTGGTAGAAAAGAAAAAGGAAACACCAAATAAATATCCACGTAAGGCTGGCATGCCAAATAAACGCCCTCTCTAAATTTTTTACTAAAAATGATTTACAAAGTTTGCAATTTTTGCTATACTATCACAAGCAAAGGTTTTTAATGTCATCCCGTGAGGTGACGAAGACGAAGAAATATTTGAAACTCTTTAAAGTCTAGATTTTAAAGAAGTCTTACTCTGAGGGCCTATTGCTGTAAAATAATGGGCTCTTTTTTGATGCCCAAAAGTGAGGTTTATATGAAACAAGAATCAACTGTTGATTTGTTACTAGACGTTGACCAACGTCCTTCAGCTGGAAAAGGAATTCTCCTTAGTTTCCAACACGTTTTCGCCATGTTCGGTGCGACCATCTTGGTACCATTGATTTTGGGAATGCCTGTATCTGTTGCCCTTTTTGCTTCAGGTGTTGGAACACTTATCTACATGATTTCAACTGGATTTAGAGTTCCAGTTTATCTAGGTTCTTCATTTGCCTTTATCACAGCTATGTCACTGGCTATGAAAGAAATGGGTGGAGATGTATCCGCTGCTCAAACAGGGGTTATCTTGACTGGTTTGGTCTACGTCCTTGTTGCTGCTGGTGTTCGTTTTGCAGGTACAAAATGGATCGATAAACTCTTGCCACCAATCATCATCGGACCTATGATTATCGTTATCGGTCTTGGACTTGCAGGTTCAGCTGTTACTAACGCTGGGCTTGTAGCGGACGGAAATTGGAAAAATGCTCTTGTAGCGGTTGTTACTTTCTTGATTGCTGCCTTTATCAATACAAAAGGAAAAGGCTTCCTACGAATCATTCCTTTCCTCTTTGCCATTATCGGTGGTTACCTCTTCGCTCTAGCTCTTGGGCTAGTTGACTTTACACCAGTTCTTAAAGCCAACTGGTTTGAAATTCCTGGTTTCTACTTGCCATTTAGCACTGGTGGTGCCTTTAAAGAGTACAATCTTTACTTTGGTCCAGAAACTATCGCCATCTTGCCAATCGCTATCGTAACAATTTCTGAACATATCGGAGACCATACTGTTTTGGGTCAAATCTGTGGCCGTCAATTCTTGAAAGAACCAGGTCTTCACCGTACACTTCTTGGTGACGGTATCGCAACTTCAGTTTCTGCCTTTCTTGGTGGACCAGCCAATACAACTTATGGAGAAAACACAGGGGTTATCGGTATGACTCGTATCGCTTCTGTCTCAGTTATCCGTAACGCTGCCTTTATCGCGATTGCCCTTAGCTTCCTTGGTAAATTCACTGCCTTGATTTCAACTATTCCAAACGCTGTACTTGGTGGTATGTCAATCCTTCTCTATGGAGTGATCGCCAGCAACGGTTTGAAGGTCTTGATTAAAGAACGTGTTGATTTCGCTCAAATGCGTAATCTCATCATCGCAAGTGCTATGTTAGTCCTTGGACTCGGAGGAGCTATTCTTAAACTTGGTCCAGTTACACTTTCAGGTACTGCCCTATCAGCCATGACAGGAATCATCTTGAACTTGATCTTACCATACGAAAATAAAGATTAAGAGTCTAAACACACCTAATCTACTCAGACAACTGAGTGGATTTTTTAATGTTAAAATAAAAATTCTTTATAAAAAAGGAAAGCTCTGCAGCCTTCCTTTGTTTTACTTACGTTTCTTCTTCGCTTTCTTCATTTTATTCGCCATGCGTTTCATGGACTGTTTCATGGCAAATTCACCGATTTTACCTTTGAGTCCACCACCAAACATCTGGCTCATATCTGGCATTCCTGCTCCACCAAGAGCTGACAAGTCAGGTATACCACCTTGTCCCATCATGCCTTCAAGGGCAGACATATCCATTCCTCCCATATTTGGCATATTCTTAGGAAGGTTGTTTGGATTGATTCCCATCTGCTTCATCATCTTGTTCATATCACCAGACATGACACCCTGCATGAGCTGTTTAGCTTGGTTAAAGTCTTTGATGAATTTATTGACTTCGACAAAGGTATTTCCAGAACCTGCAGCAATACGACGGCGACGGCTTGGATTTAACAAATCTGGATTTTCACGCTCCTCAGGAGTCATCGAAGACACAATGGCACGCTTGCGCGCAATCTGACGCTCATCCACCTTCATGTTTTGAAGGGCTGGATTATTGGCCATACCTGGAATCATCTTGAGCAAGTCTTCCATTGGCCCCATGTTTTGCACCTGATCCAACTGATCAATGAAATCGTTGAAATCAAAGGTATTCTCACGCATCTTCTCAGCCATTTCAAGGGCTTTTTGCTCATCGTATTCTTGAGAAGCTTTCTCAATCAGAGTGAGCATATCCCCCATACCAAGGATACGGCTAGACATACGGTCTGGATGGAAGGTTTCAATGTCTGTAATCTTTTCACCCGTACCAGTGAACTTGATTGGTTTTCCAGTAATGTGACGAACAGATAGAGCCGCACCACCACGAGTATCACCATCAATCTTGGTAAGGATAACCCCAGTCACTTCCAACTGAGCATTAAACTCACGCGCAACATTAGCCGCTTCCTGACCAATCATGGCATCAACGACAAGCAGGATTTCATTTGGTTGAGCCAGTGCTTTCACATCGCGAAGCTCATTCATCAAAAGCTCATCGATTTGTAAACGCCCTGCCGTATCAATCAATACATAGTCGTTGTGATTGGCTTGGGCTTGTTCCAAACCTTGACGTACAATCTCCACAGCTGGAACTTCTGTTCCTAGAGCAAAAACTGGCACATCAATCCGTTGTCCAAGTGTTTTCAACTGGTCAATGGCAGCTGGACGATAAATATCCGCTGCAATCATTAAAGGACGAGCATTTTCTTCTTTCTTGAGTTTGTTGGCCAATTTACCAGCAAAGGTTGTTTTACCAGCCCCCTGCAAACCAACCATCATGATGATTGTAGGAATCTTAGGTGACTTGATAATTTCTGCCGTATCAGAACCTAAAACAGCAGTCAATTCCTCATCAACGATTTTAATAATCTGTTGCGCAGGATTAAGGGTATCAATGACCTCATGCCCGACTGCACGCTCACGAACTTTCTTGATAAAGTCCTTTACAACAGGCAAGGCAACGTCGGCCTCAAGCAAGGCCAAGCGAATTTCTTTGGTTGCCTCTTGGACATCAGATTCAGAGATTTTTCCTTTTTTACGTAGATTTTTAAAGACGTTCTGCAAACGTTCTGTTAAACTTTCAAATGCCATTTTTCTTCCTCTTATTCTCTATTATCAATGCTTGTTAAAATTTCTATCTGCTCCTGCAGAAAGTCATCCTTGGGATAGCGCTCCAAAATCTGGTCAAAAATTTGACTGCGGACAATGTAGTCCGAGTACATGTGCAATTTCATCTCATAATCTTCCAGAATCTTTTCTGTCCGCTTGATATTGTCATAGACAGCCTGACGACTAACACCAAACTCCTCGGCAATCTCAGCAAGGCTGTAATCATCAGCATAGTAGAGCTCTATATAATTCATTTGCTTATCTGTCAAAAGCGCCGCATAAAATTCAAAGAGCGCATTCATACGATTGGTTTTTTCAATTTCCATAACTTTTATTATACCAAAAATTAGCCTAATCTACCACATTAGCAGGCTAATCCGAGAAGATAGCCAGGTAAATTTGAAAAAGACATGAGCCTAGCCCCAAGTAATTTCCAATTGATAGCTGGCAAAGGGATGTCCCTCTTGATTTTGTAGTTGATAATCTAGCTCGATCTTTTGCCCATCAACTTCATAACGACTGGTTTGGATAATAAACTCCTGCATGCCCATGGGTGTAGGAATATAGGCCAAACTATCACTATCCTTTAGAAAGCGCATAATGGTCTTGGGATTGGAAAAACGGCTCATCACAAGTTCTTGACCATGAAATTTAATAACCACTTTTTCCTTTTCCTCATTATAGAAAAGCAGGTAGCTATAATCTCCCTTTTCATGCACTTCCACGTCATAAAGCTGGTCAATCACTTCCAACTGCTCATCAAACTGAATCGTATTTCGCATCCGAATCTTCACATCAAGTCCTCTTTCTTGTCTCTTGTCCTACTATTTTACCAAAAACTCTAGCTTTTTGCTATAATGGTCATATGAACGAAAAAGTATTCCGTGACCCAGTTCACAACTACATCCATGTCAATAATCAAATCATCTATGACTTGATTAATACAAAAGAATTTCAGCGTTTGCGTCGAATCAAGCAACTGGGAACTTCCAGTTATACCTTCCACGGTGGAGAACATAGTCGCTTCTCCCATTGTCTTGGAGTCTATGAGATTGCTCGTCGCATCACAGAGATTTTTGAAGAAAAATATCCTAAGGAATGGAATCCTGCCGAGTCTCTCTTGACCATGACAGCTGCTCTCCTACATGACCTTGGACATGGTGCCTACTCCCATACTTTTGAACATCTCTTTGATACAGACCATGAAGCCATTACTCAGGAGATTATCCAAAGTCCTGAAACGGAGATTCACCAAGTCCTGCTACAAGTGGCGCCAGATTTTCCAGAAAAGGTAGCCAGTGTCATTGACCATACCTATCCTAACAAGCAGGTCGTGCAACTCATTTCCAGTCAGATTGATGCGGACCGCATGGACTATCTCTTGCGTGACTCCTATTTTACGGGAGCTTCCTATGGGGAATTTGACCTGACTCGGATCTTGCGTGTCATTCGTCCTGTCGAAAACGGTATTGCCTTTCAGCGCAATGGCATGCATGCTATCGAAGACTACGTCCTCAGTCGTTATCAGATGTACATGCAGGTTTATTTCCACCCCGCAACACGCGCCATGGAAGTTCTCCTGCAAAATCTTCTCAAGCGCGCCAAAGAACTCTATCCTAAAGACAAAGATTTCTTTGCACGAACATCTCCACATCTCCTCCCTTTCTTTGAAAAAAATGTGACCTTGTCTGACTATCTTGCTCTGGATGATGGTGTGATGAATACCTACTTCCAGCTCTGGATGACCAGTCCTGACAAGATTTTAGCAGACTTATCACAGCGCTTTGTCAACCGCAAGGTCTTTAAATCCATTACTTTTTCACAAGAAGACCAAGACCAACTCGCCAGCATGAGAAAATTAGTTGAGGATATCGGCTTTGATCCCGACTACTATACTGCTATTCATAAGAACTTCGACCTCCCTTATGATATCTATCGTCCCGAATCTGAAAATCCACGGACACAGATTGAGATTTTACAAAAAAATGGAGAACTGGCCGAACTCTCTAGCCTGTCTCCTATCGTCCAATCTCTTGCTGGCAGTCGCCACGGAGATAATCGTTTCTATTTCCCAAAAGAAATGTTGGATCAAAACAGCATCTTCGCAAGCATCACCCAGCAATTTTTACACTTGATTGAGAACGATCATTTTACCCCAAATAAAAACTAGAAGAGGAAATTTATGAGTATTAAACTAATTGCCGTTGATATCGACGGAACCCTAGTCAATAGCCAAAAGGAAATCACTCCTAAAGTCTTTTCTGCCATCCAAGATGCCAAAGAAGCTGGTGTCAAAGTCGTAATTGCAACTGGCCGCCCTATCGCAGGTGTTGCCAAACTTCTGGACGACTTGCAGTTGAGAGACGAGGGTGACTATGTGGTGACCTTCAACGGTGCCCTTGTCCAAGAAACTGCTACTGGACATGAGATTATCAGCGAATCCTTAACCTATGAGGATTATCTGGATATGGAATTCCTCAGTCGTAAGCTCGGTGTTCACATGCATGCTATTACTAAGGATGGTATCTACACTGCAAATCGCAATATCGGAAAATACACTGTGCACGAATCAACCCTCGTCAGCATGCCTATCTTTTACCGCACACCTGAAGAAATGGCTGGCAAGGAAATCGTCAAGTGTATGTTTATCGATGAACCAGAGATTCTCGATGCTGCGATTGAAAAGATTCCAGCCGAATTTTACGAACGCTACTCCATCAACAAATCTGCTCCTTTCTACCTCGAACTCCTTAAAAAGAATGTGGACAAAGGTTCAGCCATCACTCACTTAGCTGAAAAACTCGGATTGACCAAAGATGAAACCATGGCTATCGGTGACGAAGAAAATGACCGTGCCATGCTGGAAGTCGTTGGCAACCCAGTTGTCATGGAAAATGGAAATCCAGAAATCAAAAAAATCGCCAAATACATCACTAAATCTAATGATAAATCTGGCGTTGCCCATGCCATCCGTACGTGGGTACTGTAAAAGGGAAGAATAGACGAAAACCGCTCGGCTGAGCGGTTTTTAGTATGAACATATCACAATAAGAGTTAATCAATAAATTGAATGGCTGTTATATCAAATGGAGACTTTATCACTCTGGTAATTCTACCTCCAAGCTCATATCCGAAAGTACAGCGAATCACTTCCTTTAGTCAAACATATAACTGAACAACATTGTTTATCTTCCTGCACTTTCATATTTTTTCAATCCTTTTCTAAAAATTGTACGACTGATAATAATCAAAAAAACTGTAAAAACTATTTGATAGAAAAATAGGTTTAATGTATCTTTCCCTAAAAATATTAATACTGCAGGATTGGCAATTAATAAATTGGGAACAAATAACATAGTGATCAATCTGTTAATACCTGTAAAAATATTATATGGATACTTAGAAATTCCAATATAATTCAAAAATACATCTACTTTTGAAAATTTAGTTGGGAACCAAAATGAACTAATCGTTATTAGAAACCAAATTGAATAATATATAATACAACCACACATTAAAGAAAGGATATAAAATAATATTTTTAATGAATTTAAATGTACATTTAAATTTCCATAACTTATAAAAATGATCGCAAGACCAAAAAAAGTATTCACGAATTGAACTAAATTAAATGATCTAAAAATATAGAACAACTGAGTATCAAACGGCCTCAATAAAATTTGATCCAAGTTACCACTCAAAATATCTGATTCTAAAATTCCCATACTTCTAATTAACAATCCCATCATAACTCCATCTACAATAGTGTAGGAACCTACCAAAAATAAAATTTGATAATAGTCCCAACCATTAAAAGAGTCTATGTTTAAGAAAATCAATCTAAAAAATACAATAGGTAAACCAATCCACAGTATCGACGAAAATAGACCACAAAAGAAGTCAAAATGAAAATTCATATCAGATTTAAAACCAAAATGAAGTAGCCTAAAAATTACTTTTATTCTAAACATTTTATCCTCCCACATTTGAGAAGTGCTCCACTCCTTTTCTCAATATGAATCTTGATATAATATAAAAAATGATGCACCAAATCAATTGAATACAAATAATTCTCAAATAGTCTATTAATTTATATGTATCATTACTAAACATCTGAAGCGGTTCATATACTAAGTATTTAAAAGGTAATACATCTAAAAACAGACGAAAATTATTTGAAAAAAAACTTAAAGGCAATAATATTCCTGATAAAAACTGAATTACTATTTCTTTAACAGTAAGGACAAAAAATATATTTTCTAACCAAAAAGAAAGCATACCTACACAACATGATATTAAAAACCATAGAACCATAGATAGAATAATTGCAATACTTCCTAAAATAAGAATTTCAATGGTTAATAACTCATTCTTGTAATAAACACTGGAGAATAAAATGACAGGAATGATGATAAATAATAAATGAGCAAGCCTATCTCCAAGCATTTTACAAAAATAATACTTATAAAAAGTAACAGGTTTTATTAATATGCTAAAAAAATTTCCTGAATGAACATCGTCATTGATTTCCCAATCAACTGGATAAAAAACAAAATATGAAAAAATTATAGTCCCCAAATAGTATTGAACCATTGAGGTAAAATCATATCCTGCTATATTTATCTGGTTACTCTGATATATATACGTCCATAAAAATACTGATATCATAATTTGTATACTTGCCTGTAACATTAACAATAGTACACTTGATTTATAGTTCAAAATAGATCGAAATGATATCAGAATAATAGACATTTCTTTTTTCAATTGTGCTCCTTTTTTGTAAAATAGTTTTGTAAAATAATTTCTTCTAAAGAAAGATTTGATATTTCAAAATCTTCTATATCTACAAGCTTATTGATTGATTCTAATGTCTCAAAGACAAAATCTCTAGGTATTTTTAGTATACATTCCGATTTTGTTTGAGAAATGACTACTACTCCTTTAACAGAGCATAACTCTGGTACAAAATCTAATGTCATTTTTATCTTTAAATATTTAAAATCAGAAAATTTAGATAAAATAACATCCATTGACTCCTGCAAAATAATTTTTCCTTTGTCAATGACGATTAATTCGTCACAAACAGACGAAATATCATCCATATCATGACTCGTTAAAATAATAGTAGTATGACATTCTTCATTCATTTTCTTTAAAAATGTTCTGATATCTTTTTTAGACTGTATATCTAACCCTATAGTAGGCTCGTCTAAAAATAATATTTCCGGACTTGTTAAAGATGCCGCGATAAACTCCATTTTCATTTTTTGTCCAAGAGAGAGGGTCCGGACCTGCTGGTAAAGCTGATCTTTTACATTCAACAAATTGCTTAATTCCTGAATTCGTTCTTGTAAAATCGCCGGTTCTACCTCATATAAAGTACCAATCAATTGAAAATAATCCATAGCCGAAACATCTTGAAATAACTGTAATTTATTTCCTACTACTATTGAAATTTTTTTTCTAAAATTTATACTTCTTTTAAATGGAATTTCTCCATTCACTTCTAATTTTCCGGAACTAGGATAAAGAGTCCCAGTCAACATTTTAATCGTTGTGGATTTACCAGCTCCATTACTCCCAATAAAGCCAACTATACTCCCTCTCTTAATCGTAAAACTAATATCTTGAACAGCTCGAATCGTTATTTGATTACGTTTCAAAAATCTCTTGATAAATGGGAGTCTTGAATCAAAATTATAAAAATTTTTAGATAAATTCTGAGCATTAATAACTATTTCACTCATATATCTCTCCTTTCGATAAAATATATTTACTTGTACTTTTTCCATACTTTACCAAAATGCTAAAGATTGAGCTAAAATCTTCGGGATGGGTAAAATAATAGATGTTAAATATATGTCTTCGTGTACTTCTGTTATTAAATCAATAATCCTCTGACTACTCTTAGAAGATATCAAAAATTCCGACCACAACGTTTCTTATTGATTTTATAACGGTTATAGTAATCATACATTTAAAGATTCAAATTCCATAATCCATTCCTTGCTATTCATAAATTACCTCCATTTTTTATAGTCAGTCTAATATCTACAATTTTCTATATAATATTATTGTATCATTATTTTATATATTCGTATATAAATAAGACAATATTCCTCATAACTAATTTACATTAAACAGAGATAAATCAGTCAAAAATTAATTATTTAACTAACATAGCGAGCATAAATAACTTATACCTATAAAGACTTACTCCTATGATCTACTTAACCTCATAATCATCAAAATCAAAACAAATATTTAGTCAAATTTTGGTCACACTTTGGTCAAAAATTCCAAAAATACTAAGTTATTTTAAATATTCTCCTTTTTTGTTAAAATTTCACCAGTTTCAGCATATAAAGGTAAATTATATCTTCTTACTTTTTTCCAAAACAGCAACAGCCTTATCAGAATATAAAACCATAGCTTCAATCCTCTTTTACATCATCTTCAATATCTAGTTTCACTTCAAAAGGAATACTTCTAGTTAAAACACATTGCTTCAAAAATAACTTTACAGCAGTTGTCATATCTAAACCTAATTCATTAAAAATTGCAGTTGCTTCTTTTTTTAAATCATCATCAACTCTAACAGCAATTTGTGGCATAGTATTTTCTCCTTTTTATTCTGTATGTCTATTGTATCACTTCCAGACAGACAAATTCAAATTTTTATACATATTAAATACAAAATAAAATAGACCAGCTTCCTGATCTACTTTATTCTATATTCATAAAAATCAAAACAAATTTTTGGTCAAATTTTGGTCAACGTTTGGTCAAAAAAACAAAATATACTATACTATTTTAAAAAACTAAATTGTGATGATTGCCTATAAATAAAGACTTTGAATATTCTTTATGTTTCTTTACGCTTCTTAAAATGCCCCCTGCAGGAATCGAACCTGCAACTACTCCTTAGGAGGGAGTTGTTATATCCATTGAACTAAGGGAGCTAGATAAAAACTCTGCTAAATAAGCAGAGTTTTTTAGTCGAATTAACGACGGATTTCTTTGATACGAGCTGCTTTACCTTGAAGAGCACGCAAGTAGTACAATTTCGCACGACGTACTTTACCGTAACGAACAACTTCGATTTTTTCAACACGTGGAGTGTGGATTGGGAAGATACGCTCAACACCTACACCGTTAGAAATTTTACGAACTGTGTAGTTTTCTGAGATACCAGCACCTTTACGTGCGATAACAACACCTTCAAAAATCTGGATACGTTCACGGTTACCTTCGACAACTTTCGCGTGTACACGAACAGTGTCACCAGGACGGAATGATGGGATATCTGTACGAAGTTGACCTTCAGTCAAGCTTTGGATTAATGGATTCATTTTATTCTCCTATCTTTGTCAATCTTGAGGAACCTTCCTCAGCGGATAAACTGTATTTTTGTGCGTCCATTACACACAAGATACAGTTTACCAAATTTCCACAAAAAAGTAAAGAAATTTATAGCAGAATTCCTAAAAAAATCGCAACTAAACCACCTAAGTAGGTCAAAGTCAAGTAAGAATAAAATACCTTCTTATCGCTTAGCAGTCTTTGAAGTTCGTCATTCAAGGTCGAAAAAGTTGACAAACCTCCACAAAATCCTGTCGCTAGAATAGCATAGACTTCCTTGGACTCCACATAATTGTAGAATAAGCCAATCAAAAAGCACCCTAAAAGATTGGCTATGAGCGTTCCGAGTGGCAATTTAGAAGCTTGATTATAGCGGGAAAAGAAATACCGTACTAGGGCTCCGCAGCCACAAGCAATTGCAAGATAAATGATTACCATTTCTTCCTCCCCAAATAGTAAGCTAAAAGCAGACCTCCACCGATGCTCAAAAGCAAATACAGGACCAAACTCAGATAACGCCCTGTATCAAGCAGTTTCACAGCATCAAGCATGAGGCTAGAAAAGGTTGTTAAACCTCCGCAAAAACCCGTCCCCAGTGCTAAAACCAAGCCTTTACTATTACCCTTATAGACCAGATAGCCTTTTACCAAATAAACCAAGCAGAAAATACCCAGATAGTTAACAAAGAGAGTTCCCCAAGGAAAATCTGGACTGGCTGGTAACCAAGTGGAAACTAGATAGCGGACAAGTCCGCCCAACATGGCAGCTAGAAAAATTCCTAGCGGATAAAATTGTTCTTTTTTCATTTGATGTTTTGATCCTGATAATCACGTGAACGTTTGAGTATGTCAGAAAAAGTCGCGACAATAGTCTCCTGATAGCGCTTGTCCTCTACACGACTTCTAACCTTTTCAAAAATAACTTCTTCTCTCTTAGTATCTAAAATCGGTTTTCCTGAAGCTTTCTTATAGGCAACTACCCCCTCAACCAAATGCATTCTTTCTTCTAACAGTTTGACAATTTGGTCGTCGATTTGATCAATTTCTTGACGAATAATATCTAAATCCATACAGTCTCCTCCTTTATTTGAATTATTGTATCAAAAAGCCACCAAATAGGCTAGTAAAATCCCAACTCACGATAAGAAAAATGCACTGATTGATTGCATCAGCGCACTTTTATGCTTATCCTACTTTAGCAGCCAATTCTTCTGCGAATTGTTCCAAGCGTTCGATATCTTCTTCCTCGGCAGAAAGATCAACTTTGACACACTCTGAACCTTTTTCTGCTCCTGTTGACACAAAGACACGATCAAAGTCATCAACAGCCTTACAGAATTCATCGTAGAAGGTATCTCCTGAGCCAACCACTCCGTAGATTTTACCATTCAAGTTTAGGTCTGCAAGGTCTTCGTAGAAGTCCATCATCTCATCTGGTAATTCTCCATCACCGTAAGTATAGGTCGCAACGATAGCGATGTCTGCTTCCAAGAAGTCTGAAGCGTCAACAGTTGTACATTCATCAACATCGACATCCAAGCCCAAGTCACGTAATTTATCTGCTACAATATCTGCAATTTCTTCGGTATTACCGGTCATACTGGCAAATACAATTTTTGCTAATGCCATATCGTCCTCCTCAATTTATCTTTCTCCATTATATCACATCTTTTTCATTTTAAAAATAAAAATTCTTGTGCTACAATGAAATGAGAAAGAATTGAGGTTATTTATGGACATTTGCCATCAAATTTTAGAAAAAATCAAAGAATACGACACGATTATCATTCACCGCCATATGAAACCAGACCCTGATGCCTTGGGAAGTCAGGTGGGATTGAAAGCCTTGCTGGAACATCATTTCCCAGAAAAAACCATCAAAGTCGTTGGTTTTAATGAACCAACTCTTACTTGGATGGCTGAAATGGATCTTGTTGAAGATAGCGCCTACCAAGGCGCCCTTGTCATCGTCTGTGATACTGCCAACACTGCTCGTATCGATGATAAACGCTATAGTCAAGGTGATTTTCTCATTAAGATTGACCACCATCCAAATGATGATGTATATGGTGACCTATCATGGGTGGATACTAGTTCAAGTAGCGCTAGTGAAATGATTACCCTATTTGCCCAAACAACCCAACTGGCCTTGTCATATCGAGCTGCTGAGTTGCTCTTTGCAGGAATTGTTGGTGATACAGGTCGCTTCCTCTACCCTTCTACCACTGCACGCACCCTCCGCCTGGCTGCCTCTCTGAGAGAACAGAACTTTGACTTTGCAGCTCTCACTCGCAAAATGGACACTATGAGCTACAAAATTGCTAAACTTCAAGGCTACATCTACGACCATCTGGAAGTGGATGAAAATGGTGCAGCTCGAGTTATCCTGAGTCAAGATATCTTGAAACAATTCAATGTTACCGATGCTGAAACTGCAGCAATTGTGGGTGCACCTGGACGCATTGACAGTGTGAGCCTCTGGGGAATTTTTGTGGAACAGGCTGATGGCCACTACCGCGTTCGCTTACGCAGTAAAATCCATCCTATCAATGAAATTGCCAAAGAACATGATGGCGGAGGCCACCCTCTAGCAAGCGGTGCTAATTCCTATAGCCTAGAGGAAAACGAAATCATCTACCAAAAGTTAAAAAACTTACTTAAAAACTGATAAAATACTTGCCAAACTTTTCAGAATCTGATAGACTAGTATGGTAACAATCTATGGCTCGCAAAGAGACCATGGCAGAAAGGAAATATTGCAAAATGAAAAAAGATATCCATCCAGAATATCGCCCAGTTGTCTTCATGGACACAACTACTGGTTACCAATTCCTTAGCGGTTCAACAAAACGCTCTAACGAAACAGTTGAGTTCGAAGGCGAAACTTACCCATTGATCCGTGTGGAAATTTCATCAGACTCACACCCATTCTACACTGGACGTCAAAAGTTCACTCAAGCAGATGGACGCGTGGATCGTTTCAACAAAAAATACGGTCTCAAATAATGATAAAAAGAACAGTTTCAGCTGTTCTTTTTTCTTTCTTGAAATTAACTGCTGTTTTCATGTTCCAGGCTCAAAAAAAACTTTGCACTCTCGATAGCCACATAATGGTTTCCAGAGTACAAAGTTTTTTATTAGACTTCCTGCGAAACTAGAATTCTAGTTCACAGTTGATAATTCCAGCAATAAAATTCATTCGTAATCCAAAGCGTTTACGTTGATTTCGATAGGTTGTTGAAAACATTTTAAACGTTTTTACTTTGGCAAAAATATTCTCAACCTTGATTCTCTCTTTAGATAGCATATGATTATAGGATTTATCTTCAAGAGTTAGTGGCTTAAGTTTGCTTGATTTCCTCGGAGTTTGCGCTTGTGAATACATCTTCATGAATCCTTGATAACCACTGTCAGCAAAGATTTTACCAGCTTGTCCGATATTTCTGCGACTCATTTTGAACAATTTCATATCGTGGCAATCATTACAGACAAAGGGAGCTTTATCGAGTAGAGGGCAAGGAAGGTTGTTAGAAGTAGAGTCTCTAATTTGTTTATTTCGTTTGACTTCTTTAGAAACAGTAGTCGGGTCTTTTAGAATAAGTTGCCCGATAGCTTTGAAGGTTTCACCGCGCTCTAAGCCTAATTGGATATCATTACGGTCTGAAAGGGTAAGGTATTTATGTTTTGTCATAGTGGACCTCATTTCTAACTCAAATGTCTCATACTTAATTCCACCATAAAAATCCGTTTTAGACTAATTTCCACTTCGGCTAGCCAAGTGGAAGTTACTTTGAGAAGTTACCCCAAGCACAATTCTTAGATTCTCTCAGAAAAAGATTAGACTTTTAACCCCAAAATTGATAAAATAGGAAAGAAAATAAGATAAAAGGAAACTGTAAATCACCATGATGAACATGCAAAATATGATGCGTCAAGCACAAAAACTTCAAAAACAAATGGAACAAAGCCAAGCAGAACTTGCTGCTATGCAATTTGTTGGCAAATCTGCTCAAGACCTTGTTCAAGCGACCTTGACTGGAGATAAGAAAGTTATCAGCATTGACTTTAATCCAGCTGTCGTTGACCCTGAAGATCTTGAAACTCTTTCTGATATGACAGTTCAAGCCATCAACTCTGCTCTTGAACAAATCGATGAAACTACCAAGAAAAAACTGGGGGCTTTCGCTGGAAAATTGCCATTTTAAGCATAAGAAAAACAAGCATTCAAGAGAATACTTGCCTATCATGGGAGGAACAATTGTTCCTCTTTTTGCTTACTAAAAATTAAAGAATTCCATAGCCTGTTTGAAAAGCAATTCCGTATACTCTGGGTCTTCTTGGGCAATGGTAACTTGATCTTGAATCATTTCCAAGTCATCTGTTATCATGCCATCAGCTCCCAAATGAACGGATTTATCAAAGGACTCTGAACTATTGATGGTCCAAACGTACAATTTCTGATCGGTATTCCAAAGCTTGTTGACAAAATTTTCATCTAAGGTTGAATACTCCATGGTATAACCTGTAGCCTTGGTTCTTGGAAAAATACTATTATAAGGTAGGATTAAAAAGACTGGAATTTGAGTATCGTAGGCTAAGACCTGGTCAATCACATGGTAGTCCAAGGATTGCATTTGGTGACCATTCTGCTTAAGAACAGTTCCATATTTTTCCATAAAGCGTTTCATCATATTTGGACTATCTTTTCGACTGGTTTTAATTTCAATAAGAAGTTTTTGATGCAATTCATTGGCTTTATTGAGATAATCATCAAAACTAGACACCTTGCTGTGATAGCCATTTTCTGAAATATCAAGTTTGGTCAATTCTTCCAAAGTGAGATCCTGAGGATTGGCATTAACTCCTGTCAAATTCTTGATATTGGCATCATGCATCATGACAAACTGGCCATCTTTTGTTTCCTGAACATCCGTCTCAACAAAGTCTGGATTTAGTTGAGCTGTCCTTTCTAAAGACTGAACTGTATTTTGTACACCATTCTTATTAGATACTCCCCTGTGAGAGATAATCAAAGGTTTATTTGCAACTGGAGCTTCTAAATAAACATAACCCTCAAGAGCGAAAAAGATACCAGCACATCCCATCACTCCCCATCTCATCCAGTGGTCTTTCTTTCTCCTTGGTGTGATTTCTAATTCTTCTCCTGTTAAGAAGGAAACAAACTTAATGAGAAAGTAAGTCAAGGCCATATAATGGAAATTCTTAATCAAGACAAAGTTGATAATTCCCAGCACAAGAGATTCCTTATGGGTTAGACCATCCATCAGTACCTGACTTGCCAAGATTGGAATCAATAAAAGAATGAAAAATAGGTAGGTTTTGACGACAATCCAAAGCAAGTTCCAAGTATAAAACCAGGAGTGCTTTCTTGTCTTCTCTAGACTGTATCTGACAGCTTCTTTGACTGTTTTCTTCTCAAATAAAAGCTGAGATAGGGCAAACATGAAACGCACTGAAATGTAAAATAGAAGTAAAGCCAGAATAGTAACCACTATACCTACTAGCCAATACTTGTCTTCCACATAATCAACGATAAAGTCTGGAATGACAATTTTATTTAGGTAGTAAATCTTTAAAATCTTTCGAATCAATGGAAAGAGCATCATGACATAAAAGAAGATGAAGGCCATTTTGGAAATCGTCACTTGCCTCATAAACAAGAAACTTTGGCGAAAGACCTTGCGACTGTACTCCAGCAAGGTCCTCCTTTCATGATAGAGGAGGTGTCGAGCTCCGATAAAGAGAAGTCCTATCTGGTAATAAGCAATCAGTAAATTAACAATTACCAAAACAAATAAAGCAAGACTAACAAATGGCGAACCCTTTATAATGGCAAAAATATTGTTGTAAGATAGAAAGAGATAACCTGTCTGACGGAGCAAAAGTCCAGCAATCCAAGAATTTGACGGTAACCAGACAAACTCAATCATCATGAAAGTCAAGAAAAAGAGAAAGAGTATTTTATCTAGATTAAAGTATATCTGCTTAAAACCTAGATTTTTAGGTTTTTCAGGTTTCATAGGCACTCCTAGTCAAATAATTGAGACAAGTCCAAGCCTCCAAAAGGATTGTTTGAAAGACTACTTTCTGTCTCTAACAATTCTCTAGCTTGATCCGACTCTAGGAAGGACTCGTAAACACGCGCCGTCATACGAGCATCCTCTAAGCTATTATGAGACTGACCTTGAAATCCAAGAAATGAGGCAACGGTTTGCAATTTGAGATTGGCAATACCGTGTAAATCCGAACTCCGACGTTCAAAAGCTTCATCATACAAATCCACCTTATACTGTTGACTATAATCTAAACCATGCTCTGCTAGAATAGGCAAATCACTTTTAGCAGCATTGTATCCAACCATCGGCAAAGCACCCACAAACTCTTGGAATTCTTTTATGACCTCCTCCACTGGAGGAGCATCTTTTAAGGTCTCGGCTGTAATCCCAGTCAAACCATTGATAAAACTTTTTAGAGGCACACTGGTCTGAACATAGGAATCATAGGCATCGATTTCCTGACCATCTCTAAAACGCACAGCCGATACTTGAATCAAGTGTGTTTGCCCTTCATGCTGATTAAATTCTAAATCGAAAGCAATGTAATCTTCTAATCGTTCCATTTTCTACCTCTCCTATACAGTTATTTTATACTCTTCGAAAATCTCTTCAAACCACGTCAACATCGCCTTGCCGTAGATATATGTAACTGACTTCGTCAGTCTTATCTACAACCTCAAAGCAGTGCTTTGAGCAGCCTGCGGCTAGTTTCCTAGTTTGCTCTTTGATTTTCATTGAATATTACTTGAGCAACTATACTATTTAGAAATAAAAGAAGCCATCAGGTTAGCATTTAACCTAAACAGCTCCTTGATTATCCTCCAAATAAACGAGCAAAAAAGCCTTTCTTAGTTGATTGGACTTCTTCTTTTGCTTGGTCCAGCTCTAGCTTAAGATTTTCTTTATCCTTCATGGCTTGAAGGGTCAATTGTTGTTGCTGATCGAGTTGTTTGTCTTTCTCAGCAATCTGACGGTCTTTGATGCGCATCTGCTCGTCTTTTTCTGATAACTGACGATCCTTGGCTTTTAATTGTTCATAGAGACGAAGAATTTCTGCATTCTTCTCATCAACCAGAATCTCCATCAGTTCACGCTGCTTGACATCTTCACTGACAGGCTCATCTTCAAAAATCGTTTTTTTATAGATTTCTTCTAGCTTAATCAAGCCACTTCTGGTAACGACTGTTACCCCTTTGTCATTTTTATCTGTGTCTTCTTCTGGTAATTCTTTGACACGGTTATTGATTGCTTGGCGAGATAATCCTAAGACCTCTGCAATCTCACTGACGGTCATTTCAATACTCATAATATCCTCTGAAACGTTTTCTAGCTTTTCTTTACTTAAATCTTATCATAAGCTAGAAAAACTGTCAAATTTCCGCTTAATCTAAAGCCTTCAAAAAGGCTAATAAGACTTGGGCAGAGCGACGTCCAGCTTCGATAATAAACTCATCAAAAGAGATGTTTGCTTCATGGTTGGCATTGTCACTCATAGCTCGTATGACTAAAACTGGAAGATTAAGGGCATGCGCTGCCTGAGCAATAGCTGCCCCCTCCATCTCAACAGCTAAAACTTCTGGTAAATGGGACTTAATCTCTTCTATCTTGTCATTTCCTGCAACAAAACTATCTCCTGTAGCAATCAAACCAAGATGCCAGTTTTGATCCAATTGAGATAAACTCTTTTGGATTTTGGCAACAAAGTTTTTATCTGATTCGAAATAAAGTGGTTGTTGCGCCATTTGTCCATAAGCATAGCCAAAAGCTGTGACATCCACGTCATGATAGGCTAATTTGTCTGCAATCACAACATCCCCAACAGCAATACCCTTTGCTACTGCCCCAGCTGATCCCGTGTTAATCAAAGCATCCACTTGGAAATGATCAGCTAAAATCGCTACACTCATAGCAGACATGACCTTACCAATTCCACTCTCTACGAGAACGACTTCATGAGAGTCAATGGTTCCTGTGTGATAGGTATTGCCTAAAACAACTTGCTCCTGGGCATTGTCTAAATGCTGGACCAGATACGCCAGTTCTTCTGGCATAGCCGCAATAATTCCTATTTTCATTTCAATTCCTTTTCTATTACAAAAGTTTCATTGCTAAGACAAGTAAAATCAAGAGAAAGATGACTGCAAATAAAATCTTATTCAACTTAGAATTGAAGACATTTCTCTTAGTATTTTCAATGCGACGGCTTTTATGAATAGACGGTTCGACCTGAATCTTCAAGGTTTCCTGGCTAAAACCATGATCCTTAGGATTGGCATAACCAAAACGGGAAGAAGAGGTTGGTAAAATTTTTGTCTCCTCATCATCTAGCAAAGGGGGACCCGAAATTTTTTCGCCTCTATTAGCTCTTTCAATCATTTCATCCGTTAATAAAGGTTTACCCATACTGACCTCCTCTATTTTTTGTTCAATTCCCAATACTGAACAGCCATAATCGTCTTAGCATCACAGATATGACCTGATTGGATTAATTCCTTAGCTTCTTCTAAGCTCACTTCAAGAACTTCCAAGGTTTCATCCTCATCCTGCGGACGCGGATTTTCCACCTTTGTCAAATCGCTTGCTAAATATAGTTTTAACTTTTCATTACAAAAGCCAATGGCTGAATAAAAGTCATACAAGAGTTCTAACTTCCCTGTATAGGCTGTTTCTTCCTCCAGTTCACGAAGGGCTGCTGCCACAGGGTCTGTATTTTCTCCTACTTCTAACTTTCCGGCTGGAATTTCGTAAGAGACAGCCTCGATGGATTTGCGGTACTGCTTGACCAAAATGAGTTTTTGTTCATCCGTTACTGCTAAAACACAGACAGCTCCATTGTGGAAAATCAAATCCCGTTGGGCAGTTCCCTTGCCTTCTGGTAATTCAACCTGATCTTGGACCAGTTTAAAAATTGGCCCTTGATAGATTTCTTTTCGGCTAAGCGTTTTTTCTTCAAATTCCATGATAGGCTCCTACTGATTCTTAGGATGATGAGGAAGGCGTGTTGCATATTCGTCTTTATTGACCTGACGACCACGACCAATAGCAATAGCATCTGCTGGAACATCTTTAGTAATAGTTGAACCAGCACCAACAAGAGAATTGTCACCCAACTCAACTGGCGCAATAATGGTTGAATTTGAACCAACAAAGACATTGTTACCAATGACTGTTTTGTATTTGTTTTTACCGTCATAGTTGACTGTAATGGTTCCTGCACCGAAATTAACCTTGCTACCCACTTCACAGTTTCCAATATAAGTCAAATGACCAGCCTTGGTATTCTCACCGATTGAAGAACCTTTCACCTCAACAAAGTTTCCAATATGAACTTGGGCACCCAGACTTGAACCTGGACGAATGTGGGCATACGGACCGACTGTCACTCCGTCAGCAACGCTACTTTCTTCAATCATAGAGTTGGTAATAACAGCTCCTGCTCCGATAGTGCTATCCACTACATAAGTACCATTTGTCAAAACAGTCTCAGCACCAATTTTCGTTTGCCCCTTCAAGGTAACATTGGCTTCGATTTGAACTTCAGGAGCAATCTCAACATCAATATCGATATAAGTTGCTTCTGAATTGACAAAGCTAACACCATTGACCATGTGTTGGTGATTGATGCGGCGACGCATAACCGACTCAGCAGTCGCAAGAGCCACACGGTCATTTACCCCAAGACTTTCATCAAAATCTTTCAAAGTATAAGCGCCAACTTTTTCACCAGCTTCACGGAAAATGCCAATGACATCTGTAATATAGTATTCGCCTTGAGCGTTGTTGGTATTGATATTTTTCAAAGCCTCAAACAAACGCTCGTTATCAAAAACATATGTTCCAGTGTTGATTTCCTTGATTTGCTTTTCAAAATCTGTAGCATCCTTCTGCTCAACAATGCGAAGAACTTCAGCATTGTCATTACGAACAATTCGTCCATAGCCAAAAGGATTATCTGTTTCAGCAGTCAAGATAGTAGCCACATTTTTATGATTGATGTGGAAATCAATCAAGTTTTTCAAGCTTTCACCTGTAATTAAAGGAGTATCCCCTGCAATGACCAAGGTGTGACCTGACAAACCTTCTAGGATAGGCTCTGTCATCATAACTGCATGACCAGTCCCTAACTGTTCAGATTGAGTCACAAATTCTGTCTGTCCAGCCAAGACCTCTTCAACCAATTCCGCCTTGTGTCCTACAACGGTTACTGTCTTTTCGGGTTGGATAGCTCCCACACTACGGAAAACATGTTCCAACATAGAAATACCCGCAACCTTGTGCAACACTTTTGGCAAATCAGATTTCATGCGAGTCCCTTTACCCGCTGCTAAAATAATGGCATAATTTGACATAATCTTCTCTTTTCTCTAGAAATTCCCTTTTATTATACCATATTTCAAATCATTCCGCGCCCTTGAATGAAAAAATGCTCTAAAGTCCTTTATTAACCCATTTTTTGAGTATTTTTTTTGATTTTTTCTCATTTTTAAGGTAAAATTATGAGATATGAGAAAGAAAATAAATCCGCTTATTTTGTTTGGTTTTTTTGGGATTATGATTTTCATTTTAATCCTGAATCGCCCTCGTTTTGAGGACCATCCTGTAAAAACAAAGTCAAATATCGCGCAAGTAGAAACGCAAGCGCTACATAATATAGATAAACCGGTGATTGATGTTTCTGGTTGGCAACGTCCTGAGGAAATTAATTACGATACTCTCTCCCAAAACATTTCTGGAGCTATTGTTCGCGTCCATAGTGGTGCTCAAACGTCCAAAGAGAACGATGCTTCCTATGTTAATGGTGTTGATAAGGCCTTTAAAACCCATATCACTGAGTTTCAAAAACGAAATGTCCCAGTTGGTGTCTATGCCTATGTAGCCGGAAAAAATGTCCAGGAGATGGAAAAAGCTGCTGAGGTATTCTATAACGCCTCTTCTCCATACAGCCCTAGCTACTATTGGCTAGATGTGGAAGAAAAAACCATGTCCAATATGAACGAAGGTGTTGAAGCCTTTCGAGCAAAACTAGAATCATTAGGTGCTAAAAATATCGGAATCTACGTCGGAGTCTACTTCATGGAAGAACACAGTATTGATACAGACAAGTTTACCTCTGTTTGGATTCCTTCCTATGGGTCTGACTCAGGATTTTACGAAGCAACTCCTAAGACTGATTTAGATTACGACATTCACCAGTACACTTCTAAAGGAAAAATTGCTGGCTTTGACCACGATTTGGATATCAACGTCATCTCTTCCTTAAAAAATAAAGAAGAAACCTTTAGAAAACTCTTTTTAAAACCTTAAAAGCATTTGTTTATCATTTGCTTTTTCTTTTTGTGTTTGATTGTGATACAATATAGTAAGGATTTTTTGAAATAGAAATAGTTGGAGGAAAAATATGCTCTCATGGTTAGCACGTGTTATTAAAGGGATTGTCATTGCTCTTGGATTTATTCTACCGGGAATTTCCGGAGGGGTTCTAGCAGCAATCTTAGGAATTTATGAACGAATGATTGGCTTTCTGGCCCATCCCTTTAAAGACTTTAAAGAAAATGTTTTGTACTTTATTCCAGTTGCCATCGGTATGCTTCTGGGAATCGGCTTATTTTCCTACCCGATTGAATACCTGCTTGAAAATTATCAGGTCTTTGTCTTATGGAGCTTTGCGGGTGCCATCATTGGTACAGTTCCTAGCCTTCTCAAAGAATCAACTCGAGAATCTGACCGAGACAAGATTGATTTGGCTTGGTTCTGGATAACCTTTATCATTTCTGGATTAGGACTCTATGCCTTAAATTTTGTCGTTGGAACCTTAAATGCCAGCTTTCTTAATTTCGTCCTAGCTGGTGCACTGCTGGCTCTTGGCGTATTAGTTCCTGGCCTCAGCCCATCAAACCTACTTTTGATTTTGGGTCTTTATGCTCCTATGTTGACTGGTTTTAAAACCTTTGACCTCTTGGGAACCTTCTTCCCGATTGGAATTGGGGCAGGTGCAACTCTCATCATTTTTTCAAAATTGATGGATTATGCCTTAAACAACTACCACTCACGCGTCTATCATTTCATCATCGGTATCGTCCTATCAAGTACCCTTTTGATTTTGAT
The DNA here is from genome assembly GCA_905221205.1 of bacterium. Taxonomy (GTDB): domain Bacteria; phylum Bacillota; class Bacilli; order Lactobacillales; family Streptococcaceae; genus Streptococcus. The sequence continues at coordinate 65,599 of CAJNCG010000003.1, forward strand.
TCCAAATTCAGGAAACGCTGAGAGTATCCAATACACAGGCCTTTCTCTTGTCGGATATGTCATCATCGCCTTCTTCTTTGCACTGGGAATCTGGCTTGGTATTTGGATGAGTCAATTGGAGGATAAATATAAATAATGGCAAAAAAAGTTAAAATCAAAAAAACATTGGTGGAACAAATCCTGTCTAAAGCAGGTATCCCACATCAGGGAATTCAAATCAATGCCCTGGAAGGAGAGCTGCCTCAAGATTATGAACGAGATCAGATTTTCAAAACCTTGGCTCTTTTGGGAGACAAGACAGGACCGATTATTGGAATTATCCCTATCACTCAACACTTGTCTGAAAAGAAACTAGCCAAAATTTCTGGCAATAAAAAAGTGAGCATGATTCCCCAAAAGGACTTGGAAAAAACAACAGGTTATATTCATGGAGCTAATAATCCTGTCGGTATTCGTCAGAAACACAATTATCCCATTCTTATCGATAAAATCGCTCTAGACTTGGATCAAATGATTGTCTCTGCTGGTGAAGTTGGTCACAGCATTATCGTCGCTCCCCAAGACTTGGCTAGCTTTGTAAAGGCTGACTTTGCAGATATTTTGGAGGACAGCAAGTAATGAAACTCTACTTTGTCCGCCACGGTCGTACGGTCTGGAATCAGGAAGGACGCTTTCAAGGTGCTAGTGGCGATTCTCCCCTACTTCCTGAATCCATTGACACCCTCAAAAAACTCGGTCAGTATCTCAAGGATATTCCTTTTGATCAGATTTATGCAAGTGATTTACCTCGAGCGGTCAAATCTGCCGAGATTATCCAAAGTCAACTCCAGATACCCTGTCCTTTAGAAAGTGTTCCTAACCTCCGTGAATGGCAGCTGGGGAAGTTGGAAGGTTTGAAAATCGCAACTCTAGAAGCTATTTATCCCCAACAAATCAAGGCTTTCCGTACAAATCTTGCCAAGTTTGACACTCAAATGTTCGGAGCCGAATCCCTCTATAGCACAACCCAACGGACCATCCAATTTATCAAATCACTCAAAGATAGTCCGGCTGAGCATATTCTAATTGTCGGCCACGGCGCTAATCTTACTGCCAGTCTTCGCACTCTTCTAGGTTATAAAGAACCTCTTCTTCGTAAAGATGGCGGTCTAGCAAATGCCAGCCTGACCATTCTAGAAACCCATGATTTTGAAACATTTACTCTCGATACTTGGAATGATACTTCCTATCAATAACAGAACTTGATTTTATCGTCAAGTTCTTTTTAGTTTTGAAAGATTATCCGTGAATTTCTTGGTTATTTATGATAAAATGGGAGTATCGCAAAAAATGACTCATCGTATTCAATTTTGAGTAAAACTAGGAGGATCCCATGTCAACAGAACATATGGAAGAACTAAATGACCAGCAGATCGTTCGCCGTGAAAAAATGGCTGCGCTCCGTGAACAAGGAATCGATCCCTTTGGAAAACGTTTTGAACGTACTGCTAACTCTCAAGAATTAAAAGATAAATATGCTGACCTCGATAAAGAACAATTACATGATAAAAATGAAACAGCTACTATCGCAGGACGCTTGGTAACTAAACGTGGTAAAGGTAAAGTTGGATTTGCCCACCTTCAAGACCGCGAAGGCCAGATTCAAATCTACGTACGTAAAGATGCTGTCGGTGAAGAAAACTACGAAATCTTCAAAAAAGCAGACCTAGGTGATTTCCTTGGTGTCGAAGGTGAAGTGATGCGTACAGATATGGGAGAACTCTCTATCAAGGCGACTCACATTACACACTTGTCTAAGGCTCTTCGTCCACTTCCAGAGAAATTCCACGGTTTGACAGACGTTGAAACCATTTACCGTAAACGTTACCTTGACTTGATTTCTAACCGAGAAAGTTTTGAGCGTTTTGTCACTCGTTCAAAAATCATCTCTGAAATCCGTCGTTACCTTGACCAAAAAGGATTCCTTGAAGTAGAGACACCTGTTCTTCACAACGAAGCTGGTGGAGCTTCTGCCCGTCCATTTATCACTCACCACAATGCCCAAAACATTGATATGGTGCTTCGTATCGCGACTGAGCTTCACTTGAAACGCCTTATCGTTGGTGGTATGGAACGCGTCTATGAAATTGGCCGTATCTTCCGTAACGAAGGAATGGATGCTACTCACAACCCTGAGTTCACTTCTATCGAAGTTTACCAAGCATACGCAGACTTCCAAGACATCATGGACTTGACTGAAGGCATTATCCAACACGCTGCTAAATCAGTCAAAGGTGATGGCCCAGTTAACTACCAAGGTACTGAAATCAAGATTAATGAACCATTTAAACGTGTTCACATGGTGGATGCTATCAAAGAAATTACTGGTGTGGATTTCTGGCAAGACATGACTTTGGAAGAAGCTAAAGCTATCGCTGCTGAGAAGAAAGTTCCAGTTGAGAAACACTACACTGAAGTCGGCCACATTATTAATGCCTTCTTTGAAGAGTTTGTTGAAGAAACCTTGATCCAACCAACCTTTGTCTATGGACATCCAGTAGCTGTATCTCCACTTGCTAAGAAAAATCCTGAAGACGAACGCTTTACAGATCGTTTCGAGCTCTTCATCATGACTAAGGAGTACGGTAATGCCTTTACTGAGTTGAACGACCCAATCGACCAACTTAGCCGTTTTGAAGCCCAAGCTAAAGCTAAAGAACTTGGTGACGATGAAGCAACAGGCATTGACTACGACTACATTGAGGCTCTTGAATATGGTATGCCTCCAACAGGTGGTTTGGGAATCGGTATCGACCGTCTCTGCATGCTCCTCACTGATACAACAACTATCCGTGATGTATTGCTCTTCCCAACAATGAAATAATACTCTTATCCTCTGGCTCTTGTCAGGGGATTTTTCGATGCAAAAAGAAATAGACTGAAGTTTTCACCTCAGTCTATTTTTCTATTGAATCTTAGAAAGGAAGGATCTTTCTTAGTCTTCTTTTTTCTTACGAGCTACAAGTCCGAATGCACTCAACATTCCAAGAAGTCCAAGACTAGCTAGACCAGCCTTATCTTCTGTACCAGTATTTGGTAGTTCCTTCTTATCATTTTCTACAGTTCTTGCACTAACTGTTTGATTTGATTCTGTTCGACTTACCTGAGTTGGAGTAACTACTGGTTTTTCTGGACTTGTAGGAGTCTCTGGAGAGCTTGGTTGCTCAGAACGGGTTGGGGTAACTACTTTCTTATAGGTATGAATCACATTACCATTTTTATCTGTCTTAGTACCAATATATTCATATCCTTCTAAAGTCTTAGGTCCATGGCTACCATTTTCTTCTGGAGAAATTTCTTTACCATCACCATCTTGGTAACGTGTTACGATATGTGTAGTTGAACTACCATTGTTGCCTTGACTATTACCATGATTAGATTTAGGAGTTACTTTGACAGGAACTTCTACTGTCACTTTACGTCCATCCGGTAACTCAATCTCAACCGTTACAGATGGTTTATCACCTGCTGTATTCGTTTTTGGAATTTCTCCAACTTTAGTAATTTTCCATCCTTCTGGTAAATCAACATGTTTCTTCACCATATCTTCTGTAATCGGTGTTCCTACCTCAACCACTACAGGAGTTGTTTTTGGAGTAACAATAACAGGGACTTTAACGGTTACTCGTTTACCTCCAGGTAATTCGATTACTACTGGAACACTCGGTCTTTCTCCTGGTACATCTGTAGATGGTTTATCACCGATACTAATGATTTTTCCACCTTCTGGAATTTGAATATGTTTTTCAACATCCTCATTTATAATTGGATCCCCAAGTTTTTTCACAATGTCTTTAATTGGAGTTACGTTTACAGGAACTTCTACTTCGATTTGTTTACCATTAGGAAGTTCAATTTTGACTTTGACAGTACCTTTATCTCCCGGTGTATTTATTTCTGGAATTTTTCCTACTTCAACAATTTTTCCACCTTCTGGAACTTTCACATGTTTTTCGATATCCTCTTTTGTTAATGGAGTATCTGTTACAGGTGTTTCAATTCCAGTAGCTGGAGTTACATTCACCGGAACATCAACGGTAACTGTTTTACCATTTGGTAATTCTACAGTGACTTTAACTGGATCTTTCTTACCTGGTGTTGTTAAGTCTGGAATGTTTTCAACATTTGTGACCTTGCCACCCTCTGGTATTTTAATACCTTTGGTGTAATCCTCTGGAGTTAATGGTGTCTTCGTAACTGGTGTTTCAATGCCTTTAACTGGAGTTACATTAACTGGAACATCAACGGTAACTGTTTTACCATTTGGTAATTCTACAGTGACTTTAACTGGATCTTTCTTACCTGGCGTTATTAAGTCTGGAATGTTCTCAACATTCGTAACTTTTCCACCTTCTGGAATAGTGATTCCCTTAGTGTAATCCTCTGGGGTTAGTGGAGTCTTCGTAACTGGTGTTTCGATGCCTTTTACTGGAGTGACATTCACAGGAACATCTACTGTCGTTGTTTTACCATTTGGTAAGGTAACAGTTACTTTAACAGGATTTTTCTTACCTGGGGTTGTTAAATCTGGAATATTTTCTACATTCGTAACTTTGCCACCTTCTGGGACTTTAACATATTTCGCAATATCATCCTTTGTTAAAGGTGTATTTGTTACTGGTGTTTCAATTGGTTTTGGTTTAGCTTCTACCACTTTAATCGTAGCGGGAACTTCAACCAATACATTTCCATTTTTATCTTTTACAACTACTGTTACTGGTTTATCACCAACTGTTGTTGCATCAAATGGTTCAGTTTGTCCATCTGGAACTTTATACTCAAATGTTGAACCTTCTGGGTAATCACTTGGAGTAATACTATCTCTTGCTTGTGGTTTTTCAGTTGGATTTACAGGAATTAATTGTTCCTTGCCTTCCACTACCTTAACCTTAGCAGGAACTTCTACCAGTTTATCTTCCCCATCTTTTGCTTCTACAATAACATCTTTTTCGCCTGGTGTTGTTGTATCTACTGGAGTTTTATATTTGAATGTTACTCCATCTGGATATTGTTCAGGATCAATACTCTTAGATGCATCTGGTTGTTTATTAGATTTATCAACCGGCACATATTGTGTCTTCGGTTCTACAACCATTACTTTTGCAGGAACTTTCGCAATGACCTTGCCTCCAATTTTAGCTACTACAACAACATCTTTCTCTCCCGGTGTTGTTGTGTCTACTGGAGTTTCGTAAGTAAACTCTGTATCTTTAGGGAAGGCTTTAGGATCAATACTTCCTTCAACCGCTGGTTGTTTTTTATCATTGTCTACTGGCACAAATTGTGGGTAGCTTTCTACAACACGTACAGTTGCTGGAACTTCTGCAATAGGATTACCCTCTTTATATTTTACAATGACATTGACAGTGTAATCACCAGGAGTTGTAGTATCTACAGGAGATTTTGGATCATATTCAAAGGTTGAACCTTCTGGATATTCTGTTTTATCAATACTGTTTTCTGGATTTGGTTGTTTATTATTTTCATCCACTGGAACAATTTGTGGAACTCCCTCTACAACAGTTACAGGTACTTTAACAACCGTTTTCTTTTCTTCTCCATTAACAGTGTACTTGACAGTCACATTTACATCAGTATCATCTGACAAATCAGGACTTGCCACATTTTCATCAATACTTACATTGGTAACATTTTCTGGAAGTTTTCCTTTGAAAGCACCGTCTGCAATAGCTTCTTTGGCTTTAGCAAGAGCTTTTTCTTTTGCTTTTTCCTTGTCGCTATCTTTTGCAACGAAAATTCCTTTTGGTGTTGGTTTTGGTAAAACTGTTACTTTAACTTTTACTGGTTCTGTTAAAGTTTCTCCATTTTGATCTGTATAAGTTACTGGAACAGTCACTTCTTTGACACCTGGTCTAACTGTAATATCTTTAGCTAAATCTTTAGGCTCACCTTTCGTTCCATTTTTCCCTGGAGTGACCGCATCAGTGATATCCTTAGCAGTCAGTTCATCTCCTTCAAAGACAACTTTAGAGGTTGGAGTTGAACCAACTACATTTACCGGAACATCCACATTCACAGAAATATCATCAATAACTTTTCCAGTAGCATTATCTCTATATTTAACCGTAACAGTAACTGGAGTTTGTTGACCATTTTGATCCGTTTTTGGAGTAACAATCGCATCATCTGTTACGAATGGAGTTACACCTTCAGGAACATTTGTTAATCCAGTAATTGCTTTATTAACATTTGCTCGAATAGAATCGATTAAGTTCTCGTTAGATGTACCGTTTAAGACTGTAACACCTTTTGGAATTGGTTTTGGAAGAACTTTAACAGTCACCTCAACCGGTTCATCACGTTTGAATTTATCTGCTCCATAAGTAACCGTTGCTGGAACTTTAATCTCTTGACCTGCTTTTCCATCAGTAGAAATATTGCTGACATCAGGATTCGTAACTTTACCGTCCTTACCAGGTGTTACAGCTCCTCCTACTTTTTCTGCAGATGGCTTATCACCTTCCACTACATATACAGTTTTTGCAGTGGATACACGTGGTTGAACTTTAATGGTAAATTCTTGAGTGATATTATCAATTGTATCTTTCTTCGTATCAAATACTGGGTCTTTATCAAATGGATTGTCGACGATATCATATCCCATTGATTTCAACACATCGATATGAGCCTGCACATTACTTTCAGGAATTGTTTCGCCTGATTTACCAGTTAGCGTTAAGGCATGATCAGTCAACTCTGTTTCTGTTTGAGTTTTTGGATCTACTGAAACGAATTTAACTTTTGCTTTTTGATCTTCTTTGTCGTAGGTAATCTTGATGTTTGCTTTTGGATCCATAATTTGTGGTGGTTTATAACCTTCTTCTGGATTGGCAGGATTTACTGGTTCTAATGGTGTTCCATTGCTATCTTTTGGAGTATATCCATCTTTATGAGGGATTACCTGTGTAATTTCACCAGTCTTGGTTGGATCTTTTGGATCGTTAGGGAATGGAATCGGATCTCCATCCTTACCAGTGGTTGGATCAACAGGAATCCAGCTTCCAATCTTCGTATACGTTACTTTTTCAATTTCATCAGGAATTACTTTTGTATCATTTGCAGGAGTTGCTGCTTCTTTAGCAGGAATTTCTTTTTTATCAGCAATATATCCTGGTAAAACATCTACTCCAACTTTATCCCATGTTTTATTAGGACTTTCCCAATCTGTATAGGTTACTTCTTTGGTGACAAGATTAACGGTTGCTTTTCTTGTGAATGGCACAGTTTGAACAGTATCATCCTTAACTTTTGCTTCAGGTGCTGTATCAGAATCTTTCTTCACATAAGAAATCACACGTTTAGCGGTCGTATTCAAATCAGATTCAGCCAAGCCTTCAGGCCACTTAAGGTCTGGGGTATCTCCATTTGGATCAACTGGACTATCTTTTTCATGTGGTGTAGATGAAGGAACTTCAACAATTCTTGGTTTAACCACAATTTTGAATGTCTGAGAAGGCGCTGGGGTACCATCTTGTGCATTGATGTCTTCTTTATCATCAAATATTGGATGATGATTATCTTGAGTATGATATTCATCACTTTCTACTTCATAACCTTGGTTCTTCAGTTCTTTAATTTTGTTTTCAACATCTATACTTGCTGGTAATTCTGAACCAGATTTACCAGTTAAATCAAAGCTAGAAACAACTTCATTTGCAGCTCCATCGACTTTCTTCTCAATCACTACTTTAGCTGTTTGAGTAGAAGGTGTATACGTAATTGGTGATTCTCCAAATTTATCCGTTGGAGTAAATCCATCTGGCACTTTATATCCTTGAGTTGGATCATTAGGATTTTTCGGTGTCAATTCCTGTCCATTATAAACTGGTGTATAACCTGGAACATATGGAATCGTTACAGTACTAAAGTCCCCTGGAACTGTTGGATCATTTGGGTTATTTGGATAAGGAATTTTATCTTGAGCACCATTCGGTTTCTTACCTTCTGGATATTTAGGAGTAAATGAACCAATTTCTTTATAAAGAACTTTAGTCACTTCTTGAGTAACTGTTCCATCTTGTGCAGGAACTGGAGCTTCTTTTTCAGCTACTGTTTTATCTGCTTCTTTTACTAATAAGTAATTGTCTACTACTGGTGAGTCAACAGCATTGAATTTACCTTTTGTTCCATCAGCTTTAGAATCTACTAATTTATCCGTTTCATTATAAACTTCCCAATCTGAGTAAGTCACTTCTTTTGTTTCAGGATTAACAGTTGCTGTACGTTTGTAAGTTACTTTTTGTACTTTATCAGGTTTTAATCCAGTTACATCAGCTTTATTAGCATCTTCTTCTTTTAGATACTTAATAGTACGTGTTACTTCTTTGACTAAATCTTCACGTGTCAATCCTGCTGGATATTTACCTAGATTCTCATCCCCAGGTTTCACAGGTGTGTCTGGTGTTTTTGGAGATACAGGAGATGTTGTACTTGGATCCGTTGAATCAGTTGTTACTGTTGGGTCTACTTTAATTAGGTCTAATACATGTACCGTTACATCGGCTTCTGTTGATTTCTTACCTTCACTATCAGTTGATTGAACTTTTACAGTGTAATCTCCAACTTTAGTTGTATCTAGGTTACCTGCATCACTTACTGCGATTGTTGGTTTAGTAGCATCAACTCCATCACGATCGTCTTCTAAGTCAGTTGCAGATGGTTTAGCTTTTTCTAAAACTTTATCATTGTTCCATTTGTCAGCTTCTTTTGTTTTATAAACATATAAATCTTTTTTCTCAACTGCTACTGTTGGAGCTTCGTTTAGAACATTAGCGTAAGCTGGATCTGATTCGTTACCAGCCTTATCAAGCACAGTGACTTTGATACGTTTGTCAGGATTTGTAGTCTCATTCGCTTCCGTCAAATCTGTACCTGCTGGAACTGGAACAACTAATTTACCATCACGTTCTTCAACTTTTGTAGTACCAATATACCAACCATCTTCTTTTTTGTTTAAAGTAATTGGATTTTGCTTGTTTGGCAATGTAACTTTCATCGAAGTTAAGCCACCAATAGCTGCACCAATTTTATCTACTGCTTTATCTACTGTTTCTGCACCAGCAGTGTGAGCTCTATCAATGCCATTATTTTTATCGTTTTCAGCAACATCTTTTTTCTCACGTGCTTCATCCGTTAAATCTGTATTTTTAGTTGGAATAGAAACAAGTAACTCTTTTACTTGATTTTTATCTTTTTTCTCACCACGAATACTGTCTGTATGCACGGCTTCTACTGTTGGTGTATCTGGTCTTTTTGTATCAATATAAATCGTTTTATTGTAGTAATAATCAGGTTGGTCTGTATTTCTTAAACCATTAACTACTGGATGATATTTTCCATCAGCATTTGAAACATCACCTGTATTTAAAAGTTGATTATCCTGCCCATCACTTAAGCCATTTGGTAAGTAAGTTCTCACTTTAAAGGTTGCAGTACCTCTGTAATTATCAGTTGTCGTAAATGGCAATCTAAATTTACGAACCCCATCATTTTTACCATTATTTGATCCAATACCGATATATGGATTCACTCCCGCATTATTTCCTGAAGTTTGATACTTAATTCTTAATTTTCTAGTATTCGCATCCCAAGAAATATTCTGTGGAGCTACAGGCGTATCTCCAAACCAAACCCACCCGGTAGGTTTTGTAATATTTTCTGGAAGATCCACACCTTCTGGAACTTCAATTTCAGTTTCCGCACTACCATAGTGACGAACTCCACCAACACTGTTAACGGTGAATTCTAATTCTCCTTTTTGTTTTGATTTATAAAGATTGTCTTCTCCGAATCTACCTTCCTTCCCATTGGTTTTAACGTTCGTAGTCATTTCAGTTCCTGTACCTACGGCTAAGTTAACAGCTCCAACAAAATAACCATCAGTTACAGTACTATTTGTATTTTTTAAATATGAGTTATTAATCGCTGTACCGTCATTCAATGCCTCAATTTCAACTTTTACACGTGTTGTTGTTTTTGGAATTTCGTAAATGGCACGATATTCTGTCCATCCATCTCCATTACCACCACTACCAGTTGGTGTAGAGACATGTTCATTCTCATATTTTGTCCCTATACCTTGGTCGTCCCTTACGCTATAAATTTTTTCACCAGTCTTGGCATCATAAACAGTTATCTTAACTCTTTCACCTGTACCAGCAGTACCCATATTCCCATATGCACCACCCGTAATAGCACTTAACATAACCCTAGAGTTTCCATTTACAGAGTATTCTTTAGAAATTTTTGTTCCTTTCTTACCAAGTTCTAAATAATATCCTTTGGGTAAATTATGTGTTCCAACCACACCTGAATAATTCACACCGTTCGCATAATTTTGGTTTGCAGCGTGAACACCCAGAGGGTTCGTTGCTGTTGGAGTATCTGGATTATTATAATTTCTATTAATCGTTCCTTGATTATCATAGACTTTACTTGGCTTTCCTTGATAATCAGCTTCACGTCCTGGGTCTGCAACTGGTGCTTCTGGTTTAACAGCAGTTACTTTTCCTGCATTTCCATTTGCATCTGTAATTTTCCAACCATTAATTTCATTAGAAATCTCTTTTTCTTTCCAGTTGTATGTAATCCCACCTGTTAATAGTTGTGTAGTTGCTTTACCAGTTTCATCGGATAAAATACTTTTTGACCATTGTTTTTCTACTTTTGTACTTTTTTCAGTTGCATTACTGAAATCAATATCTCCAAATTGATCCTTTGCACTTTCAAACACACCGTCAGCAGGGTTATTCCCTGAACCTAGTTTATTATTATTAGTTGGTCCTTCAGTAGCAGGAATAATTGGGTTTGCAGTTGTTGCTTCTCTAAACCCACTCTCCCCTTTACCAGGAATCTCTTTTCCGTTTCGTGGATCTTGGTTTTTATTTACTTTTTCTTCTTCAGTTGTTTCTGATTTGATACTGTTTAAAATGCTAAGGCTACTTGAAAGTTGTTTAGCAAGTGCATCAACTTTTGCTTGTATTTTTGTATCATCGTTCAAAAGTTCTTTTGCTTTATTAACCAAATTTTTAGCATCATCAATGACTGATTTTGTTTTATTACTTTCAGTTAATTGACTCAATCTGCTTTCAGCTTGAGCAACTAAATCCTCTAACGATGCTGTATTAATAGCAGCTTTTTCTGTCACTACCTTTGGAGTTCCAACTTCACTGGCTTGTTTGTCAGTAGCAGACTCTTTTACAGAAGTATTATTTTGTCCATCGGGCTCTTTAGCAGTAGCAGATGATTGTCCAGTAACTTCCTTAGAGGGTTCCGAGGACTTATCATTTAGATTTTGAGGATTTTGAACTTCTGTAGGTTCTGAATTAGTTAGTTGTTCAGCCGCTTTAACACTTCCTCCTCCTAAGAAAAATAACCCTGTTGCAACAGCCACACTTGCTGCACCAAAACTTACTTTCCGAATACTGTAACGAGTCAATTTTTCTACCTGTGATTGGCGAATATGACGTCCTTTAGAATTAAACATAAATAGATTCCTCCAATATATTATATATGATTGACATATATTATTTAAATATAAAAAACATCCTGAAACTATAAATAAATATAGTAATAGGATAATCTCTCTACTTACTAGCTTATCAAATACATTTTAATATGTCAACTTTTATATTTTTTTGTGTAATAAAAAGAAGAAATCGTCATTTAGATTTCTTCCTTCACTTCTTTGGTTGCTACATCTTCTCCAAACCACTTTTGCCTAATTTCTTGGAACTTTCCTTCTTGGTGTAGTGCGATAAAGGCTTGGTTTAATGCTTGCAGCAATCTCTTGTCTGCTGGTCTAACTCCGACCGCAAAGGATTCACTTTCAAATCCTGCTGAAAAGACATTGTAGTCACTTAATATACCTTCAGACTGGAGATAATAATTAGCATAAACCCGATCAATCAACAAGGCATCAATCCGGTCATTTTTTAAATCAATCAAGGCTTCATTGAAACTCTGGTACTGATTGGCCTTCTGGTCTTTTACACGATTTTTCAGTAAATCTGGCTGGGCTTCAAAATCCAAATAACCAGAGGAACCGGCTTGGGCTCCCAAGGTCTTATCCTTCATATCCTCTACCGAATGAATCTGCTGGCTTTTCTTCGCAACTAAAACTTGCTGATTTTCCATATATGGAATGCTAAAGGCAACCTTCTCTCGGCGTTCATCAGTGGCAGAATAGCCATTCCAGATGGCGTCTATCGTTCCATTTTGTAGCTCCGTCTCCTTCATATCCCAGTCGATTGGTTGAAATTGAACCTTAAAACCTAATTTTTCAGAGACAGCTTGTGCTAAGTCAATATCAAAGCCTGTATACTGTCCATTCTTTTCTTCAAATCCCATAGGTACAAAGGTATTGTCAAAACCAATAGTAATGGTACCCTGCTCTTGATACTTATCCCAGTTATCCTGCTTTGGATCACTAGCCTTCTGAGTACAAGCTGTTAAAAAGATAGTCAAGAGAGAAACCAATACTAAAGCAATTTTCTTATTAGTCATTGGCACCTCCTACTTGGGCTCAACCTTGAGAATCTGATCTGCGATATTTTCAGCAAACTGCAAGTCGTGGGTAACCACAATCTGGGTCATGCCAAGTTCCCTATTTTGCAAGATTAGTTTTTCCACTTCCAAGCGTAATTCTGGATCCAGGGCAGAAGTTGGTTCATCGTAACCTATGATTTCCGGGTCAATCATCATAGCACGCGCCAAGGCCACCCGCTGCTTTTGCCCACCTGATAGTGAGAATGGATAAGCATCTGCATGTCCTGCCAGTCCTAATTGTTCCAAAAGACCTCGCGCCTTCTGCTTAGCCTCATTCTGCTTCATTCCCATGGTTTTCACAGGAGATAAGGTCAAATTGTCTAGAACGGACAAATGAGGGAAAAGTTGAAAATCTTGGAATACAAATCCTAGTAGATTGCGCTTCTCCAATTCATCCAATTCTAAAGGTTCTCCATTATAAAAGATTTGCCCTGAATCAATGGTTTCAAGACCTGCAAGCATACGTAAGAGGGTTGTCTTACCTCCACCAGAAGGTCCAACGATAGCTAGTATTTGCTTTTCAGGAATTTTTAGACTGAAATTAGATAAAATTTGCTTTTCACCAAATCCCTTATTGATATTTCGTAATTCTAACATGGTAGCCTCCTATCTATAGTAACTGTACTTCTTCTCAACTTTTTTGGCAAGAATGGTCACAATCCCAATCAAAATCAAGTAAATGGCTCCTGCCAAGAACATAGGAACAAGACTAGCATCACGGTTGGCAGCTGTTCGACTCGCCAAGATAAGGTCAGAAATACCCAGAGCATAGACCAGAGAGGTATCCTTGACCAAACTCATAACCTCATTAAAGACACTAGGAAGAACAATCTTGGTCACCTGAGGCAAGCTAATATAGCGAACTGTGTCAAAAGAACTAAACTTCAAGACCTTGGCAGCCTCATATTGACCTTTAGGAATGGTATCAATCCCTCCACGGAAAATTTCAGCAAAGTAAGCCGCATAATTCAAAACAAAGGCAATGATAGCCGCAGGAAGACGGTCCAAACGAATCCCAATGCTTGGGAGCACATAATAGATAAAGATCAATTGTAAGAGCAAGGGTGTCCCTCGCATGATCCAAATATAAATGTTAATCAGATGATGGAGGAGCTTCCAATGGACTTGCAAGGCAAAGGCAATCAAAACGCCCAAGGGAATAGAAAAAATCAAGACCAGCGCAAAAACCTGTAAAGTCATGCTTGCACCGCTCAATAAACTCGGTAATATCTCAAACAAATAAGACATACTGCACCTCCTAAAAATAATTGTTCCCATTATAGCATAAATAAACAAAATATCCAACTATTTTTGTAAAAAAATTCTATAAATAAAAAGAATTTTGCTATAAAAACAAAATTCTATCCTTCTAATGAAACTATCTTAACCTGATTTATATAAAAATTCTCGTCACATTGCCATAAAACCTCAGCCATATTTTTGTAAGAAATGGACTTATCGTGATCAGCTCTAATTGTGAGATTATAGCCACTTTCATTCCTGTCCATATCAATATTTAGATTATAAAATCCCTTCTGTTCAATGAGAATATTCAAGGTATCTATGGAAGGTTTATTGGTGACAAATCCAGTCATTCTGATATGGTAATGGGTATCGCTTTTCAAAAATTTGGAGCTACTTTTCTGGACAGAGACGACAATTAGACTACAAAATAAGCCTAGAAAAGCAAATCCCGCACCAATTGCCATCCCAATCCCTGCAGTTGCCCAAATACCAGCTGCTGTGGTGATACCGCTAATTTTTTTGTCCCTCATGAAAATAATACCACCACCAATGAAACTAATTCCACTGACAATTTGGGCCGCAACCCTAGAAGTATCATAATTAGGCGTATCCAAGAAAGCTTCTTTTGATAAAATCATCATTAAAGTTGCAGTTAAGGCAACCAAGATATGAGTCTTTCTCCCAGCCTGCTTGTGCTTAGACTTTCTTTCATAGCCAATGATAAAACCAGAAAAACAAGACAATAAAATGAGAATAATATGTCGGACTTCAATCGGTAAAGCTATCGTATCAAGCATTATTTTCCTCCTCTATCACCCATAATTTTATATTATAGTCCTAGTTATAACTTTTTTCAAGAGAATATATTATACTCTTCGAAAATCTCTTCAAACCACGTCAACGTCGCCTTGCCGTATATATGTGACTGACTTCGTCAGTCTTATCTACAACCTCAAAACAGTGTTTTGAGCAGCCTGTGGCTAGTTTTCTATTTTACTCTTTGATTTTCATTGAGTATTAGTTAAAAATGGTACTTTTTAAAACAAAAAACCGCAGTTATCCTCTGATAATAACTTGCAGTTTTCTGTAATGTATAGATTTTTACAATCTCTCAAATAGTTCTTGCATTTGAACATCGTCTGGCACCAGTTTTAAGTAAGCTTGTGCATTGACTTTTACTTCTTCGAAGTAGCCCAATTCACGCAAGAGATAGATATAGTGTTCCAGAAATTCTGGATTGTCCTTCAAATCACCTGCCAACTCTTGGTAATGCTCATAGGCAGTATCTAAATCATCCATTTCTTGATAAGAACGAGCAATCATCCACTTGGTCAAAAGATTTTCTGGTTCCTCGCTCTGCAAGTCTAGAATATCCTCATAACGCTCCTGCTCCAGATAAATAGTTGCCAAACGAAGCAAGATTTCTTCTGTATCCTCAGCGTCTTCTTTTGCAGCAAGAAGATAATTTTCTGCCCCACTAGCATCATGCAATTCATAAGAGAATTGTGAAGCAGCCAACAAGAGACGAGTTTCAAAGGGATTTTTCTCTAAGCCTTGCTTAGCGATACGCAGAGCTTCTTGAACGTGATGTTCCTTATGTAAGGCCTGACTATAACCATACTCATAGCCTTCAAAGTCAGGAGAAATGGTATCAAGCTGCTTAAAGTAGAGGACAGCTTTTTGATATTCTTCTTCATCAAAGTAAAGACTGGCCAACTCAAAAGCTGTTAGGTCATCATATTCTAACTCCAGGGCTTTTTCTAAGAACTCTGTAGCCGTTTCAAATTTACCTAATTGAGCATAAGCAAAGCCAATCCGTTGATAAGTGGAAATGCCTGTTTGCTCATAAATAGTACGATTATCTAACTGGGCATAGCCTTGAATAGCCTCTTGGTAATTTTCCAACTCACTATCCAACTCTGCCAATCCTAATATCAAGAGAGGATCCTCTGAATAACTCAAAGCCTCCAATAATTTCTCACGCGCCACATCTGTCAAACCTTCCAGCTGGTAAAGGTCTGCCTTCAGAGCCAAAGCCGAAACATACCAGTCACTGTCAGGTTGAATTTCCTCTAGGTAAGCAAAGGCTTCTTCGATTTGACCATCCTCGCTAGCAATTGCTGCTAGATTAAGATTAACCTCTGGAAAATCTTCTACAATTTTCAGGTAAATTTCCTTGGCCTGAGGATAGAAACCAATTCCTTCTAGATAAGTCGCTAATTCATAAAGAAGGTCACTTGAATCACTTTCTAACGCTTTGACGAAATAATGCTCAGCCTTAGTTAAATCTTGTTCCTCCAAAGCCTGCAACATCTGTTGACTATTGTTCACTCTTGACTTCCTCTCCCTCTAGTTCATATAGACCACTGACTACCTTATACCATTCAAAAATGGCTGAAATGACAACTTTAGCAGAGGCATAAACTGGAATACCGAGTAAAACACCCCAGATACCAAACATGGATCCTGAAGTTAACAAGACAAAGAGAACATTAATAGGATGGATGTTTAATTGACTTCCCAAAATCAATGGAGAGACAAAACGACCTTCAATAGTTTGCTCTACGATAAAGACAATCACCACTTTCAACAGCATGACTGGCCCAGCAATCAAGCCCAATACTAAAGCAGGAAGCATGGCTAAGAAGCTACCCAAATAAGGAACCAGATTTAAAATACCAGCAGTAACACCCAGCGTAACTGCATAACGTAGACCGATAATCTTGAAGAAGACAATAAACATTACTGCTACAATAATAGCTACTGTCACTTGCCCTCGAACATAGTTGGACAACTGTTGATTCACATCTGATAAAACTTGTCCAACAGGTTCCTTCAATTTTGTTGGCATGAATTGGGTCAAATAGTTGCGCAAACCTTTCCCATCACGCAAAAGATAAAAGAGCATGAACGGAACGATAATCAAGGCAACAATCACTTGAGATGCCCCGCTAATAAAGGCGCTCACCCAGTTGACTGCCTGAGAAGAAACCTTACTTGCCCAAACTGTAGCCTGGCTAGAAAAATTGGTCAAAACTTGCTCTAACTGAGGTCTGAAATCATCTGGCAAACGCTTGGTTACCAAATCATCAATAACTCGATCAGCATCTTCAAGGTAGATTGGTACATTTCTTGCAAAAGTTAAAACCTGACGTTGTAGATTTGGAATGGCTACTGCCAGCCCCCAAATAATAAAGAGTGCAATAATAACGAAGACAATACTAATGGCTATAACGCGATTGACTTTGTGTTTTTCCATCCAATCAACAATGGGATTCAACAAATAATATAGCAAACCAGACAGAATGACTGGTAACATCACAACTGCCAAAAAGTCCAAAACAGGTGAAAATAGAAAACTAATCTTACTTAAAATAAAAAGATTGAGACCCAATAATAAGGTGACCAAAAATACCGTAATGGCTTTGTTATCCAAAAACCACTTGAAAAACCAAGATAGGCTAAAATGTTTCTCTTTTTGCTCCATAAATACTTCCTTTCTATCGTTCTCTCATTATACCATTTTTATGTCAAAATAACTCTTTTTTAAAGTGCTTACATGAAGACAGCGACATAAAAAATCTCCTCAAAAGAGGAGATTCGATTAGTCTTGAATATGACGGTCTAAGTTCTTCTGATAATCAGCGTTTGATTTGGCTTTTTCATCAGCAAATTTCTTGCGGAACTCATCCATTTCTTTAGTAGTGACTATCTTATCTTGAATTTTCAGATACTTGTAGCTATTTTCACTGGTCTTATCACCTACCCAGCCACCTGCACCACTGCCAGGAACATTTTTCGTCACTAGCATTTGAGCACCATCAGAGTATACTGGAATAACAAGTGAACTATCTGACAACCAAGCTTGAGCCTTAGCATATTTAGAATAACGTTTTTGAAGGTCCGTTTTCTCACTGTTTGCATCATCAATCAATTCTTTGTATTTATCCAATCCAACTGTTTTAATGACTGGATTGTCTGTCCCTGGTGCTACACCAAGAGCACTTAGGAGACTTGGACCTGAAGTTGGATCAAATACATCTAGATAAGTCGAAGGATCAGCAAAGTCTGGACTCCAACCACTGACTGCATTAATATCCCAGTCGGTATTGGCATTGGAAGTAGCTAGAACAGTCATACCGCCCAATTCGTCATTAGAAACTTGTTGAATATCAACAACTACATTGTCAGAGCCTAATGCTTCCTCAATAGATTGTTTATAAGACTGAACCTGACGAATAAAATCTGGATTTGATGAAGAAATTGGCAAATCTAAATGAATTGGGAACTGTACTCCATCAGCTTGAAGGGTTTTCTTAGCAGCTTCAAATTTAGCCTTAGCCTTGTCTACATTATGAAGTGAATCTTGGGCATCATCAAGACTGACATCTTTCCAGACATTATCCAATTTATCCAATTCTGTCTTAGTAACTTGACCAAATGTTTGATCTCCTACTTGAACAAATGTTGGAGGAGTGAAACTTGTCCGTAACTTACGAGGTCCTACTTCATCACCAAATACTTGAGAGATCCCTGCTTTACGATCTACCGCAAAAGCCAAGGCTTGACGGAAATCTTTGTTTAACAAGGCTTTCTTAGTAGAAGTTTTTTCTGCATCACTTGTTTTAGCAGTGTGATTGTAATTTACACGGTCGATATTGGTTGAGATATAAAAAACTCCTCCACGCTGTTGACCATACACAATATTATCTTTGTATTTTTCTTTTAGACGTTCATAGTTAGCAGAGTTTTTAAAAAGTGGTGCAGCTGGATAGTGTCCCTCATCAAAACCGCGTCCTAGTGAGTCTGCATCTTGACCATCAAAGAAGGATAACTTGATATCATCAATAAAGACATTTTGTTTATCCCAGTAGTTTTGATTTTTGGTCATTTCGATAGAAGACTTAGATGTAAGACCTTTGAGGAGATAAGGCCCATTGTATAGAATGCTCGTTACATCCGTTGGTTTACCAAAGTCATCTCCTTTAGAAGCTAAAAAGTCTTCATTAACTGGTGCAAGGACTCCCATTGTTGTTTTTGAATTCCAGAAAGATTCTGGATGGTTCAAAGTATAGACTACAGTATAATCGTCAGTTGCTTTTACCCCAACACTAGAAAAATCTGTTGTTTTCCCATTTACATAGTCATCCAATCCTTTGATAGAATCCTGTACGAGATAAAGAGCCTGTGATTTCTTATCCGCTGCGTGTTTCAGACCAGTCACAAAGTCTTGAGCCTTGACTTCACCATACTCTTCCCCCTCATTGGTATACCATTTGATACCCTGACGGATTTTATAAGTATAGGTCAAACCATCTTTGGAAACAGTCCAATCTTCTGCAACTGATGGAACAAGATTCCCATATTGGTCATTTTCAAGCAAACCGTCAATAACGTTACCTGTGACCTGTTTAGTGCTGACATTTCCAGAAACTGTATAATCCAGAGTAGAAGGATCTGATGAAAATACATAGGCATAAGTAACTGGTTTATTTGCTTCTTTATTAGCATTACCAGATGAACACGCTGCTAGGACAGCTGCCGAGAGTACAGCAACTCCTGCTGCTAAGAAAACACGTTTTTTCATAAACAAACTCCTTTGCAATTTGTATAAGATTATTATAGCACTTTTATTAAGTAAATCAATGAAAAAATTTCTAATATTATCATCAAAAGAATTAGGTAAAGCTCTTGCCAAGGTTGATTTCTTCATACTAGCATTTTTGTGATATAATAGTCATATCTTTATTTTAGAGGTAAAGTTATGAAAGAAACTGTTTATTTTGGAACTTATACACGTCGGACTTCCCAAGGGATTTACAAAGCAGACTTTGATACAGAAACTGGTCAGCTTGCAAATCTAGAACTTTTTGCTACTGAGCCAAGTCCAACCTACCTTGCCTTTGACCAGCATCAACATTTATACACTGTTGGTAGTCAAGACGATAAGGGTGGAATTGCAGCCTATCAAACTGATGGGACTTTATTAAATCATGTCGTTGAAGAAGGAGCTCCCCACTGTTATGTTGCCGTTGATGAAAAGCGTGATTTGGTCTATGCAGCCAACTACCATAAAGGACAGGTCCTTGTTTATAAACGTCAGGAAGATGGTAGTCTTCTACTTAGTGATGTGGACCAACACAGTGGCCAAGGTCCACATGAAAATCAAACTTCTCCCCACGTTCACTTTACAGATTTAACACCTGACCACTATCTAGTGACCTGTGATTTGGGTACTGATCAAGTCATCACCTATGACCTTGATCAAGAAGGGAAATTATCTAAGCTCTATACCTATCACAGCCAGCCAGGAGCAGGCTCACGCCATATCATTTTCCATAATCACTATAAAATCGCTTATCTGATTTGTGAACTTAATAGTACTATCGAGGTTCTAATCTACGATGGTGTTGGTGAATTTGAACGCATGCAAGTTATTTCAACTCTACCAGACGGTTATGAAGGTTTTAATGGTACTGCTGCTATTCGTCTCTCCAAAGACGGTAAATACCTCTACGCTTCTAACCGTGGCCATGATTCTATCGCAGTATATACAATCCTTGCGGACGGTAGCTTAGAGTTATTAGAAATCGTTCCTACTCATGGTCAAACTCCACGTGATTTTGATTTGACACCAGACCAAGAATTCCTTATTGCTGTTCATCAAGACTCTGACAATGCAACCGTCTTTAAACGCAATCCTGAAACTGGTCGTCTAGCAGAACTTTCCAACGACTTCCTTGTTCCAGAAGCAGTCTGCATCAGTTTTGCTCCTTAAGAATACATAAAAAAATGAACTTGATAACTCAAGTTCATTTTTTCTTATAGTCTTTTTCCGACATTAATACGGTTAATAGCACGTTGCAAAGCAATCTTAGCACGACGTTCTTGATCAATCAAGTTTTTTTCATGGGCTTCTTCGATTTCACGTTCTGCTCGGAGCTTGGCACGTTCTGCACGGCTAACATCGATATCACGAGCACGTTCTGCAGAATCCGCAACGATTGTAATGATATCATTGGCAATTTCAATAACGCCTCCGTTTACTGCAATCCAGTTCACGTGATCTTCATCATCAATACGTTTTACCTTTACTTCATCAACTGCTAAAACCGCAATCATATTTTCATGTCGTGGCAAGATCCCCATCTCACCATCCAGAGTTCGAACCGATACATAGCTGGCATGGTGATCATAGACGAGACCATCTGGTGTCACGATCTGGACAGTTAACTGAGCCATAGATCACCTCTTAAAATCCCATTTTTTCAGCTTTGGCAATCACATCTTCGATAGAACCTACGCCACGGAAGGCATCTTCTGGCAAGTGGTCATGTTTACCATCAAGGATTTCCTTAAAGCCACGAACAGTTTCAGCAACTGGGACATAAGAACCTGGCTGACCAGTAAATTGTTCCGCAACGTTGAAGTTTTGTGACAAGAAGAACTGGATACGACGGGCACGAGCAACCAAGGTCTTTTCTTCATCAGAAAGCTCATCCATACCAAGGATAGCAATGATATCTTGCAATTCATGGTAACGTTGAAGAACGCGTTTTACTTCGGCAGCAACTGCATAGTGCTCTTCTCCAACGATTTCAGGTGCTAAGGCACGTGAGCTTGAAGCAAGTGGGTCAACGGCTGGGTAAATACCCAATTGTACCAACTTACGTTCCAAGTTTGTAGTAGAATCCAAGTGAGCGAAGGCTGTTGCTGGCGCTGGGTCAGTATAGTCATCCGCTGGCACATAGATTGCCTGGATAGAGGTTACAGAACCTTTCTTAGTTGATGTGATACGCTCTTGCAATTGACCCATTTCCGTAGCAAGTGTTGGTTGGTAACCAACGGCTGATGGCATACGACCCAAAAGGGCAGATACCTCTGAACCAGCCTGAGTGAAACGGAAGATATTATCGATAAAGAGAAGCACGTCTTGGCCTTCTACATCACGGAAGTATTCAGCGATTGTCAAACCAGTAAGGGCAACACGCATACGTGCTCCTGGTGGCTCATTCATCTGACCAAATACCATGGCTGTTTTCTCGATAACACCTGATTCTTTCATTTCCCAGTAAAGGTCGTTCCCCTCACGAGTACGTTCCCCAACACCAGTAAATACTGAAATACCACCATGTTCTTGGGCAATGTTGTGAATCAATTCTTGGATTAAGACGGTTTTACCAACTCCGGCACCACCGAAAAGTCCAACCTTACCACCTTTTAGGTAAGGGGCAAGAAGGTCGATAACCTTAATCCCTGTTTCAAGGATTTCAGAAGAGGTAGACAACTCATCAAAAGTTGGAGCTTTTTTATGAATTGGCTGACGCTCTGCGTCTTCTGTAAAAGGAGCTTCCAAGTCAATGGTATCTCCCAAAACATTGAAGACACGTCCCAAAGTTTCTTTACCTACTGGTACAGAGATTGGACGACCTGTGTCCAATACTTCCATTCCACGAGTCAAACCATCTGTTGATTCCATGGCGATAGTACGGACCATACCATCTCCCAACTCCAAGGCTACTTCAAGGACGATTTTTGTTTTTCTTTCGTCATTTTTGTAGACGACAAGTGCATTGTTAATCTCAGGAAGTTTTTCCCCTGCTGCAAACAAGACGTCTACAACGGGACCGATAACCTGAGCAATTTTACCTGAACTCATCTCCTTCTCCTATTCTATATAAGATACTATCGGTTCCTAGCTCAACTAGGTCCTAATACTCTGCGAAAAATCAAATTCAAACCACGTCAGCGTCGCCTTACCGTACTCAAGTACAGCCTGCGGCTAGCTTCCTAGTTTGCTCTTTGATTTTCATTGAGTATAAGTTCATTTTCATACGAGCTGGACTAGAGCCTATTCTAAAGCACTAGCTCCTGCTACGATTTCTGTAATTTCTTGTGTAATCGCCGCCTGTCTGGCACGGTTATACTGAATTGTCAAATCATTAATGACCTTCTTAGCATTATCTGTCGCTGTTTGCATAGCTGTCATACCGGCAGCATTTTCAGCTGTCTTGGCATCGATAATAGCTCCGTAAATCATACTTTCTGCAAACTGAGGCAACAACTGCTCCAAAATTTCTTCTCGGCTGGTTTCCAATTCAAAGGTCAAGCTGTAACTGTCATCCGCTTCTTTTGGATCCAAGTCAACAATCGGAAGCATTTGCTCCACACGCATTTGACTAGTTAGCGTGTTGACATGGTGGTTATAGCAGACATAGAGTTCATCAAAGAGTTCATTTTGATACATTTCAACAGTTTTTGAAATAATCTTGCGAACTTCATCAAAGCTAGGTTGGTCTGCAAGACCACGCAGTTCAAAAAGTGGTTGAATACCGCGAGCCTTAAAGAAATCCGCTCCCATTCCACCGATACAGATCATTTCAAAACCTTTACCGTCTGGATGGTATTCTTCTTTCAACTCCATAACGGCTTTCAGAATAGAAGAATTATACCCTCCAACCAAACCGCGGTCTGAAGTAATCACAATATAGCCAGTCTTCTTAACTGGACGGCTAATCAACATCGGATTGGTTGAACCACCAGCTCCATTACCATGAAGGATATCTGTCAAAAGTTTGCGAACTTTCTGAGCGTAAACTTGGAAGTTACGAGCAGCTTCTTCAGATCGTCCTAGCTTAGCAGCTGATACCATTTGCATGGCATTAGTGATTTGACTCGTATTTTTTGTTGAGGCGATTTTTGTTTTAATATCATTTAGAGATACTGCCATCTGACACCTCTATTCTTATTGGAAGCTGGTTTGATTGAGAAACTCTGTAATCGCAGCATCCAAGACTGCTTCTTCTGGCAAGTCTTTTGTATCACGAATGGTTTCCAAAATCTCTGGATGTTGAGCATCAAAGAAGGCATGGAACTCTTCCTCGAAACGAACAATATCATCTACTGGAACAGTGTCCAAGAAACCATGTGTCAAAGCATAGAGAATGGTTACTTGTTTCTCAACAGGCAATGGTTTGTGAACAGGTTGTTTCAAAACTTCGACTGTACGACGTCCACGGTTCAACTTAGCCTGTGTTGCTGCATCCAAGTCAGAACCAAACTTAGTGAAGGCTTCCAACTCACGGTATGAAGCAAGGTCGATACGAAGTGTACCAGCAACCTTCTTCATGGCTTTAATTTGTGCAGAACCACCTACACGTGATACAGATGAACCCGCATCAATGGCTGGACGAATACCTGCATTGAAGAGACCATCACCAAGGAAGATTTGTCCGTCAGTGATAGAGATCACGTTGGTTGCGATATAGGCAGAGATATCTCCTGCTTGTGTCTCGATAAATGGTAGGGCTGTAATTGATCCACCACCAAGTTCATCAGAAACTTTAGCTGAGCGCTCAAGCAAACGGCTGTGAAGATAGAAAACATCCCCTGGGAAGGCTTCACGACCTGGAGGACGACGAAGCAAGAGTGACAGTTCACGATAAGCTACCGCTTGTTTTGAAAGATCATCATAAACGATCAAAACATGCTTACCTTGGTACATAAATTCTTCTGCCATGGCAACCCCAGCATAAGGAGCTAGGAAAAGCAATGGAGATGGTTGTGAAGCAGAGGCAGTCACAACGATTGTGTAGTCCAAGGCACCGTACTGACGAAGTGTTTCTACTTGCGTACGAACGGTTGATTCTTTCTGTCCAATTGCGACATAGATACAGATCATATCTTGACCTTTTTGGTTCAAGATTGTATCAATCGCAATAGTTGTTTTCCCTGTCTGACGGTCACCGATAATCAACTCACGTTGACCACGACCAATCGGTACAAGGGCGTCAATAGCTTTCAAACCAGTTTGCAATGGTTCTGATACAGACTTACGTTGCATAACACCAGGAGCTGGCGACTCAACTGGACGAGTTTTATCTGTGTGGATTTCTCCAAGACCGTCAACTGGACGACCAAGTGGGTCCACAACACGACCAATCAGACTTTCACCTACTGGGACTTCCATGATTTTACCTGTACGGCGGATTGTATCGCCTTCACGGATATCTGTAAAGTCACCTAGGATGATAATACCAACGTCTGTTGACTCCAAGTTTTGAGCCATACCATAAGAGCCGTTTTCAAAAATCAACAACTCTCCACTCATGGCATTTTCAAGGCCGTGAGCACGCGCGATACCATCCCCGATATAGGTTACAACACCTGTTTCAGTCACATCAAAATTGGGTTTGAAATTTTCAATTTGTTGCTTAATTAAAGCGCTGATTTCTTGTGCGTTAATTGCCAAAAGAACACCACTTTCTATTTCAAATTTTCTTTAACAACTTTAAGTTGTTGTTTAATACTCACATCAATTGTCTTGTGATTGGCAAAAATGACAAAACCACCAATGAGACTTTCATCGATTTGTTCTTTTACACTCCTTACTTTCAGAGACATTTTTTTCTCAATCAAAGGGAGCAAGCGACTCTTCTGTTCATCAGTTAAAGGATGAGCTGACGTAATCGTCACTTCAAATCGATTTGTTTCTTTTTCAAGTCGGTTCAAGCAATCTACAAGCACATCATAAAAAAGATTTGCTCTGTGATTGTATGCCAGAACCTGGATCAAGTTTTGCAATAAAGGTGACACCGAGTCTTGGAAGAAAGCAATCGTTTTTTCCTTGTCAGACTCGTCTACTGCCACTTTTTTTAAAAAAGAAGGTAAACCTGTTTCTTCAGCAACTTGCTTGATTTGAGTCAAGTCTGAAAAGATACGGTCTTCTTCTCCTTTTTCGAGTACCAATTGGACAAAAGGCATGCTGTATTTTTCAATTACCTTTACTGTTTTCTTGTCCATTAAGCTTCTCCTAGCTGATCGATATACTGATCAATGAGTTCTTTATGGGCATGACCGTCAAGGTTTTGTGAGATGATTTTACCAGCTAAGCTGATTGTCAAATCTGCTACCTCACCCTTAACGCTTTGTAAGGCTTCAGCTTTGTTTTGAGCAATTTCTTGGTTTGCTTTTTCTTTTAAGCGTCCTGCTTCTAGTTTAGCATCTGCTAAAATACTAGCCTTACTTTTCTCAGCTGTTTCTTTCGCATTCTCAATGATTGTCTTAGCTTCTTTACGGCTACCAGCCAATTCATCTTCGCGTTTTTGAGCTAATACTTCTGCTTTTTGACGTGCTTCTTCGGCTCTGTCAATATCTGAAGCAATTTTTTCAGCTCTTTCTTCGAAAATGCTTGTAATATTAGACCATGCAAATTTTTTAATCAAGACTAGCAAAAGGATAAAAGAGCCAGCGATTAAAATAAAATTACCAATTAATTCACCTACTGTTACGTGCATCAGTTACTCCTTTCTACTCTTCATCATTAATTTTATTTCCTAGGTACATAGAGGATAATAGTGTAAAGACATAGGCCTGTACACAAGAAATGAACACGGAAAATGCAGTCCAAACTAAGTTTGTCCCAAATGCGATTGGATACCAAAAAATAGCCTGATGTGAAAGTAAAAGAAGCAAGCTTGTCATTACTTCACCTGCAAAGATATTCCCAAAAATCCGCAAAGCAAGAGAAAGGAAATTCGTGACTTCTTCAAGTAGATTCATCGGTGTCATAAATGCAGGAGTTACAAAACCTTTGAGGTATTGTTTAATCCCACGACGACGAATCCCCTCAATATGCGCCATCACAATAATACAGAAAGACAAGACAAGGTCAAATGAAAGATTTGCAGTTGGCGATGTCCAAAGGTTTGTCCCATCTGTTGTTTGAAGTTTAGCCATCAAACCAAGATTATTGGCGATAACCATAAAAAGAAATAAACATAAGTAAAAGAGTGAGTAATCTTTTATGTAGTGGGAACCAAGGTTAGGTTCTGTAAATCCAATTACAAAATCATAGAGATACTCTAGTACATTTTGTTTACCTTTGGGTTTCAAGGTCATATTACGACTTGCCCAATAGATAAATGCAAAAATCAGAAACACAGACAGCAAAGTCAAGGCTGTCAAAGTTAAATCAAAGGTAACAGGACCAATATTGATGGTTGGATTGATACTTTCTTCCATCTAACATTCTCCCTTCTCCAATTTATATTTCGTTATTTAATAATAAATGAGAAGACAAGAGTTACGAAGAAAGTTCCTTCAATAAAGGCAACCCCTAAAAACATCAAGCTACGAAACTCAGCGATAATATCTGGTTGGCGAGCTACTGATTTCAACAAACCATTCATCAACAAACCCTCACCAAGAGATACACCCATACAGGCAAGACATAGACCGAAAAATGTTAAATTCATGACGAATTCTCCTTTTAATTAAAATTTACTTACTTAGTTTAGTCCTAAAAATTGGATTTGTCAACTTTTTACTAACATTGAAAGCGTTTAATGAAAATTATTTACAATTTTACTATTTTTGAGCTTATTATATAGAAAACTTTGTAAAAAACTTGTAATAAATCCGACCATTATCTAGACCTTTCTGAAAAATATTGAAAAAATCCGAGATGAAATCTCGGATGAAAATTGATATATTTTTAACCAAATGCTCTTTTAGTAAGTAGAATTAAAGGGAAAGCTTTCATCTCCTACATGTTTATTAAGCACGAACTGTGACGCTGGTTCCATCTTCCTTATAAAGATTGATGAGACCTTCTTTAAGAGCTCGAACCATGTCTCCTGCTTGAACGGGTTGAGGCACCTTGATTGTCAAAAGTTCCATTGGATTTGGAGCGCGGTCGATCTTATTGCCTTTGGCATCATGCAAATCTTCAATATAAGTTTCAAAATGACGGAAACCTGGGCCATAAAACTCAACTTGATCACCTTCGTTAATGACGTTCCGTTGGCGAATAGTCGCTGTTTGTGTCGCATCATCATAAGAAACGACCTCAGCGACAAACTTGTACTCAGGAATTTTACGACGAGCACCAAACAACTGCTCATTTTCAGATGGTGTACCGTAGTAGAAACCTGTTGCCAATTCACGTTGGGCAACCTTCCACATCTCATCAATCAAGTCTTGCTTGATAGCTTCAAACTTCTCTGGACTTTCTAGATAAGCATCAACAGCTGCCTTGTAGCAGTTAGTCACCGTTGAAACATAGTGAATAGACTTCATACGACCTTCAATTTTCAGACTGTCCACACCGTTTTCAATCATATCTGGGATATGGTCAATCATAGACATATCAACGGCTGACATTGAAAATTCTTCTGGAATTTCGCCCTTAAGACTCTTACGTTCTTTCCCAAATGGCATGTCGTAAAGATCGTACTTCCAACGGCAAGACTGAGAACATCCACCACGGTTGGCATCACGCATACTCATGTGGTTTGAAAGTGTACAACGACCAGAGTAAGAGATACACATGGCTCCGTGGACAAAGGCTTCAATCTCAACGTCTGTACGTTTGCGGATTTCAGCTAATTCTTCCATTGAAACCTCACGCGCCAAAACGACACGAGTCAAGCCCAGTTCTTTCCAGAACTCAAGAGTTTCATAGTTAGTGGCACTTGCTTGGGTAGAGAGGTGGATTTCAAGACCTGGTGCTTCTGTAGCTGCAATCATAATCAAGGCTGGGTCAGACACGATAACCGCGGCAATCCCGATATCACGTAGTTTACGGAACCACTCACCAGCACCAGCTTCATTTCCTTCGTGCATAACCATGTTGGCAGCTACATAGACCTTGGCACCGTACTTAGCCGCAAACTGAACACCTTCTTCCATCTGTTCAAAGGTAAAGTTTCCAGCACGGCTACGAAGACCATAGGCCTGACCACCGATAAAGACAGCATCTGCTCCATACTGAACAGCTACCTTTAGCTTCTCTAAAGTCCCTGCAGGTGATAAAACCTCAGGACGTTTTAATGTTTTTGTCATGTTTTCTCCTATTTGCAATATAAAAGTTTGACGTTTTTCCTTCTCATTTTATAGTAAATAAGCCATAAAATCAAGCCTGGACAGATTGTTTTGACAATTCTAATCTTTCAGCAGTTGAAACAAGTAGTAAAAAGAGCCGATAAAGTAAAAACCAGTATCCAAAGATACTGGCTAATTAAACTACATGGAATAATCTAGTCCTTAAACGACTATTCCCACTCACTAAAAGTCAGATGTAGGAAACGTAAAAAAAGACCGTCCTAAAGTTGATTTTTGGACGGTAGAAGAATTTCAGCTATTCATTAGTACATTTGATAAATCTAATATCTATGAATTATTGTATTTTACTACATTTTGGTTTTTCTTTATGACTGGAGTTAGGACAAGTGAATTACAAGCTATTGAATGGTCGAAAATAGATTTTGAAAAAGGTACTGCTTTAATAAACTGCTCAATGTATTATAAAAGCCAAAAAGAGTGGTATCTTACTGATACAAAATCTATATCAGGTGTAAGGCTTTTGTATCTTGATGATGATACATTAGAACATTTGAAATATTGGAAGAAAGCACAATCTCAAATAGGAGAATGTAAATTTGTATTTTCCATAGCAGATAGTCCGTTGGTAAAATCAACTCTTAAACGTGTTCTAAAATCTCATAGTGATTACGCAAAAATAAAATCAATAAGAATCCACGATTTAAGGCATTCTCATGCCAGCTTTATGCTCTCTCTAGGAATGAATGATTTAGAAATGCAAAATCGTCTAGGACATGCTGATATTAAGACAACACTTGGAACCTACTCTCATTTAAGGCCAAATGCTATGAAAGAAGTAGCTACTAGGATGACTGGGAAAGTAGTGGTGAGTGATAATATTGTCAGAAAAAGTAAATTTAATGGCAATCAGCATACTAAAAATTTTCAATCTAAAGTTTTGTCTGACTAGCGAAGTCTGTCCGATTAAATTTTAGATTCCTACGGTAAACTATTAGTGTTTACCGTATTATTAGTTATAATTCATATAATTCCGAGATTACATTTGAAATACTAGTTAGCAACTCTTGCGAGTTTTCCCTATTTATTGCTCACAATATAAATTGAAAATAGGCATGAAAAAGACGATAGATTTTTTATTTCTATCGTCTTTAATACTTTACGTTCGACAAACTGGGAGTTGTCTTTCCGTTGTTGCCAAGAAAGCCTCAATTTATCTATATTTTTCCAATCTCAATAACCCTTCTTCGTCCGGAAGAGTAATCCCATTCTTATAATTATATCCCATCTTCAAATAAAAAGGTGTTGCAGTTATAGAAGCTGGAATTTCTACTCTTTTTGCCCGAAGGAAAAATTCATCTTTCTCAAGTGTTTCAATAATCATTCGCCCTACACCTTTTCCTTGATAATCCGGTAGTACAAAAATAGTGAAAAGACTACTTTCATCTTCTTTATCCCAATATGGTCCTATCGCCCCACACCCAACAATCTTTTCAGCATCACATACCACATAAAAATGCATCCAGTTTGCTCTTTCTAAAATATTTTGTGGTTGCAAAATCTTTACATCATTTTCTATATACTCTAATGAATAATCTTTGATATTAGTAGTTCTTAAAGTTGTTACAACTAATTCTGACACTTTTTCTGCATCTTTAGGTTCAAATTTTCTCACAAACATCTTATTTTTTCCTCCACACCTTCAAATTTATCATATTATACCATATTATACCATATATACCTATTTAAAAGTAGATTAAAGATAAGTATAGTTTATAGTGAAAATTATAGTTTTGTTGTTAAATTGTTGTTAAAATAAAGTAAAAAGCCTTAGAAAGATTGATTTCTAGGCTTTTTTTAACTCATTAACTCTATTCCCACTCAACGGTTGCAGGTGGTTTACTTGTAATATCGTAGACGATACGGTTAACGTGGTCCACTTCGTTTACGATACGTACTGAGATTTTTTGAAGAACTTCCCATGGAATTTTGGCAAAGTCAGCTGTCATACCATCGATCGAGGTGATAGCACGGATTGCAATTGTGTAGTCATACGTACGACCGTCACCCATAACACCAACTGAACGAACACCTGTATTAACTGTGAAGTATTGCCAGATATCACGGTCAAGACCAGCTTTGGCAATTTCCTCACGCAGGATAGCGTCTGACTCACGAACAGTCTCTAGTTTCTCTTCAGTAATTTCACCCATCACACGGATAGCAAGTCCTGGTCCTGGGAATGGTTGGCGCCATACGATGTGGTCTGGCATACCAAGCTCTGTACCAAGGGCACGAACTTCATCTTTATAGAGAGTGTTGAGTGGTTCAATCAATTCAAACTGCATGTCTTCTGGAAGACCACCCACGTTGTGGTGTGACTTGATTGTCTGAGCTGTATCCGTACCAGACTCAATCACGTCTGTATAAAGAGTCCCTTGAGCAAGGAATTTCACATCTTTGAGCTTGCTTGCTTCGTCATCAAAGACATAGACAAACTCGTTACCAATGATTTTACGTTTTTGTTCAGGGTCAGAAACACCAGCAAGTTTGTCAAGGAAGCGTTTTGCAGCGTCTGCTTTGACGATATTCAAACCAAACTTACCACCAAGCATATCCATAACTTGATCTGCTTCTCCTTTACGAAGAAGACCGTGGTCCACGAAGATACAGATCAATTGATCGCCAATTGCTTTTTGAAGAAGAACACCAACAACTGAAGAGTCAACGCCACCTGATAGACCGAGAAGAACACGTTTATCACCGACGGTCTCACGGATTTTTTGGATTTGCATGTCGATGAAATTATCCATTGACCAGTCGCCTTTAGCCTTACAGATGTTAAGGGCAAAGTTACGAAGGATATCATTTCCGTATACAGAATGACGAACTTCTGGGTGGAATTGGATACCGTAAATGTGTTTATCTGGGTTTTCTATGGCTGCATAAGGGCAATCAGCTGATGTTCCTGTACGAACAAAGTCAGCAGGAATCTCAGTAACCGCATCACCATGGCTCATCAAAACAGTCTGTTCATCAGGTGTTGATTCAAAAAGAGCTGATGGTGTGTGAGTAAGAGTTGATTGACCATATTCACGATTTCCAGCATCACCTGCAGGAACAACTTTTCCTCCAAGTTTATGAGTTAACAACTGCATACCGTAACAGATTCCCAAAATAGGAATTCCCAGTTCGAAGATTTCTGGGTCAATATCGAATGAACCATCTTCGTATACAGAATTTGGACCACCTGAAAGGATAATTCCTACAGGGTTGATTTCACGAACTTCAGCAGCTGAAATTTTATGGCTTTTTAGTTCTGAAAAAACACCAATCTCACGGATACGGCGTGAAATCAGCTGGTTGTACTGGCTACCATAGTCCAAAACGATGATTTTTTCTACATCTTGCAAATCAGTTGAAATGTTGCTCATCTTTTTCCTTTCTCAAAAGAAATATCTTTTTTCAATATTCTATCACAAATAAGGGCGAATTACCAACTAAACAAGGCGAAGTTTGACTTTTTCTAGTTTATTGGGGTACAATAGAGAAAAGATAGAAATGAAGTGAAAAATATGCTACCTGCTTATATGAAAATCCACGATCAGATTAAAAAGGATATTGACGAGCACCGTTGGGCTATTGGAGAGAGACTCCCAAGTGAACGAGATTTAGCTGAGCAGTTTGCGGTTAGTCGCATGACCCTCCGCCAAGCCGTATCTCTATTAGTCGAAGAAGGCGTCTTAGAGCGCCGTGTAGGAAGTGGCACCTTTGTATCCAGTACACGTGTACAAGAAAAAATGCGGGGTACAACTAGTTTTACTGAAATTGTTAAGTCCCAAGGAAAAGTTCCCTCTAGCCAGCTCATTTCCTACAGAAAAACTATTCCCAACGAGCAGGAAGTTGCCAAGCTAGGAATTTCTCCAACAGAGAATATTATCCGAATGGAGCGGGTCCGCTATGCCGACCAAGTTCCTCTGGTTTATGAGGTTGCATCTATTCCTGAAAAATTTATTAAGGACTTTAAAAAAGAAGAAATTACCAGTCATTTCTTCCAGACCCTACAAAAACATGGCTACCGTATCGGTAAATCACAGCAGACAATTTATGCTCGCCTTGCTAAGGAAAAAATTGCCCACTATTTGGAAGTTGAAAAAGGGCATGCTATTCTTGGTTTGACTCAGGTTTCCTACCTAGAAGATGGTACTGCATTCGAATACGTAAAAAGCCAATATGTAGGCGAACGATTTGAATTTTATCTTGAAAACAATTAATACTCTTCGAAAATCTCTTCAAACCGCGTCAACGTCCCCTTGCCGTAGATATG
Organism: bacterium; assembly: GCA_905221205.1. GTDB lineage: Bacteria > Bacillota > Bacilli > Lactobacillales > Streptococcaceae > Streptococcus. The sequence continues at coordinate 98,618 of CAJNCG010000003.1, forward strand.
GTTACTGACTTCGTCAGTTTCATCTGCAACCTCAAAACGGTGTTTTGAGCTGACTTCGTCAGTTCTATCTACAACCTCAAAGCAGTGCTTTGAGCAACCTGCAGCTAGTTTTCTATTTTGCTCTTTGATTTTCATTGAGTATAAAATACTACATAAAACCTCTCTGTCACAGACAAAGAGGTTTTTTTATTTTTCTAACAATAAATCTTTCAAAGAAATCAGGGTTACAGCAACTAATATCATTGCCATACCAAGAAAATCAATAGGATAAAATTGTTCATTCATAATTAGGAAGGCAAAGAAAACCGCCGAAATTGGCTCAATTGAAGCCAACAAACTTGACTTGACCGGTCCAATCAAACTGGCTCCTTTTAAGAAGGCTGTATAGGCAAAGACAGTCCCAATAAGAATAATACCCGCAAAAGCAAGAAGAAAATCAAGACTAGTTGGGATAGTAGTCTGTAGAACCCCTGTAAAAGGAAGGGCGACCAAACCTGCTATGACCATTCCCACACCAATGACCAAGCTACTCCCCCACTTCTTAATCAAGGCTATTGGCAAAATGATATACAGAGCATAAGTCCAGGCAGAAAAGAGACCCCAGAATAGGCCAGAAGGTGTAATGGATAACTGGTCAAGTTGCCCATGGGTCGCAATGAGGAAGGTTCCTCCAATGGCTAATAAGATGGAAACAATCTCTGCCAGGGTCGGTGCCACCTTATCCTTGATACAGCTATAAATCAAAATCCCAACAGGACAAACATACTGAAGGACCGTTGCTGTTCCTGCATTGGTTTCCTGAATTGCAGACAAGTAGGCAAATTGATTGAGAAAAAGACCAATTAGAGCAAAAACGAGAAGTGACAGCAAACTTTTTCTATCCTTTAAAAAGGCCAGCGTTTTCTCCTTTGCAGTAGCATAAGCCAAGAGCATGAGAATCCCACCAGCGATTAAAAGGCGCAAGTTGGTCAAGACCAGAGCAGAAATACCATGTGCCATCAGGTATTGGCCACTCGTTCCTGACAAGCCCCAAGCAATACCAGCCACAACTGTTAATAAAGTCCCTTTTAAACTATTTGACATGTATCTCCTTACTTTTCTTTGCGAATCAAGTCCATCACTTGATTGCGGTCTAATATCCACTGGGCTCGTTCATCCTTTTCATAGGTACGATTCGATAGGAAAATGACCGCTTCTTGTTTCTGACGATTCCACATGATAAAGGTACCTGTATAGCCCGTATGGTCTAGCCATTCTCCTTCCAAATTCCATGCTAAAGAACGTTCCTTGTCATCCAAAGGAGAAAAATTTTGACCCAAATCTCTTGAAAAATCGTCCTCTAAATAGTGTTCTAAAAAGATTTGTAAATCCTTCACAGTCGAAAACAAACCAGCACTACCAGCATGTCTGCCCAAGAGACGAGCCTTGGGATCATGCACTATGCCTGCCTCTACACCTCTGACTGTTGGAACAGCAAGCTCAACAGGTCCAAACTGGGTTTCATTCATTCCCCAAGGTTTCCAGACTTGCTCCTGTAAAATCACATCCAAGTCTTGATAGAAGATTCTTTCCAAAATAAAGCCCAAAAGCAAAAAATGAACATCCGAATAAAGAAAGGCTGGTTGACTTCGTCTGTTGAGATGAAACATGGCTTCCTTTAATTCTGAAGCTGTTAAAAGGTCTCGATTTGGAATAAAAGGATCAAGGTCTGTAGCGTGAGTCAAGAGCTGACGAATAGTGATATCTGGATAATCACTTTCAGGTAAAAAATCGGTTACTGGTCTATCAATATCTAATTGACCTTTTTCCCACAAGAAGGTAACAACAGTGCCAACCCCAACAACCTTGCTAACACTGGCTAGGTCGTAAACTAGTCCTGCCTCAGTATCCAATCCATGTTCTGGGTCACTCTGTCCTACATAGATCTCCGTCCATTGATGGTCCTTAAAATACGCAAAAGAGGCTCCGGGATAAATCCCTGCCTCGATTTGCTCTTCTATTTTTTTAATAATCTTGGTCCACTTCATACTTCTTCAAACCACAATTCAATATTATTTCTATCTTTACCAAGGAAGAATTTTTCAGACTTAGGAATAAAATATTCGGTAGATTCAAACTTCTGGCGCAGACTTGATATATCTAGTTCATTGACAAGGAACTTGAGCATAGACAAGTCCCAAGTAACCGCATTGTCCACAGTCAGATCCTGCCCCTGAGCTGGGATAAAATCAAGGGATGTCCCAATTTCAGATAGCTCCAAGAAACTTTCGACATCAGTTGGGAGGTGTAATTCCATGGAAATCTCAAATTTACTTAAAGAGATTGATTCCAAATCTGTTTGAAATTCAGGCTTTTCTTCTACTTCTACTAGGCTTTCTCTGTCATCTTCTGCATGAATCAAAATCAAATCATCTTCTGGTGAGTAAATCTCAAAAGCATAGCCGTTTTGACCTTTATATAATCGATGAATCGAATCTGTTTTAGATAAGAGACCTTCGATTTCCAAGGGATTTTCTACCTTGACAATCAATCTAGCTAGTTTTTTTCTTCCTTCTACCTTACGAGTACGCATACTTGGAGCTTCTTCTAAAACTAGCCTTTCAAGACCTGTTTGATCCCCTAGTGACAGAAAAGCTGACTCTTCTAACAAGGCCTTCATACCAAGGGTTTCAATATAAAATGTTTCATTTAATTTTCTATTATTAACTTTTAAAGTAGGAATAATCCGTACAATTTGATTTACATTCATAAATTCCTCCATCACTTTTTATTTTATAGGATTTTAGAATTTTTTACAAGATATTATGCTCAAATTTACCGATTTTTCGTAAAATTGCATCTAAAAAACCGAGGATTTCCTCGGTTTCAATTTCTTATAGGTAAAGGAATTTGAAGATAGCTACTGCCGCAATTGCTGCTGCGATAGGCGCTACTACTGGTACCCAAGAATACCACCATTTTGAATCGCCTTTGTGCTCACCAAGAACTGATTTTGGAAGGAAAGCATGAAGGAGACGTGGTCCCAAGTCACGGGCTGGGTTCAAGGCAGGTCCTGTAGGTCCACCAAGTGATGTTACCAAGGCCATAACGAGGAAACCAAGTGCCAAGTGAGCAATTCCAAGACCAGATTCCATAAATGGTGCTACTTGTTCTTTAGCTTGGTCAAGTGCTGCTGTTACTTGCTCTTGAGGAATTGTTTGACCTTGAGTAGTTGCTTGAGCAACTTGTGCATTAATGGCCGCTTGTGCTTTTGATACTAATTCAGCACCAAAGAAGTTCTTTGTCAAACCAAGTGCTGCAAAGAAGAGAACGAATGAACCAACGAACTCGTTGATAAAACCATTAACAGTTGCTGCAAAGCGTGATTCTTTTGTACCTTGGTCCAAACTTGAAATTGTTGAGAAAGTTCCCAAGATATTGTTTGGATTTTCAGTTTTCAAGTAGTATGGGCGGTGTGTTGCCACAACCAAGGCTTGACCAAAGATAGCACCCAAAACTTGTGCGATGATATAAGGTGCAACTTGTGCCCAAGGGAAGAGACCGCTTACTGCAAGTCCAAGAGTGAAGGCTGGGTTGATGTGGTTTCCAGATACATTACCAAACATCAAGGCAGGAATCATAACCCCCATACCATAACCAACAGCGATAACGATCCAGCCACTTTGGTGACCTTTCGTACCTTTAAGTTCAACGTTAGCAACTGCACCATTTCCAAGAATGATCAAAAGAGCAGTTCCCAAAAATTCAGTGGCATATTTAATTGCCCATGTGAAATCCATTTGATAGATTCTCCTTAAAATTTTTTAGACAATCCTTATTCTATCAATTTTTATATCTTTTAGCAACAGGTTTTCTAAAAGAATATATGAAAAAGCGGTTTCATTTCTTATAAAAAAACAAAAGGATTAAGAAGGTCATTCTCCTTAATCCGATAGTTCTTATTCTTGACGTTGTCCGAAATCTGCAATCATCTGATCCATTTCTTGTCGACTCGGAGTTGTCAGCATATAAAGGTAATCTCCTTGAAGTTCCGCGAAGGCCGCTGGCATGATTTTTTTAACCTTGAACTGCTGACTGTATTTGTCAAGCAAATCCTCTTCTGAATAGGCATAATGAGCATTTGCACGGCGAGAAGTAGCCAAACAATACTGTGGTTCAAATTCTGACACTGAAAACTCTTCTCCTGCGACAATAGCTGCATATCCACGATAGAGATCCAAGGAATGTGCAAAGTTATAAACATCAATTGTAAAACCACCTGCAGGACGGTTATTGTACTCAATGGCAATATAATCGTCTCCTTCGCGGAAGAACTCAATATGGAAGAACCGTTCTCTCATACCAAATTCTTTGACAATCGCTTCACCATACTTGCGCAGTTTTGGATCCATATCCTTGAGAACGTAATAGGAATTGTCCATCTTGTACATCATGAGATCAAGCGGTGTATAGGCGTAGTCAAAGGTTGTTGAGAAGACAATCTTTCCATCCTTGTCCACTAGTCCATCAAAGGTGCAAATTTCTCTGGAAGTGACAAATTTCTCAAAGAAATAAACAGTTGAATGGTCCCATTCTTGCTTGAAGTGATTGATATCGTCTTCTGTCTCAAGTTTAAAGGTTGCGGCTGCTCCCACTCCATTGTCAGGTTTGGCAATCATTGGAAGACCGATTTCATTCACAGCTTGATCAACATCTGCTTCCGTCTTGATAACAGCTCCAGGTACCACAGGAACACCTGCTTTTTTGAACAGTTTCTTCATTTCAGACTTATATTTCGTCTTTTTGAGATCCTCTGGTTTGGCACCGAAAACATTGAATTGTTCACGAAGGGCTGCGTCCAACTCTAACCAATATTCATTGTGGGATTCGATGCGGTCAATTGGGCCATGCTTATAGAAAAGAAAAGCAACTGCACGTTTGACTTCATCTATGTTCTCAAGGTTGTCAACACGGAAATATTCGGTCAGGCTATTGCGTAAAGGATCATCCAATTGCTCGTAAGGTTCCTGACCTATTCCCAAGACGGTGAGGCCTTTATTGGCTAGTTCGATGGTAAACTGTTGAAAGTTTTGTGGATAATAGGGAGAAATAACAAGGTAATTCATAGGTAACTCCTTTTATAAATAGAGATTGCCGAGGAAATAAGGCATTTGTTTGCGCCACCATTCCCAGTCGTGGGCGACATCGTGTCCCCATTCAGCAAACCAGGCTGGAATTTGTTTCTGGTCAAAGGCTTCCTTGAGCTTGTAAAAGGATGGCAAGCCATCTTGTTCCCAGGCTCCAAGACCCGTACACAGCACAATCTCTGCCTGACGGTAACGGTCAATAAACCAGCCGTCGTTTTGGTTCCAGATATAATCTACTGGCGAGTTTTGGTAAATAGCATCGTCATTGTAGTAATCGCCGACAAAGAAACGTGCGTCGTAAACACCACTAAGAGCAATCACCTTAGTAAAGACATCTGGATGCTGGAGGAAGAAATTGAGTGCATGGTAGGCGCCCATCGAACAACCTGTTGTCATCATGCCATCAAACCAACCTGTCTTATGCTTGATAAAAGGAATGGCCTCCTCAATCACGTAGCGTTCGTAAGCACGGTGCATCTCTGCTTGGTCGTGACCGTTCTTCCAAGTGGCCAACCAGCTCTCACTATCCACACTAGATAGGGTAAAGAACTGGACACGGCCTTCCTCGATAAAGGAAGCACAGGCATCAATCATGCCAAAATCATAGTATTCGTTGTGACTACCACCTGATGAAGCAAAAACCACAACTGGAATCCCAGCATGACCATACCGGTTAAGGTACATTTCACGGTTAAGATTGCCACTCCAGTGGCTAAGATGTTCAATATGCATATTTTCTCCTTTCTTACTTTACCAGTTTTCTGCAAAAAATCTCAGACAATCTGGTAAATTCTCCGACCAAGGGATTTCACTATGGATGGCACCAGACTGAACTTTCAAGACAAGATTATCCAAGTGTACTCCCCCTGCTATCAAATCATGGTAATAGCGAAGCGACGAGTCGATATAAGCTTGTTTGATATTACCAGCCATTAGGGTCTTGTCAGTATCATCCGCTTCTTCCGTTCCCACATAGATAAAAATGCGCTGTTCAGGCGTCAATTTCTTACGCTCGATATAGCGGTTAAAGGCTTCTTGGTGCAGCCAGTTGGCAGATGAAAATACGCCCAAGCAACCAATTTGGTCTTGGTATTCCAAACCGATAAACTGGGTAATATTGCCTCCTAGTGAGGAACCAACCATAGCTGTATGCTGGCGGTTTGCTTTTGTACGATAAGTTTCATCGATAAAAGGTTTGACCACCTCCATGACAAACTCGGCATACTCCACACCCTTGCCGCCAAACTGCTGTCCTGGGATAGGAGATTCTTGGAACTTCCAAGCCGCATACTCATTCATCCGCCCCATACCATCATTATCAATGGCTACGACAATCATACGACTGATATCCGGATTACGCTTAATAGCTGGGATGATCTTCCATGAATGACCAATGAAGGACTCTTTACTATAAAAAACATTTTGCCCGTCATGAAAGTATACAACAGGATAGGAACGATCCGTGTCTTTCTCATAATCTTTAGGAAGAAGAACACGTACACGGCGTTCCTTACCTGTATAAGGAACTTTAAGTTTGTGTTCTTTCATTTTTAGATAAAAGTAGGATTGATTCATTGTCAGAAAACTCTCTATATTCAAAATTTTATCTTATTATATCACAGTTTAACAAAAAAAGTCAGTTTTTCTTCCATTTTTTGGATTAAAAACTAACTTTTTTATTTAATTTTCTAAATTCTTTTGGATTTTCTGATTAGAGGAGATTGTCAATCAAGTCATCAACTTCATCTTTTTCAACCTGAGGTGTGATCTCAGTAATCATGATTCCAGCCACTGCTCGCTCTACCAAACCTTCAACATCCATGCGTGCTTCATATTGCTCTGCATTCTTAATCTTAGGATTGGTCTTAGGACGATCAGGTGCAAAAATAGTACAGCAATCTTCAAAAGGTTGGATAGAAATTTCAAAGGTATCGATTTCCTGAGCAATATCAATGATTTCCAACTTATCCATAGTAACCACAGGACGAATGACTGGAGTGCTGGTCACAGCGTTGATAGTCTGCATACTTTCCAAGGTCTGGCTAGCTACTTGACCGAGACTTTCCCCATTGATGATAACTAAACCATTTCTCACCTCACGAATACGGTCAGTAATCCGCATCATAAAACGACGGGTCAAGGTCATGAGATAGGCTTCTGGCGCTTTAGCCTTGATTTCCTCTTGGATCTCTGTGAAAGGTACTTCGATAAACTGGATATTGCCCCCAAACTTAGTCAATTTACGAGTTAAATCTTGGGCTTTCTTAAGGGCACCAGGACTGGTGTAAGGTGGGCTGGCAAAGTGAACAGCCTCGATATCTACCCCACGTTTAAGAGCTAGATAACCCGCTACAGGTGAGTCAATCCCTCCCGACAACATGAGCATACCTTTACCAGAACTTCCCACAGGTAATCCTCCTGCTCCACGAAAAGTTTCATAGGAAATATAAGCAGCCTCCTCACGAATCTCAACCTGAAGATTGATGTCAGGATTTTTCATCTGAGCTTGTACGTTTGGAATAGCCTCGAAAACAGCTCCACCAAGAGTTTGATTGAGTTCACGACTGTCCAATTCAAAGTTGTGGTCGCTACGCTTAGCAGTGATTTTAAAGGTCATCCCTTCCTTATAAGTTTCTTTCATAATCTCTTGGACAGCAGATTTAAGAACTTCCACAGACTTTTCGATCTTATAAACGGGAGAAAAGTTTTGAATCCCGAATACTTGTTTGAGGGATTCTGCTACTGCTGTATAATCAGCTCCATTCAGGTAAGCGTGGGCACGGTCGCGATCTGCGGTTACCTTAACTTGGGGATAGATAGACAAAACGTCTGAAATATTATTACGAAGTTTATTGATGAAACGCATACGATTTTTGTGTTTGGTTGACAATTCTCCATAGCGAATCATAATTTCTGAATACTGCATAAATGCTCCTATCTTACTTTTCTAGTTTGATTGTAAATTAATTTTAACTTGGTCAAAAACTGCTCGACCTGACTCATATCATTTTCAAGGTCTAGGCTAAGACGTACAGCTGACTGGGCCTTATTTTTATCCACTCCCATAGCTATCAAGGTGCCTGCGGGTTTTCCTGCCTTGGATGAACAAGCAGAGGTCGTTGAGATGAAAATATCATAGTCTTCAAAGGCGTGAACAATGACTTCTCCACGAACACCCTTAATCCCAAAAGTCAGGATATGAGGGGCGAAGTCTTCCTCATCTGAGAAGACAAAAATATCTGGATAGTCCAAAAGGGCTTGACAAATCACTGCCTTCATCTGCCCTGTCTTGTTCGTAAAGATATCTAGCTTTTCCATAGACAAACGGAGAGCCTTGGCTGTCGCTGCAATCCCTGCTACATTTTCAGTTGTCGAACGATAATCGCGCTCCTGGCCACCACCTGTTAAAAGAGGCGTAATCTTCTTGCCGGACTTGATATATACAAAACCAACACCACGGACACCATGAAACTTATGACTAGAGAAGGTCGCAAAATCCACTCGTTCTGTCAGGTATTTTTCAGTTGGAATCTTAGCAAGTGCCTGAACCGCATCAACATGGAAGGAAATAGTTGGCTTGTCTGCCAAGAGTTCTGAAATAGCCTCAACGGGCTGGATAGAACCGATTTCATTGTTCACAGCCATGATGGAAATTAGGATTGTATCATGTCTTATCAAATCTGCTAGAGCCTCTACATCTACAAATCCTTTCTCATCAACTGGAGCAAAATCCACTTCAAAACCTTGAGATTTCAACCAGAGGGCTGACTCTTTGACTGCCGGATGTTCAATGGCTGATACGATGATGTGCTTGCCAAACTGTGCTTTTTCAAAGGCCACACCCTTGATAACCCAGTTATCCCCTTCTGTTCCACCAGAAGTAAAGAAGATTTCATCACTTTTCTTACCAATCAAATCCGCAATTTGCTTCCGGGAAGCATCTAAGATTCGTGTTGCCTGGTCTCCCAAAAGATGGAGACTAGATGGGTTTCCTAAAATTTTTGAAGCCACCTGCATATAGGTTTCAAGTGCTTCAGGATAGGGCTTGGTCGTCGCCGAATTATCAAAGTAAATCATGTTTTCTCACGCTTTCTAAAATCACTCCTTCTATTGTATCATGAAACGGAGCTTGCGACAAGAAAGGTCAATTCCTCTTTTTTTAAGATTTTTTTAAAGAAATGCGGTATAATAAATTTTAATTAAAGGAGAGAATGTATGTCTAATTATCGTAGAACCTCAAAACCAAAAACAGAACACATCAAAACAGGCTTCACGGTCTTTCAAAAAACCATCGCTACTATCGGTAGTATCCTTGGATTGATTACCGCAAGTATCACGATCATGAACGCCCTAGATAATAATAAAGATAGTAAAAAAGAACCTACGACAAGCCAGACCACAACCATTGTCAAAGAAATCCAAAAGGAAGCCCCTAAGGAAAACACTAGTCCCAATAAGGAAAATAATACTAGTCAAGAAAAAACACAACAAGAAGAAACGCCAAAATCTAGCGTCAAGGAAGATAAAAAAGAAGAGCAGAAAACATCAACTCAGGATTCTTCTACTCCTGCTCCTACTCCAAGTAAACCTGCCGCTGATAATGAAAAACAGTCCAACACTCCAACTTCGGAAAATAAAACAAATCAATAATCACTAAAATAGCCTCCTTCCAAACTTGGAAAGAAGCTATTTTTTTATTGTTGTAAAACTTTTCTTGGTTTGGTACCTTCAGCTGGACCAATGACACCTGCCATCTCCAGTTCTTCCATGAGACGGGTCGCACGGTTAAATCCAACTGACAAACGACGCTGAATCATAGATGCGCTGGCTTTCTGAGTTTCGATTACCAAAGCCTTGGCTTCTTCAAAAAGCGGATCTCCACCAGCTTCACCATCTGAAAATTCACCTTCATTTTCAGAAACCTCACCTGGATCAAAACTCTCATCGTAGTCCGCATCTGCCTGAGCCTTGATGAAGTTTACAATGCGTTCGACATCATCATCTGAGATAAAGGATCCTTGCAGACGAACTGGATGATTTTCATCAATCGGTTTAAAGAGCATGTCACCTCGACCAAGCAGTTTTTCTGCTCCATTTTCATCCAAAATCGTACGGGAGTCTGTACCAGATGAAACCGCAAACGCCACACGAGATGGGACATTGGCCTTGATCAGACCAGAAATGACGTCAACGGATGGACGCTGAGTCGCAAGAATCATGTGAATACCTGCAGCACGCGCCTTCTGTCCAAGACGAATGATGGCATCTTCCACTTCCTTGCTGGCCACCATCATGAGATCAGCCAACTCATCTACAATCACAACGATGAGCGGTAGCGGAATCTGCTTGTATTCAGACTGGGCATTAAACTCTTCTACCTTGGCATTAAAGCCTGCAATATTCCGAACCCCCACCTTGGCAAAGAGTTCATAACGGTTTTCCATTTCATCAACAACCTTTTGCAGGGCCTTGCTAGCCTTGCGTGGATTGGTCACAACTGGAATCAAGAGGTGGGGAATATCATTGTAAACAGACAACTCAACCATCTTGGGGTCAACCATCATAAATTTGACTTGGTCTGGTCTCGCCTTCATGAGAATGCTAGCGATAATGCCATTAACTGCTACTGACTTCCCAGAACCCGTTGAACCTGCGACGAGCAAGTGGGGCATTTTAGAAAGGTCAAAAGCTCTTGCAGTGCCATTAACTGCCTTACCTAAAGGAATTTCCAAGAGATTTTCTGCTTTCGTTTGAGATTGTTCCCATAGTTCTCGGAAAGACACAGTGGCAATCTCAGAATTAGGCACTTCGATTCCGACTAGGGATTTCCCAGGAATTGGTGCTTCAATCCGAACATCCTTGGCTGCTAAGGCAAGAGCGAGGTCGTCTGCTAGATTGGAAATGCGGTTGACCCGTACACCGACTGCTGGCTTGACTTCATACTTGGTCACTGATGGACCAATTTCAGCCCGTTCAACCGTCACCTTGATACCAAAGCTAGCAAAGGTTTCTTCTAGGATTTTGATATTTTCTCGGACAATTTTCTTCTCTTTAGACTGGTCTTTTGGTTTATCTGGGGCAAAAAGTTGTAAACTAGGGAGTTTATATTCAAGGGCTTCTTTGGCTGAAAAATCAACCTGTACATCTTCATCACCAAAGATTTCTTCTTGATTGGGGAATTCATGTTCAGCTTGAGGCAAGATGATTTCTGGTTCCACCCACTCTTCTTCAGGCATAGGTGGAAAATCCTGAACGGCTTCCTCTGTCAGAATTTCACCCGTTTCCATATCGACAGGAGGCAAATCGAGTAAGGCTTTCTCAGCTGCTTCTTTTGCTAGTCTAGCCTCTTCCTCAGCCTTTTGACGAGCTTTTTCTTCTTGTTTGACAAAGCGTTCCTCTTTTCGGCGCTCATGTCCTTCCTGCCATTTAGCAAAGCCTCTACTGAAAAATTCAGCGATATCGTAAACAGACCAAGGACTGATCAGAAGAGAACCCACTAAAATCAAAATTGAACCAATAAAGTAAGTACCGATATTTGAGAAGAGAAAGGCTGTTGGTACATAGAGGCCAACACCAATCAAGCCTCCACCAGCAAAACTGGTCGTTCGAAAACCAGTCAGATCAGTCACAACCTGAGCCATGGTTCCTTTTAAGACTGACTTGTCCAAGCCATATTTCCAAACCAAGTAGGCCTCAAAAATCAGGAGCAAGCCTGCAAATATAGTGAAAAAGCCAGATAGAAGACCTTCCTGTTTTCGGATCCACTTGAAAAAGAAGAGATAGATTAAGAGGCCAAATATAGCTAGATAAGCTAGGCTACCCACCAGCAAGCGAATTAAATTGTAAAGAGTGATACCTGCAGCCCCTAATTTGAAGGCTGCAAAAATCAATAAAAGCGCTATTCCCAACGAAATCAACATTCGTTGAATCGCTTCTTTTCTTTCGAGTTCTGCTTTAGACGGTCTCCGTCTCGTTTTACTTGTATTCTTGTTTGCCATTCTTCTATTATACCATATTTGACAGACATTTCGGAAAGAGAAAAAGACTGCACTAAACGGTACAATCTTTTCATTTTTCTATTTTTTATGCTTGGGGTTTGCGTAGGTAACCATAAACCACACCACTTACGATTGCTCCTACCAAGACAGAGGCAAGGTAAAGAAGAGCATTCGAAGTAAGCGCGATAACGAAGATTCCTCCGTGTGGAGCCATGAGTTTGATTCCAGCAAGACCAACGAGGCCACCTGCTACTGCTGAACCAAGGATGAAGCTTGGGATCGCACGAGCTGGGTCTGCTGCACCAAATGGAATCGCGCCCTCAGTGATAAATGACAAGCCCATGATGATGTTTGTCAAACCAGAGTTGCGTTCTTCCTTAGTGAATTTATCTTTGAAAAGAAGAGTTGCGACAAAGATTGCAAGTGGCGGCACCATTCCTCCAGCCATAACTGCTGCCATGGCTACAGAACCACCTGAAGAAACAGTCGCTGCAAGCGTACCTGTACCAAAGACATAGGCAGCTTTGTTAACTGGTCCACCCATGTCAACAGCCATCATTCCACCAAGGACGATACCAAGAAGGACAGCTGAACCTCCTCCAAGACCGCCTAGGAAGTCATTCATGGCAGTGTTGATTGCTGCCATTGGAATATTAACAGCTAGCATGACAAATCCTGTCAAGATTGTTCCAAGAAGTGGCAAGAGAAGGATTGATTTAGCACCTTCAAGTGAACGAGGAACTTTAACGTATTTCTTGATAGCAAGAACCAAAGCACCTGCGATAAATCCACCAACAAGGGCACCTAGGAAACCAGATGAGACACCTGCAAGAGTTGAAGTTGCTTCACCACCTGCTGCATAAGGGATTTTACCAAAGGCAAAACCTTCTTTGGCAATAGCACCAGCCACGAAACCTGCTACCAAACCTGGTTTTTCAGCAATAGAGTAGGCAACATAACCTGCAAAGACTGGAAGCATCAAACCAAAGGCTGCTCCACCAATTTTCATGAACATAGAAGCTAGTTCATGGTAAGAACCAAGATTGCCAAGATTTTCATTTGGAACACCCAAAGCACCGTCAATCAAGAATGCAAGGGCAATCATGATACCACCACCGATAACGAATGGCAACATTTGAGATACACCACTCATCAAGTGTTTGTAGAAGGCACCACCAAGGCTTTGTTTTTCATTAGATGCTGTTACAGTTTTTGCTCCATTAGCAGCATGGTAAACTTCAGCATCTCCTGAAAGAGCCAAGTTTATCAACTCTTCTGTCTTACGGATACCGTCAGCCACTGGACGATTGATCAAAGGTTTGCCATCAAAACGATCCATCTCAACAGCCTTGTCTGCTGCGATGATAACGGCTTTAGCCTTGCGGATGTCCTCTGATGTTAGTTGATTTCCAACACCGCTGGCACCGTTGGTTTCAACCTTAATTCCAACACCCATTTCAGCAGCCACTTTTTGAAGAGCTTCTTGAGCCATGTAAGTGTGGGCAATACCTGTTGTACAAGCTGTAACAGCTACGATATAGTCCCCAGATTCATTGGCAGGTGCTTGAACAGGTTCCTCAGTTTTTTCTGAAGCTTGGTCAAAAAGTTCGATGACTTGATCAGCTGATGTTGCTTGGCGAAGTTTGTCAGCAAAACCGTCTTTCATCAAGTATTGAGACAATTCTGCCAAGGCCGCCAAGTGAGTATCATTGGCACCTTCTGGAGCCGCAATCATGAAGAAGAGGTCTGTTGGTTGCCCATCCAAGCTCTCATAGTCAACACCCTTATTTGACTTAGCAAAGAGAACTGTTGCTTCTTTGACAGCAGAGTTCTTGCTGTGAGGCATAGCAATCCCCTCACCCAAACCTGTAGAAGTCAAAGCTTCACGCGCCAAAATGCCTTCTTTAAAGATTTCAAAATCTGTCACATAACCGTGGTCTGTCAAACTTTTAATCATCTCTTCGATGACAGCAGTTTTTTCAGTTGCCTGCAAATCCAGCAACATGACATCTTTTCTCAATAGGTCTTGAATTTTCATCGTTTTTCTACCTCAACTTTTTCATATGTTTCTTTAATAAATTCTGCTGTTGCCAAGTCATCTGAGAAGGTCGTTGCTGTTCCACAAGCTACTCCCCATTTGAAGGCTTCTACTGCGTCTTTTGATTTGACAAATTCACCTGTAAATCCAGCAACCATAGAATCACCAGCCCCAACTGAATTTTTCACTGTTCCCTTGATCGGTTTAGCGAAGTAAGCTCCCTCAGATGTGACAAGAAGTGCACCGTCCCCAGCCATAGAGATAATAACGTTTTGAGCACCTTTAGCTAGTAGCTCACGAGCATATTTCTCAATTTGGTCCAAACTTTCAAGTTTCACTCCAAAGATAGCTCCAAGTTCATGGTTGTTTGGTTTTACAAGAAGTGGCTGGTAGTCCAAACTATCAATCAAGGTCTGTCCTTCAAAATCACAAACGACTTGCGCACCCGTCTGGCGTGTCAAGGCAATCAAATCCTTGTAAATGACATTCCCTAAGTTTTTAGCACTTGAACCCGCAAACACAACTGTATCTTCTGCAGTCAAACTAGACAAAATAGCTTTCAATTCTTCTAACTGAGCCTGCTCTACATTAGGACCAGTCCCATTGATTTCTGTTTCTTGGTCTGCTTTAATCTTGACATTGATACGAGTATCTTCTGCCACTTGGACAAAACGTGTCTCGATTTCTTCCTCTGCAAGGGTATCTGTGATAAATTTACCAGTAAATCCTCCGATAAATCCAGTCGCTGTATTGGGAATATCTAAGCGTTTCAAGACACGACTAACATTGATTCCTTTCCCCCCAGCAAACTTATCATCACTGTCCATACGATTGACACAACCAACTTGGACTTGGTCCAAGCGCACGATATAGTCAATAGATGGATTGAGTGTGACTGTATAAATCATACTTCTATTACCTCCGTTTTTTTCTTAATTCTCTGCAAGAGCTCATGCCCCTGACTTGTGATAACAATGGCTCGTTTTAATGGCGCTACCTTAGCAAAGCAAGTTTGTCCAATTTTTGATGAATCCACCAAGACATAAGTCTGTTTGGCATTCTCCAAAATAGCTCGCTTCACAGCTCCCTCTTCCATATCAGGAGTCGTATAATAGCCATCGTCCACACCATTCATCCCGATAAAGGCACGGTCAAAGTGCAATTGGTTAATCTGGTTAAGAGCAACGCCCCCGATACTAGCATCCGTTGCTGTCTTGACGCTTCCTCCAACCATGACAGTCGGAATCTGCTTTTCAACCAACTGAGCTGCATGGTGAATAGAGTTGGTCACGACTGTGACATTCTTATTGACCAATTCATGAATCAAAAAGGCTGTCGTTGTTCCAGCATCGATAAAGATGACATCTTGTTCCTTAATCAGAGAGGCTGCCTTCTGAGCAAGCAACTTCTTCTCTTGAAGGTTTTTGACAGATTTTTCTTGAATGGTTTCTTCTTCCTGTAAGGAGTGGGGGAGTTCTGCTCCACCATGCACGCGACGAAGCTTATTTTCCGCCTCCAACTCATCCAAGTCTCTTCGAACCGTTGATTCTGACGTTTCTAGCAAACTAACTAATTTCTCTAGAGAAACTACATGATGTTGATTTAACTCCTCTAAAATCAGTTGCTTCCGCTCTGTTTTTAACACCGAATCACCTCCTGTTATCGTTTACACTACTCATTCTATCACACTTTCTTTCAAAGTCAAGCATTTTTTATCACTTTCTTTCAAATTCTGTCATTTTTCTTATTTCCAGAATTTTTATTGCAAGATAAGAGCCTTTATGGTAGACTATTTGAGTAAGTATTGGAAGATTACTCAAGAGGCTTAAGAGGCCGTGTTGGAAACGCGGTAGGCGTGTAACAGCGTGCGTGGGTTCGAATCCCATGTCTTCCGTAGAAGAATATATTTCTAGGATACAACAAATGTTGTATCTTTTTTTGTATCCCTTTTTTTAAAAAGAGGGTCTGCTTTAGGGTCTGTTTGTGACTCCTTTGTTGTATCCTTTTTCTGCAAAAGAATACCAAGGAATACCAAAGAAAAAAATAAAAAAACGTTGATTTAACAACGTTTTACCAAGGAATGCGAAAGAATGCAAAGGAATAATGGAGCCGGTGGGAGTCGAACCCACGTCCAAACACCTGCCAACATATTTGTCTACAACCATAGGTTATGTATTAGTTTAACAGTCCCTCGACACATAACTCAAGCCTAGAAACTGCGAGTCTATCAATCTCTTATCAAGCCACTAGACAAGACTTGATCGTATCTCGCTAATAATAAGACCTGTCATTGAACACGAGCAATCCAAATCGGGTCACGCCTGCTGGTTTTTAGGCAGCTAGAGCGTAAGAAGTGTTATTTTTTGCAGTTATATTTAACTGAGCGTTTACGTCGCCACACGAGTCGCAAAATATGCCTCATAATGCCTGTCGAATCCGTAACGACCCCAAAAGACAATAAAACCATTATACCTTATCTAACTCAAAAATGCAAAAAGGAAATCAAATAACTAAAAAAGATAGTTTTTCAAGGATTTGGTCAAAACCTGGTAACCGGCAACACTGAGATGCAGTCCATCAGTTGTGTAGTCATTTTTGAGTTGGCCTGCTTGGTCTGTCAAACTATCAAATACTGGCACAAATTCCACCTGCATATAGGCAGAAGCAAGCTCTTGATAGGCTTGATTCCACTCCTGTATCTTTTCATTCGTTCGGGTATAAACCGTCTGCTTGTACTCCTCTCCCTCATTGACAGGCAAAATGGAAAGCAATTTAATCTCTGTCAGTGGATAATCTCGAGCAATGAATTGTATGAGAGCTTCGAGATTATTGAGAGCCTCATTCACTGGCACATCTTTTCCGATATCATTTGTCCCAATCAGAAGGACAATTTTATCTACTGTTCCACCATATAGATGGGCATCAAGATTCTCTAGCAACAGACCTGTCTGATAACCACGAATTCCTCGATTGATAATTGTCTTTGAAGTCCCAAACAGCTCCTGCAGAGGATAATATTCGACAATGGAATCCCCAATGAAAAGGATATCAGGCTCTACAACTGAAACTTGATTTAAGTGACGATACTTGGTTTGGATTTTGCCCTGTTCCTTTAGGAGCCAATTTTCTAATAACTGTACTGCCACTTCATTCTCCTTTTTCTAACCAGTTTTCCAAGACTTGGTAAACTCCTCCTTGGCTGTTGGCTGGTGCTAGAGCAGTCGCCACAGCTTTGGCCCTGTCATCAGCATTTTCCATCGCATAGGCAATTCCAGCCATTTCAAGCATCTCAACATCATTTTCACTGTCACCAAAAGCCATGATTTCTTGGGGGTTCAAGTCCCAGCGCTTGAGTAATTCTTCCAAGCCCCATGCTTTATGAATTCCAGCTTGGAGGATATCAATGCAACCATAGCCACTCGAGACAGCCCGAACACGGCCATCAAAGAGGGCATTAATTTCTTCCAAGGCCGAACTCAAACGTTCCTCACCAACAACCATGCTCATCTTTAGCACTCCGCCAAAGAGGTCAGATGTTAACTCATCCACAAAATGCATCCGTTGGTAGAATTTTTCAATCATTTCTGGAGTCATAAAACTTTCAAGGTCTGTAAAAATCGTACCTTCTTTGACAAAACCACCCTTCATCCCCGTTACAACAAACTGGTCCTGACACGCTCGACCATTGAAATGAGCCAAGGCCTTATCAACAATGGCATCATCCCAAGTCTGAGCCTGAATCAATTCATTCTTTTCAAAAATACGAGCACCGTTGGCTACAACCAGAACCACTCGATCCACCAATTGCCCCAGTAGTTGCCTCATGCGGTGAATTTCATTCCCCGTCGCGATGACAAAACGAATGCCCCTTTGATCTAACTGATCTAAAATCTTTTCCAAACGTGGGAGATCAAGCTGGCCTCTAGCATCCAGCAAGGTCCCATCCATATCTGTCGCAATTACCTTAATCGTCATTTACTTTCCTCTGGATTCAAGCTAGTCCCACTTCAATCCTACATGTTCGTTCATTTCTTTATAGGCTGTATCAATGCGTTCCTTAGTCGCTTCATCTAACTGGTCACGATGACTACCACCCTCGATAAAATCTTCTAAGATATATGTTTGGTAAAGGAAGAGTGGATAACCTTCTGGAGAATAAGTTCCTTTCGGTGTACGATTTACCCAAGAAGGATGCGCTTTAGCAGTTTCGATTGTCGTCTTACCAGCCTTTTTCTTAATGGTCACATCCATGAGCACGCCACGCTCTGTCCACTTAGCATTCTCTTCATCTTGCATGGTTTCAATTCGTTGATTGGAAATAAAGTTCCCCATTGAATAGATAATGAGTTTCTTATCCCCATCTTTTTCAACTGTTTCAGATGGTTCCACAACGTGAGGGTGCCCTCCAAAGATAATATCCGCTCCCCAATCAATCATCTTGTGATAAAGAGCCTTTTGTTCTTCAGTTGGTTCCAAGCGATACTCCACACCCATCTGAGGCATGATAATGGTGATATCCGCTTCCTTCTCTGCTCGTTCAATTTCAGCCTTCATCTTGTCTTCATTTAGATCTGAAAGATAGCGGTTATAGTCTTCTTGAGAAATACTTTGCTCAATTCCATTAAATCCATAAGAATAAGCCAAAAGCGCAACCTTGATGCCGTTCACTTCCTTGATAACAAGTGGTGCTTGATCACGGGACTCATGCGTATACACGCCAATAGGTGTCATTCCTGCCTTTTCAATAGCATCTGCTGTTGAAACCACACCTTCTATTTGTGAATCTAGGATATGGTTATGCGCCAAATCTAGCACTTGATATCCGGCATCCTTGATGGCATCCATAACTTCACCAGGCGCATTAAAGAGTGGATAACCTGCCAAATAGTGGTCCTTGTTCACAGTACCTTCAAAATCACCTATAATCAGATCTGCTTGTTTGAGCCATGGCTTCACATAATCAAAATTTTCATGAAAATCATAGGTTCCATCTTCTTTTAAAGCAGAACGATAAATCGGAATATGATAGAGGAGGTCCCCATTGGCCATAATTCTGGCAGTTTTTTCCTCTTCCAGATCTTTGTTATTTTGATTCGTCTTATTAGCTTCTTGAGAAATAGCATCCTTTTTTTGACTAGTCAAGGGGATTCCTTGGAAGCTTTCAAACAACAAGACCAAACCCATTGATAAAGCAACTGCTAGCAAGAGTATCGCCACAAATCCCTTATTGCTCCACTTGCGATAACTCCTAAAAAAGTTTACAAAGCCTCTCACAAAATGAAAAACTGGTCCACGTTTATGTCTATCTTGTCTTCTTTGCATCTTCATTCTCCCTACTTTCTAATGCAAGCCTTTTCTTTTTATTATATCACAGATAAGTATTTCTTTCACAATTGAATTGAACTTCCTATCTATTTTCTAAAAATCCTAAAGGCTGTAATGCTTTCAATCCGTGTCATTTTGTGATATCATGTAGAGGTAATGAAAGGAGAGAAAATGTCTGCTATAGAACGTATTACAAAAGCTGCTCACTTAATTGATATGAAAGATATTATCCGCGAGGGGAATCCGACTCTTCGCGCGGTTGCTGAGGAAGTCACTTTCCCCCTATCTGACCAGGAAATCATCCTTGGTGAAAAGATGATGCAATTCCTGAAACATTCCCAAGATCCTGTCATGGCTGAAAAGATGGGACTCCGTGGTGGGGTTGGACTTGCTGCTCCTCAGTTGGATATTTCAAAACGCATTATCGCTGTTTTGGTACCAAATATTGTTGAAGAAGGTGAAACTCCTCAGGAAGCCTACGATTTACAAGCCATTATGTACAATCCAAAAATCGTCTCTCACTCTGTTCAAGACGCTGCACTTGGCGAAGGAGAAGGTTGCCTATCTGTTGACCGTAACGTGCCTGGCTATGTTGTTCGCCATGCCCGCGTTACTGTTGACTACTTTGACAAAGATGGAGAAAAACACCGCATCAAACTTAAAGGATATAACTCCATCGTTGTTCAGCATGAAATTGACCACATCAACGGAATCATGTTTTACGATCGTATCAATGAAAAAGACCCATTTGAAGTTAAAGATGGTTTACTAATTCTTGAATAAAGAAAATCCCGTTGCAAGACGGGGTTTTGTGTTATAATAGAGGCATGAAAACAAATGATATTGTCTATGGCGTTCACGCCGTTACCGAAGCCCTCCTTGCAAACACAGGAAACAAACTTTACCTCCAAGAAGATCTCCGAGGTAAGAATGTTGAAAAAGTCAAAGAACTGGCTACAGAAAAAAAAGTATCCATTTCTTGGACCTCAAAAAAATCCCTATCCGAGATGACTGAAGGTGCTGTTCATCAAGGTTTTGTTCTACGAGTGTCCGAATTTGCCTATAATGAGTTGGATCACATCCTTGCCAAAACACGCCAAGAAGAAAATCCACTTCTATTGATTCTGGATGGGTTAACTGACCCTCATAATCTAGGTTCCATCTTGAGAACAGCTGATGCGACCAACGTTTCAGGTGTCATCATTCCCAAGCACCGTGCTGTCGGGGTTACTCCTGTCGTTGCCAAAACGGCCACAGGTGCTATTGAACACGTTCCAATTGCCCGAGTGACTAATCTGAGCCAAACTCTAGATAAACTCAAGGCTGAAGGCTTCTGGACCTTTGGAACGGATATGAACGGTACTCCTTGCCACAAGTGGAATACAAAAGGGAAAATCGCCCTCGTCATCGGAAATGAAGGAAAAGGCATCTCTAGCAACATAAAAAAACAGGTCGATGAAATGATTACCATTCCCATGAATGGACATGTTCAAAGCCTCAATGCCAGTGTTGCTGCAGCTATTCTCATGTACGAAGTTTTCCGAAATAGACTATAAAAAGTTTCCAGTCATCTGATTGGAAACTTTTTTATGATTAACTATGTTCGGTGATAAACTTGTAAGCTTCTTGACCAGCGATAGCTCCATCTCCAACTGCTGTTGTTACTTGGCGAAGGTCTTTCAAGCGAACATCTCCAACTGCAAAGATACCGTCAACTGCAGTTTTCATGTGGTTGTCTGTCACAATCCAGCCTGCCTGATCTTGGATATTCAATTCTTTAACAAAATCACTAAGAGGATCCAAACCAACATAGATAAAGACGCCACCAAAGGCTTGTTCTGTCACTTGACCTGTTTTCACATTTTCAAAAACGACAGATTCTACTCGGTTTTCACCCTTGATTTCCTTCACTACAGAATCCCAGATAAAGCTGATTTTCTCATTCGCAAAGGCGCGATCTTGTAAAACCTTTTGGGCACGAAGCTGGTCACGACGGTGAACAATGGTAACCGTCTTAGCAAAGCGAGTCAAGAAGAGGGCTTCTTCAACCGCTGAATCTCCACCACCGACTACCAACAAATTTTGGTCACGGAAGAAAGCACCATCACAAACGGCACAGTAAGAAACACCTCGACTATTCAGTTCTTCTTCTCCTGGAACTCCCAAAGGACGATGTTTAGAACCAGTCGCTACGATAACTGTACGTGTTTCATATGTTTGATCATCGGTAATCACTTTCTTAAAATCACCATGATCTTCGACATTTTCAACATAACCATAAATATGCTCAACACCAAGATTTTCAAGCGGTTCAAACATCTTTTCAGCCAATTCAGGTCCACTAATATTAGCGTATCCTGGGTAATTTTCGATATCCGAGGTATTATTCATCTGACCACCTGGCAGACCACCTTCAATCAAGCCTACTTTGAGATTGCTTCGAGCAGCATACAAGGCTGCAGTCATACCTGCGGGTCCAGCACCGATAATAATAGTATCGTACATATAGATTCCTTCTTTCTTGTTGTAACTATCTTTATTCTAACTCTTTCTTGTCAATCAAGCAAGGATTATGCCTTGAAAACAAGAATTAAACTCATAACCGCAAAGGATAATACTGGAACAACCAAGACCCCAATCATAATCATATCATAGAGATGGGCTTGGCGAGCCTTGGCTGTCTTATCAACTCCCGACATGGCTCTCAGTCCAATCCAAATCCCTAAAAAAATTAGGACAAGGATGGTGGTCAAGATCAAACTCTCGAAATATAAAGAAAATAGTTGCAGTAGCATGATTTCTCTCATTTCTATCTTTTTTAAAGAGTAAACTCAGCTAGTCCAGCTAACTGAGTTTTTCTTTATCTATTATATCAAATATAAGTCCGTTTGTAACTAGCGAAGAATTCTTTTGTCCGTTCTTCTTTAGGATGGTGGATAATCTCATCCGGTGTTCCAGACTCGATGATTTTCCCCTTATCTAAGAAGAGAATCTTATCAGCCACTTGGGCTACAAAGGACATGTCATGACTGACCAAAATCATGGTCTGACCTGACTTCGCAGCATCTGCAATAGACTTTTCTACTTCACCGACCAATTCTGGGTCAAGGGCTGAAGTTGGTTCGTCTAAGAGCAAGACATCTGGTTTCATGGCAAGGGCACGCGCTAGTGCAACCCGCTGCTTCTGTCCACCTGATAAATGACGAGGATAATGATTCTCACGATCAGAAAGCCCAACCTTAGCCAACTCTTCCTTGGCAATCTTAGTTGCTTCTTGGTCAGATAATTTCTTGACAACAACTAAGCCTTCTTTCACATTATCAAGTGCTGTACGTCGTTCAAACAAATTAAACTGTTGGAAAACCATGGACAACTTGCGACGTAGGGCAAGGATTTCTTCTTGAGTGATTTTAGAAAAATCAACTGAGAAATCATCAATCTGAATCGATCCACTGTCAGGAGTTTCAAGATAATTGAGACTGCGAAGGAAAGTTGATTTTCCAGCTCCTGAAGAACCAATCAAGGCTACAACTTCTCCTTTTTGGATATCCAAGTTCAGATGATCCAAGACAGTCTGTCCTGAAAAGGATTTACTTAAATTCGAAATCTTAATCATTAACGAAGGTCTCCTTTCACATCTGTTTGCACTGTATCAGGTGCAGAAATAGCCATTTTTCTCTCGATGAAACGACCGAGGCTTTCAATTCCGATATTGACTACCCAATATACAAGGGCAACGGAGATAAAGCGTTCAAAATAGCGGTAATCAGCTCCACCCAGAATCTGAGCTTGAGCAAAGACTTCCACAACACCCGCACTGAAGGCTAGAGAAGTTCCCTTAGTCAAGCCGATGAGGGAATTGATTAAGGTTGGAGTTGCCACAACTGCCGCATTTGGAATAATCACTCGACGATAAACTTGTGCTCGAGTCATACCCAAACTACGTGCCGCCTCAATCTCACCAGGATTTACTGAAAGAATGGCTGCACGAATGGTTTCACTAGCATAAGCTGCCTCATTAAAAGCAAATGCAACAATCGCAAAAGCAGCAGCTGGAATGGCATTGATATTGAGACCAGTTCCCCATTGCTGATTGAGGGCTTTCAAAGCCAAAGGAATTCCGTAGTAGGTCAACATGAGTTGCACCAAAATCGGTGTCCCTTTGAGGAAACTAACAAAGAAGGCCTGCAAGGGATATAAAATCTTGACACGATTGATCTTCACAATGGCAAAAATCAATGCCAAAACCAAGCCAAAAAGGGCACCACCAATGGTCAACATAATCGTTGTTGGAAGTTGTTGGACAATTCTTGGAATCCCATCAAAGACCGAACGCAGGCTAAAGAGCTTGCCATCTGGAATCAATTGCATCAAGTTTTGGTACCAATCTGATGCTAAAATCGTTGTAACATTCATAAAAACATCCTCTCCTGATAATGATTCATTCTACCATACTTCTGCCGTCAATGAAATTATTTGCTACGGTCAGATACAGACTTTGTCTACCTACTAGTTTATCATACTTTGAAACAGGGAGGTTATATATTTTATCTATCAAAGAGATAAGTAAAAACTATTTCAGTCCCAATTCTTCGTAAGCTTTTCGATAACCGATTTGCTTAACAGTTCCATTCTCCACTAAAATCGGACGTTTTAATAACATACCGTCGCTTGCTAACAACTCAGCTGCTTCTTGGTTTGACAGACTTCCTACCTTATCTTTTAGTCCTAATTCACGGTATTTAATTCCACTAGTGTTGAAAAATTGCTTCAATTCAAATCCTGAGGTTTCTAGCCAGTTTAAAATGACTTCTTGACTTGGTGTTTCTTCGACGATATGAACAGCTTTGTAGTCCACACCGAGTTGGTTTAATTCTTGCTTTGCTTTTTTACAAGTTGAACATTTTGGGTATTCGATAAATTCTAACATGTGTTTCACTTTCTATTTTATATCTTTAAAATCTGCGCCTTCATGGTCCAAGAGCCAGACTTTCTTTTCCACTCCTGCGGCATAACCAGTCAGACGCTTGCCTGCTCCCAGCACACGATGACAAGGTACTAGGATAGACCACGGATTGCGACCTACTGCTCCACCAATTGCTTGAGCAGAAGCCACTTGCAGGTCTTGAGCTATTTGTCCATAGGTCACTGTCTGACCATAAGGAATTCCCTGTAAATACGACCAAACTCGCTTTTCAAAATCCGTACCGATTGGAGCCAAGGGTAAGTTGGATAAATCCTGAGACTTGCCTTTAAAGTAATCATCTAAGCAAGCAATAACTGGAGCTAAAACAGGATGACTAACAACTTCTTCTATTGTTTCATCTCCTAATCCCCTCTCAAAATGCTTCTGGCCCTGTACCCAAATGCCATACAGATAATGGTCATCAGCTACGAGAGATAGAATACCAATTGGCGAAGAATAGTACATTTTAGCATACTTCTTTTGCATTATTTCTTCAATTTTTGATAGGCCAAACGTTCCCCATCAACCGGAACTTTACCAACTTGTTTAAAACCAAGTTTTTCAAAAATATGTTGCATGGCCTTATTTTCTACATGTGTATCCGAGCGAAAATCTAGATAGTCAAAACCTTCAATCAAGCCTTCTAAGAAAGTCTGAGCAACCCCCTGTCCCTGCACATCTGCTGCCACAGCAATACGGTGAAAGACTAGATACTCTGACTCTCCAGTTTGCCAGTTTCCTTCATAAATAGCTTCATAGGCTACCTCTGGACTCTTGGTCACAGCAGCATAGGCTAGCAGTTCTCCATCTTCCAAGGCAACATAAGCTTGACCTGAGATAATATCATCGATAATAATGTCCGCATTTGGATAGCCATTTTGCCACTGGTCACTACCAGTATCTGCTAAACGTTTTTTAGCACCCTCAATCACCCGCATAATGGCATCTACTTCATTTGGAAAAGCTAAACGAATCTCCATCTTTTGTCCTCTTTTCTGACTAGTTTCTCCCATCATAGCATAATTTAAGCCTTTTCACAAGCAGTTAAAACTTGACTATTTATTTTTATTATTTTATAATCTAGTTATTAAAACTAGATAAAAAGGAGTTGAAAATGGAAACTACCTATTCCTACCCAAGATGGGAAGAAATACCAAACATTGACCTCTATCTGGACCAGGTTTTACTTTATGTCAATCAAGTCTGCGCTCCTGTCTCTCCAGATAAAGATAAGGGCCTGACAGCATCTATGGTCAATAATTATGTGAAACATGGTTACCTGACAAAGCCTGACAAGAAAAAATACCAACGCCAACAGATTGCCCGTCTGATTGCTATCACAACCCTCAAGTCGGTATTCTCTATTCAAGAAATAGCCCAGACGCTTAATACTCTACAAAGTCAAGCCAGTTCAGAGCAACTCTACAATGCTTTTGTGGACTATATGAACCAAGGAATTGACCCAGCTAACCCTATTATCCAAAGTAGCTGCCAAACCGTTAAACTCTATCATCAAACTCTAGCCTTAATCCACCATACTCAAGAGGAGGAAATCTAATGAATACTAGTCTTAAACTCAGTAAACAACTTAGTTTTGGAGAGGAGATTGCTAATAGTGTGACCCATGCCGTAGGTGCAGTCATCATGCTCATCTTACTCCCTATTTCATCAACCTATAGTTATGAAGCACACGGATTTTTATCCTCTATCGGCGTTTCCATTTTCGTCACCAGTCTCTTTCTCATGTTCCTCTCATCCACCATTTACCACTCTATGGCCTATGGTTCGACCCATAAATATGTCTTGAGAATTATTGATCATTCTATGATTTATGTTGCTATTGCAGGCTCATACACGCCCGTCGTCTTGACCTTAATGAATAACTGGTTTGGCTATCTGATTATTGCCATCCAATGGGGAACGACCATCTTTGGTATTCTCTATAAAATCTTTGCTAAAAAAGTCAATGAGAAATTTAGCCTTGCTCTTTACCTGATTATGGGCTGGTTGGTTCTAGCTATCATTCCTGCCATTATCAGTCAAACAACGCCAATTTTCTGGAGTCTCATGGTAACTGGCGGACTCTGTTATACTGTTGGGGCTGGATTTTACGCCAAGAAAAAACCTTATTTCCACATGATTTGGCATCTCTTTATCCTAGCAGCATCTGCCCTCCAATACATCGCCATTGTTTATTACATGTAAAAAAAGTTGAGAAACTCAGTCTCAACTTTTTTCTTTACACATATTAATAAAGTACTGATGCAAGCGAACATCATCAGTCAATTCCGGATGAAAAGAGCTTACCAGCATATTTTTTTCTTGGGCAGCAACGATTTGATTTTCAACTGTTGCTAGAATTTCTACACCCTCTCCAACACTGCTGATAATCGGACCACGGATAAAAGTCATTGGAATCTGACCGACTCCCTTACATTCTGCTTCCGTATAGAAACTTCCTAGTTGGCGCCCATAGGCATTGCGCTCGACTACCATATCCATAGTTCCTAGATGACTTTCTTCCTGAGAAGTGATTTCCTTAGCCAGCAAAATTAAGCCTGCACAGGTTCCAAAGACTGGCAAACCAGATAGAATGGCTTCTCGAATGGGAATCAGCATATTCTGGTCACGTAAGAGCTTGCCCATAGTTGTAGACTCACCACCAGGCAAAATCAAACCCGACAAGTCATTCTGATCTTGCTGAAAATCATCTAGATTTCGGATTTCGACACTAGTGACACCTAATTGATCTAGTACTTTTTCATGTTCTACAAAGGCACCTTGCAAGGCCAATATTCCAATTTTCATCTATTTTCCTCGCTCAGCCATGAGAATTTGGATTTCATTTTCATTGATACCAACCATAGCTTCTCCTAAATCTTCAGAGATTTGAGCTAGGATTTGAGGATTACGGAAGTTAGTCACAGCCTTGACAATAGCACTTGCTCGTTTAACAGGATCTCCTGACTTGAAAATACCTGAACCGACAAAGACGCCCTCTGCCCCTAATTGCATCATCAGTGCAGCATCTGCTGGCGTTGCAACGCCTCCAGCAGCGAAATTTACAACTGGTAATTTTCCATGCTCGTGAACATATTGAACCAATTCTACAGGGACTTGCAATTCCTTAGCAGCAACATAGAGCTCGTCCTCACGTAGGTTTTGAATACGACGAATTTCCTGATTCATCATACGCATATGACGAACAGCTTGAACGATATCTCCTGTACCTGGTTCTCCTTTGGTACGAATCATGGAAGCACCCTCAGCGATACGACGCAAGGCTTCACCCAAGTCTTTGGCACCACAAACAAAAGGAACTTGGAATTCTTTCTTATCCACATGGAAACGGTCGTCAGCTGGAGATAAAACTTCACTCTCATCGATATAGTCAATTTCAATAGCCTCTAAAATCTGAGCCTCAACAAAATGCCCGATTCTGACCTTGGCCATCACTGGAATACTGACTGCTTCTTGGATTTCCTTAATCATCTTTGGATCACTCATACGGGAAACTCCACCAGCTGCACGAATATCAGCTGGGATCCGCTCCAAGGCCATCACAGCTGCCGCACCAGCAGCCTCTGCGATACGAGCCTGTTCAGGGTTCTGAACGTCCATGATAACCCCACCTTTTAGCATCTGTGCCAAGTTTTTATTTAGTTCATAACGATTTTCAGTCATTTCTTAATCCTCATCATTTGTATTGGTAGCTACCATTTCATTTTAAGTCAGATTTGGAGGAATCACAAGATAAAAAAAGGATAATTGTTTGGGGACAGATTGATACTCAATGAAAATCAAAGAGCAAACTAGGAAGCTAGCCACAGGCTTTACTTGAGTACGGTAAGGCGAAGCTGACGTGGTTTGAAGAGATTTTCGAAGAGTATAACTAAAAAACTATCTGGCCTTAACTTAAGGCCAGATAGCTCATTCATTTTTATTTTTCAGCTGTAAGTGCAGCCATTGTGATGTAGTTGTATGGTTTGTTGAAGTGTGGCAAGAAGAATAAGTCTGTCAATGCCAATTTATCAATTGTCACATGCTCTTGGATCGCAAGAGAGAACATATGGATTCCCATGCTGATTGCAGAATCGTGTGACACCATTTGCGCACCAAGAATTTCACGACTATCTTTGTCGAAGACAATCTTGATGGCAACTTCGTGGTTGTCATGCTTCATAAATTCTGGTTTTTGAAGATCATTAAAGCCTGTTTCAGTTGCATTGTAACCAGCAGCTTTAGCTTTTTCAAGAGTCAAACCAGTTGAAACCATATGAAGACCATAGATCGAGATACCGTTTGAACCTTGCACACCGATTCCTTCCAATTCATGTCCACAAGCGTTGTAGGCACCAACGATACCAGTACGAACTGCATTTGAAGCAAGGGCGATGTAGCTTGTGTCTTTACGAGCATTGTCATAAACAGTCGCACAGTCACCAACGGCAAATACACCTGGAAGTGAAGTTTCTTGTTTCTTATCTACAAGGAAGGCGCCGTTGCGGAAGAGTTCAATTTTACCATCTGCAAGAGCTGTGTTTGGACGGAAACCAACTGCAAGAACAACCATATCCACATCAAAGCTTTCTTTGTCAGTAATCAAGCGTTCAACTTTACCATCGCCTTCGATTGCTTTAACAGTTTGACCAAGCGCCAAGCGGATGTTGTGGTCTTCCAAGTTCTTCGCCATCATTTGTGTAAAGTCTTTATCATAGTAACCGTTCAAGACAGTATCTACGATATCAACAAGGACAACTTCTTTTCCAAGACGCTCAAAGGCTTCAGCAAGTTCAACACCAATATAACCACCACCAACAACGGCGATACGGTCAAGATGTTTGCTCTTATCAGCAAGTTTATTGATAACTTCTTCAGCGTTTTGGTACAATTTCACGAATTGTACGTTTTCAAGAGTTGCTTTAAATTCGCGGTTTCCTTTAACAATTTCAACACCTTCGATTGGTGGCAAAATTGGTGTAGAACCTGTAGCGAAAATCAATTTTTCGTATGATTCTTTGTGCTCTTTTCCTTCAACTTCTGCAGTAACTACTTTGTTATCATAGTCGATTGAAAGAACTGGTGAGTTCATGTAGACTTTAGCACCTTTAGCTTCCAATTTTTCTTTGTCAGAATAGAACAAGCCTTCAGCACCGTCAATTTGTTCACCAATCCAAAGAGCCATTCCACAACCTAGGAAAGAGATGTTAGAGTTTTGGTCAAATACAACGATTTCGTTCTCATTTCCAAAATTATCCAACATGGTATTAATACATGCTGTACCAGCGTGGTTAGCACCGACTACAACGATTTTACTCATAGAAAAATTCCTACCTTCATTCTAAATTTACCCTACTAGTATAACATTTACTGTTAGCGTTTACAAGAGTTTGGCTAATTTTTCCAATTTTTTTGTAAAAAATTGGAAATAATCTGTATCTTAACACGGATTCTTGCAATTTTTCTTCATTTCCTGAGCATATTTCTTGACATCTTTACAAATTTTATTTGTGAAAACGCTGACTTTATGGTATGCTAGTATCATGGAAAGAAAATGTAAGGGGTTCATTTTTCATAAATTTACTATATTTCAACCTTCTTTTCATAGAGAAAGGAGTTGGTAGCTTGCCTCTTAGTTCACATTCTGAACGCCTAATGGGAACCACTATCACGATTTCATTAGTGGATGAGCGAGCCGATAGCTTGCTCCAAAAATCCTTTGATTTACTCAAAGAGCTCGAATACCGCTTCAATGCCAATAGTCAAGAATCTGAGTTGTTGGAAATCAATCATCAAGCTGGAATAGCCCCCGTCAAGGTTCATCCAGACCTGTTTGAACTGATTTCACTTGGGTTAGAGCATAGCCTAGCGCCCTCTAGCCATCTCAACATCAGTATTGGTCCCTTGATTCAAACCTGGCGTATCGGTTTTTCAGATGCCAAAGTTGCCCAACCTCAGGAAATTGAAGAGGTTCTCCCTTTAATCAATCCTCATTATATCGAGTTAGATTCTTCCACTTCTACTGTGTTTCTAAAACAGAAAGGAATGAAGATAGACCTAGGTTGTTTAGCGAAAGGATATAGTGCGGATAAGGTTGCCCAATTTCTGAGAGAAGAGGGAGTGACTTCTGCCTTGATCAATCTAGGAGGAAATATCCTGACCATTGGAAAAAATCAGGCAAGAGATAATCAACCTTGGCAAATAGGGATTCAAGACCCAGCCAATCCGAGGGGAAATCACTTAATGACTATCCCTGTTGTCAATCAATCTGTCGTGACTTCAGGCATTTATGAACGTCACCTGACAGTCGATGGAAAAGATTACCATCATATTTTTGACAGTCAGACAGGATATCCTGTTGAAACAGAACTAGCTAGTCTGACAATCATCTCTGATAAATCAGTCGATGGTGAAATCTGGACAACTCGACTCTTTGGAGAAAGACCTGTTTCTATCCTTTGGCAAGTCGAAAGTTTGGAGGGGATTGAAGCGATTCTGATTGATAAGGAAGGTCACCTAAGCTGTTCCTCAGGAATTCCTGCTCTATAGAAACAACTGTTTCAACGGAGTTTAAAATTGTATTATGTAAAAAGAGAAAGGAAATCTCATGTTAAAACTTATTGCTATTGTTGGAACAAATTCAAAACGTTCTACAAACCGTCAATTGCTTCAATACATGCAAAAACACTTTGCTGACAAAGCTGAAATTGAACTTGTTGAAATCAAGGACATTCCTGTCTTCAACAAACCAGCTGACAAGCAAGTACCTGCTGAAATTCTGGAAATTGCTGCTAAAATTGAAGAGGCAGATGGTGTTATTATCGGTACTCCTGAGTATGACCACTCTATTCCAGCTGTTTTGATGAGCGCTCTTGCTTGGTTGTCATATGGTATTTACCCACTTTTGAACAAACCAATCATGATTACAGGTGCTTCTTACGGTACACTTGGTTCATCACGCGCCCAATTACAACTTCGTCAAATCTTAAACGCACCAGAAATTAAAGCAAGTGTACTGCCTGATGAATTCTTGCTTTCACACTCTCTTCAAGCCTTTAACCCAAGTGGCGACTTGGTTGACCTTGATGTTATTAAAAAACTGGATGCCACTTTTGACGACTTCCGTATCTTTGTAAAAATTACAGAAAAATTGCGCAATGCACAAGCACTACTTCGCAAAGATGCTGAAGACTTTGACTGGGAAAATTTGTAAGATAGGAGACCAAAAAGAATGAAATTTGTTGGACTTGTAGGATCAAACTACGATCAATCATATAACCGTAAACTCTTGGAATTTATCCGCCGTCACTTCAAACTCAAATTTGAATTAGAAGTTCTTGAAATTGACGAAGTTCCAATGTTTAACCAAGACGAAAAATGGGACGAAAGTTTCCAATTGCGTCTCTTGTATAACAGAATTACACGTGCTGATGGTGTCATTATCGCTACCCCTGAGCACAACCACACAATCTCAGCTTCTCTTAAATCTGTTCTTGAATGGCTTTCATACGAAGTTCATCCATTTGAAAACAAGCCAGTCATGATTGTGGGTGCATCTTACTACGACCAAGGTACTTCTCGTGCCCAAGTTCACCTTCGTAAGATTCTTGACGCTCCAGGTGTTAATGCCTACACACTTCCAGGTAACGAATTCCTTCTTGGTAAAGCCAAAGAAGCATTTGACGCAGAGGGCAATATCACAAATGAAGGAACTATTAATTTCCTTGAAACATGCTTGGACAACTTTGTAAAATATGTGGGAGTCGTTTCAAAATTGAAAAAACCAAAACCAATTGAACCAGAAGATTTATATTGTACAAATTCAATTGCAACTACCATTCAAGGTGTTGACCCTGATGATCCTGAATGGGTAGAAAAAGCAGCTGAACTTGTTGGAGCTGTTT
Source organism: bacterium (assembly GCA_905221205.1). Lineage (GTDB taxonomy): Bacteria > Bacillota > Bacilli > Lactobacillales > Streptococcaceae > Streptococcus. The sequence goes on from CAJNCG010000003.1 coordinate 130,975, forward strand.
CAGGAGATACTTACGTTAAATTAGACCACGGTATCTTAACAGTTAACCAAATTGATATGTTCTTGAAAGCAATGCCATTTGAATTGACATTTGCAGACGATAATAACCAATTCTTGTACTTTAATGACGCACACCAAGATCCAAATACAATGTTTGGTAAACGTGTACGTGCTCAATCAGGAAACCGTTTAGGAACTGTACACGGTTCATTGCCAGATTCTAGAATGAAAAACGTTGAATGGGTTGTTGGCGTATTGCGTAACGGGGATCAAGAATATGTCCGTACAATTGTGCCAGGAACACCAGAAGGCGTTATAAATACCCACAATTACCAAGCAATGTATTATCCAGATGGTTCATATGCTGGAATCAATGAAATCATCTTCAATTTCCAACCATGGCTTGACTGGTACCTCAATACAACTGGTCAACGTCTAGTTGGTGGAAATGCTGCAGCTCCTGCTGGAGGTCACGGTGGCGCAGATGCAACATCTGGAGCTTCTGATGCAGGTGATGCTGGAGGCCACGGTGGTGGCGCAGACGCTACATCTGGAGCAAGTAACTAATAGTAATTTTAGGAACCATTTTGGTTCCTTTTTTAGAAAAAAAGACTAGCAGTTTGTGTCTGCTAGTCTTTTGATTATGATTTCACCTATCTTTGTTAAAAGAAAGAATAGTTTTTATGAATTTGGATCATCGAGACTACGGCCATGTAAACCTTTTTCACGTTGTACTTGGCGTAGTTTTTCTGGTGTAACATCATTTCCTTCTTCATCCACAATTTTGATTCCTTCAATGTGGTGACGAACAGTGCGTCGATAACCTTCGATGTACTCCTCACGTAGTTTGGCTTGTTCCACTTTTTCTTCTGGGGTCAAGCCTTCTGCTTTTTTCTTTTTAGCTAGCTCATTGATACGAGCGATTTTTTTCGGATCCATTTCTTCTCCTTTGCGATAAGATACAGTCCGTTTGACTGAGTTTATTTAGTATTGATTTGGTTAAAACGAGCAAGCTTAGCTGCTTTTTGAGTTAAATGAGACAAGATAGCCAAACGATTTTGACGGACTGCTTCGTCTTCAGCCATAACCATAGTATTCTCAAAGAATGCATCAATGACTGGGCTAAGAGCAAAGAGCTGTTTCAATTGCTGACTGGCAGTCCCTGATAAAACGAGTGATTCTACGGCTTCTGCCAAAGCTTTTTCTTGGTCATTTTCAAATAGTGACGAATCAACTGCAGCAACCCCTTCTGCCTTCTCAGCCAAGTTAAAGGCACGAGAAAGTGATTCAACAGAAGGTTTGAAGTTTTCTTTCTTGCTTGCTTCTACGAGAGCACTTGCTGCTTCCAACATATCCGCCACAACAAAGTTTGATCCTGCAAGAACTGCTTCCTTGATGTCTTTTGAAGTTGAACCCATCATTTTATCAACACGAGCCTTGATAAAGTCCATAACCTCTGCTTTATTTTCATAAGTCAAGCTGTCAAATGTCAAAGCATAAAGGCTATCAATCAGCTCATCCATAGCAATGTGCCAACCAAAGGCATCCAAGATACGAACTACACCTTGAGTTGCACGGCGAAGGGCATATGGGTCATTAGAACCTGATGGAATCAAACCTACTGAGAAGAAACTCAAAATAGTGTCCAATTTATCTGCAATGGCAAGCACTGCACCGACCTTGCTCTCTGGAAGTTCGCCTTCGGCTGATGTAGGCATGTAGTGTTCACGAATAGCAGCTGCAACTGCTGGAGTTTCCCCAGCAAGAAGAGCATATTTTTCACCCATAATTCCTTGTAGTTCATCAAACTCACCAACCATACCTGTCAACAAGTCAAACTTGTAAATAGCAGCTGCACGGGCTAGGTCAATCGTTTCATCCGCCGACAAACCTGCTTTTTCTGCCAAGAGAATAGCAATCTGACCCGTACGAATCATATGTTCACGAAGGGAACCAATTTTCTCATGGAAGGTCACATTGTTTAATTTTTCAACAAGATCTGAAATCACCAATTTTTGGTCTTCACGCCAGAAGAATTCACCGTCTTCCAAACGAGCTACCAAAACTTTTTCATTTCCTTTGATGACATTTTCCAAATGCTCTGCGTTTCCGTTACGGACTGAAATGAAGTTTGGCAAGAGTTTGCCGTTTTGATCTCGGACAACAAAGTAACGTTGGTGTTCTTTCATCGAAGTCACCAAAACTTCTTCTGGAACATCAAGGTATTTGGCATCAAAACTTCCCATAAAGGCAGTTGGGTATTCAACCAAGTTCAAGACTTCATTAAGCAAATCAGCATCAATTTCGATGCGTACACCATGTTCAGCTTCGATTGCTTTGATTTGGTCAACAATCATTTGCTCACGTTCACGTGGATCTGCAATTACAAATTGTGCACGAAGATCTTCTTCATAGCTCAATGCTGACTGAATCTTAGTTTCTTGTCCCAAGAAACGATGACCACGGCTGACACGACCTCCCTTGATATCAAGGAAATCCAAATCAAACTCTTCTTCATCTAAAAGAACAGTCAAAGTGTGAACAGGACGAATGTATTCAAAGCTATTTCCAGCCCAGTGCATGCTGACAGGGAAAGTCAGTGACTTCAAGACATCTACAACACCAGGAACAATGGCTTCAACTGCTTGACCAACTTCTTCCTTAGTGACATAGACATATTCTTCACCCTTGATTTCACGGAATTCGATATCTTCAACCGTCAAGCCTTTGCCACGGACAAATCCTTGAGCTGCTTTGGTGAAGTTTCCATCACTATCCAAGGCAATTTTCTTTGCTGGACCCTTGAAATCTTCTGTCAAATCAGACTGCTTGTCTGCAAGACCAGTCACACGAACAGCCAAACGACGTGGTGTTGAGAAGGTTTGAATAGCTTCAAAAGACAGGCGGTTTTCCTTGAGGAAGGCTGCCATTTTTTCGCCTAGTTGTTTTTCACTTGGTGTGACAACATAGGCTGGTAATTCTTCAAGACCGAGTTCTACTAATAAGTTTTTTGTCATGTTTTTTCCTTTACATTTTCTTCAATCTTTTTTGATATGCACCTTAGGTACTGGGGACGTCGCTAACTAACTTTGTGAGTCTGTATGGAAATCTAATGCTAAATTAATCAAGATTTCCAACAGTCTCATCAAAGTGGATTTAGCTGACTAATTTTTGAACCTAATACTCAATGAAAATCAAAGAGCAAACTAGGAAGCTAGCCGCAGGCTGTACTTGAGTACGGCAAGGTGAAGCTGACGTGGTTTGAATTTGATTTTCGAAGAGTATAAGGTTTCAAAAATCCCCACATAACAGTACGGCGGTGCATATCCCTCTAGCAAGTCTTCGACTTGCCTCTAACGATTTTAGAACGCAGTATTACTCACTATTCTGCGTCTTCTGCTAAGAGTTTAGCTCGTGTTGCTTCATCCAAAAGTGGGTAGCCTAGGCGTTTTCGTTCTGCGACAAAGGTTTTGGCTACGACACGGGCCAAGTTACGGATACGAGCGATATAGCCAGCGCGCTCTGTTACAGATACGGCACCACGCGCATCAAGCAGGTTAAAGGTGTGTGAACATTTGAGAACATAGTCATAGGCAGGGTGTACCAAGCCTTCTTCCAAGGCACGACCAGCTTCTTTTTCAAACTTATCAAAGTTTTCAAGCAACATTTCTTGATCCGAAATTTCAAATGAATATTTTGAGTGCTCGTACTCAGGTTGGATGAAGATTTCTCCGTATTTTACACCATCAGCCCACTCGATATCATAGACAGAATCTACTTCTTGAATGTAAGAAGCCAAACGCTCCAAACCATAGGTAACTTCCGCAGTTACAGGACCAGTTGCCAATCCACCAACTTGTTGGAAATAAGTGAACTGAGTGATTTCCATCCCATCAAGCCAAACTTCCCAACCCAGACCAGCTGAACCAGTAGATGGATTTTCCCAGTTATCCTCAACGAAACGAATATCGTGTTCCAATGGATTAATTCCCAATTTTTCCAAAGACTCAAGATAAAGTTCTTGGATGTTTGATGGAGAGGGTTTCATAACCACTTGGAATTGGTGGTGTTGGTAAAGACGGTTAGGGTTTTCCCCGTAACGACCATCAGCAGGACGACGTGATGGCTCTACATAAGCCGCATTCCATGGCTCAGGTCCGATAGCACGAAGGAAAGTGTAAGGACTCATCGTCCCCGCACCTTTCTCATTGTCATAAGCCTGCATCAGCATACAACCTTGGTCATTCCAAAATTGTTGCAAAGTCAAAATAATTTCTTGAAATGTTAATTTCTTAGACATTGTTTACTCCTTTAGTTTTTATATTTCTTTTTCAATTAATTTATGCTGAACAAACCAATTTAACAGAGGAAGAGTTTTATCTGTATTTGCCCATAAATGATAAGAATCGAAGACCGCTTGTACACTACCTAGATTTTCTACCAACTTATCTATTGTCAAAAAACTACGCCAGTATTCGTAAAAAATACTTGCATAGTTCTTATCGTAAGTCGAGGAACCAAAATCATTCAATGAATGCCAACCATACTTCTTCTGAAAAAGTTCTACGAGAAATTGATTACAAATTTTTTCCGCTTGAAATTCCTCTTCTGTCAAGAAATACTTGCGACTAATATATTCAACCATCCCCTCTTCGAACCAGATATAAGAGTCGTAACCATCAAAATCATCTAAAAAATGCTCCGACCAATGAGCTAACTCATGTCCTACAATCTGTAAGAGGAAATTTTCAGATAAAGAATGATAGTGACTTTCTATTGCTTGAGTTTGCTGAGAACACTCGTAGTCCATCAACTGATACAAATACAACTCTTTCCAAACAGCTAAATCAGGCGTCATAACCATTCGTCTATTATTTGTATAGGCTGGAACAGCGCTTTCCCTAATAATCTGTGTAGCAGCATTAAAACTTGACCAAATAACGGCTTGTGGTAAATCACAGACTGCAAGTTCATTCTTTAAAAAAGATTGATAATCTTTCAACTTTTCTGTATTTCTTACTACAAAATCACGAAATGTAGCTAGTTGACTATCGTCTTTTACAAGATAAAGGTTTTCCACGTCTCTCCTTTCTTTCACACAATAGACTGAATAAGCAAAAGAACCGCGTCCGACAATCCTAGGTTGATTTAACCTAGGGGCGTCAGAAACGCGGTTCCACCCTAATTTATTACTTCATTGTTTTTGAAAATACTACAGAAAGCGCCAGTTCTTTATTTTGCCCTACTTGGCTCCCACTATCCCAAGCTCGCTTGAAGAACGCCATAAGACTTTCTTTCCTGCTGACTATTATATCAAAAATTAGAACAATGTACAATTCTTTTTATGATTTTCTAGAAATCCATATCATCAACTCGTGGAGCACCAGACTGAACAGCAATCGCTTTTAAGGTTTCACGCTCCTCGTGACTCAGCTCAATTCCGAAACAATCAAGATTAGCTTGAATACGAGAGGCTGTAACAGATTTTGGAAGTGGTAAAAATCCTTCTGCCAAGCTCCAGGCCAAGGATATCTGAGCAACAGATTTCCCATGATTTGCCGCGATTTCTTGCACTTCCTTGCTCTCAAATAGTTCTCCCTGTCCAAAAGGCCCCCAAGCTTCCAATAAAATTCCTTTTTCTCTACAATAAGCTACGACTTCCTCTTGATACACACCTGGCGCCAAGCGAACTTGATTGACTGCAGGAACAATATTTGCAGTTTCAAGCAAGGCTTCCAAATGATGGGGAAGAAAATTACTAACTCCGATAGCACGGATTTTCCCCTCTTGATAGAGGTCTTCCATTGCTCTCCAGACTTCCGCATTTCGGATTTTCCATTGGTCATTTTCTCTAAGCGGTTTTGGATTTGGCCAATGAATCAAATACAAATCTAGATATTCCAAGCCCAGCTTCTCTAAAGACTCCTCAAAAGCCTGACGAGCTTGCTCATAGTTATGGTTTGTATTCCAGAGTTTACTGGTTAAAAAAATTTCCTCACGCGGAACGCCACTATCTTGAATAGCACGACCAACGCTTTCTTCATTTTTATAGATAGCTGCCGTATCAATATGGCGATAGCCTGCCTTTAAAGCCTCTAGGACAGCTTGGTAAGCAATCTCTCCATTTTCAGCTTTCCAGGTTCCAAATCCTAGAACTGGAATTGGAACGCCATTATTTAAAGTATAAGATTTCATTATTTTTCCTTTCTAAATTAGAAGAAAATCCAAAGAAACAAATTCTCATAGAAAACTTATCTCTTTAGATTTTTTGAATTATTGGTCACGGTCGTAGTAAAGCTGGTGAGCTTTAAGACGAGAATCTAACAAATCTGGTACGGTTACAAAGTCATAACCTTGCCCTTTCAAATAGTCAATAACCTTCGGCAGAGCATTTACTGTCTCAGAATGGATATCATGCATGAGAATAATAGAACCATTCTTGACTTCACGCTGAATTTCTGTCAAAATAGCTGCTTCATTTTTACTCTTCCAGTCCAGACTATCCACATTCCACATAATAAAACTCAAATCGAGGCTATTGCGAATGTCATCTGTAATAGCTCCATAAGGCGGACGCATAAGTTTGGAACTAGAGCCCAGCACTTTAGTCAACGCATCTTCAGTATCAGTAATTTGTTTTTTAGCGTCATCAAGAGAAAGTTTTGATAGCACTGGATGGCTCCAACTATGGTTTCCAATAACATGGCCATCTGCTTTCATACGTTTTAAAATCTCTTCATTGCCAGAAACGTTTTTTCCCAAAACAAAGAAAGTTGCCTTAATACCATACTTAGAAAGTGTATCTAATGCTTGATTTGTCGTTGCAGGATTTGGTCCATCATCAAAAGTCAAGGCCACTACTTTACGATTTTTCTTTTCATAATAAGCCTTATATAGTTCTGCATCCTTATCTAATAAATAGGAAGACTGAATAACTTCAAAGAAACTAGATACCGGCAAGGCAATCTCATCTAGATTTTCAACCGCCTGACTTGGATAAAGAATAATCTGACTATCCTTGTAATCAAAGTTCCATGCAGACAAGTCTTGGTCAGAGAAGCCTTTAACTATCTGATCAATCTTTTCTTGCTCCAATTTCTTGTCCTGTAAGAAAGAGGTGATTTCTTTTAACAGCTTCTCTTTAGTCTTACTAGCATCTGAAAATAGTTGATCAAGGGTAAAAGGTTTACCGTCTTCTGTCAAATGTACTTTTGCCAGACTAGTTTTCTCTGTCTCTTCAACTTTTGACGAAGTTAAATCATAAACTTGTTTCATCACACTATGATCAACAATCCCTTTTAAAGTCGAATCCTGTTTCTCCGTATAATAAAAAACCAGATTTTCCTTATCTTCCAGATTTTCCTTAATATCCTGTGTCATGATTTCTTTTACAGACGAAATCACTTGCTCGCCTTGAAGAGGATAATAGGCAATTACTTCAGCTTGTCCCTTACGAAAATGATCCTTCTGGTTTCCCTCACTCAATTGATTATCTTTATCATTTTTTAAAGACTCAATCTTTTGTTCGAAACTTTGCTTTGTGTAGACTTTATAACCAATTATCGATCCAAGAACACAAATGCTTACTGAAAAGATAGCTACTAAGGCTATTAAACTCATTCTTCTCTTATCGTGATTCTCACGCTTTGCTCTACTTTTATCCATAGAACCATCATATCAAATTCAAGCTATAATTTCAATGATTTTGGAGGAAATAGTATATTAAAAAAGAGGGGAATCCCCTCTTAAAATCTTATTTTACTGCTTCTTTCAAAGCATCTACCTTATCGAGACGTTCCCATGGAAGGTCAATATCTGTACGTCCCATGTGTCCATAAGCTGCTGTTTGACGGTAGATTGGACGTTTAAGATCCAACATTTGGATAATTCCTGCTGGGCGAAGGTCAAAGATTTGTCGAGCCGCTTTTTCAAGCTTGCTTTCAGCTACTGTTCCTGTACCGAAAGTATCGATACGAACAGAAACAGGTTGGGCAACACCAATAGCGTAGGCTAATTGCACTTCTGCCTTCTTAGCCAAACCTGCTGCAACGATATTCTTGGCAATATAACGAGCCGCGTAAGAGGCTGAACGGTCCACCTTAGTCGCATCTTTACCAGAGAAGGCACCACCACCATGTCGAGAGTAGCCACCATAGGTATCCACGATAATCTTACGACCAGTCAGACCTGAGTCCCCTTGAGGTCCACCGATTACAAAACGACCAGTTGGATTGATGAAGAATTTTGTTTGCTCATCCAAATAAGAAGCTGGAATCACTTCCTTGATAACCTTGTTAATCACATCTTGATGGATTTGTTCATTAGTGGCTTCTGGATCATGCTGAGTTGAAATAACGACTGTGTCCACACGTACTGGACGGTCATTTTCATCATACTCAACTGTAACTTGCGATTTAGCATCTGGGCGAAGATAGCTGATTTCACCAGATTTACGAAGTTCTGCCAGACGACGAACCAATTTATGACTGAGTGAAATTGGCAAGGGCATGAGCTCTTCTGTTTCATCAACCGCAAACCCAAACATAAGACCTTGGTCTCCAGCACCAATCAAGTCCAGTGGATCTTGATCTGCATTTCCACGAACTTCCAAGGCTTCGTTAACTCCTTGGGCGATATCTGGTGACTGCTCAACAAGTGACGGATGAACTCCCACCGTCTCAGCAGAAAAACCATACTCTGTATTGGTATAACCAATCTCTGCAATGGTATCACGAACCACACGGTTAATATCCACATAGGCATTTGTAGAAATTTCACCAAAAACGTGGACTGAACCAGTATAGACAGCTGTCTCAGCAGCAACGTGCGCTTCTGGATCCTTAGCTAAAATAGCATCCAAAATCGCATCTGAAATTTGGTCTGCAATCTTATCTGGATGCCCCTCAGATACAGATTCAGACGTGAATAATTTACGTTCTGACATAAAAATGTCCCCCCTTAAAAATAGTGTTATAGAGTTACAAAGTACTGATAGGAAATTTCTTAGTGCTGAATACCTACCATCTTATCGGGACTATATAACTCCATCATTATATCATTTTTTAGCGCAATTTGCAGTCTTTAATGTAGTGTTTCAATGTAGATATTTCGTTCTTATAAATAAAAAAAGTTGGAGCTCAGTACTCCAACAATTGCCTTAAAATGTTTGGCGTTTTGCTTTACGCTCGGCACGACCGCGAGCGCGATTTTCCGCACGCTTGGTTTTACGACGTTTTTCATCAACCGCCCATTGAATCTTCTTCTTATAACCCGGTTTGACTTTTTTCTTTTTCTTTTTGACCAGACCAATCATTTCGATATCAAGTTTATCTTGCTTTTTCTCACGGTTGGCACGACGATCACGGTCGTAGGTATCTTGAAATTCTCCATCTTTAACCATCTTCGGAGTAAATTTAATTCCTAATTTCTCCAACTCACGGATATCCGAGTCATCGCTTGGTTGGTAAAGGGTAATGGCTGTACCTGGTAGGCCATTTCGTCCGGTACGACCAACACGATGCACAAAGAAAGATAGGTCTTGTGGAATGGCATCATTGATGACATGACTGACACCTTCAATGTCAATCCCACGCGCCGCCAAGTCTGTAGCGACAATGTACTCAAAATCCAGATTTTTCACCTGATTCATGATTCGCTTACGTTCACGAGGGGCAATATCTCCATGAATCTTCGCTACCTTCAATCCTTGAGCAGTCAGATATGAATGCAATTCATCAGCACGTGTTTTAGTGTTGACAAAAATCATTGCCAAATAAGGCTGCATCAACTGAGTCAACTGATAAATTTGAGCATTCTTGTCACGTCCCTTAGTAGAAATCAACCAATTATCAATAGTGTCAGAAATAACCGTTTTGGTCTTGATTTTCTCCATAACAGGATTCGATAAGTATTTTTTCAAGAATGGTTGCAACTTTTGTGGAATAGTTGCTGAGAAGACCATGAATTGCAGGTCTTTTGGAAGACTTCCAGCAATCTTATCAACAGTTTCCAAGAATCCCATATCCAAGGTCATGTCTGCCTCATCGACAACAAAGGTCTTAGCTTTGTGAATAACTAGGTCACCAGACTTAACCAAGTCGTAGATACGGCCTGGTGTTCCAATAACAATATGAGGCTGGTTACTTGCCAATTTCTCAATCTGGCGAGCCTTATCTGTCCCTCCCACATAATTAACCACACGAACTTCGACATCTGAGTGAGCAGCAATCTGACGGGCTGCTTGGTAAATTTGAGTAGCCAACTCACGACTCGGTGCAGTAATGACTGCTTGTACACTATCGCTGGCTTCATCTAATTGCTGGAAAATCGGTAACAAGAAAGTATGAGTCTTACCCGAACCTGTTTTTGATTCACCGACTAGGTCACGACCTGCCAAAACAATAGGAATCAACTTATCTTGTACCTCTGTAGGAGTTGTAAATTTTAACTCCTCCAAGGCTTCTCTAATATAGTTTTTAAATTGAAATTTCGTAAATGACATAATATCCTCGATTCTATCTATCCTATCAATTATACCATATTTTATTCCATTTCAGTAGTATCACTTATATAGCTTACTGTCAGTAGCTTATCTAGTCAGAAAAAGGCTGGAATTTGAGAATTCCAACCTCTTTTCAGTTATTATTTCCAGTTTAAAAGAGCATTCAAGCCATAGTGATCACTGACTTGTGGACTCTTGTTGCCATCAAAAACGACATGTAAATTTTCTACCTCTAACTCCTTGGTAGTAAAGACATAATCGATTCGAAGGGGTTCTGTGTTTCCCTTCCAGCCATCAATTTCTGGTGGAACGGTATAGCTACCACTTTTCTCTTTAGCAACTTCAAAAGCGTCTTGTAAGCCTAATGGACTAGCTAAAATAGCTTGGTAACCTTCCTGACCAGCTGGGTTGTTGAAATCTCCAGCTAGCAAAAGTGGCTTGTTCAATTCTTTCAAGACAGCCTCAAATCGTGCCCATTCTTCTTGGAAACCTTTATCCCACCAAGAAAGATGGACACTGGCAACTGCAAGCTCCTTACCATCAACTACAGTTTCAGCTAGAGCGACACGGCGAGTATGATAGTCTGTTGGATCATCCACATCTGAAACCAAAATTTCTCTGGCTTCAATAGGTGTTTTAGACAAGATAGCCACACCTTCATGGTATCGGTCATAACCGATATGGTTATAGGCCCAAGTCCAGTAGTAATTTTTCCCCTGCTCAGACAACTTTTCAACCAAAAGTCTAACATAGTGGTCTTGGTGAATAAGCTCAGCTGCTGGCAAAGCTTGATAAAGGTCATTAACCTCCACCTCTGGTGAAGTGATTTCCTGATTGATTTCTTGGAAACAAATCAAATCATAGTCCTTTTCAAGAATATCTTCAAGCAAGAGCTGGAATTTTTCCTCTGCTTCTTTTTCCATCCAGCTATGAGTATTGAGTGTTAAAAATTTCATGCTTTTCTCCTAAAACAAGAGGTTGGAAAACAGCTTCCAACCTCAAGTATATTACAATTCTACTTTAGCAACTGCTGTTTTAGCTGCAAGAGAACCTGTTTGTTCTAATTTAACTGATTTAATTGCGTCACCATTTGTGAAGACAACGACTGTTGAAGTTTCACGACCTGCTGCACGGATAGCATCCAAGTCAGCTGTGACAAGAAGATCACCTGCTGCAACTTTTTGTCCTTCAGCAACATGAACGTTAAATGGTTTTCCTTCAAGACTTACTGTGTCCAAACCAATGTGAACAAGTACTTCAAGACCTGCTTCAGTCACAAGACCAAGAGCATGTTTTGTAGGGAAGATGCTTGATACAGTACCTGAAACTGGAGATACAATGTTTCCATTTGCAGGTTCTACAGCAAATCCATCACCCATCATTTTTTGAGCAAATACTGGATCTTTTACTTGTTCCAAAGCAACAACTTGACCGTCTGCTACTGAGTAAACTTCCTCAGTAAGACCTTTGAAGTGAACAGTGTTTTGTTGTGCTTCTGTCATTTGACTTGGAAGAGTTTCAGGAATGATTTCACCTGAATCAAGGATATCTTGGATATCAGATTTCAATACGTCAGCTTTTGGTCCATAGATAGCTTGCACTCCTTGTCCTTTCATGACAAGACCCATAGCTCCTTCTGCTTTCCATTGTTCTGCATCACCAACTCTATCTGCATCCTTAACAGTAACACGGAGACGAGTCATACATGCATCAACATCAACGATGTTTGCACGTCCACCAAGAAGGTTGATAATATTTACAGCTTGAGATCCTGCTGCAACTTTCACTTCGCTGCTAGCTTCTTCTGAACCTTCAGCAGTTTCGTAGTTACCGTTACGTCCTGGAGTTGCGTAGTTGAATTTTTGAATCATGAAGTTTGCGATAAAGTACATGATTACGGCAAAGAGAACAGTTACCCAAATAAAGTTAACAATATCCATACCGATACCAGCACTAATCGCAATAGGTGTACGAGTTAAGAACTCGATTGAACCGAATGAGTGCATACGTAGGTTTACTACGTCAGCCATAGCGAAGGCAGCACCTTGAACAAGTGAGTAAACAAGGTACATAGGTGTTGCTACAAACATGAACATGTATTCGATTGGTTCAGTAACCCCTGTCAAGAATGTTGCAAGAGCTGTCGCAATCATCATACCTTTATATTGATGTTTCTTATCAGCATCAACATTACGGTAGATAGCTACAATCACACCCATCAAGATACCGAATGAACCGATCATTTGTCCAACTTTGAAACGAGCTGGGTGAACAGTATCTAACAATTGTTGGTAGTGACTTGCATCTGTACCTTTAAGGTTAACAAGGTCTGTTACCCATGCAAGCCATAGTGGGTCTTGACCAAATACTTGAGTACCTTTAGCTGCACCTGTCAAAATCTCATAAGTACCACCAAGAGCTGTGTAGTTCATTGGAATTGTTAACATGTGGTGAAGACCAAATGGCAAGAGCAAACGTTCCAAAGTACCATACAAGAATGGTGCAAGGACTGGAGCAGTTTCTTGTGAGTTCGCAATCCAGATACCGAAGTTATTGATACCTGTTTGAACTACTGGCCAGAAAGCTGAAAGTACGATTGCAGCGATTGCTGAACGAAGAATAACTACAAATGGTACGAAACGTTTCCCGTTGAAGAATGAAAGTGCATCAGGAAGTTTACGGAAGTTGTAGTATTTGTTGTAAGCAGTTGCACCTACAAAACCTGAGATAATCCCTACGAATACACCCATGTTCAAGGCTGGAGCTTCAAGAACACTGATGAAGTAATCAGCAACTTTGATTGAACCACCAAAGAGAGTAGTTACCATAGCATCTGGATTTTTCAACATATCTCCTGATACACCAAAGATTGTACCAGTAATACGGTTAATCAAAATGAAGGCAAGTCCAGCGGCGAAAGCACCACCAGCACGTTCTTTAGCCCAGCTTCCTCCAATTGCTAGGGCAAACAAAATGTGAAGGTTACCGATAACCCCCCAACCAATTTGCTCAAGAATTCCACCTGTAACTACAAGTGGTGCAAAAGTTGGGTTAATCATTACGATAGACTTACCGATTGAAATCATCAAACCAGCAGCCGGCATAACCGCGATAACCACCATCAAAGCCTTACCGAATTTTTGCCAAAACTCGAAAGACAAGACATTTTTGAATGTATCTTTCATCATTCAAATCTCCTTTATTTTTATTTAGGCAAACGTTTTACGAAAACGTTTGCACTTTCTATAATTCAATTATACCACTTTAATTTTTTTTGTAAAGGCTTTTATAAAAAAAAGTAGACTTTTTTCTAAAATTTTTGTAGAAAAAAAGGAGATAATAAAATCTCCTCAAATATATTTATCTTCCATTTTAGATTTTCAAGAAACGTCTCATTGAAATTCCTGATCCAATTGATCCAATAAAAATACCAATAACAAATAAAAGAGCAATCATCAATGGACTGAATACCTCTGGTGAAATCATTGAAAGGTTTTGACCAACTAATGACTTATTAACCGATTGGTAAACCATTTTATAAACAATGAAGACTAGAACTGATGGAAGTGTTGCTCCAAGTAAACCAATGAAGGCACCTTCAAGCAAGAAAGGTCCGCGTATATAGCCATTTTTAGCTCCCACCAAACGCATGATTTGAATTTCACGACTACGTGAAATAATGGTGATACGAATAGTATTGGAAATCAAGAAGACTGCAATGAAAATCAATAGACCAGCGATAACAAGCCCCCAGACACGAATAAATGAAGCTAACTTGAACAAGCGTTCTGTATTGGCACCACCATCTTGAACTTCTGACACACCTTCAATTTTCTTAGCCTCTTCTGCTACCGTCTTTACATCACTTGGTGTATTGGTATCTACTATATAAGCATCATAGAGAGGGTTGGCATCACCTTCAAAGATTTTCCAGTTGTCCCCCATTGTTTCTGTCAACTTTTCATATTGTTCTTCTTTACTTGAAAAGGTAACACTTTTAACGGTTGACATACCTTTCAAAGCATCATAAACCTTATGATAGTCGTTATTTGTAACAGTTTGGCCTTCTTTTTCAATAGTCTCACTATTATCAGCTACATCCTTACGAATGTATACCATTACTCGGACATTATTTTCAATATCTGTAGCTAGTTTAGCCGTATTAAAGATAACAGATGCAAATATTGCAACCAAGGTCAAAGTAATCATAACTGAACTGACAGCAGCTACTGTCATCCAGCCATTTCGCTTCAAACTTTTTAATGATTCAAATAAATGACGGAAAAATCTACTAATCATCGTATCCATATTCTCCTTTAGCTTCGTCACGAACGACACGACCATTTTCAATGGCAATGACACGGTGGCGCAAGGTATTTACAATCTGACTGTTGTGGGTCGCCATCAAGACAGTTGTACCTTGGAGATTGATGCGTTCCAGCAAATTCATAATTTCCCATGAATTATCTGGGTCCAAGTTTCCTGTTGGTTCGTCCGCAATCAATACTTTGGGATTGTTTACAATAGCACGCGCAATCGCAATACGCTGTTGCTCTCCACCTGAGAGCTCATTTGGGAAAGAACGAACCTTGTGCTTCAATCCAACGAGGTCTAAGACTTCCATAACACGTTTTTTGATATTACGGCGACTTTCTCCAATTACCTCCATTGCATAGGCAATATTTTCATAAACGGTTTTCTTTGGTAACAGTTTATAATCTTGGAAAACTACCCCAACACTACGACGTAGAAGAGGGACATCTTTCTTTTTAATTTTAACTAGATTAAAACCAGCAACTGATAGGCTTCCCTTTTCAATTTTCACTTCGCGGTACAAAGCACGAATAAAGGTTGACTTCCCTGCTCCTGAAGGTCCTACGATATAGGCAAATTCCCCTGGTTGAACGCTGACCGAAACACCGCGTAGGGCAGTCGTTCCGTTGTCGTATTTTTTGACAACATCTCTCATTTCAATAATTGACATGTGAGTTCCTTTCTTTCTTAGCTAATTCGCCATTTGAGATAGGCATCGATAAAACCATCTAGGTCCCCATCCATAACCTTATCTACCTGCGCAACTTCAAAGCTAGTTCGATGATCTTTTACCATAGTATAAGGCGTGAAAACATAAGAACGAATTTGGCTTCCCCATGTGATTTCTTTTTTCTCACCCTTGAGGGAATCTACTTCCGCAGCTTTCTTCTCTTGCTCCATTTGATAGAGCTTAGCCTGCAACATCTTCATGGCACGATCTCTATTTCCATATTGGGTACGATCCACTGTAGATTGAACAACAGTCCCAGTTGGAATGTGGGTCAAACGTACACCTGTTGAAACCTTATTGACGTTTTGTCCACCGGCACCACCTGAACGGAAGGTATCCATCTTAATATCATCTTCACGGATTTCCACTTCAATGGTATCATCCAGCTCTGGCATCACTTCTACGGATGTGAAAGAGGTATGGCGACGTTTAGCAGAGTCAAATGGTGAAATTCGTACCAAACGGTGAACACCCATTTCTGACTTGAGAAGACCATAGGCATTAGGTCCTTCAAATGATAAGGTTACCGACTTAATACCAGCCTCATCACCTGCTTGATAATCCAAGACTTCTACTTTAAAGCCTTTAGCATTACCATAACGAGTATACATACGAAGCAACATATCTCCCCAGTCCTGTGCCTCAGTTCCACCAGAACCTGGATGGATTTCCAAGATAGCATTATTATGGTCATAAGGTTCTGACAAGAGAAGAGTCATCTCGTAGCTGGTCATCATCTTATCAAGTTCTGATAACTGTTCAACCAGTTCCTCATGCACTGACTCGTCTTCAGCCAAAAAGTCTAATAAAATTTCAACTTCATCCTGCAACTCTTCCATTTTATGGAAGGTATTGTAGGTATTTTTTAATTCATTTAATTCTTGCGACGTTTTTTGGGCCGCGATATTATCGTTCCAAAAATCAGGTTCTGTCATCTTGTTTTCCAAGATAGCAATCTCTTCCTCTAAACCTTCGAGGTCAAAGAGACCCCCTGAAAGAAGCTAATTTTTCACGATTTGCGTCAATTTTTTGACGAATTTCTGAAATGTCCATAAATACTCCTTTTTTATATCGTTTTATTATACCATAATTTCTTATTTCTTTCCATCTTTTGATCTAATCCCTATTTCATGAAAAAAGAAGCCTTTTGGCTTCCCTTCTTACAAAATTTTAGCAGAAGTACGAGTAATCTCTTCTACTTGAATATTTTCTGCTTCAAATTTTTCTTTTAAAGCAGGTAAATCAATTGATCCATCGATTTGAACTTCAATAATCACCTTACCATCCTTACGAGGGATATTTACTGTATGGGAGATATTCAAATTTTCTTCTACAATCAAAGAAACAATTTTTCCAAGAACGCCGACTTCATTTTCCGTAACAAAGCGCACACGAATTCCTTCTTCACCATAACCAGCAATTTCAAGAAAGGCTTGGAAAACGTCACGATCAGTAATAACTCCGTATACTTGATGGTTATCAACGACAGGAAGAATACCAATCTTATTTTTCAGCATCAAATAAGTTGCATCCTCTAGACTCGCATAGCCTGAAACAGTGACAACATCGCGAATCATGACATCTTTCACTTTTGTCTTATTTAGAAGATAATTCATCTCATAGATAGAAAGACTTGTTGCTTTTGATGGACTTGCTTGGGCAATGGTTCCCTCAGTTACCAAACCAACCAATTGATCATTTTCGATAACAGGCAAGCGGTGTAATCCTTGCTCTCTCATTAAATCTGCTGCATGAGATACTGTTGTATCTGGACTAATATAAACTACCTTGCGGGTCATAAAATCTTTAACTGCCATGAGACTTCTCCTTTTCTATTCTTATCCCTATTATACAATCTTTTTGTAAATCTATCAAACGCTTACATTTCTTTTTCAAAATTCAGAAAAGTATGAATAAGCTAGCAAAAAGAGCTCTGAAATCGAGCTCTGTGAATGAAGGTAAAAAACGTTTCATTCGATTTTTTCAATTATTAAAAATTCATCTTTCAGTGTAGATGTAGATTTGTTTGCAATCTAAATATGCCAACTAAAATAATCCACTGGATAAGATAATTGCTTCGTACTCTCCATCCGCAACCTAAACTAGTCTCCCAGACTATGCGATGATTGCTTCGCAATCTCTATCTGCCGACTAAAAAGGTCCCCCGGACTATTAATGATGATTACTTCGTAATCTTCATTTGCAACCTAAACTAGTCTCCCAGACTAGTTTAGCCACCCAGATATGCTTTTCTGACTTCTTCTGATGAGGCAAGTTCTTTTCCTGTTCCTGATAGAACGATTTTTCCTGTTTCCAGTACATAGCCTCGGTCAGAGATTGCGAGTGCCTTATTGGCATTTTGTTCAATCAAGAGGACAGTTGTCCCTTGCTTCTGGATGTCTTGAATGATATCAAAAATCTCTTGGATAAAAATTGGGGCAAGTCCCATTGATGGTTCATCTAAGAGGAGAAGTTTTGGTGTTGACATTAGAGCGCGTCCCATGGCAAGCATTTGTTGTTCCCCTCCTGAAAGAGTAGCTGCATCTTGGTTCTTCCGTTCTTCAAGACGAGGAAAGCGTGAGAAAACTTTCTTCAAATTAGCTTGATTTTCTTCACGATTTTTCTTTAAGAAAGCACCCATTTCTAGATTTTCCATAACTGTCAATCCAGGGAAAACGTGGCGTCCTTCTGGTACTTGTGAAAGTCCACCTGCCACAATTTTTTGAGCTGGCATTTTTTGGATTTCTTGACCTAAAAATTCAATTTTTCCTGAGCTTGGTCGAACCAGACCTGACAAGGTACGGAGAATGGTTGTCTTACCTGCACCATTGGCACCGATAAGGGAAACAACTTCTCCTTCATTAACTTCAAAGCTTACATCACGGACTGCTTGGATCATACCGTAATGCACAGAAAGATTATCAACTTTTAACATAGACATTAGGCTTCACCTCCTAGATAAGCTTCGATAACACGTTTATTGGTCTTAATTTCGTCTGGAGTTCCCTGAGCAATCAAACGACCGTATTCAAGTACGTAGATACGTTCTGTTACTTCCATTACAAGATTCATATCGTGTTCAATCAGCATAATCGTAATCTTAAATTCATCTTTGATGCGACGAATTAACTCAGTCAATTCAGCAGTTTCCTGCGGGTTCATACCTGCTGCTGGTTCATCCAAAAAGAGAATTTTAGGTTCCGTAGCGAGGGCACGAACAATTTCCAAACGGCGTTGTTGTCCGTAGGCAAGATTTTTAGCAAGAGTTTCTGCATCACCATCTAAATCGAAGATTTTCAACAATTCCAAAGCTTTAGCCTTTAATTCTTTTTCACTCTTGTAAAAAGCTGGCAAGCGTAAGAAACTAGCAAAAACATGTTGTTTGTGATGGTTGCCAAAGGCAATCAAAACATTGTCCAAAACTGTTAAATCTTTAAAGAGACGGATATTTTGGAAAGTACGTCCAAGTCCTAAAGAAGCAATCTTATAAGGTGCCTTTCCATTCAAAAGGTGACCATCAAGGGTAACAGTTCCCTCACTTGGTTCATAAACACCCGTCAAGAGGTTGAAAAGAGTGGTTTTCCCAGCTCCGTTTGGACCGATTAGTCCAACTAATTCCCCTTCGTTCAATTCAAGAGTCACATCTCCAACAGCTGTTAGACCGCCAAAATGTTTGGTTAACTGTTTTACTTCAAGTAATGCCATTAGTTTTGTTCCTCCTTCTTAGATTTTTTAAAGAAACGTGATAGGCTCAATTCCCATGTTCCAAGGAGTCCACCTGGTCTGAAAATCATTACCAATACCAAGGCCAAAGCGTAAATAATCATACGAACGCTAGCAACATCTTGGAGAAGCATATTCAAAATTCCAAGAACAATAGCTGAAACAATCGCACCTGTAATGGAACCAAGTCCACCAAATACAACAATAATCAAAACGTTGATTGAGTTGATGAAAGTGTAATCTTTCGGTACAACAGAGCCGATAAATCCTGCCTGAAGTGATCCTGCAATACTTGCAGTAATAGCACCAAAGACAAAAGCAATAATTTTAATTTTAGTCGTATTAACCCCAACTGACTCTGCAGCAATTTCATCCTCACGAACAGATAGGGTTGATCGACCAATCGGGCTACGCAAGAAGTTCAAGGTTGCAATGGTTGTAATCACGACAAAGAAGTATACCATTTGCCAAGTTGTAAAGTTAGGAATTCCCAAGATACCTGCCGCACCATTTGTAAGGCTTCCACCATTGATGATAAAGATACGGATAATTTCAGAAACACCTAGAGTCGCTACCGCAAGATAGTCCCCCTTCAAACGCAAGGTTGGAATTCCGACAAGTAAGGCAACCGCTCCTGAAAGCAAAGCCCCTACCAGCATAGCTCCAAAGAAAGCACCGTAGGTTGGTGATTTAGAACCAATAATAGCAGCGGCATAGGCACCAATCGCCATGAAACCAGCATGTCCAAGTGAAAATTGTCCTGAAAAACCAACGATTAAGTTGAGACCAACAGCCAGAATAATATTAATTCCAATTTGTTGTAAAATCTGTACATAGAATAGGTTGAGTACTCCGACTGAAACCAGTACACTAATCAAGCCATAGCCAGCTAACAAAAGGAGTAACCATAGAATATTAACTTTTAAATTTTCCTTCATCGTTTACACCTTCTCTTTCACATTTTTACCAAGGATACCAGCTGGGCGGACAATCAAGATCAACAACAAGATTCCATAAACAATGGCATCGCGGAAGTCTGACATTCCAAAGGCTGTCGCAAAGGTTTCCAATAGACCAATTACAAAGCCACCAAGCGCCGCACCAGGAATGATTCCGATACCACCAAGTACTGCGGCAACGAAAGACTTAAGACCTGGAGTAACCCCCATCAAAGGTTCAAGAGAGTTATAATAGAGGGCAATCAAAACACCAGCTGCACCCGCAAGTGCTGAACCCAAAGCAAAGGTAAAGCTGATAGTACGGTTTACATTGATCCCCATCAATTGCGCTGCATCGCTATCTACGGATACTGCACGCATGGCTTTCCCCATCTTAGTCTTTTGAACAATGACTTGTAGCAAAATCATCAAAATCAAGGAAATCGCCAAAATCATTAACTGCACATTTGTTAGGCTAACTGGTCCCAAATCATAGCGAACTGTTTGAATCGCTTGAGGGAAGGCGCGAGTATTGGCACCAACCAGATAAACCATACCATACTCTAATAGGAAAGAAACCCCAATAGCTGTAATCAAAACAGCAATACGAGTAGAGTGACGCAAAGGTCGGTAAGCAAGGAACTCAATCACAACACCAAGAATAGCTGTCGCTAGCATAGCTACAATAAGAGCTACAAAGAAATTCATTTGGAAAGAATTAATCAAGAAATAACCGATAAAGGCTCCCATCATATAAATATCACCGTGGGCGAAGTTGATGAGCTTGATAATTCCGTAAACCATGGTATATCCTAGGGCTAACAGTGCATATACACTACCTAGAATCAAACCATTTACTAGTTGTTGGAGCATAAGATTCACTCTTTCTATTTATAATTTCGAGGGTTTTCCCTCACTTTTTGATAGGTTCTTAAACACCGAAACAGGGAGTGAGTCCGAGGCTCATTCCCTATTTCAACATTTTTCTATTATGGTTTTACAACTTCTGCTGCTTCAACCTTACCATTGTTCATGGTCATCATGTAAGCAGTTTTGACTGTGTTGTGGTCTGCATCGAAACTTGTTTGACCAGTTACACCTTCAAAGTCTTTTGTTTTAGCAAGGTTATCCTTGATTTCACCAGAGTTTTTAGCACCTTTTGCTGCGTTTGCTACAAGGTGAACTGAGTCATAAGCCAAGGCTGCAAATGTTGAAGGCTCTTCATTGTACTTAGCACGGTAAGCATCAAGGAAAGCTTTTGCTTTAGCTGAAACTTCTACAGTAGTTGAGAAGCCTGAGATAAAGTAGATGTTTGATGCTTTTTCAGCAGTTGCTTGTTGTACAAACTCTTCACCGTTGAATCCATCACCACCAACGATTGGTTTGTCAATTCCCATACCACGCGCTTGGTTTACAATTTTACCAGCTTCAGTGTAGTAACCAGGAACGATGATAGCATCAAAGTCTTTCCCTTTCATTTTTGTAAGGGCTGCTTGGAAGTCTGTGTCCCCTGCTACGAAAGTTTCATCTGCAACAATTTCACCCTTGTAAGCTTCACGGAAGGCTTTAGCAATACCTTTAGCATAGTCGCTGGCATTGTCAGTGTAAAGAACAACTTTCTTAGCTTGCAATTTCTCAGTAACATAGTTTGAGATAATTTTTCCTTGGAAGCTGTCTTGGAAAGTTCCAATAAAGAGGTAATCTTGACCTTTAGTCAATCCATCTTGTGTCGCACTTGGTGAAATCAATGGAACACCTGCTTTTGTAGCGTTCGCTACCGCAGCTGCAGTTGCACCAGATGTCGCAGGTCCTACGATTGCTGATACTTTAGATTGAGTTACAAGGTTAGTTGTTACTGAAGCCGCCTCTGCTGTTTCAGACTTGTTATCTTTATCGACTACTTCGATTTGTTTTCCGTCGATACCACCTGCTGCATTGATTTCATCAACAGCAAGTTGGGCACCTTTTTGTTCAGATGTTCCGTAGGCAGCTACGGCACCAGTTTCTTCGAAGTTAAATCCGATTTTGATTGTCTTTTCATCTACTGAGTTACCAGCAGCGTTTGACGCTCCAGACTTCACTTCTCCACAGGCTGCAAGAAGTGCTACACTTGCAAGCGCCACAAACGATAGGGCAAATTTTTTCTTCATCTTTTTTGTCTCCTTATTTCTTAAATAAATAGCATGTTAAGAATATACCGAATTATCAGAAAATTGTCAACACTTTTCTTGAACTTTTTCAATGATAACGTTTTCCTCTCGATAAAGATTGCCCACAAAGGGTGTTTCCAGCTCTTGGATATGACAAACTCTGACTTTTTTTATAAACTTTTCCTTGCTCAAGTGTCCGACCAATTGCTCCACTTCTTGAGTTGGAACATAGAGTTGTAAGTAACGATGTTTCTTGGAATGATAGGTAATATCTCCATAATCCTGCAATTTTTTGGCATCACGATTATAGTAAAGATAGATAATCAAGCCAGATCGATTGACTTTTTCAAACATGATAAATCCTCTTTCTAAGAAATTTCACCTTATTATACCAAAAAAAGCAAACCCAGTCGAGTTTGCCTTCTTTCATCATTAGTTCAATGAATTGTTGGCCATGATTTCATCAATAAAGCCATATTCAAGTGTTTCTTGAGCACTCATCCAGTTATCGCGTTCTGCATCTGCATGGACTTTTTCGATTGACTGACCTGAATTTTCAGCCAAGATTTTTTCCAAGGTGTTACGAGTTTTAAGCAAGTGTTCTGCAGCGATAGCCATATCAGTTTGTTGGGTACCACCACCTGTTCCACCCATTGGTTGGTGAATCATGTACTCAGCATTTGGAAGCATGAAACGTTTGCCTTTTGCTCCACTTGATGCGATGACAGTCCCCATAGATGCTGCCATACCCATAACGATGGTTTGGACATCTGCCTTGATAAAGTTCATGGTATCAACGATTGCCAAACCAGCTGAAACAGAACCACCAGGTGTATTGACATAAAGATAAATATCTTTTGTACTATCTTGGGCATCCAAGAAAAGCAACTGAGCAATAACTGAGTTGGCCATGTTGTCTTCAACTGGGCCTGTCAGCATAATGATACGGTCTTTGAGAAGACGTGAGTAAATATCGTAAGAACGTTCTCCACGGCTTGTTTGTTCAATAACTACAGGAATCATTCTTTTCTCCTTTTGAGTTTTAATTTTGTTGGTCAAATGACTGAAGATAAGACTATTATAATATCTTGGTCAAAAAAGGTCAAATTTTTGCTCTGTTTTCATTAGACAGAAACAAAAATTCAACCTCCTTTCACGACTGGAAATCCTTTTCCAAGTCATTCTTCTTTTCGATGTTATTTCGTACCGAACAATCGGTCTCCAGCATCTCCAAGACCTGGAACGATATAACCGTGTTCGTTCAAACGTTCATCCAAGGCTGCTGTAAAGATTTCTACATCTGGATGAGCTTCTTGAAGGGCTTTAACACCTTCTGGTGCAGATACGAGGCAGACAAATTTGATATTTGATGCGCCACGTTTTTTAAGAGAATCAACAGCCAAGATTGCTGAGCCACCTGTTGCTAACATTGGGTCTACGACAAAAATTTGACGTTGGTCAATGTCCTCAGGCAATTTCACCAAGTACTCAACTGGTTGAAGCGTTTCTTCATCACGGTACATACCGATGTGGCCAACTTTAGCGGCTGGAACCAAGCTCAAGAGCCCATCAACCATCCCGATACCTGCACGCAAGATTGGAACGATAGCCAATTTCTTACCTGCCAATTGTTTTTGAACTGTTTTTGTAATTGGTGTTTCGATTTCCACATCTTCTAGTGGAAGATCACGAAGTACTTCATACCCCATCAACATTGCAATCTCATCTACTAGCTCACGAAAAGCTTTTGTAGAAGTATCTGTACGACGCAAGATTGACAATTTGTGTTGAATCAATGGATGATTAATAACTTCAATTTTTCCCATTTTTGGAATTCCTTCTTTCAATTTATTCTTCTTATTATACCAAAAAACGGTTTAAAAATCTTTCTAAACCATTTATTTTTGATAATTTTTACATTAAATCTGCCTCTTTAAGAGCAGACTGTACTGTCTCAAGTGGTAGATGGGTCAATTCTGTCCCTTTTTCTTGATAGAGGTATTGGGCATAGTCATCCATTCGGTACTGGTTAATATAAACCACGCGCTTACAGCCGACCTGCAGCAATTGTTTGGTACAGTTCAGACAAGGAAAATGGGTCACATAGGCTGTAAAACCTTTAGGAACACCACGTTCAGCCCCTTGGAGAATGGCATTAACCTCAGCGTGAAGGGTGCGAACACAGTGGCCTTCAATGACCAGACATTCGTGGTCAATACAATGCTCAGTCCCTGACACCGAACCATTGTAACCAGTGGAAATCACCTTATTATCCTTTACCAGAATTGCGCCCACTTTGGCACGTTTACAAGTGGAACGATTGGCAATCAGTAGGGCTTGAGCTGCAAAATACTCATCCCAGGCTAGTCTTTTTTCAGTCATATCTCTTCTCCTTTTCCTCTATTTCTTAAAAAATGGTAACCGTAAGTCTGCAATCTTTTCAGCTGGTACCTTCATGCCATCCTTGATCCATTTTAAAAGGACAGAAACGATGGCTGAGCTCCAGAAGGAATGAAGATAAGAGCTGACACCTTTTGATTTTCCATGGTATTTTTCTAAAAATTCTTGCATGGCTTGGACAAAGATTTTTTCCAGATGATAATCCAAGGCCAATTGAATCACTCTGGCTTCCTTTCTTGCCTCCCGGAAAAGGTGAACCCAGACCAGATAAAGGTCTGTCTTTAGATCGTAATGATGTAACTGTTCCATGATATTATGGACGGTTCGTTTAAAGACACTTTCTAAAATCTCCTCTTTGGAATCATAATTGCGGTAAAAGGCTGCACGCGAAACGCCTGCACGCTTAACCAATTCAGAAATACTAATCTTGGTCAGGTCCTTTTTTTCCAAGAGTTGCAAGAGGGCTGTTTCAATGGCTTCTCTGGTTAGTAAATTGGATTCTTGATTTGATTTTCTGAGATTTTCAAGAGACTTTTCAGAGATTCTACGTTCAGACATAACATTTTCTTTCTACTTGTCACAACAGACGGATGAGGCTTTTGTTTCAAGGGTTTTCATGATATAATTGTAAAAAAAGACAGAACCTTTGTCAATGTATAACTGACAAAGATGGAGAATTTCTATGACTTGGAAGATTATTGCTGACTCTGGTTGTGATTATCGTCAACTGGCAAGACCAGCTATTGATACAACCTTTGTAAGTGTCCCCTTAACCATTCAAGTAGCTGATCAGGTCTTTGTTGATGATGCCAGTCTTGACATTGACCAAATGATGGAAACCATGTATGCAACCGCAGAAGCTTCAAAATCAGCTTGTCCAAGCCCAGATGATTATTTGAGAGCATTTGAAGGTGCCAAAAACATTTTCCTAGTAACCATCACTGGTACTCTTTCTGGCAGTCACAATAGTGCTCAACTAGCAAAGAATATTTATCTGGAAGAACATCCTGACACTAAGATTCATGTGATTGATAGTTTGTCTGCTGGTGGGGAAGTTGACTTGCTCGTAGAAAAATTAAATGACTTGATTGACCAGGGCCTATCTTTTGAAGAAGTGGTTGAAGCTATAACTGCTTATCAAGAAAAAACTAAGTTGCTCTTTGTTCTAGCCAAAGTCGATAACTTGGTGAAGAACGGCCGTTTGAGCAAGCTTATAGGTACAGTCGTTGGCCTTCTCAACATCCGTATGGTTGGAGAAGCTAGTGAAACCGGAACTCTCGAACTACTACAAAAAGCACGAGGTCCAAAGAAATCGATTCAGGCAGCCTATGAAGAGTTGATAAAAGCTGGATATGCTGGAGGCCGTATTGTCATGGCCCAACGCAATAACGAAAAATGTTGTCAACAGCTCTCAGAGCGAATTCGCGAAACCTTCCCACAAGCGGATATCAAAATTCTCCCAACATCTGGTCTCTGCAGTTTCTATGCAGAAGATGGTGGTTTGCTGATGGGATATGAAATTGATTAATTGCATTCTTGACAAGAGGTGGCCATCATCTCTTGTTTTTTTGTGGTACAATAGAGCTATGAAACATTTTGATACTATAGTCATCGGTGGGGGACCTGCCGGTATGATGGCTACAATTTCCAGTAGCTTTTATGGACAGAAAACCCTCCTCATCGAAAAAAATCGCAAACTTGGGAAAAAATTGGCTGGGACTGGTGGAGGACGTTGCAATGTGACAAATAATGGTAGCTTGGACGACCTGCTAGCTGGAATCCCTGGAAACGGACGCTTTCTTTACAGTGTCTTCTCCCAATTTGATAACCATGATATCATTAATTTTTTTACGGAAAATGGGGTTAAACTTAAAGTCGAGGACCACGGACGCGTCTTTCCTGCTAGTGACAAGTCTCGAACCATTATCGATGCTTTGGAAAAGAAAATCACTGAGCTAGGTGGTCAAGTTGCTACTCAAACCGAGATTGTTTCGGTTAAAAAGGTGGATGCCCAATTTGTTCTTAAATCAGCTGACCAAATCTTCACTTGTGATAGACTGATTGTCACAACTGGTGGGAAATCCTATCCTTCCACTGGTTCTACTGGTTTCGGACATGAGATTGCCCGTCATTTTAAACACACCATTACCGATCTTGAGGCCGCTGAAAGTCCTTTGTTGACAGATTTCCCACACAAGGCTTTACAAGGGATTTCTCTGGACGATGTGACCCTAAGCTATGGCAAGCATGTCATCACACACGATCTGCTTTTTACCCACTTTGGTTTGTCAGGCCCTGCTGCCCTGCGTATGTCTAGTTTTGTCAAGGGTGGGGAGGTTCTCTCACTGGATGTTTTGCCTCAACTTTCTGAAAAGGACTTGGCTGCATTCCTAGAAGAAAACCGTGAAAAATCCTTGAAAAACGCTTTAAAATCTTTATTACCTGAGCGCTTGGCAGAATTTTTTGTGCAAGGCTATCCTGAAAAAGTCAAACAACTGACTGAAAAGGAACGAGAACAACTTCTCCAGTCTATCAAAGCACTCAAAATCCCTGTGACTGGCAAAATGTCCCTTGCCAAGTCCTTTGTTACCAAAGGGGGAGTCAGTCTTAAGGAAATCAATCCTAAAAGTCTGGAAAGTAAGCTGGTACCTGGCCTCCACTTTGCTGGCGAGGTACTGGATATCAATGCCCACACGGGTGGCTTTAACATCACTTCTGCCCTCTGTACTGGCTGGGTGGCAGGATCAAACCCAATCTAAATATACATTACTAAACGAAACAATCCGCCCCAAAAGAAAGGAACTACTTTGGAACATATTATCTTGCTAAGGGGAGTGACTCCTAATGGAAAAAATGCTATCCCTAAAATGTCTTATCTAGTAGATATCTTGACAGAAGCTGGTTTTCAACAAGTTCGAACTTATATTCAAAGTGGAAATATTATTCTTGAAAGTAACTTAGCTCTCGAAGAAATACGAGAACAGGTTCATACTCTAATAAAGGAAAAGATTGGAGCCGATCTCAAAATAATCATTAAGAATAAGGATATTTTTAAAAACATTGTCCAAGAAAATCCGTTTGGAGCACACTATCTTTATGACCGTGTACACGTGATTTTTTATCAAGAACCTATTCAAAGTCTTCCTTTAGAAAAATTAAAAATTGATTACGGCGAAGAAGAAATTTGTGTCGGTAACCACTGTCTCTATCTCTATCTCCCTAGAACTGCAAAACAAAAAAAGCTCAATACTAACTATCTTGAAAAGCTTTTCAATGTAGATTTGACCATGCGAAAACTAAATGTGGTAGAAAAATTATTAAGCAAGTAGTACTTGAATTTAGAAAAAATCGGAAGATCACTCCTCCGATTTTATTTTGTCTGAGTTTGGACATAATGGGCAATGACATCTGATGTGTACTGGGCTGTTCCAGTTCCAAATTTGTCAATGTTTTCCTTAAACTCTGGGTTGTAGACGTAGCCTTTACCGATATGACCGAATACTTCAATAGTACAATCAAATCCATAAGTACGAATAGCTTGCAATAGTTTGGCTGCTTCTTCTTGGTTTTCGGTTGCTATTACAGGTAGACCAGATTGAAGATTTTGTGCCAAGGCTTGAAAGACTTGGTTAAAGGCAACCGTAGCCTCGTCTTCGTGACCTTTTTGGCGCTCGAGCGATTGGTCCATGACTTCTTGTCCATATTTTTCTACCGCTTCTTGATGGTATTTTTGATGGTCTTGGTAGTTAAATCCAGCAAATTTCTCTTGAATGCTCATTTCTCTTTCTCCTTTTTGTTCTTGAATGGTTTTTTGCAAGGTGGAAATCAAGGTATCCAGATGTTCCCTTTCTCGAGTCAAATAGTCCAACTGCCTGGTCAAATGGAGCAATAAATTTGTCTTTTCTTCCTTTAATAGCTCTGCTATTTTTTCTAAAGAAAAGCCTAGATACTTGTAATACAGAATGACCTGAAGTTGCTCCAAATCCTCCTGACTGTAGGTTCGATAGCCGTTTTCCGACTTTAAAGGAACTAAAAGTCCTATCTTATCGTAGTGGTGCAGGGTCTTGACAGAGACACCCGAAAGCTGCGCAGCTTCTTTTATATGGTACATGATTTCCTCCTTATACTCAATGAAAATCGAAGAGCAAACTAGGAAGCTAGCCGCAGGCTGTACTTGAGTACGGTAAGGCGACGCTGACGTGGTTTGAATTTGATTTTCGAAGAGTATTACAATGATAGTATAACCCCTCCCCTTAGGTCAGAGTCAAGCGTTTTTGCGAAATTTTTTTACTTTATCATAACATGAAAATGATTTTCTTGACAGACCTTAGAAAACATGATAGGATAGTCAAGTCTATCAATCAAAAGAAAGGCTCATTTTGAGTACTTATGAGGCTATTTGCCAAGGGCAGTAGCTTTTTCTTTTGTAATACTAATTTTAGGAGTTTAACTATGTCTGAAAAATCGCAATGGGGTTCTAAACTAGGCTTTATCCTAGCATCTGCTGGATCAGCCATCGGACTTGGTGCCGTTTGGAAATTCCCTTATATGACTGCTGCTAACGGTGGAGGAGGCTTTTTACTTGTCTTTCTCATCTCCACTATTTTAATCGGTTTCCCCCTTTTGCTAGCTGAGTTTGCCCTCGGCCGAAGCGCTGGTGTTTCAGCTATCAGAACCTTTGGAAAACTTGGCAAGAATAGTAAGTACAACTTTATCGGTTGGATTGGTGCCTTTGCCCTCTTTATCCTCTTATCTTTCTACAGTGTTATCGGTGGATGGATTCTAGTTTATCTGGGTATTGAGTTTGGAAAATTGTTCCATCTTGGCGGAACGGGTGATTATGCTCAGTTATTTACTTCAATCATTTCAAATCCAGCCATTGCCCTAGGAGCTCAAGCGGCCTTTATCCTGTTGAATATCTTTATTGTCTCACGTGGGGTTCAAAAAGGGATTGAAAGAGCTTCGAAAGTCATGATGCCCCTGCTCTTTATCATCTTTGTTGTCATCATCGGTCGTTCTCTCAGCCTGCCAAATGCCATGGAAGGGGTTCTTTACTTCCTCAAACCAGACTTCTCTAAGCTGACTAGTGCTGGTCTCCTCTATGCTCTGGGACAATCTTTCTTTGCCCTCTCGCTAGGGGTGACAGCCATGCTGACCTATGCTTCTTACTTGGACAAGAAAACCAATCTGGTTCAGTCAGGGATTTCTATCGTAGCCATGAACATCTCGGTATCTATCATGGCAGGTCTAGCCATTTTCCCAGCCATGTCAGCTTTCAACATCCAGTCTGAAGGGGGACCAAGCCTGCTCTTTATCGTCTTGCCTCAACTCTTTGATAAGATGCCTTTTGGAACCATTTTCTACATCCTATTCCTCTTGCTCTTCCTCTTTGCGACGGTCACTTCTTCTGTCGTGATGCTGGAAATCAATGTGGGCAATATCACCAATCAGGACAACAGCAAGCGTGCCAAGTGGAGTGCTATTTTAGGAATCTTGACCTTTGTCTTTGGAATTCCTTCAGCCCTTTCTTACGGTGTCATGGCGGATGTTCACATCTTTGGGAAGACCTTCTTTGACGCTATGGACTTCTTAGTTTCCAATCTCCTCATGCCATTTGGAGCTCTCTGCCTTTCTCTATTTACAGGCTACATCTTCAAAAAGGCTCTTGCCATGGAGGAACTCCATCTTGATGAAAGAGCATGGAAACAGGGACTTTTCCAAGTCTGGCTCTTCCTTCTTCGATTTATCATTCCAATCATCATCATTGTGGTCTTCATCGCCCAATTTATGTAATCAAAAAGGACTTGAGTAGTGAACTCAGGCCCTTTCTTTTTTATGGATGGCTAACAATCAATTCCAAATCTTGTCCTTCCAAAGTCCAAGATTCAACATCACTTGGTAGGATAAAGTGGCTACCTTTTTGGATTGGATAGTTTTTCCCGTCAACAGTTAGTTGACCTTGACCAGCCAAGACACTGAACAAGCTGTAGTCAGCTGTCTTTTCAAAGTCAACTTTTCCAGAAATTTCCCACTTGTAAACTGCAAAGAAATCATTGGATACAAGAAGAGTGGAGCGTAAATCATCTGCTTTGACAGTTACAGGACGGCTATTGGCAGGCTCGCCAATGTTCAAAACATCAATTGATTTTTCAAGGTGAAGTTCACGCAAGTTGCCCTTGTCATCCTTACGGTCAAAGTCATAGACACGGTAAGTTGTATCGCTAGACTGCTGGGTTTCAAGAATCAAGATACCTGCACCGATGGCGTGCATGGTTCCACTTGGTACATAGAAGAAATCTCCGGCCTTAACAGGCACTTTTGTCAGCAAGGCATCCCAATTCTTGTCCTCGATTTGCTGTCGGAGTTCTTCTTTTGACTTGGCATTGTGGCCATAGATAATCTCTGAACCTTCATCTGCAGCGATGATGTACCAACATTCTGTTTTCCCTAGCTCGCCTTCATGCTCTAGTCCATAGGCATCGTCTGGGTGAACTTGGACACTGAGCCAGTCGTTGGCATCGAGAATTTTGGTCAAGAGTGGAAATACAGGTTCTGGACGATTACCAAACAACTCACGATGCTCTGCATACAAAGTAGCTAGGTCTGTTCCCTCAAAACGACCATTGGCAACTTTAGAGACACCATTTGGGTGAGCTGAAATAGCCCAGTATTCTCCGATTTTTTCACTTGGGATATCATAGCCAAACTCATCACGTAGCTTGGTTCCACCCCAGATTTTTTCTTGCATAACTGATTGTAAAAATAATGGTTCTGACATCTTATTCTCCTGTCTGATTTTTCTCCCCTCATTATAGCAAAAAGCTAGATCTAATTGAACTCTTTTTCCTATTATATAAAGTAGAGAGAAGATTTTATAAAAATAGTGAACAAATGTGCTCTACTTAATACTTGCTCCATTGCTGGCAATGACATCCTTGTACCAATAGAAGGACTTCTTCTTGCTTCGTTTGAGGCTTCCATGACCAGCATTATCACGATCCACATAGATAAAGCCATAGCGCTTGTTCATTTCGCCTGTTCCAGCTGAAACCAGATCGATACAACCCCAAGTCGTATAACCAAGCAAGTCAACTCCATCTTGGTAAATGGCATCTCGCATAGCCTTGATGTGGGCTTCTAAGTAAGCAATCCGATAGTCATCTGCTACATAACCATTTTCATCAGGAGTATCTATTGCACCGAGTCCATTTTCTACGATGAACATGGGTTTTTGATAACGATCCCAGATGGCATTGAGGGTGATTCGAAGTCCCAGTGGGTCAATCTGCCAACCCCATTCTGAGGATTCCAGATAGGGATTTTTGATAGAGGCAAAGACATTTCCAGCTGTCAGATTCCTCACTTCTGGATTCCCTGAAGCTACTCGGCTCGCATAGTAAGAGAAGGAAACAAAATCAACAGTGTGATTCTTCAACAAATCCAAATCCTCTGCCGTCATTTCAATCTCAATTCCCTTACGTTCCCACTGCTTCTTGGCGTAATTTGGGTATTCCCCACGCGCTTGGACATCAATGAAAAAGTAACTCTTGCGGTCTTCCTCCATGGCTGCCCAGTAGTCTCTCGGATGGGCAGTGTTGGGATAGTACTGCCCTGCTGCCAACATACATCCCACTTTGTTTTCTGGGTCAATTTCGTGAGCAATTTTAGTCGCAAGGGCTGAGGCTACTAACTCATGGTGGGCTGCTTGGTATTTGACCTGTTCTTGATTTTCTCCTTCTTCAAAACAAATCCCAGCTCCTAAAAAGGGTGCATGCAGAATCATGTTGATTTCGTTAAAGGTTAGCCAGTATTTGACCAAGCCCTTATATCTGGTAAAGAGGGTGTGGCAGAGATTTACGTAAAAGTCCAACATGCGGCGATTGCGCCAACCACCATACTTCCTAATTAAGTGCATGGGGCAGTCAAAATGCGTAATGGTCACCAAAGGCTCAATCCCATACTTGTGGCATTCCTTAAACAAATCCTCATAAAAGACTAGACCAGCTTCATTTGGCTCTGCTTCATCTCCCTTAGGAAAAATCCGAGTCCAAGCAATAGAAAGTCTATAAGTCTTAAAGCCCATTTCTGCAAAAAGAGCGATATCTTCCTTATAATGATGGTACATATCAATAGCTTCCTTAGCTGGGTAAAAATAGCTCTCCTCAAACGAAAACATCTTTTTCTGACCTGTGATTATGGCTTCACGGTCAGGGCCAATGGGTACCACATCGACATTAGCAAGCCCTCGACCATCTTGATTATAAGCTCCTTCACATTGATTAGCTGCGGTTGCACCACCCCAGAGGAAGCCCTCTGGAAATTGAGCGTTTTCTATCATCACTTTACCTCACTTAATTTGCTAGTTCTATTATACTAAAAAGGAGACAAAAAGTTTGTAACTATTTGGGTAATGATGGGGCTGAGCTTGCTTATATGTTTGATGCAAAAACAAACAAGAATTTGGAAATTTTGTTATAAAAATGTAAACTATCACAGTCTTATGATAAGAAAAAGACCGGATTGCTCCGATCTTTTCAAGTTCTGCTCCAAGAATGTTTAAATTTTAGATAAAAATTTGATAATAGCATTACCTACTTCATTCGATAAAAATCAATCACTAGACCGGCAGGCCCTTCAACTAGCAGACTTTCTGTTCCCCAATCGGTTACAGTTGGACCGTTTAAAACCTGGATACCAAGCTCGTTCAACCGTTGGTAGTTTTGGTCTACATCCTCAACCTCGATGTGAAGAATGATTCCTGACTGAAAAACTTCCAAAGGAATCAAATGATTTTGGGACAACATCAGACAGTGACTGCCAATCGTAAACTGAGCAAAACTGTCATCAACATAATCGGACTTTTTATCCAAAATACGCTCCAAGTCAGCACAGACTTGGGGAATATTTGAAACGATGATATCTAATTGATTTAAATTCATTTACTATCCTCCAGAAAAAGACCGGATTGCTCCGATCTTTTCAAATTCCTCTCTCTGAAAATCAAAGAATAAAGTCTACAAATTTAAAATTTGATTTTCGACGAGAGAAATTATTTAATTGCGCGTGATTGCAATCCTTCTTCTTCCAAGAAGAGACGGAATGGTACGAGTTCTTCTGCTTCGTATTTTTCCTTGAAGGCTTTGATTGCTTCTTCTGAGTGAAGTTTTGGATCCAATTCAAGTACTTCTACTGGAAGTGGACGGTGTGGAGTGATGCGAGCATCGATCACAACAGTTTTACCTTCTTTGTTCAATTTAACAGCTTCTGCAACAACTGAATCGATATCTTCGATACGGTTTACTGTAAATCCAACAGCTCCTTGAGCTTCAGCAATTTTAGCGTAGTCAGCGTTTGTGAAGTCACAACCAAACAAGTGTTTGTTTGTGTCTTCGTATTTGTCCTTGATAAAGCCATATTTATCATTTGAGAAGACTACGTTGATAACTGGAAGGTCGTATTGAACGTTTGTGATAACGTCTGGGTAGCACATGTTGAATGCACCGTCACCCATGATGTTCCATACTTGGCGATCTGGATTGTCTTTCTTAGCAGCAATACCACCAGGAAGGGCAATACCCATTGTCGCAAAGAGTGGAGATGTACGCCACATGTTCTTAGGTGTCATGTGAAGGTGACGAGTAGATGTTTGAGTAGTGTCACCTACGTCGATTGAGTAGATAGCGTCTTGATCAGCATGTTTGTTAATTGCATTGTAAACTTGGTATAATTGCAATTCACCCTCAGTTTTACCTTCGAGTTTGTTCATGTAATCGCGCCAGTTTTGGTTGTTCTTAACGTTTGCACGCCACCATGGAGTTGATTCAACTGGGTTTACTTTGTCAAGGATTGCTTTCGCTGCTTGACCTGCGTCACCAAGGATTGAAGCGTCAAGGGCATGACGTTTACCAAGTTTGTAAGGATCGATATCGACTTGGATGAATTTTTCAGTGTTCTTAAATGCTTCGTAAACCTCAGCAAATGGGAAGTTTGAACCAAGGAAAAGAACTGTGTCTGCTTCAAAGACCACTTCGTTGGCTGGTTTCCAACCAACACGGTAAGCAGAACCTGTCAAACCTTCATAGTTCCATTCAAAGGCTTCAAAGTTTTTACCAGTTGTGATGATTGGTGCTTTGATTTTACGTGACAATTCAGTAATCACTTCACCAGCTTTCACACCACCGTAACCAGCGTAAATAACTGGACGTTCAGCATTGTTCAAGATGTCAACAGCTTTGTTGATTTCAACTTCGTTCAAAGCAGGAGCGATGAATGAACGCTCGTATGAACCTGATCCATAGTATGAGTTTTCGTCGATTTCTTGGAAACCGAAGTTTACTGGAATTTCAACAACAGCTGGACCTTTTTTAGAAACTGCAGCACGGCAAGCTTCGTCGATTACTTTTGGCAATTGCTCAGCGTAAGCTACACGTTTGTTGTATACAGCAATACCGTTGTACATTGGGTTTTGGTTCAATTCTTGGAAAGCATCCATGTTCAATTCGTTAACTGGACGTGATCCAAGGATTGCTAGGAATGGAGTGTTATCCATAGCTGCATCGTAAACACCGTTAATCAAGTGAGTCGCACCTGGACCACCTGAACCAACTGCAACCCCGATTGAGCCGCCGAATTTAGCTTGCATAACCGCTGCAAGAGCACCTGTTTCTTCGTGGCGAACTTGCAAGAAACGGATATCTTTGTCTTCAGCCAAAGCATCCATCAATGAGCTGAGTGTTCCTGATGGGATACCGTAGATTGTGTCTACGCCCCATGTTTTCAATACATTAAGCATTGCTGCAGATGCAGTAATTTTCCCTTGAGTCATAATGATAACTCTCCTTCAAATATTTTTAAATCTACTAAAAAAGGTTTCATATAGTTTTTGAAAACGTTTCAGTAAATTTTTACAATACTAATTTATCACATTTATTTTGACTTTACTAAGAATCTGCTCAGAAGTTTTTATTCTCTATTACAGTACAGTTTGAAAACGTTTTTAGCTTCTGTTTTATAATAAAAAGCGAGCAAGCCCGCTTTTAATCTATTTTACTAAAGTTTAGTAAGAGTGAACTAGTCAGAACGGATACAGAACTAAAGGCCATAGCTAGACCTGCCAGTTCTGGATTGAGGGCCAGTCCAACACCAGAAAAGACTCCTGCTGCAATCGGAATTCCGGCGACATTGTAGATAAAGGCCCAGAAAAGATTGAGCAGAATTCGATGAAAGGTTTTCTTACTCATGTCAAAGGCACGAACCACGCCTAGGAGGTTATTGGTTGTCAACACTAAATCTGCTGACTCGATAGCGATATCCGTTCCAGCTCCCATAGCAATCCCCACATCTGCTACACTAAGGGCAGGAGCGTCATTGATACCGTCCCCAACAAAGGCTACTTTGCCAGCCGCTTGTAGTTTATGGATTTCATGAGCTTTTTCTTCTGGCAAGACACCTGCAATGACCTCTTCGATTCCGATTTGATCTGCAATAGCACGCGCCACACCTGCATTGTCTCCTGTCAGCATGACTGTTTTAAGACCTCGTTTTTTCAACTGACTGATGGCAAGCTTAGCATTTTCCTTAGGAATATCTTGCAGAGCAAGCAAGCCTTTGATTTCATTGTCTACAGCCAAGAAAACAACTGTCTTAGCTTCTTTTTCCAGTTCTTCTAGTTTTTCTTGATAAGTGCTAGAAATGTTCATGCCATCCAGCATTTTAGCATTTCCAAGCAGAACTTGTTTTCCATTGATTTGCCCTGAGACACCTTTTCCGTGCAAGGCTTGGAAATTTTCAACAGTTTGAAGCTCAAGTCCAGCTTCACTCGCTCGTTTCACAACGGCTTCAGCCAGTGGGTGTTGAGAAGCTTCTTCCAAGGAAGCTGCCAATCCAAGCACTTCTACTTCGTCGCCGATGATATCTGTGACCACAGGTTTCCCTTCAGTCAAAGTCCCTGTTTTATCAAAGACAATGGTTTGGACTTTCTGGATTTCCTGTAGAACCGTTCCATTTTTGAGGAGAACTCCCATCTTGGCACTGCGACCTGTCCCCACCATAAGGGCTGTCGGTGTTGCAAGTCCCAATGCACAAGGGCAGGCAATAATCAGAACTGCTACTCCATAGAGAAGCGAAGACACAAAGCTCGCTCCAAGCACAACTACACTATCCCTGAGCAAGACGAACCAAACCCAAAAGGTCACAATCCCTAAAATGACAACTGCTGGGACAAAAATCCCTGAAATTTTATCCGTCAAGTCCTGAATCGGCGCACGACTTGTCTGAGCTTTCTTCACAAAATCCACAATCTGAGCTAAAACAGTCTCTGAACCAACTTTTTCTGCCCTAAAAACAAGAGTACCGCTGTTATTGATGGTGGAGCCAATGACGGTATCTCCAACTGTCTTGTCCACAGGCAGACTCTCACCTGTCACCATAGACTCATCAATACTAGAGATACCTTCTACTACGACACCATCAACCGCAATCTTTTCACCGGGACGCACTCGAATCAGGTCACCTACCTTGACTTGCTCCAAAGGGACTTGAACATAGTTATCCTCACGCAAGACTTCTGCAGTTTTAGCTTGCAAGTCAAGTAATTTCTCCACAGCTTGGGAAGTATTTTTCCGCATTTTCTCCTCAAAAACGGCTCCCATAAGAACGAAGAAGAAGATAAAGGCAGCACTTTCAAAGTAAACGGGGAGGCCAGCGAAGAGGGCAACTAAGCTATAGAAATAGGCCACTAGGGTTCCCAGAGCAACCAGGGTATCCATGTTGGCATTGTGCTTTTTAAAGCTGGCCCAAGCACTCTGGATATAAGGACCACCTGCTACTAGCATGATGGGTGTTGTGGCTAAAAAGGTGCCCCAACGCATGACTTGGTGACTAATTCCTCCTGTCGACATCCCAATCATGATAATCACAAGAGGCACAGTAAAGATACTAGTAATCCAAAAACGTTGCAAAAGTGACAAAGATTTTCGCGTCTTCTCAACTACGGTATAACTTCCCTTTTGCATCTTCATACCACATGAGAATGCATGCTCACCCAACTCTTGAGGTGTAAAACGAATTGTCTTCTCTTCATCCACGCCGATTGGTTCCAAGATGCCTTCTTCTTCAAACAGAATTTCCTTATAACAGTTTGAAGGTGTCACACGGTGAAAGGTGATCTCAGCAGGAACTCCTTTTTGCAGTTGAATGTGGGCTGGATGGTAGCCTTTGTCTGCCGTGATACGAATTTTTTGAACACCATTTTCAAGACTTGCTTTTACAATTTCAGTCATATCATTCTCCTATTCTACAATCATCTTACCGTGCATCATATTCATGCCACAAGAGAAACCATACTCTCCAGCCTGCTCAGGCGTGATTTCCACTATATACTCTTCCCCCATAGGCAGGTCCGCATGTACACCAAAGTCTGGAAAAACAATTTGATCCAGACATGGTGAAGGATCCTTACGGTCAAAGACAATGCGGGCTGGCACTGATTTCTTGAGGATAATCAACTCAGGCGTATAGCCTCCCATGACCTCCACTCGAATCTCTTGGTAGCCGTTTTTTTGCTGGGCCTTTTGTCCAGATTTTTCAGGCTTTTTGAAAAACCAAAACAAGATAAACGCGATAAGGGCAATACAAACAATGGTTACAATGCTATTTAACATGACGTCTCCTTTACATACAATTACATTTTACTTCTGTTACAGCGCTTGATTTCTTCTTAGAAATCACTTCTTCCAAGCCTTCCAAGTCAGCCAGAGTAAAATCACATTCAGCAATCAAATCAGCCAACAAGTTCTTAACCCTACGAGAACAAACCTTGTCCTTGATATCTTGGACAAGTAAATCCCGACTTTGGTCCAAAGTTAAAAGGGCTGAATAGACAAAGAACTTGCCTTCTTTTTTCCTTGTCAGACACTCTTTCTCAACCAAACGAGCCAAAAGAGTTTGAATGGTCGACTTGGACCAGTCGAACCGCTCCGCCAGAACCCTGATCAAATCCGTACTGGTCTGCTCTCCTTGCATCCAAATAATCTTCATGACCTGCCATTCTGCATCTGAAATCTGCATAATCACACCTCCTAAATCTACATTTGTCGATTACAATTATTAGTATACTCTCAAAATCTACATTTGTCAACTATAATTTTTATTATTTTTTCGAAAAATAGAATTCTAATCATGTAACGAGAGATTTGCAGTCAAATTTTACTATATAAACTATAAAAATATGCTATACTGAAGAAAAAAGAAAACAACCACTAGGGGTGCGTAAAGCTGAGATTAACGACTGTTAGATCCCTTTGACTCAATCTAGGTAATGCTAGCTGATGGAAGTGGAAATGATAATGGGGACTAGCAGTCTTCTATTACCTTTCTAAAACAGACCAGCTTGTTCTTAAGAATACAAACTTCAGTTGGTTGGGAGGTTTTAGATGACTTATTTACCCGTTGCTTTGACCATTGCAGGGACTGACCCTAGTGGTGGTGCTGGCATTATGGCTGATTTAAAGTCGTTCCAAGCTAGAGATGTCTATGGAATGGCCGTTGTGACCAGTCTTGTCGCTCAAAATACCAGAGGCGTTCAATTAATCGAGCACGTTTCTCCTCAAATGTTGAAAGCCCAATTGGAGAGTGTCTTTTCGGATATCAAGCCTCAGGCTGTAAAAACTGGGATGTTGGCAACTACCGAAATTATGGAAATCATCCAGCCCTATCTTAAAAAGCTGGATTGTCCCTACGTCCTTGACCCTGTTATGGTCGCAACAAGTGGTGATACCCTGATTGATACCAGTGCCAGAGACTACCTAAAAACAAACCTACTTCCCCTTGCAAGCATTATCACACCCAATCTTCCTGAAGCAGAAGAAATTGTTGGTTTTTCAATCCATAATCCTGAAGACATGCAACGTGCTGGTCATCTGATTTTAAAAGAATTTGGTCCTCAGTCTGTAGTCATCAAAGGTGGCCATCTCGAAGGCGGTGCCAAAGACTTCCTCTTTACCAAGGAGGAGCAATTTGTCTGGGAAAGTCCACGAATTCAAACCTGTCATACCCATGGTACCGGATGTACCTTTGCTGCAGTGATTACTGCTGAACTAGCCAAGGGCAAAAGCCTTTACCAGGCAGTTGATAAGGCCAAGGCCTTTATCACGCAAGCCATCCAAGACGCCCCTCAACTCGGTCATGGTTCTGGTCCAGTCAACCATACAAGTTTTAAAGATTAAGAAAAACTCTCTAGTTCCCACTTTAAGGGAATTAGAGAGTTTTTGATTAGGAAATAATGTCATCCAGCTTTGTTAAAAATGCTTGCGTTTTTGCCTCAATATCTTCTGCCTGCATCAGATCCCTAACGACAGCTACCCCAGCTATACCAGTTGCAGCAAGTTGGTCAATGTTCTCTGACGTCAAGCCTCCAATAGCAACTACTGGAATGGCGACCCTTTGACAAATTGTTTTCAAGGTTGAAATCAAGGTGATAGGCGCATTTTCCTTGGTGGTTGTTGGGAAAATGGCTCCTGTTCCCAAGTAATCTGCACCTCCTTCTTCTGCCTCAAGGGCTCTTTTTACAGTTTTAGCAGTGACACCGAGAATTTTTTCAGGGCCCAAGACTTGTCGGGCAACCGAAACTGGTAGTTCATCGTCTCCGATATGCAAACCAGCAGCATCAACCGCAAGACAAACATCCAAACGATCATCGATTATCAAGGGTACCTGATAGGCATCTGTTATTTCCTTGACTTCTTTTGCCAGTTGATAATATTGATTGGTTGTGAGATTTTTTTCTCGTAATTGGACTATGGTAACCCCTGAACGGCAAGCCGTCTCAATCTTTTCAAGAAAACTTTCCAAGGAATCTTGGTAGCGATTGGTTACCAGATACAGTCTAAGTGCTTCTCTATTCATAAATATCTCCTTTG
Organism: bacterium; assembly: GCA_905221205.1. GTDB lineage: Bacteria > Bacillota > Bacilli > Lactobacillales > Streptococcaceae > Streptococcus. Next base: position 171,647 of record CAJNCG010000003.1, read on the forward strand.
ATGCCATCTAGCCAATTTTCATCTCTTTTTAGAAGAGAGAGCTGATTGAGAACTTGATAACGAAATTCTTCCAATCCCATTCCTTGAACAAGTATTCTCTCAGCAGAGATATTGAGATAAGAAACTGCTAGGCACGAAGCTACAAAGCCAGTCTTTCCTTGGCTGAGAAAAACGGCTGTCAAGGCTCCAACCAAGTCTCCTGTCCCTGTTATCCAGTCTAATTCTGCACAGCCATTTTCCAGTACAGCGACCTGATTCTTCGAAACGATGAGGTCCTTGGAGCCTGTGACTAAGAATGACATACCTGGATAGGTCTGACACCAGTCTTTCAAGACTTGAAGTAAATCCTCAGTTTCTTGATCTTTAGCACTCGCATCGACCCCAACACCGTGGTGTTTTAAGCCAACAAGACTTCGGATTTCCGACATATTTCCTTTAAGGACCGTGGGCTTGTATTCTAAAAGTTCTCTGACTAGATTCTTACGAATGGTTGAAGCCGTTACACCAACCGCATCTACCACCATTGGGAGACAAGCTTGGTTTGCATAAGAAGCTGCCATACGAATTGATTTTTCCTTCTCAGCAGACAAATGCCCCAAATTGATGAAGAGAGCCTGGCTTTGTTTGGTAAAATCAAGAACCTCACGGGGATCATCTGCCATGACAGGTTTGCATCCCAGCGCCAAAATTCCATTGGCCAGCATCTCACAAGAAATCTCATTGGTGATACAGTGAATTAGGGAACTTGAGCCTAGAGGAAAGGGATTTGTAAATGCCTGCATCAGTCTATCCTTTCACTGAAAAAATATCCTTGCACTTTTTTAAAGAATTCCTGCTTGATTAAAAATCGAAAGGCAATAAAGGAAATAGCTGTACCAATCAAGGTTGCTCCGAAAAATCGAGGAGTGTAGATAAACCAGCTAAGTTTAGCAGCCGATCCTGTAAAAAGTACCATAACAGGATAGGAAACAATAGAACCGATAATACCTGTTCCCAAAATCTCTCCTAGAGCAGAATAGTGAAATTTCTGACCGTACTTATAAAAGAGACCTGCAAGAAGGGCTCCAAAAGTCGCTCCTGTGAGAGCTAAAGGCGGAATCCCTTGAGTCGTCATACGGATAAAGGCTGTCACTGTAGCCATGACCAAGGCATAAACAGGTCCCATCATGATTCCTGCCAGAATATTAACGACACTGGACATCGGTGCCATACCCTCAATCCGAAAGATAGGCGTAAGGACTACATCAAGGGCAATCATCATGGATAAAATGGTTAATTTGTGAACTTGTAATTGGTGATTTCTCATGTTACTATTCTTCTCCTGTTTCTAAAGACTGTAAATCGCTCTTCCATGTCTGATGTTGGTAGGCCATTTCCCAAAACTTGGCTTCCATGTGAACACTGATGTGGAAGGCATCTAGCATTTTTTTCTTGTCTGTCTCGTCACTTTCTCGATAGAGTTGATTGACCAGAGCTCCCTCCTCTCTGATCTGCTGCTCTAACTCATCCGTAATATAAGTTTCAATCCATTGTTGGTAGAGAGGATTTGGTGATGGTTTAAGATTAAGTGATTTGCCTATATCATGGTATAACCAAGGACAAGGGAGCAAACTTGCAAAGGCAATACCCAAGTTTGGCTCTGCAAATTGTCGATAAATATGAGAAATGTAATGATAGCAGGTTGGAGCGATTGGATGTTGCTCCATTTCCTGGTCGCTGATTTCCAATTCCTTGAAAAATTGTTGGCGGATAAATAACTCACCTTCCACTAGACTCTGAGCATTTTGTTTCAATAGTCTTTTCATCTCTTGGTTTGAAGTCTTATCAGCCAAGAGGTGATAGGCTTCTGAGAAGGACTTCAAATAGTAGGCATCCTGAATCAAGTAATAGCGAAAGATGGACGGATCTAAATCTCCCTCTTGTAACTGTAATACAAATGGGTGATGAAAGGAAGCCTGCCAAGCTTCCTTGGATAATTCCATCGCAATATCTGTAAATTCCATAATAACTCCTTTATAAAAATAGACTGCTTTGAAGTAATAAAAAGAACAGCAGGTAGATTAATTTTGTTTTTTTAGGAATATAAAAGGTCCGATAGTGATTTTCCAACTGTGCATGTTCGTCATATCCATGCGCAGACAGAGCTCTCAGGTAAAGATGGCGCCACCTAAAGACCGTCATCAGAACCTTACTGTAAATCAAGGGAGACCAAACATGCAGTTCTTGACCGCGTAATAAGCAAGCTTCCTTGAGGGACTTGATTTCTTGCTGGATAAGGGGGAAGGAATTGAATACCACAATCAAGGCATATGCCCAAGAGCGTGATAACCCCTTTTGAGCCAAGTACAAGAGAAGCTCTTTTAGGGAAATAGAGGAAACAAAGACAAGGCCGATACAAACTGTCACAAAGGCCCTCGTTCCAAGCATGACTGCCTGCGAAGCATCCCCATGTAACTGAACTGCCCAATAGTTGGCCAAAGATGGCAAAATGGCAAGCAGAATCATCCAAGCCAACATCTTAAATCGACGGTAATAGAGCATAAAGAGAATACAAAATGCGACTACCGAAAGATTAAGAGCAATCGAAGGAATGAAAGATGTTTCCAAGGATAAAATCAGCAAGAAGAGACTGATAATCGGTGTCTGGGTTGCTACTTTGACCATACTATCTCACCTCCCCTTGAGTATTGCTACTCTGAGATGTGAGTGGTTTAGTAATTGTCACTTCTTTCATATGACTGAGACCCTGACTAGTCATCTCAATCCAATAATCAACCACAGAGATTAAGGGATCTAAACGATGGCTAATGATCAGAAAACTTCTTCCTTGATTTCTGTCTTCCACAATCCACTTGCAAAAATAATGGCAGGCTCTATCATCCAAACCAGCAAAAGGTTCATCTAGTAAAATCACAGAAGCCTTGCTGGTCAAGATGGTCAAGAGCTGAAGAATCTTTTTCTGACCACCACTTAATTGATAAGGACTCTTATCAAGAGCCTGCTCCAGATCAAAATATCGTAAAGCTTGGAGTATCTGCTGATTTCTTTCAGAATCAGGTCCATCTAATTGCAGTTCCTCTCGTAGACTAACTCTGATAAACTGCTTCTCAGCTTCCTGAACAACACCCGTCAGGTCACGGTACAAACTCTTTTTCTTTTTCAGGACCGAACCCTTCCAAGTAATGCGCCCCTTATACTTTTGAAATTGAAGAATAGATCGAAAGAGGGTTGATTTCCCGACACCATTGTCACCCAGGATACAGGAAATCCCTTGGTAGAATGTAAAATCAGCAATCGAAAAGAGGGAGCGCTTATCCAACTCACAAGTCGTTCTATCCATATGGAATAGTTCTAGACTAGAAGCAACATTCTTTGAAGAAACCTGTGTCATCTCAGAGGTAGGGATTTGAAACACTTCCCTTAGTTGTCCGTCTCTTAGTTCCACCATATGGTCGATATAGGCTTCATAGTCCGTTAAATCATGGTCGCACAGGATGACTGTCTTCCCATCAGAGGCCAACTCTTTTAGAATCTCCAATATCTCTATCCTACTCTTGCGGTCAATAGAAGCAAAAGGCTCATCCAAGAGATAGACCCTAGGATTCATGGCAAAAAGAACAGCCAAAGCAGCCTTTTGCTTTTCCCCACCTGATAAGTGATGGACGGGACGGTGCAAGATTGCCTTGCAGCGACATTGCCGAACCACCTCGGCTATTTTAGAATCAATTTCCTGAACGGGATGCCCAATATTCTCCAAGGTAAAAATCAGCTCCTCAAACAAGTTCTCCATGGTAAATTGATGATTGGGATTTTGAAAGAGAATACCAACCGTCTGGACACGTTCGACGATAGAAAGTTGACTAACCTCGCTCCCATTTATCAGGACTTGACCGCTATAGGGAAGAGAACTGACTTGGGCAATCATTTGAAAGAGACTAGATTTTCCTGAACCACTGCTCCCAACTAACAAGGTAAAAGCTTGCTCATGAAAAGTAAAATCAAGCGGTTCAGAGAAGATTGGGGACTGAATCGCTCGTAGTTCCAGCCCCATCTATGCCTTGCCCCCAGCTGCAAACTGATGATAAAGTTTGACAATAGCACGAACCAAGATGGTACAGAAGAAAAAGACAGAAATAAAGCGCACCACAAACAAGGAAAGTACAAATGGAAGTGAAAAGGCGTAATATCCTAACTTAATGTATTCATAGACAAAGCTAACAAGCGTAATCCCAATACTATTGGCAGTTAGAGAGAGCCAACTTTCATAGCGATTCTTGGTTACTAGAAAACCAAGTTCACTTCCTAAGCCTTGAACCAAGCCAGACAAAAGGGCACCTAGACCGAATTGGCTACCATAAAGGACTTCAGCAAGTGCAGCTAACACTTCTCCAATCGTCGCACTTCCCACTCTTGGAACAAAGATAGCAGCAATAGGCGCAGCCATACACCAGAGACCAAAGAGGATTTCATTAGCAAAGGCCTGCAAACCAAGAGGGGCTAAAATCAGAGTGAGAATATCAAACAGATAGCCTGAACCCACAAAAACGCCACCAAAAAAGATAGACAAGAAAGCAAGTAAGATAACATCTTTTAAACGCCATTTTTTAAACATAAAAACTCCTTTTAAGACAATAGGGCATTTAAGAGAGACCTGCCATTATACTCTGCATCTAGTCTATCTAGTAAAAAATAAAAAACTCTAATCACACATAAGAATTAGAGTTTAGCTTACAAGATTAGACAGTTCTTTTCGACATACGAAAAAAACTTTTCACATTTCCCTTCGCCAGTACTAACTGTAGCAGGTTCAATGGGTATCATCTCAGCCTAAAGCACCCCAAATGTCTTTATTATTTAATTACTGTGCTAGTATAACAGAAATTGAAAGCCCTAGCAAGATATTTGACTGGAAAATATATTTATATAGTTTGTGTGTTAATTCTTTTAATCTACATAAAAGAATTGAATTTATCCTATAATTCATAACCAATATCAAAAAATGCTAATTCTAAAGCGACTGCTTGATTCCAGCGTTCCTGAAGTTCTGTTAAATCTTCTCGATTTTTCCCGACACGATTAAGTTCATCAACCAGAAATTGAACCCACTCTGCAAAGAAAGGACCTCTGTGGAGATTGATCCATTCCCAATGAATATAGGCTTCAGGTAGTGCCAAATCTTTAGAACCCCAGTCTAAATAGAGACCTTCTGCAATGACCAGCATGACTAAAAGATGGGCATAGTCTGATGATGATACAGCAGAATACATAAGCTCCTGAAAGGCTTTTGTTACAGGATGCAAGGTCACTTCCAGATAGTCATTCTCAGATACTTTTAACTCTTTGAAAGCCTTTTGAAAATAACCGTCTTCATCTGCTTCAAGAAAGCCTAGTTGCTTGGCAAAACGAAGCTTGGATTCAAGCTGGTCTGCGTGGGCTACACAAGCACCCAGCATGGATAAGAAGGCATCAAAGAAGTGATAATCTTGAATTAGGTAGTCTTTTAAGACCTTATTCTCAATTGTCCCCGCAAAAAGTTCCTTAACAAAACGATGATTGATTGCAGCCTGCCAATCCTTCTGACTGCTTTTTAATAATTCTCCAACAGTCAAACCTGGCTCAAATGCATAGTCTTGTGTTTCCATATTTACTTTTCCTCTCTTTACTCGTACGTAATCAACAAAACATCAAGAAAATCCTAGTTTTACTTGACCTTTTTAAAGAAAATCAAGGGCGTTCACGAAGAGCTACCTAAATGCTTTGTATCGCCTTCATCCAGTTTATATAAACAAAAAACTCTAATTACAATCAAGAATTAGAGTTGACTTACACGATTAGACCGTTCATTTCGACATACGAAAAAAACGTTTCACATTTCCCTTCGCCAGTCTTAACTGTAGCAGGTTCAATGGGTATCATCTCAGCTTAAAGCACCCCAAATGTCTTTATTATTTAATTACTGGACCAGTATAGCAAAAAATGAAAGCCCTAGCAAGATATTTGACTGAAAAATATATTTATATAGTTTTCAATGGTGATTTATTCTTCCTATAGACAAAGAAAAACCTCCACATTCAGTGGAGGCAAGCTGTTTTATCAATACAATTTTAAGTCACGAGGGTCAACTGGGAAGGTTGGATTGTATGGGTTGTGACGAAGCTTGAAGTGTTTGACATCTTCAATAGTCTGAGTTCCAGACAATTGCATGACTGTCTTCAATTCTGCATTCAAGTGTTCAAAGACTTGACGCACACCGACACTACCACCGAGAGCCAAGCCATAAATAACAGGGCGGCCAATAGCTACCAAATCTGCTCCTGAAGCCAAGGCTTTAAAGACGTGTTGACCACGACGAATACCAGAGTCAAAGACGATTGGCACACGTTTATCAACTGCTTCTGCTACTTCTTGAAGTGAGTCGAAGGCAGCTGGTCCACCGTCGATTTGGCGACCACCGTGGTTGGTTACCCAGATACCAGAGGCTCCTGCAGCAAGCGAACGTTCAACGTCCTCACGGCATTGTGGCCCCTTGACATACACAGGAAGTCCTGAGTATTCAGCGATAAATTCTACATCACGCGGAGACAAGCGTTGTTTAGCTGATTTGTAAACAAAGTCCATTGATTTACCAGCACCTTCTGGCAGGTATTCTTCAACAATCGGCATGCCAACTGGAAAGACAAAACCATTACGTTTATCAACCTCACGATTGCCCCCTACAGTAGCATCTGCAGTCAAGACAATCGCTTTATAACCTTCAGCCTTCACACGGTCCATGATATGGCGGTTAATGCCATCATCTTTACTAAAGTAAAATTGGAACCAGTGAGGTGTCCCTTGAAGGGCTTCCGTAATTTCTGGAAGGTCGACAGTAGAGTAAGAACTGGTTGTATAAAGAGAACCAAACTCATGCACACCACGCGCAGTAGCTACTTCACCTTGTTCATTTGCCAATTTATGAGCCGCAACAGGCGCCATAATGATTGGTGAAGACAATTTTTCACCTGCAAATTCAATCTCTGTACTTGGATTTTCTACATTGCAAAGCGTATGCGGAACGATGAGTTTGTGGTTAAAGGCACGGATATTCTCACGTAAAGTGAAAGTATCTTCTGCTCCACTGGCGATATAGCCAAATGCTGCTTTAGGAATCACTTGTTGCGCCATTGGCTCCAAATCATAGGTATTGATGAAATCTACATGGCCTTCTGCATTGCTTGTTTTGTATGACATAAAATGTCCTCCTTGGTAAGTAAGCGTTTACTTTGTATATTACAAAAATATCTTAACTCTTTTTTCAAAACTTTTCAAATATTTTGTTTGGAAATTTCAGAAATTCTAGGACTATGATAAAAAATCCTTATAACGGCAATAAAAAATAGATATTATCCAAAGAAACTTTTAAGTGCTACAATAGCTGTATTATTTCTAGATGGGAGGTTCTATTTTTGGATTGGTCCATTGTTGAACAATATCTACCACTATATCAAAAGGCTTTTCTTCTGACCTTGCATATTGCAGTTTGGGGAATTTTGGGATCTTTTCTGCTCGGTTTAATCGTTAGTATCATCCGACATTACCGCATCCCTGTTTTGGCGCAAATAGCGACAGCCTACATTGAATTGTCACGCAACACGCCCCTTTTGATTCAACTCTTCTTTCTCTACTTCGGTCTTCCCCGAATAGGGATTGTCCTATCTTCGGAAGTCTGTGCTACTCTAGGACTGGTCTTTTTAGGAGGCTCCTATATGGCAGAATCTTTCCGAAGTGGACTGGAGGCCGTCAATCAAACCCAGCACGAGATTGGATTAGCCATCGGTCTGACACCTGTACAGGTCTTTCGCTATGTGGTTCTTCCGCAGGCAACAGCGGTGGCCCTACCCTCTTTTAGTGCCAATGTCATTTTCCTCATCAAGGAAACCTCTGTTTTCTCAGCAGTGGCTTTGGCCGACCTCATGTACGTCGCCAAGGACTTGATTGGGCTCTACTATGAGACAGACATTGCGCTGGCTATGTTGGTAATTGCTTATCTGATTATGCTGCTACCCATCTCACTGGTCTTTAGCTGGATAGAAAGGAGGCTCCGCCATGCAGGATTCGGGAATCCAAGTACTCTTTCAGGGAAATAATCTCCTGCGGATCTTACAGGGATTGGGTGTTACGATTGGGATTTCTATCCTGTCAGTCATTTTATCCATGATGTTCGGAACAGTCATGGGAATCATCATGACCTCCCATTCTAGAATCGTACGATTTTTGACACGATTGTATCTGGAATTCATCCGTATCATGCCCCAGCTGGTGCTACTCTTCATCGTTTATTTCGGATTAGCTCGAAACTTTAATATCAATATCTCAGGAGAGACTTCTGCTATTATCGTTTTTACCCTCTGGGGAACAGCTGAAATGGGGGACTTGGTCCGCGGAGCCATCACTTCCCTTCCCAAACATCAATTTGAAAGTGGACAGGCACTAGGCTTAACCAATCTTCAACTTTACTACCACATCATCATCCCACAGATCTTGAGAAGACTGCTACCGCAAGCCATCAATCTTGTCACTCGGATGATCAAAACCACTTCCTTGGTTGTCTTGATTGGGGTTGTGGAAGTGACCAAGGTTGGACAACAAATCATCGATAGCAATCGCCTGACTATCCCAACCGCTTCTTTTTGGATTTATGGAACCATTCTGGTCTTGTATTTCGCAGTCTGCTTTCCTATTTCCAAACTATCCACACACTTAGAAAAACATTGGAGGAACTAAATGTCTGAAACTATTTTAGAAATCAAGGAACTAAAAAAATCCTTCGGAGACAATCCCATCCTCCAAGGTCTTTCTCTAGATATCAAAAAAGGGGAAGTTGTGGTCATCCTAGGGCCATCTGGTTGTGGGAAAAGTACCCTCCTTCGTTGCCTCAATGGCTTAGAAAGTATTCAAGGTGGAGATATCCTTCTGGATGGCCAGTCCATTATTGGCAATCAAAAAGACTTTCACTTAGTTTGCCAAAAGATTGGCATGGTCTTTCAAAGTTATGAACTCTTTCCCCATCTAGACGTCCTACAAAACCTCATTCTAGGACCTATCAAAGCTCAGGGAAGAGACAAGAAGGAAGTAACGGAAGAAGCTTTGCAACTACTAGAACGTGTCGGATTGCTGGATAAACAACATAGCTTTGCCCGTCAATTATCTGGTGGACAGAAGCAACGGGTTGCAATTGTCCGTGCACTCCTCATGCATCCAGAAATCATCCTTTTTGACGAAGTGACTGCTTCGCTGGATCCAGAAATGGTGCGTGAGGTTCTGGAACTCATCAATGATTTGGCCCAAGAAGGCCGTACCATGATTTTAGTAACTCACGAAATGCAGTTTGCCCAAGCCATTGCTGATCGCATTATCTTCCTAGACCAAGGGAAAATCGCTGAAGAGGGAACAGCTCAAGCCTTCTTTACCAATCCTCAAACCCGACGAGCACAGGAATTTTTAAACGTCTTTGACTTTAGCCAATTTGGCTCATACCTATAAAGGAGATTTTTATGAAACTATTCAAACCACTCTTAACTGTTTTAGCACTTGCCTTTGCCCTTATCTTTGTCACAGCTTGTAGCTCAGGTGGAAATGCTAGTTCATCATCTGGCAAAACCACTGCCAAGGCTCGCACAATTGATGAAATCAAAAAAAGCGGTGAGCTGCGAATCGCCGTATTTGGAGACAAAAAACCGTTTGGTTACGTTGACAATGATGGTTCTTACCAAGGTTACGATATTGAGCTTGGGAACCAACTTGCACAAGACCTTGGCGTGAAGGTTAAATACGTTTCAGTCGATGCTGCCAACCGTGCTGAATACTTGATTTCAAACAAGGTGGATATTACTCTTGCCAACTTTACAGTAACAGACGAACGCAAGAAACAAGTTGATTTTGCCCTTCCTTACATGAAAGTTTCACTTGGTGTCGTATCGCCTAAGACTGGTCTCATCACAGATGTCAAACAATTGGAAGGTAAAACATTGATTGTCACAAAAGGAACAACTGCTGAGACTTATTTTGAAAAAAATCATCCAGAAATCAAGCTTCAAAAATATGACCAATACAGCGACTCTTACCAAGCCCTTCTTGACGGACGTGGAGATGCCTTCTCTACTGACAACACGGAAGTCCTAGCTTGGGCGCTTGAAAACAAAGGATTTGAAGTAGGAATTACTTCCCTCGGTGATCCAGATACCATCGCAGCAGCAGTTCAAAAAGGAAACCAAGAATTGCTAGACTTCATCAATAAAGATATTGAAAAATTAGGCAAAGAAAACTTCTTCCATAAGGCCTATGAAAAAACACTTCACCCAACCTACGGTGACGCTGCTAAAGCAGATGACCTGGTTGTTGAAGGTGGAAAAGTTGATTAACATCTAATAAACAAAACCAAAAAAAATCAGGTAATACTAGTGACTACCTGATTTTCTATATCTTAAGCATTTTGCCAATTTTCTTGGTCTTCTTTAAAGCGTTTTAGGAGGTCCAATCCTTCTGGCGTGATGTAACCTTCTTCTTGCGCTAGGTGAATGAGTTCGCTGTAGTTTGAAAGTGTCACCAATTTCACACCAGCGTTCGCAAAGTTCTTATCTGCTTTTGGCAATTGGTAACTGAAAATCGCTACAACTCCAAGCACATCTGCTCCTTCTCGCTTAGCTGCTGCTACGGCTTCAAGAACAGAACCACCAGTTGAAATAAGGTCTTCAACCACTACCATTTTTTGATCTTGAGCCACGCGACCTTCGATTTGATTACCAGCTCCATGGTCTTTTGGTTTGCTACGGATATAGGCAAATGGCAAATTCATCTTATCAGCGATGATAGCTCCGTGAGGAATCCCTGCTGTTGCAGTTCCTGCAATCACTTCAACCTCCGGAAAGGCTTCTTTGATAGCATCCACAAAACCATTTTCAATGAGGGTACGAGTTTCTGGATAGGCTAGTGTCACACGGTTATCTGTGTAAATCGGTGACTTGATTCCAGATGCCCAGGTGAAAGGCTCCTCTGGTTTGAGATAAACTGCTTGAATTTTCAAGAGGTGGCTAGCGATATCTTTAGCAAGTGTCATGGTCTTCTCCTTTTGTTTTTATAATTTATTTTTTAATTCCAGTCCTGTATCCATTCATCCTTGATGGCATGATAAGCTGCAACAGGATCTTCAGCTTGGGTAATGGGACGTCCCACTACGATATAGTCACTACCGATTTGATAGGCATCAGCAGGGGACATCACACGTTTTTGATCTCCAACAGCAGCTCCCTGAGGACGAATTCCTGGTGTTAAACAGATAAAATCTGGATTGGTGGCCTGCTTGATGAGTTGAACTTCCTGAGCTGAGCAAACGACACCATCCAGGCCAGCTTCAGCTGTCTTCTTGGCATAATGAATCACAGACTCTTGCAGACTGGTTTGGATATTTTGAAAATCCTGCATCTGGGTTTCTGACGTTGATGTCAGCTGAGTGACTGCGATCAATTTGGCTTGGTTTCCAAGGCCTTCACGCGCGGCCTTCATCATCTCTACACCACCAGCCGCATGAACATTGGTCATATCGACACCAAGCTGAGACAAGACCTTCATGGCTGACTTGACTGTATTGGGAATGTCATGAAGCTTGAGATCCAAAAAGACACTATGACCCAATGACTTCAAATAACTGACAACTTCTGGACCTTCCGCATAATAAAGTTCCATCCCTACTTTTAAATAAAGACTTTCTTCTGCTGGGAAAAGAGCTAAGAATTCCTTGACCGCCTTAAAACTAGGAAAATCAAGAGCAATGACTGGACGATGTTCTCGCATAGGTTTCTCCTTTTACCTTTGCTAGTGAGAGAGTCAGGCCAACAGAAGCCACGAAAAAAGGAACCTGCCAACAGCAAGGTTCCACGAAAAATGGGTAGTCTCCACCCTTTCACCGTCTAACCTTAGCTGCCTCTCTGGACTGCTTTAAAGGTTTTTTACTATTCTATTATTTCTACCAGCACTTGTCAAGTAAAAACATGGCAACTAAAGAGCTCTAGGAGAAAAGGTAAACCTAGCGACGCGATGAACGCTGACTTGTTTGGTTTCGATTGCTCTCTTCCTCCAATTTTTTCTTCTCTTCTTCCAATTTATTCTGCTGTTCTTCCAGCCTTTTCTTCTCTTCCTCTTTCTGTTTCTTCTCAGCTTCCTTAGCCTCTTGTTTGGCTTTTTCCTCAGCCTCCATAATTAATTTATCCGCCACAGTATAGCTGTATATCCCAGCTTCCATGTCAATCACACTTGGTTCTGACAATTGTGGCTTAATCTTACTGTAGTAAGGCAATTTCTTACTCATTTCAGAAAGGGGAACCAAGATTTCGTCCGAATCATTCATGGTCAATCGAATTAGATCTGATGTCACCTTGCTTGGGGCTAGTTCCACCTTCTGAATAGCTGCTTTGAGTTCGGGACTAATTTGAGAAAGTTCTGACGTAAAGGCCTTAATTTGTTCGCTGTCATTAAAGAGAACTGATAAATAAGTTTCTGGCAGACTCACCAAACTTACCGCACTGGTCTCCACCTTCCCACTGGAAAGAATAGGATAATGATTTTCACCAGAAACATAGTAGGCAACAATATCATATTCCTTGACCTTGATAGTAAACTTGGTTGGAAATTGATAGACAAGCTGAGCTGATTCAACCCAATAATTAGACTTGATCTGCTCTTCATATTTTGCCTTGTCTAGCAGAAGGTTAATCGTATAATCCGAATCCTGAATGCCTGAAGCCTGTCGAATATCATCAGCTGTAGTTTGCACCGTTCCCTCAACACGAATATCTTTCATGGTCGCATAAGGACTAAGCAAGTAGGCAGAGACGACCAATAAAAGCAGACTGAGAAACAAAATCGAGATAGCCCGCCAGATATGAACTCCTGGAATTTTCGGTTTAACCGGTTTTTCCTTTACAGGCTTTTTCTCTACTTTTTTAGCCTGTTTATTCTGTTTCTTTGGCTCTTTGGATTTTTGTTCTTCTTTGGCTACTTCTTTTTTGACGTCTTCTGACTTTTCTACTTTTTCTTCAGACTCTTCTTTAGCTGATTCTGGGTCTTTTGGTTCAGGCTCACTCTCTTTGTCTTCAGTTTCATCTGACTTTTCAGATTTCGAAGCCATTCGAGCTTTTCTTTCCTTTTCCTTCTCCTCAGCTAGGGCTGCCTCTTCTTCAGCCTTCTTTTTTAGGTATTCTTGGTTTCGTTTCTGCCATTCTGATAACTCTTTAAATTCTTCGAGGATTTCTTTGCCCTCATTTTTCTTATCTTTTGACATTTACTTTCCTTATGATAAATCTTTTTTCAATAATTCATAAAAATCTGCTAGAGATTTCAATTCCTTAGAAGCCTTCATCTTAGATTGGTATTCTTCCTTGTGGCTTAGTAAGTGAGAAAGCTTCTCTTCCAAACTATCCAAGGTCAAATCGCTTTCTTGAAGCTCTTCCGCATAGCCTTTCTTAACAAAGTAAGCCGCATTTTCTATCTGGTCACCACGACTAGCTTCCCGACCAAGTGGCACAATAACATGTAATTTTGCCATGGCCAAGAGCTCAAAAATCGTATTGGCACCACCACGCGTCACAACAATGTCAGCCAATTCCATCAAGGGTTGATAGAGATTGGTCACATAGTCAACACGAAAAAGATTTTGGCTCAACTCGTTCAGACTAGAATCTCCAGTTAGATTGATAATATTGTAGCGGTCTGTCAGCTCTTTTTTATGGTCTGTCACCAATTGGTTAAAGACACGAGCACCTGCAGAACCGCCAACGAACAATACAGTTGGCAATTTAGGATTAAAGTGGGTTTGGATATCCACCAATTCATCTGGTTCCGGAGTGTTTTGGTCTGAAACCTTTGTCACTGCTCCCACATGCTCGACCTTAGACAAACTTGAAGATTGCTCAAAGGTTGAATACATCTTAGTCGCAAATTTATAGGCGATTTTATTGGCCAAGCCCATAGATAGGTCAGATTCATGAATAAAGACCGGTACTCCCGACACACGCGCTGCGATAACGGGAGGTACTGAGACAAAGCCACCCTTTGAAAAAAGAGCCTGTGGGCGGAGTCGCAACATGATAAAGAGCGATTGGACAATTCCCCAACCAACTTTGAAGACATCCAGCATATTTTGCCAAGAGAAATAGCGACGCAATTTTCCAGTCGCAATAGAATGGAAAGTGACATCTAGACCCGACTTAAGGATTTCTTGGTGTTCGATACCACGCTTGTCCCCGATATAATGGACTTCCCAGCCATCTTCGATAAACTTGGGCATTAACAAAAGATTGAGGGTCACGTGTCCAACCGTCCCCCCACCTGTAAAGACAATTTTTTTCATATTATTCCTTTAACTCCGCTACTGTGTCGATAAAGAGGTCGCCACGTACTTCAAAGTTAGCATACATATCCCAGCTGGCATTGGCAGGACTGAGAAGAACTACATCTCCTTGAGTCGCAAGCTCATAGGCCTTGCGGGTCGCATCTGCAATGTCAGTCGCATCCACATAAGCGACACCAGCCTTATCCGCCGCCCGTTTGACACGCTCAGCAGATTGACCAAGGATGACCATCTTCTTGAGTCCAGTAATATCTGGAACCAGTTCGTCAAACTCATTACCACGGTCCAAGCCACCTGCAATCAAGATGACCTTACTGTTGTCAAATCCTGACAAGGCTTTTTGAGTAGCCAAGATATTGGTTGACTTGCTATCATTATAGAATTTCACACCCTGAATTTCATCCACAAATTGAAGACGGTGTTTGACACCACCGAAAGCTGAAAGAGTTTCCTTGATGGTTTGGTTATCCACACCACGGAGCTTGGCTACTGCAATAGTCGCAAGGGCATTTTCTACATTGTGGCTACCTGGAACTCCGATTTCACTAGCCGCCATAACCACTTCTCCACGGAAGTAGAGCTGACCATCTTCCAGATAAGCTCCATCAACCTTTTCAAGTGTTGAAAATGGAACAACAGTAGCCTGTGTTTTGCTAGCCAATTCTTTTGCCAAGTCTTGATTAAAGTTCAAAACAAGGAAATCATCTGCTGTCATCTTGTTCTGGATATTCCACTTAGCTGCCACATATTCCTCAAATGAGCCATGGTAATCGATATGAGTTGGCATGAGGTTGGTAATAACCGCAATCTCAGGATGGAATTCTTGAACCCCCATCAGTTGGAAAGAAGAAAGTTCCATAACAAGCGTGTCCTTATCTGTCGCAGTTTGAGCCACTTGACTGGCAGGATAGCCGATATTTCCTGATAAAAGACCATGTTGGCCAGCAGCAGTCAAAACGTCTCCAATCATCGTCGTTGTGGTTGTTTTACCATTAGAACCAGTAATACCAACAATCGGTGCTTCTGAAATCAAGTAAGCCAATTCCACCTCAGTCAAGACTGGAATATCCTTTGCCAAAGCCTTTTCAATCATGGGATTGCTGTAGGGGATACCTGGATTTTTCACCATAAGGGCAAACTCTTCATCCAAGAGTTCCAAAGGATGACCGCCTGTGATGACCTTGATCCCTTCTTCCAGCAAACTTTGCGCAGCTGGATTGTCCTCGAAAGGTTTTCCGTCATTTACTGTCACAATGGCACCAAGCTTGTCCAACAAACGAGCTGCAGATTCACCAGACTTGGCCAAACCTAAAACAAGGACTTTCTTATTTTTAAATTGATCTATTACTTTCATGTCTCGAACTCCATTTCTACTCTTACTATTTTACCATTTTTATGGAAATAATTCTAAATGAAAATGCTCAGATTCAGCATTCTAACAAGCAAAAAGAGAGCCGAAACTCTCTTTTTATCTTCTTTTACTTTTATTAACCGACATGAGGGTAATATCTCGCAAGCTAAAGTATGCTAAGAAGAGCATGGCGACTGCGATGAAGAATTCTGTCGGTAGCTGAAAGATTTGCAGAACAGACAGCATGAGCAAAATCAAAAGTGCTACGAAAGCAAAGACGACAAGGACGATATTGACTGTCCCTTTAATACTTTCTGGTGTCGCAAATACATAGAGTAGTAATAAGAGGATTCCTATGATTAAATAAACCATCTTTATCTCTTTCTAGCTCTTATTCAGCTGATTTTTTCTTCTTGTTAGCTTTCTCGCGCTCTGCCTTGTTAAGGATTTGTTTACGCAAACGGATAGACTCAGGCGTTACTTCCATGTACTCATCGTCGTTCAAGAACTCAAGAGACTCTTCAAGCGTCAAGATACGAGGTGTCTTGATAACAGCTGTTTGGTCCTTAGTAGCTGAACGAACGTTGGTCATTTGTTTAGCCTTAGTGATGTTAACTGTCAAGTCGTTTTCACGAGAGTTTTCACCGATGATCATTCCTTCGTAAACCTCAGTACCTGGGTTAACAAAGATTGTACCACGTTCTTCGATAGACATAATTGAATAAGTTGTAGCCTTACCAGCATCGATAGAAACAAGGGCACCACGGTGACGTCCACCAATTTCACCTGGAATCAATGGCAAGTATTGGTCGAAGGTATGGTTCATGATACCGTAACCACGAGTCATTGACAAGAACTCAGTTGAGTATCCGATCAAACCACGCGCTGGAACAAGGAAGACCAAACGAGTTTGACCATTACCAGTTGAAATCATATCCAACATTTCACCCTTACGTTCAGAAAGGCTTTGGATAACAGAACCTTGGTATTCTTCTGGAGTGTCGATTTGAACACGTTCGAATGGTTCACATTTAACACCGTCGATTTCTTTTACGATAACTTCTGGACGAGATACTTGAAGTTCATAACCCTCACGACGCATTGTTTCGATAAGGATTGACAAGTGCAATTCTCCACGTCCTGAGACCGTCCATTTATCTGGTGAATCAGTTGGGTCAACACGAAGGGAAACGTCTGTTTGCAATTCTGCCTGCAAGCGTTCTTCCACCTTACGAGAAGTCACCCATTTACCTTCTTTACCAGCAAATGGTGAGTTGTTGACCAAGAAAGTCATTTGAAGAGTTGGCTCATCGATGTGTAGGATTGGAAGAGCTTCAACTGCGTCTGTCGGAGTAATGGTTTCACCAACAAAGATGTCTTCCATACCTGAAACGGCAATCAAGTCACCTGCTTTAGCTTCTTGGATTTCACGACGTTCCAAACCAAAGAAACCGAAGAGTTTTGTAACACGGAAGTTTTTAGTTGTACCATCTAGTTTAGAAAGGGTAACTTGGTCCCCAACCTTAACAGTACCACGGAAGACACGACCGATACCGATACGTCCAACGAAGTCGTTGTAGTCCAAAAGTGATACTTGGAATTGCAAAGGCTCATCTGAGTTATCTACTGGAGCTGGGATGTGGTCGATAATCGTGTCAAAGATTGGTGCCATAGTCGCTTCTTGGTCAGCTGGATCGTCTGACAATGAAGAAGTTCCGTTGATAGCTGAAGCATATACCACTGGGAAGTCAAGCTGATCGTCATCAGCACCAAGCTCGATGAAAAGTTCCAAGACTTCGTCCACTACTTCTGATGGACGAGCTGATGGTTTATCGATTTTGTTAACAACCACGATTGGGACAAGGTCTTGTTCCAAAGCTTTTTTCAATACGAAACGAGTTTGTGGCATTGTTCCTTCGTAGGCATCTACGACCAAGACAACACCGTCAACCATTTTCATGATACGCTCAACTTCTCCACCGAAGTCCGCGTGTCCTGGTGTGTCCATGATGTTGATACGAGTTCCGTTGTAGGCAACGGCTGTATTTTTAGCAAGGATGGTAATTCCACGCTCTTTTTCGATATCGTTTGAGTCCATAGCACGCTCAGCCAATTCAGTACGTGCATCAAGCGTTTCTGATTGTTTCAACAATTCGTCAACGAGGGTTGTTTTACCGTGGTCAACGTGGGCGATAATCGCAATGTTACGGATATCTTCTCTTAATTTTGTCATGATTTCCTCTATAATATTCAAAATTTATTTTCTAACTGAACGATTATACCATATTTTCAAGTAAATAACATAACTCAAGCAAGTGTAAATGTTTTCACTCTGCTTTTCTTTTCACGTCAAGCCTTTTCAAAGTATACAACTTATGATAAGATAGGCACAGTATGCGTTTAGATAATTTATTAGCCCAAGAAAAAATCAGCCGAAAGGCCATGAAACAAGCCTTACTCAAAGGGGAAATTCTAGTCGATGGTTGCCCAGCCCGCTCCCTAGCCCAGAATATCGATACAGGGCTACAAGAACTCCGTTTTCAGGGCCGAATCATTCAAGGTTATGAGCACACCTACCTTATGCTTCATAAACCTGCTGGTGTCGTGACAGCCAACAAAGACAAGGAGCTTCCAACCGTTATGGACCTCCTTCCATCTAACATCCAGTCTGACAAGCTCTATGCCGTCGGTCGACTGGACCGAGATACGACAGGCCTTCTCCTTTTAACAGACAACGGCCCCTTGGGTTTTCAACTCCTCCATCCCCAATACCATGTCGATAAGACCTACCAAGTTGAGGTTAATGGACTCCTGACACCTGACCATATTCAAGCCTTTCAAAAAGGAATTGTCTTTTTAGATGGCACTGTCTGTAAACCTGCAAGGCTAGAGATTCTATCTGCAAGGCCTTCTCTCAGCCAAGCCTCTATCACCATTTCAGAGGGAAAATTTCATCAAGTTAAGAAAATGTTCCTCTCTGTTGGCGTTAAAGTAACCTCCCTCAAGCGCACCCATTTCGGGCCTTGGAGTTTGGATGATAATCTTCAAGAAGGGGACTATCGATCCCTAAACTCGGAAGAATTAGCAAACATTCGTGAATTTCTCAGAAAAAGTGGTTAAAAAATGAGCTCGGAAACATCCAAGCTCGTTTTCTTATTTCTCAACTTTGACTTTCCCTTTCCAAGAATCCAAACCATAAGAAAGGATATAAATCTCAGAAAAGCCTTGTTTTTTCAAGTAAAGGGCCGCATTTGTGACACGCTGCGCACGTTGGTTTTCGTAGAGAAGGACAGGTTTATCCTTACGAAGGGCTGCAAGACTAGTTTTCAACTGACTTGAAGGAATATTGCGAGCTCCAAGGATATGCTTTCTGTGGAATTCTACTGGGTCGCGCAAATCAATCAATTGACCCGTACGAATCAAGGCTTCAAACTCCTCATTGTCTACGATTTTAGCCGCACGGCGAATACGAAGATAGTTAAAGCCCATCCATGCCAACATTGCTAGTATAAGTGCCCACAAAATCCAAGTAACCATTAGTTCTTTTCTCCATTTTTCTCAATATAATCCAATTCTACCTTGTGCTCTCTGCGAAGAACCGCTTCTGCTTCTAGATAGTCTAGTTTGTCCATCAACCCTGCATCGTAAATCCGAGAGAGTTCCAGCTTCATCAGTTCAATATCATATAAGCGTTTTCCCATGTAAACAATAATACCAAATCGTTTGAGGAATTGCTGCACATCATAGAATGTTTTCATAAGACTCATTCTAGCAAAATTTTATGTTTTTTTCAAGAAGAGACTCACACAATACCCTGATTTTCCTATCTTCCTTGGCGATTCTGACGCAAGTGTGGTACAATAAAAACATGAGAATTCAACAATTACATTATATTATCAAAATCGTCGAAACTGGCTCCATGAATGAGGCAGCCAAGCAACTCTTTATCACCCAGCCGAGTCTTTCCAATGCTGTGAGAGATTTGGAAAATGAGATGGGTATTGAGATCTTTATCCGCAATCCTAAGGGGATCACCTTGACCCGTGATGGTATGGAGTTCCTCTCTTATGCCCGTCAGGTTGTCGAGCAAACTCAGCTTCTGGAGGAACGCTATAAAAATCCTGTCGCCCACCGCGAACTCTTTAGCGTTTCGTCTCAACACTATGCCTTCGTTGTCAACGCTTTCGTCTCTCTGCTCAAGAAAAGCGATATGGAAAAATACGAGCTTTTTCTTCGTGAAACTCGGACTTGGGAAATTATCGACGACGTCAAGAACTTCCGTAGTGAGGTCGGTGTCCTATTTTTGAACAGCTACAACCGTGATGTTTTAACCAAGATGCTGGATGACAATCACCTGCTGGCTCACCATCTCTTCACAGCGCAACCGCATATCTTTGTCAGCAAGACTAATCCTCTGGCAAAGAAAGACAAGGTCAAACTGTCTGATTTGGAAAACTTCCCTTACCTCAGTTATGACCAGGGGACACACAATTCCTTCTACTTTTCAGAAGAGATTCTTTCCCAAGAACACCACAAGAAATCCATCGTGGTCAGTGACCGTGCCACCCTCTTTAATCTCTTGATCGGTTTAGATGGTTACACCATTGCGACGGGGATTTTGAACAGTAATCTTAACGGAGATAACATCGTTTCCATCCCACTTGACATTGATGACCCCATTGAGCTGGTCTATATCCAGCATGAAAAAACCAGCCTATCCAAGATGGGCGAACGCTTTATCGACTATCTACTAGAAGAAGTCCAGTTTGATAGTTGAGAAATGATAAGAACCAATATGTAGGCTAGCAACAACCTACGCATTGGTTCTTTTTACTTATAATTAAAAGTCTCCCCTGCCAACTTATCAGCTAGCTTGGGAAAGAGAGTATAAAACTTATGGGCTAGATTCAACAAAATCGGAAGATTAAGTTCTCGTTTGTTTTTTCCTATACACTTGACAATCTTTTTAGCCACTGCATCTGCTTCTAGCAGGAAGCGGTCAACTGACTTGAGATAGGTACCATCTGGGTCAGCCTGGTCAAAAAATCCTGTACGGATTGGTCCTGGATTGACCGTCGTTACATAGACACCGTAGGACATGAGTTCGAGTCGTAACGCATTTGAAAAACCAATAGCCGCAAACTTGGTCGCTGAGTAAAGACTAGACTTGCCAGTAGCAATCAGACCTGCCATGCTGACGATATTGATAATATGGCCTTTTCGACTTTCCTTCATACGAGCCGCAAGGCGACGAGATAGATTCATCAAGGCAAAGGTATTGACCTCGAACATCTGGTGAATATCTTGGTCAGAAATCTGGTCAAATTCCTCAAAAATCCCGTAACCAGCGTTGTTAATCAAGACATCAATCTTGCCATAGCGGAGATAGAGGTCTGCTACCAGAGTTTCTAAGGCTGAATCATCGGTAATGTCTATTTCAAGCAATTCTGCATGGGGATGATTTCCGTAGAGTTGAGCTAATTTTTCCCTATCTCGACCAAGCAAGATGAGCTGGTCTTCTGGTAAAAGTTTGACCATTTCTTGGGCTAGACCACCGCTAGCTCCGGTAATGAGAATAGTAGGCATACTTATCCTTTCTCAATCTTTTAGATTTCCACTTCTTCCAAATCTTTGACTACATGGACGTTTTCAAAAATTGTGGCAGCGTCTTTTTTGAGCTTGCTGATATCTTTTGAGAGGAAACGGGCACTGATATGGTTGAGCAAGAGGCGTTTGGCACCTGCTTCTACTGCGATCTCCGCTGCCTGCATATTGGTTGAGTGGCCATGATTACGAGCAATTTTTTCGTCACCCTTGCCATAAGTCGATTCATGGACAAGGACATCAGCATTGACAGCTAGACGCACACTAGCATTGGTTTTACGGGTGTCACCAAGAATAGTGATAATCTTACCCGGACGGGGAGCTGAGATATAGTCAGCTGCCTTGATTTCAGTTCCATCTTCTAGAACAACATCCTGACCATTTTTGATTTTTCCAAAAAGCGGGCCAAATGGGACACCAGCTGCCTTGAGTTTTTCAGCATCCAGCGTTCCTTCCAAATCCTTTTGCATGACACGATAACCAACACAGAAAATAGTGTGATCCAACTCCTCTGCATACACAGTAAATTTATCGGTCTCAAGGATTTTTCCTAGAGAATCTTGGTCAAACTCATGGAAATGAATGCGGTAGGGCAGACGAGAACCTGACACACGAAGACTGGTTAAGACAAAGGACTTGATTCCCTGAGGTCCATAGATTTCCAAATCTGTCTGCTCTTCATTGGCCTGAAAGGCACGACTAGAAAGGAAACCTGGCAAGCCAAAGATGTGGTCTCCATGTAGGTGGGTAATAAAGATTTTGCTGACCTTACGTGGTCGAATTGTGGTTTCCAGAATGCGATTTTGCGTACCTTCTCCACAGTCAAAGAGCCAGACTTCGTTAATCTCGTCCAAAAGTTTTAGGGCGAGACTGGAGACATTGCGGGCTTTAGAGGGCTGGCCAGCCCCCGTTCCTAAAAATTGAATATCCATTCGATACTTTCTAATTAATCAATATATAACATAGCTGTGCGGTTTTCCGATCGGAAATAGCGCTTGCCAGAAAAAGCAGTAGCTTCCTGTAATAAATCCTCTTGACTGTAACCTTTAAGACGTTTGCGACCATCAGCCAAGCTTTCCAAATCAGTCAAATCTGTTAGATTCTCCACGCTAACAACTTCCTCATCTCCGACAGGCTTCATGTAAATCTTGCCAGACTCCTCAAAGACCAGCTGATGGGGAAAAATTTGCGCAATTTCAAAGAGCAAATCATCCGAAATCTTCTCCTCATTTTCAGAGAAAATTCGACCCAGACCCTCACTCTCATAACAAAAACCAAAGGATTTACCAGATAGGTTAAGACGAATAAAAGGCTTGTTTTCTATGGTGAAACTTGGCTCAACGTTGTAAAGATTCAGTTCCTGACTGAGTTCCGCAAAATAATCCGTCGCTGCTTCAGGACTCTTTTTCTGGTAAAGTTCTGCAAAGTAAGCATTGACCACGCTGGGCGGAGGTGTGATAAGTGCCAACTGCTCCTGCTCTGTCTTGCCAGCTAGAAGCTGATCCAGATAGACCTTGTCCAGACTTGTATAGCCCCCATATTTTAGAGCCAACGTTTTAATATCAGTCATAAAATTCTTCTAACCTCCATTTGTTTTTCTCAGAAATGTAGCCTGTAATCACTTCGCCGTCCTCCTGATAATCGCGTTCTTCCAGAATCGCAACACTTTCTAAATCATGAATCTTGTAGGACTTTGAAAAAGGCACTCGCAGGGTAAAGGGTTCAAAAATATCCTTGATTTTCTCTAAAAACAAAGCCTGCAAATTCTCACGACTATCCTCAGATTTGGCAGAAATGAGGGCGTAGGGCGTTTGGGTCGGCGTAAAATCCTCCACTAAATCTGCTTTATTATAAAGGGTCAAGCGAGGAATGTCGTCCATGTCCAGGTCTTTCATGATGGACAGAACCGTTTTTTCATGTTCCTCATGGTAAGGATTACTGGCATCGATAACATGAACCAGAAGGTCCACATGCTTGCTTTCTTCCAAGGTTGATTTGAAACTGGACACCAATTCAGTCGGCAAATCTTGGATAAATCCAACGGTATCTGTCAAAGTTACTTGGAGATTGCCTCCCAGATGGATACTCTTAGTCGTCGCGTCCAGAGTCGCAAATAGCTCGTCTGCTTCATACTGAGTCTTACTGGTTAAGGTGTTCATGATGGTTGATTTCCCAGCATTGGTATAACCAATCAGACCAATCTTAAAGGCGCTTGACTCCAGACGTTTTTCTCTGACAGTCGCCCGATTTTTCTCAACCACCTTGAGCTGGCGCTCGATATCTGTGATTTGGTTACGAACACTACGACGGTTCAGCTCTAGCTGGCTTTCACCAGGTCCACGAGAACCAATTCCCCCTGCCTGACGGCTGAGCATAATCCCCTGACCAACCAAGCGAGGCAAGAGATATTTGAGCTGGGCTAGGTGGACTTGGAGCTTCCCTTCATGGCTTCGAGCCCGCATGGCAAAGATATCCAAAATCAACTGCATACGGTCAATGACCTTGACACCCAGAACTTCCTCTAGATTGACATTTTGCCTTGGCGTCAGACGGTTGTTGACGATGACAGTGGTAATTTCTTCTGCATCTACCATAAGCGCAATTTCTTCCAACTTACCAGAGCCGACGAAGGTCTTGGAATCATATTTTTCACGTTTTTGTCTGTAGCTATCTACAACGACTGCCCCAGCTGTCTTGGCTAGACTGGCCAATTCTTCCATAGAGAGATCAAAATTGTCCATGCCCTGCAATTCTACACCAATCAGCAGAACCCGTTCCTCTTTTTTCTCCGTTTCAATCATCTAAAAACTCCTCTATCTGGCTTAAAATGCGGTCTTGCACACCAGCTTCTCCAATCTGATAAAAGGTGACCTGCATGCGATTACGGAACCAGGTCAACTGACGCTTGGCAAAACGGCGGGTAGCCTGTTTGAGACTCTCACTAACTTCCTCCAAGGTCTGCTCTCCACGAAAGTACGGAAAGAGTTCCTTATAGCCAATTCCTTTAGCAGCCTGCACATCTGGATAATTGTCAAAAAGCCACTTGGCCTCATCCAAAAGCCCAGCCTCAAACATCAAATCCACTCGGTGGTTGATACGCTCATAAAGTTGACTACGTTCATCATCCAAGCAGATAATCAGCGGTTCATACAAGGACTCTTGATTTTCCAAATCCTGACCAAAATGGGCAATTTCCAAGGCACGCATAGCACGACGACGATTAAACTGGGGAATCTCAAGGCCTGCTTGCTCCACAAGATGAGCTAATTCCTCATCTGTATAGGGCTCCAAGCTAGCTCGATAGGCCAAAATCTCTTCATGGGGAGTCTCCCCACCCAGGTGGTAGCCTTCAAGCAAGCTCTGGATATAAAGTCCAGTCCCACCAGCGATAATAGCTAGCTTGCCACGGCTGTGAATATCCTCAATAGCCATCTTAGCTTCTGAAACAAAATCAAAAGCCGAGTAAGACTCGGTTACCTCTCTAACATCGATTAAATGATGGGGAACAGCTGCCTGCTCCTCTGGGCTAGCCTTAGCCGTCCCAATATCTAGACCACGGTAAACCTGCTGACTATCGCCACTCACAACTTCCCCACCAAAGCGCTTGGCCACTTCAATGGCAAGAGCTGTTTTTCCAACAGCAGTCGGTCCAACAATCACAATTATTTTTGTTTTCATCTTTTTTCCTTGAAAAATTCCCATTTTTTCGTTACTATTATTATAACACAAAAAGGTCAGTCAGAAAAATGTGACCTCTTGAGGAGGCTGGCTGATTAAGAAGATAAAGGAGGAAGACTCATGGCTAAAGGATTTGCTAAAGGTCTTGTAACAGGTGTCGCAGGAACTGTCGCTGCAGTTGCAGGTGCAGTATACGCATTTAAAAAGAAAGTGATCGAACCAGAAGAGCAAAAAGCAGCTTTCATCGAAGAAAACCGTAAAAAAGCAGCTCGTCGCCGCGTATCACGTTAAAAAACAAAAGAAGTTGGGATTTATTGTCTCAACTTCTTTTTTCTATTCTTTTATACTCAATGAAAATCAAAGAGCAAACTAAGAAGCTAGCCGTAGGCTGCTCAAAACATGGTTTTGAGGTTGTAGATAAAGCGATGCTGACGTAGTTTGAAGAAATTTTCGAAGAGTATTAAATAGCTAGGTCAAACTTTAACTGTGGCTTAACAGGATCATAATTCACCAACTCAAAATCTTCTGCTTTGATATCAAAGAAATTAGTCCCATCAGGAACATTCAAAACCAAGCGTGGTTGGCAGTCAGACGGTTCACGACGAAGCAATTCCTGAGCTTGTTCAAATTGATTGTCATAGATATGGAGGTTGTTGATGAAATAGAAGAACTTCCCAACCTTCCAGCCGAAATGCTTGGCAATCATCATCTGCAAGGCCACATACTGCATAGCATTGATGTGATGGGCTACCAGCATATCGTTAGAACGCTGGGTCAAGGTTGCATCCAGATAGATTTCTCCATCTACACGGCGGACATCAAACATGGTCTGAAAGGCGCAGGGGAGCAACCCATCTGTTTCTTCGAAAGCTTGATAATCCCAGAGCGAGATGATATTACGACGATTCCAAGGATTGGCTTCCAACTGCTTGAGAATCTTATTGATGATATCGTGTTTCTTAACAACTGCCCCATAGCGCTCACCGATGGTTCCTGTATCTCCCACTTCCCAGTCATTCCAGTAGTGAACATTGTATTTGTCATTAAGCACCTCTAGGCTATTAGACTGGTCTTGGTAGATCCAGAGCACTTCCTTGATGGCGGATTTGATGGCAATAGGACGCAAGGTTGTGATGGGGAATTCCCCCTTGGCCAAGTCATACTCGGCAAATGCACCCGTTACGTACTTAGAGTTGGCAACTGTCCCATCTTTGTACTTGGGACGGGCCTGCTCTGAAAAGACACCGTCTTTGAGGATTCGTTCAATATTCTCTTTAAAAATCGTATCTGCTTTTGTCATTTACTCTCACCTCATTTATTTCCTAACTAGTATAGCATAAAAAAGAAAAGAGGAACATTACTAACTCTAGGTTAGCATTTTTCCTCTTTTATTATTTTATTGCAAAACAAGTGATGCTGCTCCGATAACCCCAGCGTCATTTCCTAGAGTTGCAAGAGCTAATTTAGTGGATGTGCGTACTTGTGGGAAAGTATTTTCATCGTAAACTTTTTGAACACCTTGTAGAAGGAATTCTCCCGCAGCTGACACACCACCACCGATAACGATTGTTGATGGGTTTAGGATTGAACCAATGTTGGCACAAGCGATTCCCAAGTAACGTGAGAAGTTACGGTAAACGATCAAGGCAAGGTCGTCTCCTTCTTTTGCGAGATCAAAGACAGTCTTAGCTGTCACTTCTTCTCCGTTATCAATCAAACGTTTCAAGGCTGCATCGCCTTCGTATTCATCAGCATAGCGACGAGTCAAGTTGACAATCCCTGTTGCAGAAGCGACTGTCTCAAGGCAGCCTTTCTTACCACAAGTACATGCGATTGGTTGGTCAAAGTCAACAGTGATGTGGCCAAGCTCACCTGCTGCACCAGCAACACCGTGAAGCAATTTGCCTTCTGCGACGATACCGCCACCAACACCAGTACCAAGTGTCATAAAGACAACATCTGGTTGGTTATCACCAGCACCCATCCAACGTTCACCAAGAGCTGCCACGTTGGCATCATTATCGATGAAGAATGAAATGCCCAAGGCTTTTTCAATTTTCTCTTTAATTGGTTGAAGGGTTTTCCAGTTCAAGTTGTAGGCACCAATAACAGTCCCTTTTTCACGGTCAACCACACCTGGTGATCCCATTCCAATACCTTGGAAATCTGCTGCTGCCAATCCAAGCAAGTCCAAACGATGTTGAATAGACTCAATCATATCATCTACGATATGACTTCCCTCATCCAAAATGTTAGTCTTGATAGACCATTTTTCTTGGATTTCTCCTGCTGTTGTTAAGATTGCAAATTTGATAGAAGTTCCACCAAGGTCAATCCCAATAATCTTTTGACTCATCATATTCTCCTTTTTCATTATGAATTAATTGAAAATGCTTACAGTACTAGTATAACAAAATTCAGTTCCTTATGCAAAGGTTTGCATTAACTTTCTGGATTTTATTCTGACTTATGGTTTCCAGAGACCTGAAGCATCTACATAGTAATGTCCGCCATCAACTCGCTCATTCTTAGCCATTTTGCCATCCGATTTCAAATAGTAATTTCCTTGCCATGCATTGCGAGCGTAAGAACCATCTGATTTCAAGTAATACCAAGCTTGGTAAGAAGAGTCATAAACCCATTCGCTCTGTGCCATTTGACCGTTTGATTTAAGGTAGTAAGCTCCTTGCCATGCATTCTTTGCATAAGATCCATCTGATTTCACATAATACCAAGCTTGATAGGAAGCATCATAAATCCATTCGCTCTGTGCCATTTGACCATCTGCTTTCAGGTAATAGCTTCCCTGCCAAGTATTTTTTACTGGATTCCCATTTCCATCAAAGTAATACCATGCATCATCCTGCTTAACCCAGCCACTTGTTGTTGCTGAACTTGTATTGTTTTGAGCCGCAGTTGATTGTTTTGCTTTGAAAGCTCCTTTTGGAGCATTTTTCAATTCACAAGCTACACCATCATGATCACGGTCTAACTTGGCAGAATAACCGGGTTCTCCCTCATGAATGTCCGCGTATCCATTCGCCCAAGCTTCTTTACAACTAGAAAAATGAATGTTTTCTTCTGCTAACACAGGTTGTGAAAACAAGGCTAAAACTGGCAAGGTAGCCAGACTCATTTTAAAAAATAGACGTTTGTTCATTTCTTTCTCCCATAATTATGATATCGATTTCACTATTATTTTATCAAACTTATTTCAGCAATTCAAGGAAACTTCTGGTCTTTTCTACAAACTCCTTTGGTTTTTCCTTATTCAAAACATGAGGGCCGTCAGGGATAATCTGAAATTGGGATTCTGATATTAGTTTATGAAGACTTCTCATAGAACTAAGATTCGGTTTATCTTTGCTACCACAAATCAGCAAGGTTGGATAGGGGCAAGTCTTTGCAATCTCCCTTAAATCAAGTGTTTTTAATTCTTCGGAAATACCAACCATAAGAGCCTTATCTGCCCTCTGTTTTTCAAATACCCTTTTGGGAAGCAATTTAAATATCAGCAACTGAAGATAAAATAGGATATTACCGGACAATTTAAGTGGACATCCTGATAGAACCAAAGCTCGAAGATTTGGTAAATCGTAACTGGAAAGTTCTAGTGCCAGGGTAGCACCTAAGGACAATCCAACCAAAACAAAAGGTTCTGTCTCTTGAGCTAGGTACTGATATACTCGCTCCTTGGCGTTTTGATAACTGTTAACTCCAGAAGGAAATAATTCGATAGCCTCAGAAGGATAATCTATCAGTAGATTCCGAACCTCTATCCAACTCTCTGCTGACTGCCCTAAACCGTGTAAAAATACCAGTTTCATCTAGTTCTCCTCTAGGCTTAATTCATACAAGCCTCTCACTGCATTACATCCATAAATTGCTTCTGCTTGGGCTAAATCTGCCAAGGTCAAGAGTTTCTCTTCTACCTGTCCTGTTTCCAGCAAATGCTGACGGTAAATTCCTGGCAAGATTCCAAGTCGGACTGGCGGTGTATAGAGTTTATCAGCGATTTTCAAAACCAAATTTCCGATAGAGGTTTCAAGAAGTTCTCCTTTTACATTATGGTAAATCTTCTCTTGTTCCCCTAGGTTCAAATGAGGTCTATGAGTCGTTTTGAAGTAGGTAAATGCATGATTCAAATCTGCTTCCTGCAGGCAAAGTTGTGCTTGACAGAAGCTTGAACTAAGAGATGTTAATACTTGGCGACTGAGTTCAATCTCTCCAGACTTGTTGAGACTGATTCGTAGACGGTAATCTTGACTAGCGTCACAAGCCTGACACTCCGCCTCTATCTTTTGTTTCAAGTCTTCTGCAACAAAAGGATATGCAAAATATCGACTTGCTTTTCTCAGCCTTTCTATATGTTGCTCTTCAAACAGCAGTTGTTTTTGGCTGATTTTTCCAGTTGTAATCAGTTGGAAGCGAGCTTGTTTACGATAAAGGACTGCCGCCTTTTGATGAACCTCTCGATATTCAGATTCCCAAGTGCTATCCCATGTAATGCCGCCACCTACTCCATAGATGGCTTTCCCTTGATGCAGTTGAATGGTCCGAATGGCAACATTGAAAATCCGGCGCCCATTTGGAAGCAAGAGACCAATCGTTCCGCAGTAAACTCCTCTTGGTTGGGGCTCCAAGTCCTTAATGATTTCCATCGTTGCAATTTTCGGAGCACCCGTTATGGAACCACAAGGAAAGAGAGAACGGAATATTTCAACAAGGTTCACATCCTCTCGCAACTGACTCTTGATGGTCGAAGTCATCTGCCAAACAGTTGAATACTGTTCCACTTGGCAGAGACGTTCTACATGCTCACTGCCCACTTCAGAAATACGGTTCATATCATTGCGCAAGAGATCCACAATCATCATATTTTCAGAGCGATTTTTAGGATTCTGCTCCAACCAACTAGCTTGGTCAAGATCTTCTTGGTCAATCACTCCACGCTGAGTCGTTCCCTTCATTGGTCGCGTAGTCAACTCACGGTCGTTTTGCTCAAAAAAGAGCTCTGGGCTCATGGAAATCACTGCCATTTCGTCATGTTCCACATAGGCATTGTAGCCTGCCTCCTGCTCTACCACCATACGATTGTAGATGGCAAACGGATTGGCACTTAAGTCCTGCTCGAGTTGGACGGTGTAGTTAACCTGATAGGTGTCCCCCTGCCGTAAATGATGGTGAATCTGGGCAATCGCCTTTTCATAGTCCTCTGCAGACGTCACTTCCTGCCAATTTGAAGGCAAATCAACCTCATCATAAATCAGAGGAATAGGGGATGTTTCTACCCTATCATGAACAGTAAAATACAGTAGATACTCTCCCAGTAGGGGAGCCTTGTGAACTGCTAATTTCTCCTCAAAAGCAGGTGCAGCCTCGTAGCTGACATAGCCTACCACATAATAGCCTTGCTCTTGGTAGCTTTCCACTTTTGCCAGCAAGTCAGCCACTTCCGCTAAATCTCTCGTTTTTAACTCTCTGATAGGCTGGGTAAAGGTGTATCTCTCGCCCAAATCCCTAAAATCAATCACTGTTTTTCTATGCATACCTTAAGTATAGCACAAATTAAGAAAACCCTCATCCGCAAAGCAGATGAGATTGTCTTTAGTCCCGTCACGTATCTTCTGATTAGAGAAAAAACTCTCCTAGTAACTATTTTGCTCTAGGAGAGTTTTAAGAATAATATTATCCACTTAGTCTCAAAAAAGGAGTTGCGACCTTTAGAAATCGTTATTGATTTTCTAATTTATCTTCTTCATCTTCTTTTCGTCGACGAGCAATAAGACCAAAACCAAGTATTGCACTAGCTGCTGCTGCAACCATTGCCGTTATGGATTCTGTTGTACCTGTATTTGGCAATTCTCTAACCACTACACGCTGATTAGTAGCTACTTGCTGATTCTCATTTTCAAGTTGTGAGATAGTAGATGCTACACTATCTTTCACTTTAGCTTTGGCTTCATCAGTTTTCAATACTTGGTCTATTGCTTGTTTTTCCTGTGGTTTTTCTTTAGAAGTTGGATTAGCTGAGTTTACATGAACTCCAGCACTTGCTCCAACTGCCGGTCTAATTTGTGCAATCGGATTGACTGAGTTCACTTCTTCAATACCAGTTGACTTAGCTTGGTCGACTGCTGCATTGGTTGTGGCATTATCAATGGCTGCTTTTGCTGCATCAGCTTTGGCTTTCGCTTCAGCCTTAGCCGCGGTTTTCTCTTCGTCTGTTAAGTCTGTGCGAGCATCAATCTCATCGTTCTTAGCTTTTAGGGCATCATCTATTGCTTGCTTCGCTGCAGGTTTTGCTTGCGCTGTTGGAGTGACTGAGTCTACTGACATTGTTCCAGTTGACTTAGATTGGTCGACTGCTGCGTTTGTTGGCGCATTATCAATCACTTCTTTCGCTGCATCTGCTCTAGCTTTCGCTTCAGCCTTAGCCGCGGTTTTCTCTTCGTCTGTTAAGTCTGTACGAGAATCGATTTCATCAGTCTTAGCTTTGAGAACTTCGTCGATAGATTTCTTAGCTTCTGTCTTCTCGACTGCTGCTGGATTGATTGAAGTGACTTCTCTTGTTCCGTTAGTCTTAGATTGGTCGACTTCAGCATTGGTTGTCGCTTTATCGATGGCTTCTTTTGCTGCGTCAGCCTTAGCTTTTGCTTCTGACTTAGCAGCAGCTTTCTCTTCATCTGTTAAGTCTGTACGTGCGTCGATTTCGTCGTTCTTAGCCTTCAGAGCTTCGTCGATGGCTTGCTTAGCTTCTGTCTTAGCCACTGCACCTGGATTTACTGAAGTGACTTCTGCAATTCCAGTTGACTTTGCTTGGTCAACTTCTGCATTGGTTGTCGCTTTATCGATAACTTCTTTTGCTGCGTCGGCCTTAGCTTTTGCTTCTGACTTAGCAGCAGTTTTCTCTTCATCTGTTAAGTCTGTACGAACGTCTATTTCATCATTCTTAGCTTTCAGAGCTTCGTCGATGGCTTGCTTAGCTGCTGTCTTCGCTACTGCTACTGGAGTAACTGAATCTACACTTGCTGCCCCATCGTTTTTAGCTTGAGTTACTGCATCGTTTGTTGTTGCGTTGTCGATTGCAGTCTTCGCTGCGTCAGCTTTTGTTTTCGCGTCTGCTTTGGCTGCAGTTTTCTCTTCATCTGTTAAGTCTGTACGTGCGTCAATCTCGTCGTTCTTAGCTTTAAGAGCATCTTCGATGGATTTTTTAGCTTCTGACTTCGCTAATCCGTCTGGATTGACTGAATCAACTGATGTTGTTCCAACATTTTTAGCTTGAGTTACTGCATCGTTTGTTGTTGCGTTATCGATTGCCTCTTTCGCTACATCGGCTTTGGCTCTCGCGTCTGCTTTGGCTGCAGTTTTCTCTTCGTCTGTTAAGTCTGTACGAGAGTCGATTTCAGCCTTCTTAGCTTTGAGAACTTCGTCGATAGATTTCTTAGCTTCTGTCTTCGCTACTGCGTCTGGATTTACATTATTTACTTCTCTTGTTCCAGTTGACTTTGCTTGGTCGACTTCT
Organism: bacterium; assembly: GCA_905221205.1. Taxonomy (GTDB): domain Bacteria; phylum Bacillota; class Bacilli; order Lactobacillales; family Streptococcaceae; genus Streptococcus. The sequence continues at coordinate 204,188 of CAJNCG010000003.1, forward strand.
GAGTTGGTTGTGGCATTATCAATGGCTGATTTTGCTGCATCTGCTGTCGCTTTAGCGTCTGCTTTGGCTGCAGTTTTCTCTTCGTCTGTTAAGTCTGTACGAGAGTCGATTTCATCAGTCTTAGATTTAAGCGCTTCGTCGATGGCTTGCTTAGCTTCTGTCTTCGCTACTGCCTCTGGGTTTACTGAAGTCACTGCTGTGATTCCAGTTGCCTTAGATTGGTAGACTTCTGCATTCGTTGTTGCTTTATCTATGGCTGATTTTGCTGCGTCAGCCTTATCTTTTGCTTCTGCTTTAGTCGCGGTTTTCTCTTCGTCTGTTAAGTCTGTACGAGATTCTATCTCGTCATTCTTAGCTTTAAGAGCTTCATCGATTGACTTCTTAGCTTTTGGCTTCGCTACTGCTTCTGGATTTACATTGTTTACTTCTGTTGTTCCGTTATCCTTAGCTTGGTCTACCGCTGCGTTTGTTGTTGCTTTATCTATGGCATCATTCGCTGCGTCGGCCTTAATCTTTGCATCTGCCTTAGCTGTAGCTTTCTCTTCGTCTGTTAAGTCTGTACGTGCATCTATTTCGGCAGTCTTAGCTTTCAAAGCATCGTCGATGGCTTGCTTAGCTTCTGTCTTCGCTTCTGGTTGTGGATCTACTGCTTTTACTTCTGTTGTTCCAGTTGACTTAGATTGTTCTACTTCCGCATTTGTTGTTGCGTTGTCGATGGCTTCTTTTACTGCGTCGGCCTTAGCTTTTGCTTCTGACTTAGCCGCAGCTTTCTCTTCATCTGTTAAGTCTGTCCGAGCGTCGATTTCATCATTCTTAGCTTTCAGAGCTTCGTCGATAGCTTGCTTAGCTGCTGTCTTCGCTTCTGGTTGTGGATCTACTGCTTTTACTTCTGTTGTTCCAGTTGACTTAGATTGTTCTACTTCCGCATTTGTTGTTGCGTTGTCGATGGCTTCTTTTACTGCGTCGGCCTTAGCTTTTGCTTCTGACTTAGCCGCAGCTTTCTCTTCATCTGTTAAGTCTGTACGAGCGTCGATTTCATCATTCTTAGCTTTCAGAGCTTCGTCGATAGCTTGCTTAGCTGCTGTCTTCGCTACTGGCGTTGGATTTACATTGTTTACTTCTGTTGTTCCGTTATCCTTAGCTTGGTCTACCGCTGCGTTTGTTGTTGCATTGTCGATCGCTTGTTTTGCTGCAGTTGCCTTATCTTGCGCTTCTTGCTTAGCTGCGGCTTTTTCTTCTGCTGTTAAATCGTTATTGGCATCAATTGCGTCGGTCTTAACTTTCAATGCATCATCGATAGCTTGTTTTGCCGCTGGCTTCGCTTGCGCTGTTGGATTTACTGAAGCTACACTTGCTGCCCCATCGTTTTTAGCTTGAGTTACTGCATCGTTTGTTGTTGCGTTGTCGATTGCAGTCTTCGCTGCGTCTGCTTTTGTTTTCGCGTCTTCCTTAGCCGCAGTTTTCTCTTCATCTGTTAAGTCTGTACGAGCGTCAATCGCGTCGTTCTTAGCTTTCAATGCATCGTCGATTGCTTGCTTAGCAGCTGGTTTTGCCACTGGCGTTGGAGTCACTGAAGCTACTGATGCCGTTCCTGCAGTCTTAGCTTGTTCCACTTCTGCGTTTGTTGTCGCGTTGTCAATTTCTTGTTTTGCTGCATCGGCTTTTGCTTTCGCGTCTTCCTTAGCTTTGGCTTTTTCTTCAGCAGTCAAGTCGTTGTTTGCGTCAATCGCATCATTCTTAGCTTTCAATGCGTCATCGATAGCTTGTTTTGCAGCCGGTTTAGCTGTTGGTGTTGGAGTGACTGAAGATACACTTGTCGCTCCGTCATTTTTAGCTTGTTCTACCACATCATTTGTTGTCACGTTGTCGATTGCAGTCTTCGCTGCATCGGCTTTGGCTTTTGCATCTTCTTTAGCTTTGGCTTTTTCTTCAGCAGTCAAGTCGTTGTTTGCGTCAATCGCGTCATTCTTTGCTTTCAATGCGTCATCGATGGCTTTCTTAGCTGCTGGTTTGGCTACCGGCGTTGGAGTCACTGAAGCTACTGATGTTTCTCCATCATTTTTAGCTTGTTCTACCACATCATTTGTTGTCACGTTGTCGATTGCAGTCTTCGCTGCGTCTGCTTTTGTTTTCGCGTCTTCCTTAGCTGCAGTTTTCTCTTCATCTGTTAAGTCTGTACGAGCGTCAATCGCGTCGTTCTTAGCTTTTAATGCATCGTCGATTGCTTGTTTAGCAGCTGGTTTTGCCACTGGCGTTGGAGTCACTGAAGATACTGATGCCGTTCCTGCAGTCTTAGCTTGTTCCACTTCTGCGTTTGTTGTTGCGTTGTCGATTGCTTGTTTCGCTGCATCGGCTTTGGCTTTTGCATCTTCCTTAGCTTTGGCTTTTTCTTCAGCAGTCAAATCGTTATTGGCATCAATCGCGTCGTTCTTAGCTTTTAATGCATCGTCGATTGCTTGCTTCGCAGTCGGTTTTGCCACTGGCGTTGGAGTCACTGAAGATACTGATGCCGTTCCTGCAGTCTTAGCTTGTTCCACTTCTGCGTTTGTTGTCGCATTGTCGATTGCTTCTTTCGCTGCATCAGCTTTTGCCTTAGCTTCTGCTTTGGCTTTAGTTTTTTCTTCAGCTGTTAAATCATCATTCGCATCTATTGCATCTTCTTTTGCTTTTAATGCATCATCTATTGCCTGTTTGGCTGCTGGTTTTTTAGCTGCTTCAGGACTAAACGAATTTACATCACTTAAACCAGATATACTATTTACATCAACTTTAATATCTGTATCTGCTGCATCAATCGCTTCTTTCGCCTCATTAGCTTTGTTTTCTGCCTCAGCTTTTGCTGCAGTTTTCTCTTCAGTTGTTAAATCATCTCGAGCATCAATTTCTGCTATTTTTTTCTCTAGAGCTGCTTCAATTGCTTTTTTAGCCTCTGATTTCTTAACTGGTTCTGGACTAAATGAATTTACATCACTTAAGCCAGATATACTATTTACATCAACCTTAATATCTGTATCAGCTCCATCGATTGCTTGCTTAGCCGCATCTGCTTTTTTCTTAGCCTCTTCCTTAGCTGCTTGTTTCTCTTCTGCTGTTAAGTCATTGTTCGCATCAATTTCTGCTTCTTTAGCTTTAAGTGCTTCATCAACTGCTTTTTTAGCCTCTGGTTTCTTAACTGCTACTGGATTCAATGAGTTTACATCTGCTACCCCAGTAGTTTTTGCATTTTCAACGTCAGCATTTGTCGTCGCTTTATCAACTGCTTGTTTTGCTGCGTCTGCTTTGGCTTTAGCTTCTTCTTTAGCTGCTATTTTTTCTTCAGCTGTCAGATCATCTCGAGCATCGATCTCTGCTTCTTTGGCTTTAAGCGCATTATCAATCGCTGTCTTAGCTGCTGGTTTTGCTACCGGAGTTGGAGTCACTGAAGATACACTTGCTGCCCCATCATTTTTAGCTTGAGTTACTGCATCGTTTGTTGTTGCGTTGTCGATTGCTTGTTTCGCTGCGTCGGCTTTGGCTTTTGCGTCTTCCTTAGCTTTGGCTTTTTCTTCGTCTGTTAAGTCGTTGTTCGCATCAATCGCGTCATTCTTAGCTTTTAATGCATCTTCTATCGCTTTCTTCGCCGCTGGTTTCGCTACTGGCGTTGGATTTACATTGTTTACTTCTGTTGTTCCATTAGCCTTAGCTTGGTCTACTCCTGCGTTTGTTGTTGCATTGTCGATTGCTTGTTTTGCTACAGCTGCCTTGTCTTGTGCTTCTTGCTTAGCTGCAGTTTTTTCTTCGTCTGTTAAGTCGTTATTTGCTTCGATTGCTTTGATCTTATCAGCTAACGCATCGTCTACTGCTTTCTTAGCTGCTGGTTTTGCTACTGGCGTTGGGTTTACATTGTTTACTTCTGTTGTTCCATTAGTCTTAGCTTGTTCCACTCCTGCGTTTGTTGTCGCGTTGTCAATTGCAGTCTTCGCTGCACCAGCTTTAGCTTTAGCTTCTTCTTTAGCCGCAGTTTTTTCTTCGTCTGTTAAGTCTTTATTCGCATCGATCACGTCGTTCTTAGCTTTTAATGCGTCTTCTATCGCTTTCTTCGCCGCTGACTTCGCTACTGGTGTTGGATTTACATTGTTTACTTCTGTTGTTCCGTTAGCCTTAGCTTGGTCTACTCCCGCGTTTGTTGTCGCGTTATCGATCGCTTGTTTTGCTGCAGTTGCCTTATCTTGCGCTTCTTGCTTAGCTTGGGCTTTTTCTTCCGCTGTTAAATCGTTGTTGGCATCAATCGCGTCATTCTTGGCTTTCAATGCGTCATCGATGGCTTGTTTTGCCGCTGGCTTCGCTTGAGCTGTTGGAGTGACTGAATTCACACTTGCTGACCCAGCGTTTTTAGCTTGTTCTACCGCTGCGTTTGTTGTTGCGTTATCGATTGCTTGTTTCGCTGCAGTCGCTTTGTCTTGCGCTTCTTGCTTAGCTGAGGCTTTTTCTTCGTCAGTTAAGTTGTTATTTGCGTCGATTTCTTTAATCTTATCAGCTAACGCGGCTTCTACTGCTTTCTTAGCAGCTGGTTTTGCTACTGGCGTTGGGTTTACATTGTTTACTTCTGTTGTTCCGTTAGCCTTAGCTTGATCTACTCCCGCATTTGTTGTTGCGTTGTCGATTGCTTGTTTCGCTGCAGTCGCTTTGTCTTGCGCTTCTTGCTTAGCTGAGGCTTTTTCTTCGTCAGTTAAGTTGTTATTTGCGTCGATTTCTTTAATCTTATCAGCTAACGCGGCTTCTACTGCTTTCTTAGCAGCTGGTTTTGCTACTGGCGTTGGAGTTACATTGTTTACTTCTGTTGTTCCATTAGCCTTAGCTTGTTCTACCGCATCGTTTGTTGTCGCGTTGTCGATTGCTTGCTTCGCTGCGTCAGCTTTGGCTTTCGCGTCTTCCTTAGCTTTTGTTTTCTCTTCTGCTGTTAGGTCATTGTTTGCGTCGATTGCGTCGTTCTTAGCTTTCAGTGCATCGTCGATTGCTTTCTTAGCTGCTGGTTTGGCTACCGGCGTTGGAGTCACATTGGTTACTTCTGTTGTTCCATCAGCCTTAGCTTGGTCTACTCCCGCATTTGTTGTTGCGTTGTCAATTGCAGTCTTCGCTGCGTCGGCTTTTGCTTTTGCATCTTCTTTAGCTTTTGCTTTCTCTTCCGCTGTTAAGTCATTGTTTGCGTCGATCGCGTCATTCTTAGCTTTCAGTGCATCGTCGATTGCTTTCTTAGCTGCTGGTTTGGCTACCGGCGTTGGAGTCACATTGGTTACTTCTGTTGTTCCATCAGCCTTAGCTTGGTCTACTCCCGCATTTGTTGTTGCGTTGTCAATTGCAGTCTTCGCTGCGTCAGCTTTCGCTTTCGCATCTTCTTTAGCTTTGGCTTTTTCTTCAGCAGTCAAATCGTTATTGGAATCAATCGCGTCATTCTTTGCTTTCAATGCGTCATCGATGGCTTGTTTTGCAGCCGGTTTAGCTGCTGGTGTTGGAGTGACTGAAGATACACTTGTCGCTCCGTCATTTTTAGCTTGTTCTACCTCTGTGTTTGTTGTCGCGTTGTCGATTGCTTGCTTCGCTGCGTCAGCTTTGGCTTTCGCGTCTTCCTTAGCTTTGGCTTTTTCTTCAGCAGTCAAATCGTTATTGGAATCAATCGCGTCATTCTTTGCTTTCAATGCGTCATCGATGGCTTGCTTCGCTGCTGGTTTGACTACCGGCGTTGGAGTCACCGAATCTACTGATGTTGCTCCGTCGTTTTTAGCTTGCGTTACTGCATCGTTTGTTGTTGCGTTGTCGATTGCTGTTTTCGTTGCATCGGCTTTGGCTTTTGCTTCTTCCTTAGCCTTGGCTTTTTCTTCGTCTGTCAAATCGTTGTTGGCATCAATTGCGTCAATCTTAGCTTTTAATGCGTCATCGATGGCTTGTTTTGCCGCTGGTTTGGCTACCGGAGTTGGAGTCACTGAAGATACACTTGCTGCCCCAGCGTTTTTAGCTTGTTCTACCGCTGCATTTGTTGTCGCATTGTCAATCGCTTGTTTTGCTGCAGTTGCTTTTTCTTGCGCTTCTTGTTTTGCTGCAGTTTTTTCTTCGTCTGTTAAGTCGTTATTTGCGTCGATCGCGTCGTTCTTAGCTTTCAATGCGTCATCAATTGCTTGTTTTGCAGCCGGTTTAGCTGTTGGTGTTGGTGTTACATTGTTTACTTCTGTTGTTCCGCTAGCCTTAGATTGGTCTACTCCTGCATTTGTTGTCGCTTGATCAATTGCTTGTTTCGCTGCGTCGGCTTTGGCTTTGGCGTCTTCCTTAGCTTTGGCTTTCTCTTCAGCAGTCAAATCGTTATTGGCATCAATCGCGTCGTTCTTAGCTTTCAATGCGTCATCAATTGCTTGTTTTGCAGCCGGTTTAGCTGTTGGTGTTGGAGTGACTGAAGATATACTTGTCGCTCCGTCATTTTTAGCTTGTTCTACCGCTGCGTTTGTTGTTGCGCTATCGATTGCTTGTTTCGCTACATCGGCTTTGGCTTTCGCATCTTCTTTAGCTTTTGCTTTCTCTTCAGCAGTCAAATCGTTATTGGAATCAATCGCTGCTTCTTTTGCTTTTAATGCTTCATCTATCGCTTTTTTAGCCGCTGGCTTCGCTTGGGCTGTTGGAGTGACTGAAGATACACTTGTTGCTCCATCAGCCTTAGCTTGTTCCACCGCTGCGTTTGTTGTCGCGTTGTCGATTGCTTGCTTAGCTGCATCGGCTTTGGCTTTCGCATCTTCTTTAGCTTTTGTTTTTTCTTCTGCTGTTAAGTCATTGTTCGCATCAATCGCGTCATTCTTGGCTTTTAATGCTTCATCGATGGCTTTCTTAGCTGCTGGTTTGGCTACCGGCATTGGAGTCACCGAATCTACTGATGTTGCTCCAGCGTTTTTAGCTTGTTCTACCGCTGCATTTGTTGCTGCGTTGTCGATCGCTTGTTTCGCTGCGTCGGCTTTGGCTTTTGCATCAGCTTTCGCCGCAGTTTTTTCTTCGTCTGTTAAGTCATTGTTCGCATCAATCGCGTTATTCTTGGCTTTCAATGCGTCATCGATGGCTTGCTTCGCTGCTGGTTTGGCTGCCGGCGTTGGATTCACATTGTTTACTTCTGTTGTTCCATCAGCCTTAGCTTGGTCTACTCCCGCATTTGTTGTTGCGTTGTCGATTGCTTGTTTCGCTGCAGCTGCCTTGTCTTGCGCTTCTTGCTTAGCTTTGGTTTTCTCTTCAGCAGTCAAATCGTTGTTGGCATCAATCGCATCGTTCTTAGCTTTCAATGCGTCATCGATGGCTTGTTTTGCCGCTGGCTTCGCTTGCGCTGTTGGTGTTACTGAAGATACACTTGCTTCCCCATCGTTTTTAGCTTGTTCTACCGCATCGTTTGTTGTTGCATTGTCAATAGTTGTTTTCGCTGCGTCGGCTTTGGCTTTTGCATCTGCTTTAGCTTTTGCTTTTTCTTCAGCTGTTAAGTCGTTGTTCGCGTCAATTGCTGCTTCCTTGGCTTTTAATGCTTCATCTACAGCATTTTTTGCATCAGTTTTCTTTTGGCTTTCTTGCGGGTTAACACTTTCCACATCAGCAACGCCTGTAATTTTCGCATTATCTACTGTTGAGTTTGTTGTTGCAGTATCAATATTATTTTTAGCTGCTGTTGCTCTTGCTTGTGCATCTGCTTTTGCTGCTTCTTTTTCTTCAGTTGTTAAATCATTTCTTGCATCAAGTTGTGCTACTTTCGCTTTAAGTGCATCATCTATTGCTTTCTTAGCAGCAGGTTTCGCTACTGCTGTTGGTGTTACTGAACTAACACTCGTCGTTCCTGCCGTTTGGGCTGAGTCCACTGCTGCGTTTGTTGTCGCATTATCAATTGCTGTTTTCGCTGCAGTTGCTTTTGCCTGTGCATCTGCTTTTGCTGCATTCTTCTCTTCTGTCGTTAAGTCGTTATTCGCATCGATGGCTGCTTCTTTCTCTCTTAAAGCTGAGTCAATAGCTGTTTTTGCCGTATCTTTCTTCGTTGCTACAGGATTATCATTGCTAATCGCTGTTGTCCCAGATGTTTTGGCATTATCTAATGCTGCCTTTGTCGTTACCGAGTTATCATTAATTGCTGTTAAAGCTTTCGCCTTATCGGCATTAACTTTTTCGATTGCAGCTGCTTTTTCTTCTGCAGTTGCATTTGTATTAGCATTAATCTCTGCAATTTTATCTTCAGCAGCCTTGTTAACCGCATCAATTGCAGGTTGTTTATTTAAACTTGTGAATTCTGATAAAGGTTTTGTATCAGTTGAACCATCTTTATAGGTCACAACAAGATTTCCATTAGCATCTTTTATAATCGTAGAAATTCTTGTCGCCTGATTGTCTACAGCTTGTCCTCTCTTGCTAGTAAAATTAGCATCATCGTTAGTTTGAGAGTATTCGATTTTTACTTTTTCTTTAATTTTTTCAAATTCGTCAGCCGTAACATTCGCTGGATCTACTACACTAACTGTTCCTTCTGGAGTCTTAATATCATATTTAGTAGTTTGATTTTTTACAACAAACTCAACATAACCTTCAATTTTTTGACGTTCTGCAGGATTAGTAGTTGCATTAATTCTTCCGTTAAAAGGTGCACTTTCTCCATTGTTGTCATCTTTTGCAACGATAACACTTGTCCATTTTTTCCCAGCAGTTAAATTCGTTGTTCCAGTCATTTTAATGGTTGCTGTCTTCTTATCTTCAGAAACAGAACCTGCTCCGCTTGTTACTGCGCTATCAACAATATTCCCTACTGCTAAACCAAAACTAGTTGCATTATTATAGTTAATGTCACCAGGGCCACGAAGTTTTAGGTCCTTAATCTTAGACTCATCCGTTGCAGTAAATGTTAGGTCTGTCTCTTCTCCAGAATAGATATAAATATTTCTGTTCGCTTCGTTTGAATACGGTAGATTAACAACCGGTGGAACATTTTTTTGTACAATTTCACTTACTGGTTTCGTCTTCGTAGAACCATCTGTAAATGTAACAACAATATTATTTCCGACGATATTAACCGATTGAATAACATCCTCTGGGTGTTCTACTAAAGTTCCACGTTTATCAGCAAATCGTGCATCTTCGTTTGTTGTTGAATATTCTAATTGAATACTATCTTTGATTTTCTTTAAATCTTCTGCTGTAGGATTTGTCAAACTAGTTACAGAAATCTTTTCATCTGTAGGTTGAGATCTCAAGGCGTATTTTTTTGCTTGAGATTTTAACACTAAGTAGAAATACCCTGGGTCTGCAATACTATCACCTTTTTTAAGATTCTCTCTACCTTGATCATCAACCACCTGAATATAACGAGTACCCACGTTAAGTGTTTGGTTTTCTTGTTTTGTATAATCTCTGTGTTTTTTCAGTATATCGTTTGGACGACCTGTAATAACAATTTTCGCAGGATTTGCTTGACTCGCCTCCGATGTTACCCCTGCCGTTTCAGCACGATTTATTACAGTAGCTGTAAATCCAAATTCAACATCCAAGTCATTATCTGTACCTGCAACATTAGGGAATCTTTGTCTAGATCCTTTCTTAATCGTTGCATAGCGAATTTTTCCAGTTTCAGAATAAACTGGAATTTCTAATGAAAAATGCTCTTCATTGTAGATATAGATTTTCTTCTCATCTGGTATGGAGAATGTAAAATCTACCTTTGGATCTTGATTCACAGCCGCACGGAATGTTGTATCCTTTTCAATTTCATTCCCATTACGTGGATCATTGGCACCAGTATTTTCTATCGCATTTGATTCTGATGGTTTCTCAGTATTCTCAGCTTTGATACCAACTGTTTCTTTACCCTCAGTAGTATCTGTTGAAACAATTTCTTTTTTCTCAACCGGCTTATTTCGTAATTTTGAGTTAACAGCAGTAACCAGTTTTTGATAGGCACTCGTCAATTCTTCTTGACTGCTTGCGCTCGCTAAAGTTGCTTTGGCATTAGCTAACTCAGCAGCTAGACTCGCTACACTTTCCTCTGTCTTATTAGCGTATGCTCCACTTGAAATCTTACCCTCAATTTCACCAATATAATTTGCAAGTTTACTTTTATCTAATTCTGGTTTACTAATTTTCGGCTCACTGATTTTGGACTCACTCTGATTTTCAGCCTTATCCCCACCTTCTTGAGCCAACTCTACTTTACTAGAAGACTCTTCAGTTACTTTCAATTGATCCGCTGCAACTGCTCCATTTCCTAAAAACATTAAAAAGGCAGCAACCGCTACACTCGCTGCACCAAAACTATATTTACGAATGGAGAAACGCATGATCTTTTCTTTTCTCTGATTCTCAAGGGACTTATCAGAAAGCTTGTTCTTCATTTATAATATTTCCTTTTCTTTTATCTATGTACACATTATATCATATTGAATTTTATGCGTATTTACAAATTACTTTATATTTCATTTTATAATTTTTAAGCTATTTTTGCAAGTTGTTTGAACTCGAACAGAATCCATAAAACAAAGCCCTGCCTGACATTTCATTTACTTTTTAAAAATCTATTTTCTAGTATTTTAGTTATAAATATATTCAATAATTATACTTGTAAATGAACAGTCAATCACTACATAAATAAAAAGGAGAAGACATACTTGCCTCTCCTTTTTGAGATTAAGTCAGTCCCTTCAGGACTAATAAAATTACTTAAAGATTGAAGTTTTAAAGCTGTTTGTTTGTTGAAGAAGTTTTTTGTATAGTTTCTCTTTAAGTGATACAGTATTATCAAATTTAACTGATCCATTCTTAAGAGTAGCTTTATCTTTTTCAACGGCTGCAGCAAATGCATTCTTCAATTCGTCATAACTACTGTATGTAGTACCGTCGATTGTAACAGGGTTAAATCCTGCCTTAGCTTTATCCACAACTTCTTTGAAGTATTCTTTCTTCCAAGCTTCTAGAGAAGTAAATTTACCATCAGAAACTTTCTTAATGATGAAGTCATCACCTAGACTAGCATGACCAGCCTGTTTAGACTCATTTTTCAGCATGTTAGAAGCGTAGTTTAAGAAGCCTTTTTCATATCCAAAGTAACCCCACATACGGAAGGTGTTATGCTTGAATGACATTGCTCCTGGAGCCCCTTCACTTGTATTACCACCGTAAATACCTGCAGTGATAGGCACTGTTACATAGGCAGAGCCAAATCCAGTTGGGTCATACTGACCATTACCAGGACCGTGCTTAGTCATGAAGTTTTTCTCTACTAAGTCGTTAACAGATGTTAAATTATATTCTTTTTCTTCTGCATTTAAATCTCTAACGTTGTCGTATTGGTTCTTCGTATTAGCTCCACGAAGTTTCTTATCTACTTTCTTGAACCAAGCGTTGTTTAGTTCTTTACTGCCTTTATCAATTACAGCTTCTCCCTCAAGGTAATCAAGAAGCATGAGGGTATCATTGAAACCTTTCATGTAATGATCGATTTCAGCGCGAGAAGTAAGGTCATTTGGATTTGTGTTGTACCATTGGTTTCCATCGTTTGGACGTTCGTAGGCCATGTTCAATCCTAGTGCTTTAAAGTCACCGTTTGGACTTGTTTCAGCAGGTGATTGTAACATACCTTGTGCGAACGCCTCTAGGTCAGTACCTTCACGGTGTCTTGAACCTCCTAAATAAACCATACGGTCATTTACGTGAGTCGTTTCGTGAGTGAAGGCTGAGATACCAAAGTCACTAATCATATCAGTAACCATGAAGAAGACTGAATCATCCTTATAAGGGTTACCGTAAATACGAGCTACAGCTCCCATACGCCAGTCAGTAGCATGGTAGCGACCTGTTGGTCCGTATAATTCACGGATAGGTGCTACATCCTTACCACTATTCGTATGTCCGTATTTATCTGTGCTGATTCCTTTATAGTTTTGGTTATCTAACACCGGTGTTGGTACCATGTTGTTGCTCTTAAGCAGTTGATTACGAACTTTATCTAATGATAAACGAGACCAGAAGTCTAGGTAATTTTGTTGACCTTTAGCGACTTTATTGATTTCAGCTTTGAATGCTTCGCGTTCTTCTGCAGTATTCTTACCGTATTTTTCAAAGGAACTATAAGCCATAGTATTATATGTTGAGATTAAGAACATATGCGCATCTTTCAAGTTAAGAAGGGGTAAAATCATCTTACCGTGCATGTCGTTGTTTAATCCCTCGTAGGCTCTGTGTTTCTTATCAGCAAATTCAGGAGTTGTTGTTTTAGGTTCAACGATATATACATTATCTTTAGTAGCTTTTATGAACCAATCGTTTAAGTCTGTGTCACTTGTGAATAGACGCATATTATAGTCTAAGAAACTGTTTAACTCGCCTATACCGATAACTCCACCGATCGTTTCGCGATAAGCTTCTAAAGTTCTATCACCTTTAATGTTACTTTCTTTAGAACCAACCTTAATCAAGAAGTCTAACACATTTACATTCTTACCATAGAAGTCAGGTTTGAATAGCATTAATTCTTTAATATTAAAGTCATCGAATTTAACTCCGTAGTAACGGTTGAGGTAAGACAAACCAAGAAGAACTGCGGCCTTATTGTCATCGATTTTCTTAATCAAGGCACGTTTTGCAGCTTCATCTGTGTTCAGTTGATGATCTTCATTTTCCACTAACTTCGTAACGAATTGATTAAGGTTATCTTTAACATACTTGAAGCTTTCTTCTAAGTACAAATCCTTAATTGCATTGACTTTATTGCCACCAGTTCTACCCAAGTGTTGGTAAATCGGGTCAGATTGCAATTCAACTGGACTCAACTTGCTTTCGATTGCGCTGATTAGATCTGCACGGTCTTTAACAACCATGTTTGGTGTATAAACAATATCACCTAAATCGTTAATACTATATTCACGAACTTGTTGAACCTTAGATTCTTTTTGTGTAATAGCTTTAATTTCTTTTGTCTTATCTGCATAATGAATCATAATATGATCAGCATCTGTGAGGTCTGTGACAAAGTCATTTCCTTTCATCGCAGTAACAGATAAAACTTCTTTAGTTAATAGATTTGATCCAGCCGGAATCTTGTTACCTTGGTTAACAATCCATTCTTTATTATAGAACGGTTGAAGTTTTTCAATATTTCGGTAAGCAAGCTCACGAGATGCATCGTAATCATCGATGTTTTTGTATTGATCAGCCTTACTTACAATGTTGTTCAGTTTGTCTTCAACAGGAAGTGTGCTTTCGAATTTATCAGCAGTAATTCCCATTTTAGCAATTAATTCATTAGCTTTTTCTTGAGTTATGCTAGGGACTTTATTTGAGTTTTTATAAGTCTTTTTACCTTCACTTACACCTTCAACACTATAGTTACGTTTCGTTCTAGAGTATGTGAAGTAGTCATCAGCATCGATATCAGAGTGACCGAAGACCATCTCACCAGTCTTAACTTTCATCATAGTGATGTTGTCTTCAATAGCTCCCAGTGCCCAGTTAGTACCTAACAATCCTCCAGACATAACAGCTTCTTTAAGTTCGATAGAACCTTTTGCTACAGAGTTTCGAAGAGTACCTTCTTTACCTAAAGTATTGTTGTTGCCTCCATTTTGAGATGAATATACGATTCCAGCGGCCTTAGCTTTGTTACCTGTGATTTCAGCGTCAACATAAGCTTTTTCTACGTTACCTTTCCAGTTTTCACCTACAATACCTGTTAAGTAACCACCTCTATTTCCAGCAGCGTGTACTTTACCGATAAATGCAACATTACGAATAGTACCACTACCATCAATTTTATTTATGACCCCAGATACATCATTATTACCGACGACATTACCTGTTACTTTAATGTTCTCTAAAGTAGCATTATTTTTGATAACATTCGCAAGTGGTGCAATCCTATCAGTACCTGGCATGTCGATATTTACATTTTCAAGTAGTAAATCTTTAACAGTACCACCGACAATATCACCGAATAATGGTCTGTTCATATTACTAATGGTAAATTTATTACCATCAGTACTTGTTAATGTTCCTTTGAAAGCATTTGTAACATAAGATTTTCCTGATGGTTTAACGTTGGCAGCATTGATATTGCTACCAAGCTTAAATGTACCAACCGGGTCTTTTTGCATAGCTTTTACAAGCTCGTCAAAGCTATAATATACATCACCATCGTGTGCTTTTTGTTTTTCAAAGTAATGAACATACTCTTCGCTCAGTGTGTTGTCAGCATTGCGTTGAATCAAATCAGGTGCTTTGGCAGTGACCTTATACAAGGTCTTGCCATCAACTGTGACTTCTTCAATCTTATCAACAGCCAGTCTGGTTGTTTTGTTATCATGAGTGGTTACTCGTAGATAAAGCGGAGCAACATCAGCTGGTTTTTCCGTAAGCAAACTAGTATCTGTTTCGTTACCGTCAGCATCTACACTCATCAAACTTGTTTCTTTGATGTTCTTGATTTCAACTTTTTTGAGGTCAATTCTTAAAGGTTCTTCATTCAGAACTTCTTCTTCATCACCCTCACCACGGTCATAAACCATCTTGGTTTCAAGTTTATAATCCTTGTAGTACTGCAAATCTGTTAAATTAGCAGTTAGGTCTTCTGGCGAAACATTCAAAGTTTTGACAATCTCATCACCTTTTTTCAGAGTTAGGGTGATAGATTTAATAGCTGCCTTACTTGGATTTTCTAGACTGTATTTAACATCTGAAGTACGTTTCAAATCCTTAGGTTCAACCGCTGTTATAGTCAATACTGGTTTTTCAAAGCTCTTGGTACCACGTTTCAAAATTCGGTCTTGAGGTGCCTCAATGACTTCCTCTGTAACTTTTGGAGCGTCTTCTGTTTTAACACCCTTAATGGTATTAAAGGTCTTAGTGATTTTTTTCTGACCTTCTTTCCCTTCTTGAGCTACGACTTCTAAACCTTTTTTCAGTTGATCATCTTCTTTAACAACTTCCTTAAATGGAATCTTTTCAAGACTTTCTTCTACAAGAGTTCCTTCAATTGGTTTTGTACCACGACTTACCTGTTGATTTACAGGTTCCTTGGTAACTTCTGTGCTAGTTGAAAGAACTTGGTCCGTTTTAACACCTTCTACTGTTTTATAGGTTGTTTTAGTAACTTGATTTCCTTTTTCACCATTTCTTACGACAGTTTCTTCATCTGTATACTTGGTTGGGTCCTCAGTCGTTTCAGTTTTGTAGTCTAGGTCTGTAGTCGATGTTTCAACAAGGGTTCCCTCAGTTACTTTGTACTCAGGTAATGGATCTTGAACAAGGGCTTGACCTGCCTTACCTTCCTCTTGTGTACCTTTTACTTCTACTGGAGCTTCTGGCAATTCAGGTTGTGTTAAGGATTGGCCTGCTTTATCCTCCTCTTGAGTTCCTTTTGCTTCTACTGGAGCTTCTGGTAATTCTGGCTGCGTTAAGGATTGGCCTGTCTTACCTTCTTCTTGAGTTCCTTTTGCTTCTACTGGAGCTTCTGGCAATTCTGGCTGCGTTAAGGATTGGCCTACCTTACCTTCTTCTTGCGTACCTTTTGCTACTTGGTGAGTTGGTTCAGCTTGTGGTACTGGAGTTGGAGCAGGTTGCACCTCTTTCTTAGTTCCGACTGCAATGACTTGCGACACAGGATTTTGAACCACTTGGTCTTCGATGACTTCTCTAACTTCTTGACCATTGACCACCGAAACTTTAGTTACAAGGCGACGCTGACCATTTACTCCGGCTGTAACAATACGAGTCTGTCCTTCTGCTAAATTAGCATCTGGGCTTGTGACTGTTTCAAAAGGAATCTCCACCAAGCTCTCTT
This sequence comes from bacterium, assembly GCA_905221205.1. Lineage (GTDB taxonomy): Bacteria > Bacillota > Bacilli > Lactobacillales > Streptococcaceae > Streptococcus. The sequence continues at coordinate 219,990 of CAJNCG010000003.1, forward strand.
CCTGTCTTGTCTGAGGCTTTTCAGAAACTGGTTTTGCTTCAACCTCAGGAGCAACTGGAGTCTCGACTACAGATTTTTCGATAACAGTTTCTGGAGTAACAGCAGGTCTTTCTTGAGCTACTTCTGTTTTCTCGATTTCTTTTGAACTTTGCTTTTCTACTGGCAACTGAGGCTGGTCAGCTGAAGCTGGTCTTGATGGATGAAGCTCTGCTTCCTTGAAGTAACCAATGTATTCATAACCATCAATGTGGATAATCCCTTCAGCCAAGCCTTCATGTGTAGAAGCTGAAATAGTTTGGTTATAAGAAAGCAATTCTTTATTTTCAAACGCAAACGTACCATAAGGTACAAAGGTGCTAGCTCCTAAAGAACCAATCAAGAGAACACCTAGAACCTCTTTGCGACCTTTTTTGGACACCAAAAAGACTGCTAGAGAAGCCGTTGCCAAGCCAAGGCCTGCTAGAGCTAGCTCCTTACTTCCTGTGTATGGAAGTTGTTGACTGTTAGTTGCTTTCTTGCGATAAACTACATATAGAATATCATCATCTTGAAATTCTGTAGGAACCTCATGGTGAATCAGGGCTTTTTCAGACTCAGTCAATTCCTGCTCCGCCAAATAACGGTAATGAACGCTATGAGCACCACCAACTTCATTGGCTTGTACCTTATCTACTGAAAGGGTACTAGCACCAAAAAGGAAGGCCCCGATGGCTACAGGACCTACCCCAACAGTGAGCTTACGAATTGAATATTTGGTAATTTTTTCTAGTTGTTGTTTTGTTTTTCTCATTCTCACGACTTTCTAATAGAATCTTGCGGATAATGCGCACGCGCACCTCCGATTAATTTTGGTCGACTAGCAAGAGCCGTTACATGGGCATGCCCAATCTCTCTCAAAAGAGGGCGAATCGGAACCTGAACATGCTTGACATGCATGCCAATTGCAGTGTCTCCGATATCCAATCCAGCATGAGCCTTGATAAATTCAACCTCAACTGGATCCTGCATAAACTTGAAGGCTGCTAATTGACCCGAACCTCCTGCATGAAGGGTAGGAAGGACACTGACGATTTCCAGACCAAACTGCTCTGCAACCTGACGTTCAACAACGAGAGCCCGATTGATATGTTCACAGCCTTGAACAGCTAGATGAATTCCTTTTTCCTCTAGGATATCTAGGATGGTCTTCACAATGATTTCCCCAATTTCTTGGCTGGATTCCTTGCCAATCTGACCACCTATCACTTCACTAGAAGAAAGGCCCAAAACAAAGATAGATCCTTGCTTCAAATTGGCCTTTTCCAATACATCTTCCACAATCTGGCTTGTTTCTCTTTGAATATCTTTTTCCTTCATACTTGATACCTCTTTTGTCATTATCTATCATATCGTTTTTTCTTGTTTTTAGCAAGATAGACAACCTAGAAAGCTTACCCAATTACGCATAAAACTCCCAGAATTAACTGGGAGTTAGCTAGTTTCTATTCTATTTATGTATATTTCAACCGTCGTTCCTTTGCAAGGTACAGAATCAATCTTCATCTGATAATCTTCTCCAAAATGAAGTTTAAGACGCTGGTCAACATTTTGCAGACCTACTCCTCCACGTTTGAGCTGACTTTGACTACTATCGCCAGGATTTTGGAAGCCAACACCATCATCCTCAATGCGGATGACTAGTCCCCTATCCTGTTTCTGAACAGAAACTCTAATATGTCCCTGACCTTCCTTCTCCTTGATACCATGGTAAAGAGCATTTTCTACCAGAGGTTGTAGCACCAACTTAGGCAAGACTAGCTTATCAAAGGCAGGATTTTCCTCAATTTCATATTCCAGCTTATCCCCATAGCGTTGTTTCTGAATAAAGAGATACTGGCGGACATGATTGATTTCGTCAGACAGGCAAATCAAATCTTTACCCTGATTGAGCGCTAGGCGGAAATAGGTCGCCAAGGACTTGGTCACTTGCACCACTCTCTGACTATCCTGAAATTCAGCCATCCAGATGATGGTGTCCAAAGTATTGTAGAGGAAATGGGGGTTAATCTGGCTCGACAAGGCTTGAAGTTCATACTGACGGGTCGTTTCTTCCTGCTTGCGCACATCTGCCATCAGCTGATCAATCTGATCCAACATGGCATTGAACTGGCGAGTCACCTCTCTCAACTCATATGCACCAGTTTCCTTGGCACGCAGATTTTGTGTACCAGAAGCAATGTCCAACATGGTTTCTCTCAAATCCTTCAAAGGGGCAATCCAACGTCTGAGACTGAACCACACCAAGCAGAGACAGGCAAGAAGAGAGGTGACACTGGCCCCAAGCAAGGTCCACAAGAGCTGACTCCGAACTTGAGATAATTTTTCCAACGAAGAAACTCCTATAACCGTCCAATCAGTTCCTGCAATCTGTTCCTGACTGACGTAGGATTTATGGCCAGGAGTATAGCCCTGACCTGTCTCGATGTAGGGTTTCATAGCCTCCATTTCGCTAGCTGAGCTATAAACTGTGTGTTGAGGATGGTAGACAAATTCATGGTTTTCATTGATGATAAAGGCAAAACCCTGCTGACCCAACTGGAGTTGGTTGAGATAGGCTTCCAAAGTTTCATAGGAAATATCCAAGCGAAGTACGCCAAGATTAGCCCCCTTTACATCAACAAGTTCCTGAGTAACAGAAATAACCCACTGACTATCTGATTTACGAGCTGGGGTTAAAACTGGCTTAGCTCCCTGATGAATGGCCTTTTGGTACCAATCCTCAGCCATCATATCAGAAGAAGTTTTCATCTGCACACTGTCATCTGTAGAAATGACCTGACCGGATTTGGTGACCAGTACCACCGTTTTCAAGTCCTGGTCTGCCTTCAAGATGGTCAAAAACAGATCTCGGATTCCCTTGGTTTGGTCTTGACTAGGATTCTCAGCATAGGCTAGGACATCCTTCTGCTGGGTCAAACTGGTCGAGGTGGTTTCTAATTTTTTGATATAAGACTGAATAAAGTGGCTAGTCTGGCTAATTGTCGTTTGGCTATTGCCCTCAATAGTGGCCTCAATGGCTGATGAACTAGATTGATAATAGAAAGTCCCAACCAGAGCTAGGAGAATGAGAAAGACCAGAAAGATGGAAATAACCATTCTGACTAGTAGAGAAGAACGCTTCATCGGCCTTCTCCCTTCTTAAACTGACGAGGTGTCACACCTGCAATCTGTTTAAAACGTTGAGTGAAGTAGTTCATGTCTTCAAAACCAACCTTTTCGGCTATCTCATAAATCTTTAAATCTGTGGTCAAAAGCAAGAGCTTGGCTTGTTTGACACGTTCTCTCACCAGATAATCCTGAAAAGGCAAGCCCAACTCTTTCTTAATCAAGGAGCTCAAATAAGTCGGACTAAAGCCCAAGTCACTGGCCAAAGACTTTAAACTAAACTGACTGTCAGCCAGATGAGACTGGATCTTCTGAGCCATGTTTCCCTCAAACTTGTCGGTTAATAAATCTTGTAACTGCTCTTCCTTTTCTTCCTTGTCTAGTTTTTGCTTGATTTTCCCCAACATTTCCTCAATATCCTGACGAGAAAAGGGCTTGAGCAAGTAGTCATCTACACCAAGTTTGACAGCAGACAAGGCATAATCAAAATCATCGTAGCCAGTTAAAAAGACCAAATGAACCTGAGGATAGGTTTCTCGGACCAAACTTGCTAACTGGATACCATTCAGCTGAGGCATGTTGATATCGGTTAAAATGATATCTGGCACCTGCTTTTGAATCAATTCCCAAGCCTGCCTTCCATTTTCAGCCTGACCGATGATTTCCATATCGTAGGCTGCTACATTGACCAGCTTGGTCAAGCCTTGTCTTACTAGATATTCATCCTCTACGATTAAGATTGTGTAGGTCATGCTCTGCTCCTTTGTCACTTACTAGTATCAGTATAGCAAAATTCTCCTCTAACTGCTTAGGAAAGACTTCTTAATCGACATAATCTAGTAAATAGGCATAGCCTTTTTCTTCCATTTGGTCTTTAGGAATAAAGCGGATAGATAGACTATTGATACAGTAGCGCAAGCCACCCTTGTCCTGTGGTCCATCCGTAAAGACATGGCCAAGGTGAGAATCTCCTACTCGGCTCCGCACTTCCATGCGCGTCATATTGTAGGACTTATCTTCTTTGTAAGTAGCAACATCTGGACTGATGGGTTGGGTGAAACTAGGCCAGCCGCAACCAGACTCAAACTTGTCCTTTGATGAAAAGAGGGGTTCGCCAGTTGCCACATCCACATAGATACCAGATTCAAATTTATCCCAGTAGCGGTTTGAAAAAGCTCGTTCTGTTTGATTTTTCTGGGTAACTGCATACTCTTCAGGTGACAAGGTCTTTTTCAATTCTTCATCACTTGGTTTAGGATATTTGCTGGCATCAATGACGGGATAGGCAGCCTGATTGACATTGATATGGCAGTAGCCATTTGGATTTTTCTTGAGATAGTCTTGGTGGTAATCCTCAGCCACCACAAAATTCTTCAAGGGCTCCTTTTCAACTGCTAGAGGTTGGTCGTATTTCTTAGCCACCTCATCAAAGACCTGGTTGATTACTTCCAAATCCTTGTCATCTGTGTAATAAACACCGGTACGGTACTGGGTCCCCACATCATTTCCTTGTTTATTTTTGCTGGTTGGATTGATAATGCGGAAGTAATGAAGTAAGATTTCCTTGAGGGAAATTTGCTTGGCATCATAGGTGATATGGACAGTCTCCGCATGCCCTGTTTGATTGATCAATTCATACTTGGTTGTTTCCCCTCTACCATTTGCATAGCCTGAAACGGCATCTGTCACTCCAGGCACACGTGAGAAGTATTCCTCCACTCCCCAGAAACAACCCCCAGCTAGATAAATTTCGTGCAAGTCTGCGTCTTTGCTCACTTCTGTTTTTTTCACTGTTTTTCCTCCTTGGCTAACTGATGCTTTCTCAATTTGCGAGCTATCTGTCTGCCCTGCATTTCGCATCAATAGAAAATAGAAACCGGTTATGGCTAGGAAAACAATCCCTGCCAAGACAAAAAGTTTTACTTTATCGTTCATGACTTTTCTCTACCCCATTTCTTTCAATTCTTTTAAAATCATATCCTTGTCCATAAAACCTGGTTGCGTTTTGACCAGCTTGCCCTCCTTGTCTATAAAGGCTTGAGTTGGGTACGAACGGACACCATAACTTTCCAAAAGTTTGCCTGATGGATCAATTAGAACTGGGAAATTTTTATAATCCAAGCCCTTGTACCAGTTCTTAAAATCCGTTTCAGCTTGTTCTCCCTTGTGACCAGGAGACACTACTGTCAAGACCACATAGTCATCACCAGCTTCTTTAGCGATTTCATCCGTATCCGGAAGACTAGCCAAACAGATGGAACACCAAGAAGCCCAGAATTTGAGATAGACTTTCTTGCCCTTGTAATCAGACAAGCGGTAGGTCTTGCCATCTAAACCTGTTAGTTCAAAATCAGCGACTGCCTGACCTTTAGTCGCAGTTTGCGCACTGACTTGTTCTGTTTTTGTTTGCTCCTTCATAGTAGATTGGTCTGACATGTTTTTAGCCGAACAGGCTGCCAAACAACAAATTGAGCCTACTCCAAGGAGACATGTTTGCCATTTTTTCATTTCTTCTTCCTCTCTATTCAAATAATGTAGTCAAAATGGAAGCATTTCCCAAAAGCACCAAGATTCCCATCACGATAATGAGGAAACCACCCACTTTTTTGAGGGTTCCGAGGTAAGGATGGAGTTTTCGGAAATGTTTCAAAACATAGCTGGAGGCAAGAGCTAGAACCAAAAATGGTAGCGCCAAACCCAGCGTGTAAATCAACATGAGACCAGCTCCCCGCCAAGCACCTGAACCACCTGAAGCCGCCAAGGCCAAAACAGAGCCTAGAACCGGCCCCACACATGGCGTCCAAGCAAAACTAAAGGTCAACCCCAGTAAAAATGCCTGACTATAGCCCTTACCCTTTTGCCCCTGTCTCTGTAATTGTAGCCTTCTTTCCTTGTAGAGCCCCTGCAAATGTAAGACTTCCATCTGGTGCAAGCCCAAGAGAATGATAACCGCACCCGTCACATACTGAAACCAAGAAGCATATAGCAAATTGCCTAAAAAACCAGCTCCATAGCCTAGTAAGATAAAAACAAAGGAAATCCCCGCTATAAAGGCCAAAGTTCGCAATAGACTAACACTTGATATTGAATATTTTCCACTAGAAGCTTGAGCATCATCTTTGTCATCCAACAAGACACCTGCATAAACCGGTAACAAGGGTAAAATACAAGGAGAAAAGAAGGAAAGAATTCCAGCAAGAAAAACACTGATAAAAAAGATTATATTATCCATTGCCTTCCTCCATTCTTTGATTTGATAGGACTATTATAGTCCCAAAACTCCAGAAAAAACAGGGACAATGATAGGGAAAAATAGGAATTTAATCAGGTTATGTAAAAAATGTTGCAAAAAAAGCCAGACACAGTCTGACTTTGATGGAAATAGAAAAGAAAATTCACTATTCTTCCTTACTTATCTGGTAATAAATAAGGTCCGCAATATAGCCTTTTCGCTCAACCCCATTTGCAACAGTCTTTAGATAGGACATTCCAGCCTTCTCCATGACACGGCCTGAAGCTGGATTAAGACTGGCATATCGAGCCCTAACCTTTTGAAATCCTGCTCGAGTAAAACAAAAGTCCAACACAGCTTTTAAGGCCTCTGTCATGATACCACGACCCCAGTATTCCATTCCTAGCACATAGCCAATTTCACAAGAAGAATCATTCTCATCCATTTCAACGATGCTAATATCTCCTATAACTTGCTCAGGTTTTTCTTTGAGACAAATAGCCCATTTGTAATAGTTGGGATTAGTATAGGAAGTAACCCAGTTACGAATCGAATTTCGAGTCACTTCGACATCAGAATGGGCATCCCAGGTGACATAGGTCAGATTCTCATCAGATGAAGCCCAGTTCTGAAACATAGCTTCTGCATCACTTTCCACAAATCTTCTCAAGATTAAACGGTCTGTCTGTAATACTTGCGTACCGATTGCTTTCATAATGTTACCTCGCTTTCTAATAGTTGATTCTCTGTTCAATCTACATTGAAACTTGTTTTGATTTCGAATCTCAAGGTAATAAGCTAAAAAGGTCCACCGGACCTTCTTCACTTTCTCATTTCTATACTCGGGGTAAAAAGACTAAACTCAGTAACAGCAAAAAAACAAGTTTTGCATCTAATTCCTTGACGAAGTCGCTGTCTGGTTTGAAATGCACTTTACCAATCTTTTTCAAACCTAGTAATCGTTGCGGGGCTGAGACAAGGTAAATCGAACTCTTCGAGTTACCGAATCTACCTCTTTTTCCCGTTTCTAGACTCGGGCTGAAAACCTCCACTGGAGGTTATTCTTGCTTCCCAGTTTCTAGGCAAGAAGCTAAAAAGGTCCCCCGGACCTTCTTCGCTTTCTCATTTCTAGGCTCAGGGTAAAAAGGTCCACTGGACCTTTTTACTCCCAAAAGTCATCAAATACGGTGATTGGTAGGTGGCGTTTGTGTTGGCCTTTGTGCCACCAGTTTTCAATAATCGCTTGAGCTTCTAGGCTGATTGTTTTGCCTTCTAGGTAGTCATCAATTTCTTCATAGGTGACTCCGAGGGCCACTTCATCAGCCAGTCCAGGTTTGTCTTCTTCTAGGTCTGCTGTTGGGATTTTTTCATAAAGGGCTGGGTCTGCACCAAGTTCCTTCAATAGTTGTTTTCCTTGGCGTTTATTGAGGCGGAAAAGGGGTAAAATATCTGCACCACCGTCACCAAACTTGGTAAAGAAACCTGTGATATTTTCCGCAGCATGGTCTGTTCCAATGACCGCTCCGCTATGGGCACCAGCAAGGGCATATTGGGCAATCATACGGCACCGAGCCTTGATATTTCCCTTGTTGAAGTCTGAAACAGGACTTCCTGTCGCTTCAACTGCTGCCGTCATAGCGTCAGCTGATTCCTTAATATTAACCACTAAGCTGACATCTGGCTGGATAAAGGCTAGGGCTTTTTGAGCATCTGCTTCATCAGCTTGCACTCCGTATGGCAGGCGGACAGCGATAAATTTGTAGCTGTTATCGCCCGTTTCAGCTCGCAGTTCTTCCATAGCTAATTGGGCCAAGCGACCTGCCAAGGTTGAGTCCTGCCCTCCAGAAATCCCTAGTACAAAAGTTTTTAGGAAGAGATGTTTTTTCAGATATCTTTTTAAAAAATCAATGGAACGACGGATTTCTTCTTGGGCATCAATCACTGGTTTCACTCCCAGTTCTTGGATAATCGTTTCTTGCAAACTCATTCTTCTTCTCCTTCACCAAGGGCTTCCTTGCGCATCTTGTCAATCAAGTCCATCTTGTCTTGCCATACATCACGCGCCAAATCCACTGGATAATGCTGCGGATTGAGAACACGCTTGTACTCATCCCACAACTTGTCAAATTCCTTACGGGCATAAGCCTGAATCTCAGTCAAGCTAGGCAACTTGTAAATCAATTGTCCGTCTTTGAAAATATCCACCAAGAGAGGAACAGCATCAAAATTACGAACGGTCTTCTTGATGTATGTATAGGTCGGATGGAACATCTTGATTTCTGTCATGTCGCTCACATCCACACCATCATAAGTGATGTAGTCACCTTCTGACTTGCCTTTTTCACGACTGGTAATGCGCCACACCTGCTTCTTACCTGGCGTCGACACTTTTTCTGCATTATTAGACAGCTTGATTGTGTTGCGCATATTACCATTTTCATCTTCGATGGCCACAATCTTATAAACTGCCCCAAGAGCTGGTTGGTCATAGGCTGTAATCAGCTTGGTCCCCACACCCCAGACATCAATCTTGGCCTTTTGCATCTTGAGATTGAGGATGGTATTTTCATCCAAATCATTAGAAGCATAAATCTTAGCCTCTGTAAATCCAGCCTCGTCTAATTGCTGACGGACTTTCTTGGAAATGTAGGCAATATCCCCAGAGTCAATCCGCACACCCATAAAGTTAATCTGGTCGCCCAACTCACGCGCCACCTGAATGGCAGCTGGCACACCGATGCGAAGGGTGTCATAGGTATCCACAAGAAAGACGCAATTTTTATGGGTCGCAGCATAAGCCTTGAAGGCCTCATAGTCGTTACCATAAACCTGTACTAAGGCATGGGCGTGAGTCCCCAAGACAGGAATGTCAAAGAGTTTACCAGCGCGCACATTGCTAGTTCCATTGGCGCCACCAATCACCGCTGCGCGTGTTCCCCAGATAGCCGCATCCATTTCTTGCGCCCGACGTGTCCCAAACTCCATCAAAGGCTCATCTTCAATGACTGAACGAATACGTGCTGCCTTAGTAGCCACCAAGGTCTGGTAGTTAACGATGTTCAAAAGGGCTGTTTCGACCAACTGACATTGGGCTAGAGGACCTTCCACCTGCACAATCGGTTCATTAGCAAAAACCAAATCCCCTTCTTGGGCAGAACGAACGGTCAACTCCAACTTGAAATTGCGGAGGTAATCCAAGAATGCCCCATGATAGCCAAGCGACTCCAAATAGGCAATATCACTATCTGAAAAACGCAAATCTTCAAGATAGTTCACAATTCTTTCCAAACCAGCAAAAACCGCATAGCCATTCTTAAAAGGCTGTTGGCGGAAATACACCTCAAAGACCGCCTTTTTATTGTGAATCCCTTGGTCAAAGTAAACCTGCATCATGTTAATCTGGTACAAGTCCGTGTGCAATGTCAAACTATCATCTGGATACATACTTTTCCTACTTCCTTAGCTAGAAATACATGAAAATTTTCAAAAACTTTCATGTATTCCAATAAATTAATACTATTATATCACATTTTAGGTGGATTGAGAAAAGAGTAACAAGCTATTCTTCACTCTCCAGTTCATCCATGTCTTTTTCAAACTTTTTCTGAGCCCATTCGCCATAGCTCTTAAGTCCAAGATTACCGATAAAGACCCAAGGAAGATAAATGACATATGTAATGACCCAAGCAGACAAGTATTTAACGTTCAAAGGATTGTGCTGATAAATTTCGATATTGAATTGATAATTCTGCAACATCAAAAGAGCTGTAATCGCCAAGGTTAGGAAAAAACAACCCAAAATCGTAAAATGAAAACGACTATAGTAGTTCACACCCAAATCTCGAGCACGGCCGAAAAAGTAAGAAGTTCCAATAATGATAATGATGAGAATCATTCTCGGATTAAAAAAACTTGGTGCTAATACTGTAATCATATAAGATAAAAGCAAGAAAGCTATAGAGATATAGAAACTTTCAGCCCCCGCTTTATTGATCAGTTGTTCTTCTCTTTCGTCTAGTAATTGATAATAAAAAAATCTATTTTTCATCTTCTTCCTCCCAAAATAATTGGTCTAGTGTTTTCCCTAAACATCTGCAAATAGACTGGCAAAGCGAGAGACTGGGATTGTATTTGCCCGCCTCTATCAAACCAATAGTCTGGCGCGTCACCCCAACAGCCTCTGCTAGTTGACCTTGTGTTAAATCACGTTCAACACGAGCTAATTTTAATTTTAAATTTTTAGCCACCTGCGTCCTCCTTATAATTTTAAAAAGTTGCGCCTCTTTTTAACAACATTATATCATATATCTGACTAAATGCAATATATAAGTGTCATTTTGTAAAATTTTATTAACAAAAAAACTCTCTACCACAAAAAGATAGAGAGTTTTCTGCTTATTCAATTTTTTCAAAACATCTACAGTATCGTAGGATTTCACATCTAATGTCTCAGCTACGATTGCATTATCCTCAATATCGTCTAGAAAGACACAATTTGTAGTATTTAAGGGGTATTTTATCGAGACTTATGTCAAGCCCCCCTCCTTGCCTTATACTTTCATATTAAGATTACAAATTCTTTTGGTAGTAATATCTTTTCCCTGTGTAGGGATAGTTTTTTAAAGCAAAGACTTCCTTGTAGCCATATTTCTGATAAAAGTCTGGCGCTTGAAACTGGTAAGTATTGACAAAGGCAAAACGACAGTTTCGATTCTTAGCTTCAGTTTCTGCTTGCTGCAATAGTTTTGAACCAATTCCTTGCCCTCGCAATTCCTATTTTACAAACAAATACTCGATTTCTAGCCAATTTTCAAAAGTCTCAGCTACCAAGCCAGCCATAAGATTGCCGTCTTCATCTTCTACATAAAGATTCAATGGCTCACTTTCAGCCTCTTCTCTTTTTGAACGGTTATAAGCACGAATCAAATTCCCAATTTCTTGCGCCTTCTGGGATTCCTCATTTTCCAATCTAAAGTACATCCAAACCTCCTCGAAAACTGATACAGCTTGATTATAGTCTTATTTCAATAGACTGTCAAACTAGAAAAAACTCACCAACCTGAGTTGATGAGTTTCAAATTTAATACTATCACTGCTTATATTCTTTGAAATTAGAACCAGAAAAATATGATTTCAATTCTTCTAAATCTGTCGTAGTTTTAAACTGCCCTTTTTCTAGTTTATCCATATCTACACTGCCATCTTTTTTGACTCCTGCTGCATAACTATAATCTTTATAATGAGTATCTTTAGATCCATCAGATTTGGTCTCAGTAACCTTATAGAGAATGCTTAAAGAAATAACATTTTCATAAGCACTGTCACTTGATGAAAATACTCCTAAGAAGGTTACTTGAGGTTCTAGTGCATAAGAAGATGAAGAGCTATTCTTGTTTTCAGACTTACTGTAGTCATCAATTTTCTTAAGAATGTCCTTTAATTCCTTAATCTCACTGACCTCTTTTAGGCCTGAAACTGGAACTTCAAAACTCTTTTCGGCAGGTACTTTCCCTTCTTTTTTCAATTTATTCAAATAGTAATCACGAACCACAAGTTTGATGCTATCACCATTTTTTAAATCTTTAGGATTAGAATCACCATCAATAGTGAAGATATCTTCTTCATCTTTTGTTTCAGGAATGGATACTCGACCATAACCATTGAAACCTTCAAAACTTACAGGAGTTAATTTCAAGAGGTCTTCTTTCGAAACTTTTTCATACTCCTTCAGTGTTTCAACCTTAAATATTTTCTTTTCAGCTTTAACAGGTGAATTTTGCGAAGTTGTTGTGACTGTAAAGGTCACTTCGTCCCCATTTTTCAACTCACTTTTCTTATCAAACTCATAACGAACACTGCTAATCATAGCCTTAGCTAGAGAAGCTTTTGAGGCTAATTGCGGATTGGTTGCCAAAGCTGATAAGGCTACAGGATCATTCTGGGCAAGGGCTTGAGCTTGTTCCTTGTTAAATCCAGCCTTTTTGTAGGATAGTTCCTTAACCATAGCCGCAATCACTTCTTCATTATAGGTCAAAGTCCCTGACTCTGAATAACCTGAAAATTCAACCCTAACTTCTTTGGCTAAACTTTTAGGTTGCCCTTGATAAAAGTTATAACCTACAAAAGCAATAATAGCAAGGCCAAGAGCAATCAGCACACCCAGAGTTTCCTTACGTCGTGTCTCAATGATGTGTTTTACTTGATCCACAAATCCTAGCTGACTTGGGACAGGAGCTACAGAATTTGCATTTTCACTTTCTTGTTTGACTATAGTCTCTTGCTCCGAAACTTCTGTGTTATTTGAAGTCTCTTCGTTTACCTTATTTTCCAACTCTTCCACTTAAAATCTCCTTTGTATAACCAAAATGGAATTATTTAATCCATTTACCAGATCCATCTACACGGTAACCATCTGGTGTACGTTCGTTAACAGCCATTTTACCATCAGATTTAAGATAATAATCTCCTACCCATTTGTTACGAGCGTAGCTTCCTTCTGATGTCAAATAGTAATATGATTTGTAGTTATTGTCATAAATCCACTCGCTCTTAGCCATCTTACCATTTGCTTTGAGGTAATAACTTCCTGACCAAGCGTTACGCGCATAACTTCCTTCTGATGTCAAGTAATAGTAAGAACCGTAGTTGCCATCATAAATCCATTCACTCTTAGCCATGTAGCCACCTGACTTGAGATAGTAGTTCCCTACCCAAGCATTTTCCACGTACTCACCAGAAGCGTTCAAATAGAAATAAGACTTATACTGTGAATCATAGATCCATTGGCTGATAACTTTTTGACCATTTTGGTAGTAAGAACGACCTACCCAACCACTCTTTTCACTTGGTTGTTCTGGAGTTTTTGGCTCAGTTTTTGGTGTTGATGTTGGTTTTAAGTTAACTTTTTCATACTTCACAAATTCTCCATCTTTAATTGTCAATTTAATAGCCCCAACTAAAGTAAAGTAACCTGATTCATGAGAAAGTGTCCAATCCTTAAACGAAACCAGATAAGTACCATCTGGATAAGGGTTCCCATTTCGCAAAGATAAATTAAACTTTGCTCTACCAACATTTTTCTTAGCTTCCCCATTTGTAACTGGATCAATCCTTAAAGTACCGTTTGAAATTAATACTCGTCCTGTATCTGCTTCTAAAACTTCAAAAGACTTTAACAAGCTACTTGAAACAGAGACATCTGGACGATCTCCAACTACTTCCAAGTAAAAGTTTCCATCTAGTCCCTTTTGAGCAGTTACATCCGCATAGACCTTACGGTATTCTGCAGCTTCTACACTGCTTGTAGGGAGTATACTTGTTGTAATAACGCCTGCTGTTACGAGGCTCAACCCCATCACTGATCCTGTCAATACGTGTTTTAGTTTCATCTTCTTTTTCTCCTTTTTTATTCACTAACCTTATAATAAAATTCGTTTGGGTCGGATAATGCACCTGCATACTGGGCAATCAATAAGCGATCCTTGCTACTGTCAGATGCATCTGTGTAAGTTGCATCGCCTGCATTAAAGTCTGGATGTACAACTCCTTGCGGAATGAGGGTAACAGATGCACCTCCAGGTCCTGAACTTGACCCCATGCCAAATTTAGCCATATTATTTACAATCTGCGGTGCCGCTGGGGTCAAGACTGCACCATTTGTAAAGCCATTCTCATCAAAAGTGACTTCGCCACCCTTGTTATTCTTCCAAGTACCTTTGATACTGCTAAAGTTTTTCTGATGAATCTCAGCCAAATGAGCACCAGGACCCTTAGCCTGCTCCTCTAGATCAATAAAAGGACGGCTAGCTGAAGCATCATCAAAGATCAACCAGTTCAAGCCTTCTAAGTCAACCTGTTTAATCCCATCTAACCCTTGTAAACTTGAAGGATCATCTGTCTCTCTTAAATCATAGTTAACTGAGCTGGCTTCCTGATAACGGCCATCTGCAAAGAGATAGGTTTTAGCAATGGCCTCTGGTCTAGAAGCACTAAAAATCAAGTAAGAGATGGCACCATTTTCATAAGGAATCAAGATTTGACGTGAACCACCTTTACCGGCAACCCCACCAGCCTTGACTAGCTGAGCTCCCTGATCTGTCAGATAATAAATCCCAAGTAAGACCTTATCTTGCTTAATCAACAATTCTTTCTTCCCATCCTTATTGATATCGTAGAAAGTATAGCTGATGTCTTTCCCTTGATAATCAAACAAAATCGAATCGATATAAGACTCTTCTTTGTCACCTGTCGAATTCTGTGGCATTTGTTGTTTTTGTGCAGTCTTAACTCGCTCTCTATAAGAGTCTAAGATATTCTGATAGACGATTTGGTAATCAATCTTGGCTTGTTCTGCTTTTTTAGCGTCTGAAGCACTGGTTTGGACTGTAGTATCAGCCGACTCACCTTCACTTGTCTGGCTAGCTTGTTGCCCACAGGCTGCTAATAAAAGCACTGAGCTAGCCACTAACAAGCCACTTAAGATACTTTTCTTGGACATAATACCTCCTTTTATTTCTTTTTAAAAGATTTACCAGCTAGTATACCAGAAGGATCTGAAGTAATAGTCAACTCTCCACCTTTAATCTCATAACCTAGTTTCAGTGAAGACAATTCAAGAGTCTTTTCTTTCTGATTGACCTTCATCTCGTCTGTCTGCTCCGTTGGTTTTCCTTCTGTCAGAATACCAATCGTTTTTCCTTTGGTATGAACTTGTCCCTTATCACCCTTGATTTGGATGGTCACAGTTGCTTCTTCCATAAATGGCATGCTACCTTGATAGACATAAGTCCCATCTGCTGATGAGCAGGCTGCGAGAAGCAATAAGCTCGTTACTAACGATAATACAAATGCAAATTTCTTTTTCAATTTTTATCCCTCTTTTTTCTTTAAAATAATTCCTAATCCTGCCAAGAAGCCATATCCTAATAAAGCTAGTAGGCTGACTTGACTGCCAGTATTTGGCAATGCTTTTTGTCCAGCTTCTTCTTGGGCTGGAGATAGAACTGCAGGCGCTTGGTAACTTGGTTCTGGACCAACAGGTTTCACGTTATGGTCACCACCTTGATCTGGTTTGTTGGCATTCGGTTGGTCACTTGGTCTGTCACCTTTAGGCTCTTGATTTGGTTCTTCACCTTTTGGTTGCTCTACTTTCGGTTGTTCAGCTTTGGGTTCTTCAGTCTTTGGTTGTTCAACTTTGGGCTGCTCTCCCTTAGGTTCTTCTGTCTTAGGCTGTTCTACTTTTGGTCGCTCAACTTTTGGTTCGTCAATTGGTCTGTCACCTTTAGGTAATTGATCAAGTGGAAATTCTGGTAGTTCCGGTTGAATAGCACCTGGTCCGTTTACGCCACCTTTGAATTCTGGTTTCTCTGGAATGATAGCGTCGTCGATTGTCTTACGAAGTAGTAGTTTTTGATACTCACGTTCTGCATCATCTTTGACTTTACGAGCTTTTTCTGCTTCGTCTTCTTTTTGCTTCACGTCACGTTTCAAATCATCTACGTGTTTGCAGAGTTCATCCAACTCTTTTGACTTGGCTTTCAATTCTGCTTCTAGTTTGCCTTTTTCTTGGCTCAAGCGAAGTGTTTCTGCCAACTTGTCTTTTGCTTTTTGAAGTGCGTCTTCCGCGTCTTTCAACTCTTTGTCCGCTTTCAAACGCTCAATCTTCGCATTTTCCAAGTCTTTGTCTTTTTGCTGACTTTCAGCTAATTTCTTAGCCAATTCTTTATCCGCTTCGTCTTTTGCCTTGCGAGCTTTTTCTAGACGCAATGATTTGGCATTATCGTCCAGTGTCGCACGTTCTAGCTTACGTTGAGCGGCTTCTGCTTTTTCTTTGGCTTTTTCAAGATCTTTAACCGCTTCTGCGCGTTTTGCTTCTTTAGCTGGTGTTTCAGATACTTCTTTTTCAAGTTCAGCAATGCGTTTCTCAATTTCTTGAAGCTCTGTTTTCACTTGTTCCAAGTTATCTTCAGCCGTCTTATTGTCTGCTTTTGCTTTTTCCAATTCCACTTCTACTTCTTGTTTGCTTTGTAGAGTTAGTGTTGGTAGATTGGCTTTAGAGTTTGGTCCGTAGAGTTCGTCATATTTAGATTTTTGGATATCGGTATCATCGTTATCGATGTATTTTTCACTTTTCACTTTTAAAACATGAATACGGAATACATGTGTGAAATCAGGGTCACCAAGGTCAGTTAAAAGCTGTCCACCTTTGATGATTGATGTGTTCAAGCCTAAAGTATCGGCTTGTAGAAGACTATAGAAGTGACCATATCCACCAGTCAAGTATCCTTCTGAAAAGAATGATAAGAATGTTTCTGTCATACGAGCAATGAGTTCTTGTTTGGTCAGTTTATCTGAACTCATTGGAATATTCATGAGGTCTTCATAATATTGACTATGAGTATCAACACCTGGATTTTCAGATGCAATCAAGCCTCTTTTTCGTGCAACGTCATTAATCCCACGTCCAAAATGGCTAAGGTCTTGGTAGTCATTGTCTTTATAGACTTTAGCAACTTCTTTGGCAAAATCTTTATTATTTGTGTTTAGTTTTGCTTCTGGTAAGTCTAATTGTTTACGAAGATTGTTTAAAAGAGTAACAAAATGGTTGTTTAAGTCATTAACGATATCTTGAGGAAGGTTATTTGGGTCATATTTGACATCATTTTCTCCGTCTTTGATTCCATTTTCGCTAATGCTACCGATTTTTTCCATCCATTTTTCATTTGTTTCACGGTCTAGTTCAGTCAACTCTTCTTCTAGTCGGCGAATATCTTTACGATATTGTTCCAACCAAACTGTATAGCGAGCGTTCCATTCTTCATCCGCTTTGTCGATTTGGTCTGCATCCATACCGTCCATATTTGGATATGGTTCTGGGTATTTGTCCATACGACGTTTGATAAGCTCTTTAGCTTTTGCTAGCCATTCTGGTGTCACGGTTACGTCAGTTGGATATTGAGCTGTTTTTAGTTTTTCTTCAGCATCTTTAACAGCTTTTTCAGCGTCTTTGACTGCGCCTTCTTTTGCTGTTTTATCTGCTTCTTTGTCGGCTTTGTTTTGGCGTTCTTGTACTTTCTTAGCTTCTCGAGTTTTGTCGTCTTCTTTTGCTTTTTCTAGCTCTGTTTCGGCATCACGTTTAGCTTTGTCTTTTACAAGAACGTCTTTATCAGCGTCATCTTTCTCTTTTTGAGCCTTGTCTTTCGCGGCTGGGTCATAGTCATCTGTTGCATCTTTCAACTCTTTATCAGCCTTTTCGACACCTGTACGGACCTTGTCAAGCTCATCTTTAGCGAGTTTGGCTTCATCAGACTTTTTAGTCACTTGGTCAGCCTTATCTTTGGCATCAGCGTCTTTGTCTGCTTTAGCCTTTTCTTTAGCGTCTACATCTTCTGTTTCCTTTTGGATTTTCTCAGGTGTAGCGTCTTTGGCCTTTTCAAGTTCTTTTTCAAGGGCATCTTTTTCAGCTTTTTTAGCGTCTTTGTCTTTTTGCGCCGTATCGAGTGTATCTTTAGCTTGACCCGCATCTTTTGCTTTTTGGTCAGCATCTTTAGCGGTATCTACAGCTCGTTTTTCAGCGTCAGACAGGTCTTTGTCTGTGACCTTATCATCGACAGTAGCCTTAACCGTGCTTTCAGTTGGGGCTTCTGTGGCAAAGGCTGTTTGAGTGGTTGCTACTACTCCTAAACCAGCCATTGCAGCAGTTGTCATAATTAGGGCCTTTTTCATCCTTATCTCCTTTATTTTTGATTGACTTGATTATACAGTAAATAATCCCCTTTTTGGATATTTCTACTAAAAACAGTAGAATTTTATCTCATCCTCTGGATTTCCCTAAAAAATCTACTAAAAATAGTAGTTTTTCCCAAAAATGGAGAAATTTAAGTTATAATAAAATCAACAAAGTTCAAGGAGAATATTATGGAATTCAAACACTATGGGGAAATCGTTTATAAAATCCGTCAAGATCGCAATATGAGCCTTAAAGAGACTGCTGGAGATGCCATTTCTCCCAATAATCTCAGTCGTTTTGAAAAGGGATTAGCCACTGTCAAAGTCGATACATTTTTTTATTTATTAAATAAACTAAATGTGGCAAGTTTTGATATCGAAGAATTATTTGACACTCAGCAAGAAAATTTCCAGAAAGTACATGATATAACGATAGCTATTGTTAACAAAGATTTTATAAAAGCTAGAAAATTACTTGGAAGGAAAAAAGATTGGCACAATCCGTTAGACTATTATATTATACTCCTACGCATAGCAAATAGTTCAAAGACATTAGAACTATTTGCACCTGATGAATTAGAAGCTATTGACAACCTAATGAACTATCTTTCTAGGTTAGAAACTTTCTATGCATATGATTTTATCCTTTTAAACACTCTATTTAATATTAGAAATCTACCTTTTGAAGAAAAGTTCCTTGATTATCTAGAAAAAGTAATCAGCAAGAATTTAGAAAACGTACAATCTAAAAATGCATATTATGCAGGACTCCACGTTAGCCCATTGATCAATTTGATTAAGGCTTACTCTCGTCATGGATATTACGAGAAAGCAGAAAAACTTATCTATAAACTAAAATTATTACTAACTAAAGATAATTTCACTCAATTTTCATTTAATCATCTATTTTATCTGAACATGTTTGAAGTATACAATCTACTTCGACAAAATGATCCTAAGGCTATTGAACGAGCTAATACTCTTCTTCACTATATTGATGCACAAAACGACCTCTTCCCAGTAGCAAGGATGTTTGAAATAAAAAACACTTTTGTCAAAGATGTTCAACGACTAAATAAAACTGGTATTCCATTCCCTACAGAAGATGAAGAATAACTATCCACATCCATAGAGAGCAACATGTTTATAACTTCAAAAGCACCAAAGTCACTTTAACTCTGGTGCTTTTTTGACTTGAGTTTAAAACAAAAACTCACCAACCTGAGTTGATGAGTTTCAAATCTATTTTCTAAATTTCCACTGGCTATAAATCCCGAAACCGATAATCCAGATAGCTGATCCGATTGCTCCGACAAATGTAGACTCTTGTAAAAAGAGGGTTACAAAGACAAAGACAAAGAAGAGCATGGTTAAAGGATTTAGGAAGCGATAATGGGGCATGAGGTAGCCATCCGCCATAAAGTCTGGTGACTTGCGGTATTTAAGGTGAGCCACCATAATCAAGATATAGATAGCGATATAGACACCTGATGACGATGCCGTAATCAAGGCAAAGGCATCCGAAACACCTGGCAAGACATTGATAAAGGCCGCTAGGGCAATCAAGATTGCTGAAGCAATGATGGCATTTTGTGGTACGTTATGGCGAGAAAGGGTATCTGCCTTGATTGCTTTTAGGAATGGATTTGGCGAATCATGGGCAATCTGGTACAAATGACGACCTGTTGAATAAAGGGTTGAGTTAAGGGCAGAAGCTGCTGATGTCAAAACGACGAAGTTAATCAAGGCTGCCGCCCACTTGATACCGGCTAATTCAAATACTGTAACAAAAGGTGAATCAGCAGAAGCAAGCTCACGCCAAGGAATGATAGCCATGATGGCTAAGAGGGCACCACCGTAGAAAAAGGCGATACGCAATGGAATTTCCTTAACGGCTTTTGGCAAGACCTGACGTGGATTTTTGGTTTCAGAAGTTGTGACCCCGATAAACTCAATCATGAGGTAGGCAAAGAACACCATCTGAAAGGCCATGACAAAGTTCACTCCACCATTTGGGAAGAGGGAGAAATTATCGGCAATATTGGCCAAACTTGCTACACCATGAGGTGTCTTAAAGCCTGTCAAGACCATAAAGACTCCTGTGGCAATCATGGCTAAAATAGCCACAATCTTGACCATAGCAAACCAAAACTCAACTTCTCCAAAGAGCTTCACTGCAATCAGATTAACCAAGGCTAGAATGGTCAAAAATCCAATCTCAATCATCCAACTTGGCCAGCTAGGGAACCAAAACTGAACATAGTGAGAGATGGCTGTGATTTCCGCCATACCGATAAAGACAACGGAAAGCCAATAAGACCAAACTGAGAAATAACCCCAGCCCTTGCCCAAATGGCGCGTGATAAAGTTGATAAAGGTATGTTGCTCAGGGTCTTGGTAGAGCATTTCCCCAACCGCACGCATCATGAGGAACATAAAAGCCCCAGTAATCATATAAATCAGCACAATGGAAGGACCTGTTAGGCTGATAGAGCGACCCGCTCCCAAAAAGAGTCCTGTTCCGATTGTTCCCGCAATGGCCATAACCTGCACGTGACGATTGGTCAAACCACGCTCCATCTTATTTTTTTTCTTCTTTGAACTCATAACGTCTCCAATTCAATTTAATTTATACTCAATGAAAATCAAAGAGCAAACTAGGAAGCTAGCCGCAGGCTGTACTTGAGTACGGCAAGGCTACGCTGACGTGGTTTGAATTTGATTTTCGAAGAGTAGCAAAATGGAAAAAGGAGTGAGTGAAGCGCATCGCCTCCCCACTCCTTTTCTGTTTTTAGGCTGTTTTTTCAACCTTCAAGATTTTTACATCGTAGCTACCAACAGGTGTTTCAATGGTTGCTGTGTCACCTGTTTTCTTGCCAATCAAGGCTTGTCCAATTGGGCTTTCATTTGAAACTTTACCTGCAAAGGCATCCGCACCTGCTGAACCTACGATAATATAGACTTCTTCTTCGTCCTCACCAATTTCTTGGATAGTGACTGTTTTACCAATCGCTACTTCGTCTTGGGCAACTGAGTCGCTATTAACGATTTCAGCATAACGGATTTTTGTTTCCAAGCTAGAGATTTGTCCTTCGACAAAAGCTTGTTCATCCTTAGCTGCTTCGTATTCACTGTTTTCAGAAAGGTCACCGTATGAACGGGCAATCTTAATGCGTTCTACCACTTCTGGTCGGCGGACCAATTTCAATTCTTCTAATTCTTTTTCAAGTTTTTCCTTTTCCTCAAGGGTCATAGGATATGTTTTTTCTGCCATATTTCTCAACTTTCTTTCGATAGTATTGAATCTCTATCTGAGATTCTCATGTTTGTAGTCTTAGTTTGAACTACTATTTTGAGTAAGTTTGCTATTAACGTGCTCAGCTACATTACGATCATGTTCTTCCTGAGTAACTGCGTAATAGACTTTACCATCCGTAACATTAGCTACAAAGTAGAGGTTCTCACTCTTAGTTTGGTTGATACTTGCTTCAATAGCGTCCTGACTTGGACTATCCACTGGTCCAGGCATCAAACCAGGTTTTGTATAAACATTGTATGGTGAATTAATCGATGTATCAATTCCAGCATCATCTGCTAGGCTAATATTTTGACCGAGTTTGCCTTGAGCATACAAGATTGCAATATTGCTTTGAAGTGGCATACCAAGGTTCAAGCGATTGTAGAAAACACCTGCAATCAACTTACGATCTTCAGTCTTAGCGCCTTCTTTTTCAACAAGAGAAGCAATGGTTAGCAATTCATTGACTGTCAAGTTTTTAGACTTAATTGCACTATAGTGTGGAGTCAAGGTCTTATCCATAGCAGCCAACATCTCATCAATCAAGCTTTCAATAGTTGTGCTTTCCTTGATAGAGTAGGTTGCTGGGAAAAGATAACCCTCCAAACGGTAACGAGCTCCACTTTCTTTTGTCGGCAAGCTTTCGAGTAGGTTTGGATATTTAGCAGCTTCTTGACTGATAAAGTTGTCATCTTGAACCTTAGCCAAGAAAGCATCCGCAGTCAAAGGCTCTTTAAATTCACCTTGTAATTGGCCTACAGCTTGGGCGATTTGCTCAATTGTATAGCCCTCTGGAATGGTCAAATCTGCAAGTGAAGGTTCTTGAGGTTCAGGAGTACCACCTTTTTGAAGTTCCTTGATGATATCCTCTGTACTCATGCTCTTTTGCAAATTGTAATATCCAGCCTTCAGATCTGAATAATTCTTATATTTCGCATAGAAAGCAAAAATCACTCCATGTTTGATCACACCAGAATGCTCAAGAGTTGATCCGATTTCTTGGACATTAGATCCTTCTGGAATTTGAACCGTTACATATTCTTTAGAATTTGCATCTACAGGTAGTAAAGATGATTGAACATACTGGTAACCGAAGTAACCACCTGCTGAAATCAAGGCAAGGAAAATCAATAGAGAAATGAAGAAAGCCTTCAAATGTGATTTTTTCTTCTTGACTGGTTTAACGGTCTCACGACGACTACGACGTGGAGTTTCAGAAATCACTTCAACAGCTTCCGCTTCGACAACCGGTTCTGGTCTTGGCGTTTCTGCTTGTGTCTCTTTTTGTGCTTCAGTCTTATAAGAAACAGCTACTCTTGTTGGAGTTGTGTTCACATCTTTTTCAGATTTTTTAGGACGAATGACTTCTGGTCCCGGAACCGGTCTTGATGGACTTTCCTCAGCTGGTGAAGCTGGTACATCTTGACTAGGATGACTAGGAACGATTGGAGCTTCCTCTCTTACTTCATCTGCAGGTGATGCAGGCACGTCCTCACTAGGATGCTGGGGAACACGTGGTGCATTCTCCATAATTTTTTCAACAGCTGATAGGGATGCGTTCATCACTTCTTCATCAGCAATTTTTGTTTCAGGGACAGACAAGGCCTCTTTTTTCTCAGCCAGCTCAGCAGCCTCTTGACGAATCCCTTCATATTGTTTTACTTTTTCTAAATCACGTAAAATCTGCTCTTTAAAGCTTAATTTTTCGTCTTCTCTTGGCTTTTCACTCAAAAGTTTATCCTCCTCGTTGACAATCCATAATATTATATCTTAAAAACGAAAGAAAAGCAACCTAGCATGCTTTTCTAGCTTATTTTTTAGCTTCCCAGACCATATCATACCAGGTTTCCCCTGCAAAGATTGACTGGGACAGGCCTTCATTGACAAATCCATGCCTTTCATAGTAGGCGATGAGATAGTCATGACAGGTTAGGTTAATACCTTCTCTTTCGTGTTCAAGAGCCAGTTCTTTCAAGGCTGTTAATAATTTCTGGCCAAGTCCTAGGCCCTGTGCCTCCTCGGCAATAGAAAGACAGGTCACAGAGATATAACCACCAGGCTCATGACTATAATCTTCTATCTCTTCTGTAAAAGACTGATCTTGCAGATGGCGGTATGGTCCAACTGGCCCTTCTATATAGCCCATGATTCTGCCCTCTTTTTCTGCAACCAAAAACGAGGTCTGAATTTCTCGCAAATGCGCTTCAAAGACAGAACGAGGAATGGCTTCTTCGACCGAAAAATTCTCTAGTTCAATCTCGACAATCCGATCCAAATCTTCTAATTTTACTTGTCTAATTTTCATTGTGCCTCCAGATAAAAGGGATTAAACCAAATCATACTATACCCCTGACCAGCTGCATAATCTTCTTCATCAATAAAACCGTTCATTTCAAAGTAGGAAAGCAACTCATCAGGACTCTCCAAACGAATACCTTTGTAATCCAACTCAACTGCCACCTCTTTCATGGCCGCAAGAAGAAGCGTTCCCAATCCCTGTCTCTGATGGTCAGCCTCGATGACTAAAGAGTGTATTTTTAGACACTGAGGATTGTGTGGGTAAGGACCACCTAGAACATAGCCTAAAAGCTGATTTTCATCCCTAGCTAGAAGAAAGGTATCCGCAGACTTACGGATACTTTCTTC
Source organism: bacterium (assembly GCA_905221205.1). GTDB lineage: Bacteria > Bacillota > Bacilli > Lactobacillales > Streptococcaceae > Streptococcus. Next base: position 244,037 of record CAJNCG010000003.1, read on the forward strand.
TAAAATATGGGAAGGTTGCTGCTTTTCAGCTGGAAAAGATGAAGCCCGAAGCAGCTCTATCTCAGCCAAATCAGACTTACTTGCCTGAATAATCTTAATTGGAATTTCCATGAGAACATCCTATTGAACATTGCTTGTCAAGTTAGACAAGAGACGCTCAAATGAGTATTCATAGGTTTGGATATCACCTGCTCCCATAAAGACATAGACAGCATTGTCATGGTCTAGGAGTGGAGAAACATTTTCAACAGTGATCACTTGGTGTTTCTTATTGATTTTATCAGCTAGGTCTTCTACCTTGACATCACCATGGTCTACCTCACGAGCAGATCCATAGATTTGTGCTAAGTAAACAGCATCCGCTTGGTTCAAAGCGTGAGCAAATTCATCCAACAAGGCAATGGTTCTTGTAAAAGTATGCGGTTGGAATATTGCTACGATTTCCTTGCTTGGGTATTTTTGACGAGCCGCATCCAAGGTCGCAATGATTTCTGTTGGATGGTGGGCAAAGTCATCAATAATCACCGTATCATTGACAATTTTCTCAGTGAAACGACGCTTAACACCGGCAAATGTTTTCAGGTGTTCACGCACCAAGTTCAAATCAAAGCCTGCTGTGTAAAGCAATCCGATGACAGCTGTCGCATTCATGATATTGTGACGACCAAAGGTTGGAATGTGGAATTGTCCCAACTCTTGTCCACGGAAGTGAACTGTGAAGGTTGAACCAGTTGTTGAACGAAGAAGGTCGCTAGCTACAAAGTCATTGCCTTCTGCTTCAAAACCATAATAGTAGATTGGTGCATCAGACGTAATCTTACGTAACTCAGCATCTTCACCGTAGATAAACAAACCTTTGGTAATTTGTTTAGCATAGTCGTTAAAGGCATTGAAAACATCCTCTAGACTTGTGAAGTAGTCTGGATGGTCAAAGTCAATATTGGTGATGATAGAGTATTCTGGGTGGTAAGGCATGAAATGACGCTCATATTCGTCAGATTCAAAGACAAAATATTTGGCATTGGCTGAACCACGACCTGTCCCGTCTCCAATCAAGAAGCTAGTGTCCGTGATGTGAGACAAAACGTGAGACAACATACCTGTCGTTGAAGTTTTTCCATGCGCTCCTGCTACTCCCATGCTAACAAAATCACGCATAAAGCTACCTAGGAATTCATGGTAACGTTTATAGCTGATTCCATTTTGGTCCGCATAGGCAATCTCAACGTTGTTATCTGGACGAAAGGCATTTCCAGCGATAATTTCCATATCTCCATCTAGATTCTTTTCATCAAAAGGAAGAATGGTAATTCCTGCCTGCTCAAGACCACGTTGAGTAAAGTAGTACTTTTCAACATCTGATCCCTGTACCTTATGCCCCATTTGGTGCAACATCAAGGCCAAGGCACTCATCCCTGATCCCTTAATTCCGATAAAATGATATGTCTTTGACATGTTTTCTCCCCTATTCTGTAATTCTTGTCAGATTCAACTCTTGGGCAACCTGACGTTCTTGTTCTTTTTGTTGATTCTTTTTATTGTAGATTTGGCTCTTCTTCAGAAAATCATAGTTGTTTTTCTTTGGGCCTGCAGTTTCTGCTTGCTCAGTTTGAGTAGAAATATGGCTCACTTCTTCCGCCAATATATAATGAGACTGGGTCAATTTTTGGCTATATTTGACAAATTCACCAGGATTTTCCTTTTGAAAAGGCGCTGTCGGTTGATTGCCCTGTCTAACCAGACTTTGCTGAGCATGGCGTCTTGTAGGAGGGATATCCTTGGTCAGATAGCTTGCTGAGCGTTTCTTTTTCAAGTCCGCACGCGCTTCTTCACGTGCTACCTCCGCATAGCTCTTTCCTTCTTTCTTAACCCCTAAACCAGCCTTCTTAGGTTTCTCTACCTGCTTTTCAATCGGTTTTACTGGTTTTTCTTCAGTAATAGGAGCCCACTCCAGATAATTCTTATCACGGTATTCTCCCTTGATATTACTGATAAAGTCAGATTCATCATAGAGGTCCATGACTGGCATCTCAGTCAGCATGACCTCATCATCTGACACTAATGGAAATCGTTCTTCTCTCATTTTCTATTTCCTTTCAACACTTCATTATAGCGTATTGTCTTGATTTTTCAAGTGCTGGCTTCAGAAATTCCCAAAATTTCTCTAATTTCTGCTAGGGTGAGACTACCACGTGACTCTGTTCCGTCCAATACTTGTGACACCAGATGTTTCTTTTGTTCTTGGAGTTCCTGAATTTTTTCTTCAATGGTTCCCCTAGTCACCAAGCGATAGACCTCAACCGTTTCTTCTTGCCCCATACGATGGGCACGGCCAATGGCTTGCGCTTCCACCGCAGGATTCCACCAAAGGTCAACCAAGATAACTGTATCAGCACCTGTCAGGTTTAGACCGACCCCACCAGCCTTGAGGGAAATCAGAAAGGCATCTCTTTCCCCTTGATTAAAGGCCTTGGTCATGTCTTGTCTTTCCTTGGCTGGGGTTGAACCCGTGATTTTAAAAGAAGTCAAGCCCAAGTCTGGCAGTTCTTGTTCAATTTTCTCCAACATTCCCTTGAACTGCGAGAAAATCAAGACACGGTGTCCACCATCTGCCACCTGTACCAGCAAGTCTCGGAGACTATCCAATTTGCCACTGGCTCCCTGATAATCTTCCATAAAGAGGGCAGGCGTATCACAGATTTGGCGCAAGCGCATCAGACCAGATAAGATTTCCACACGACTTCGCTGAAATTCCTGATCTGACACTTGAGCCAGACGGTCTCTCATCTGTTGCAACTGAGCTAGATAGATAGCCTTTTGCTGGTCTTCCAGTTCATTCTTATAAACCACTTCGATCAAGTCGGGCAATTCAGTTAGAACTTCTTCTTTCTTGCGTCGCATGACGAAAGGTTTGATAAACTGAGCAACGCGCTCAGCTGGTAATTTCATAAATTCTTTCTTGCTTGGCAAAAGTCCTGGCATGACAATTTGGAAAATAGACCACAGCTCACCCAGATGGTTTTCAATAGGAGTTCCTGACAAGGCAAAGACCGACGGTACCACAAATTGTCTCAAGGTCTGGGCAATCTTAGTCTGAGCATTTTTCATGACCTGAGCCTCATCTAAGAAAAGGAAGTCAAAGGCCATCCCCTGATAAAGATCACTGTCCTGACGGAAAGTAGCATAACTCGTCACATAGATTTGATGGCTCTCAGCAAGAATCTCTTCACGACTAGTTTTCAAACCATGAACAACAGCCACATCCAACTGTGGGGCAAATTTCTTAAATTCATCTGCCCAGTTGTAAATCAAACCCGACGGAGCGAGAATCAAGACTCGACTTTCTTTTGTCACTTGGCTGGTCAAAAATGCAATGGTCTGGAGGGTTTTCCCCAATCCCATATCATCAGCCAAAATCCCACCAAAACCATAATGATGGAGCATTTGCAGCCAGCCGATTCCCTTTTCCTGATAATCTCGCAAATCAGCCTGAACCTGAGTTGCTTGTCTAGGAAAGTCCTCTGGATGCGTCAAGTCGTGGGCCAGATTCTGGAATTCTTGTGAAAAAGAAACACGGTCTCGCGCTTCAAAGAGATGGGCTAAACTGTAGGCCAAGGATTTTCGAGCCTGCAAGGAGCCATCTTTTAATTCAAACTGCCCCAGTTCCTGTAAATTTTGGCGAATTTTCTTGGTTTCTTCATCGAAAAAGTAGACTTGATTGGACGAATCAATGTAAAAATCTTGATTATCAACCAAGGCCTGCATGGCTTGGTCAATTTCCTCTTGGGCAATATCTTGAAAATCAAACTGGATTTCCAAGAGACCTCCCTTGGAAGCAATCTGCACTTGAGGGCTCGCTAGATTATAAAGTTCTTCTAGCTTGTCTGATAGGTCAACATCCCCGAGTTTTTCAAAAACTGGAATGATGTCGTGAAAGAAATGATAGACAGACTCAGCTTTTAAGGCCTGACGCCAAGATTGAAAGTCGGCTTCAAAACCCGCTGCCAAACAGACTTGGAAAATTCTTTCTTCTAAGTCAGCATCACTCGAAAAGGGTAATTCTTCTAGCTCTTGTCGGCTAGATACCTGTCTATCCCCATAATCAAACTGGATTTCTAAACGAATCCGATTGTCCTCTTCCCTGTCAAAGTAAAACGATGGAGAAAACGTTTTGATTTGTAACCGTTCTGGAGCTGAGACGGTCCCCATCTGGCTAAAGAGAGTCAGACAGGAAGCCAACTTATCTCGGTCACTGCTATCAAATTGCAGGAATTTCTTTCCATGTTTATCCAAAGGCAGAGCTTTGATTTCCTTGAGAAGACGCATCTGCTGGTCTGTTAGAAAATAAACCTGTCCTTTATGGAAAAGTACAGCTCCCTGATAAAAGACATTTACCCTCGGACTATCACTGATTTCCATTTCAAAATAGTCCGAGTATTCTGTTACTGTAAAGGCAAATAGATTAGCATCAGCATGCATATCCTGAAAAAGTAGGGTCTGGTAGCTATCCACTTGATGATCAAATTGAAAATGGGGCAAAGTCATCAGCAAATTCACACCCTGCTCAAAAAAGGTCAGAGGAAAAAAGAGGTGCCGACCTTGGTTTTGGAAAAAGAGATCTGGAGCCTGTCCTTCCTCCATCAGTCCACGCAAGAAAGTCAGAAGTTCTTGGCTGGCCTCATCAAAGGATTCCCAAGACAAGGATTCCTCATAGGTCTTTCCAATCATATAAGGTTTTCTCTTCTCAACAACTCTTAAAAAGAGTGGAATATCCCGAATGACATAGTATTTTTGGCCATTGATTTGCCCGATTCTCAGAGTCCACAAGATATGATTGGTTCCTGCTTCCACTTGACCAACAGCTGATAATTCATAAGCTCGGTCTAATTTCGGAGATAAGATTCGATCCAAAAACTTGCCTCCCAAGGTCACCTTGGTTTCAACGGCCTCTTTTTCCTCATGGCCTTCTTCCAGACTCTGCAAGATTTCTTGACCACGCTCATCATTTTTTAAAAAATGCTCCAGCGCCGCCAAATGCACACAGTAGCCCCTCTTTTGGAAAAAATCGCAGGCACAAAAAACCAAATCATCCTCTAAACTATAGCGCAGTTCTTCTTCTGCAACGCGAGCGTAGAGCCGATTGTTCTTTTCCTTGATGATGTCAACTTTACCAGTTTCATAAAGGGCAACGCCTTCGATACGGACTTTGCCCGGAATCAATTTAGCCATATTTTTACCTTTACCTTATCTTTTTATTATACCATATTTTCGCCTATGAAAATAGCCTTCTAGGAAGACTTTTCTCCTAGAAGGCTGGATTTTTAACGTTTGGCAAAAGTCGTCACAATCCGCTGACAGACTTCTTGCAGCAGAGATTTAGGCATGGCTACATTGAGGCGGGCATGGAGACTCCCTTCCTCTCCAAAATCCAAACCACGGTTGAGAATAACCTTGGCTTCATTTCTCAAAAGCTCTTGCAATCTTTCATCAGTCAGGTCATAAGCTGAAAAATCAAGCCAAATCAAGTAGGTTCCCTGCGGTTTCATGGCCTTGATTTTAGTCTCTTTTCCAAATAGATCCACCACATAATTGATATGGTCTTCAAAGACTTGCTTGAGTTCCTCTAGCCAATCCTTCCCATAGCGATAAGCAGCTTCTGTCGCCAAATAACCCAAACCTGAAATTTCATGCTGATTATTAGCCAACTGACGTTTCTGGTAAGCCACTCTCAACTTAGGATTTTCAATGACTGCATAGGAATTTTTTGTCCCCGCAATATTAAAAGTTTTAGTAGCACTGCTTAAGACGATAGCAAATTTTTTAAAGTCAGGGTTGATGGTATTGAAGGAATGATGCTTGTGACCAAAGAGAGCCAAATCTTGGTGAATCTCATCAGAAACCAACAAAACACCGTGTTTTTGGCAGAGTTGGCCAATCTTCTCCAACACTTCCTTTTCCCAAACACGTCCACCAGGATTATGAGGGTTGCAGAGAATATAGAGTTTGACATCCTCTTCTACCAAATCCTTCTCCAGTTGGTCAAAGTCAATCTCAAACAGACCATCCTTTTCCATCAAAGAATTGGTAATCAATCTGCGATTATTCAACTTGACACTGCGAGCAAAAGGTGGGTAGACAGGTGTATTAATCAGAACCGCTTCGCCTTCTTTTGTAAAGGCTTGAATGGCTGTTGAAATAGCTGGTACTACACCCTCGATAAAGACAAGGGCCTCTTTGTCAAAGTGATAGCCGTGTTGTGTGGCTTCCCACTTTTGAACTTCCTTAATTAAATCATCACTGGCATAGGTATAGCCATAAACCAGTTGGTCTGCGTAAGTCTGCACGGCTTGGCGGATTTCAGGCAAAACCACAAAGTCCATGTCTGCTATCCAAGCTGGTAGGACTTCGCTATCCGTTTCTGCTTCTTTCCATTTATAGGTATGATGCCCTAAACGATTAGGCAGGCTTGTAAAATCATATTTTCCCATCTTTGTATTATCCTTCTAATGCTTGGCGCAAATCTGCAATCAAATCTCTAGCATCCTCAATCCCGATTGACAAGCGCAAGAGGTCATCTGTCAAACCATAAGAATGGCGCACTTCTGCTGGAATATCGGCGTGAGTTTGCGTCGTTGGATAAGTGATAAGACTTTCCACCCCACCTAAACTTTCCGCAAAGGAGAAGACCTTAAGACTATTCAAGATATGTGGAATGCGTGTTTCATCCGCTACTTTAAAGGAAATCATGCCTCCACGACCAGTGTAGAGAACTTCCTTAACTGCTGGAGAATCCTTCAAAAAGGCAACCACTTCTTGGGCATTGGCTGTTGAGCGCTCCATACGAAGAGATAGAGTCTTGAGACCACGAATCAATTGATAGCTGTCAAATGGAGACAAGACTGCCCCTGTCGTATTGAGATTGTAAAAGAGTTTCTCGTATAGTTCTAAACTATTGGTCACAACCACTCCAGCCAAGACATCATTATGACCTGCAAGATACTTGGTTGCTGAATGCAGAACGATATCGGCTCCATCTTCAATCGGACGTTGGTAGATAGGGCTATAGAAGGTATTGTCCACCACCACTTTGGCACCCTTAGCATGAGCCAGTTTTGCTAGTTTTTCGATATCAAATTCCAACATCAAAGGATTGGTTGGCGTTTCGATATAGAGAACATCCACGTCCTTATCCAACTCGGCAATCAACTCTTCTTCTGTATTGGCATAGGTAAAATGGAAACGACCTTCCTGCTCCACTTGATTGAACCAGCGGAAAGAACCTCCATAAAGGTCGCGCACTGCTAAAACCTTACTTCCTACTGGGAAAACGCTAAAGGCCAATACAATAGCTGACATCCCTGAGCTAGTCGCTAGGGCATAGTCTGCTGACTCAATGGCCGCCAAGACTTCCTCCGCCTTGCTGCGAGTTGGGTTTTTAGTGCGTGTATAGTCAAAACCAGTAGATTTACCAAACTCTGGATGCTGATAGGTCGTCGAAAAATGAAGCGGTGTCACCAAAGCTCCTGTCGCTTCGTCTGATTTGATACCCGCCTGGGCCAAAATTGTGTTAATGTGTAATTCCTTGCTCATACAATACCTCCAAATCTATAGTAACTATTGTACCACTTATTTTCATCAACTCATTTTCTTCTTTTCAAGAGCTAGCTATAGTTTCAAACTATACACTTAGCTAGTAAAGCTAAAAAAGAATCCAGAAAATATTCCAGATCCTTTTTTGACGATGATTACTTGTGTTTACTTGGACTGAAAGAAATCCTGTTGGGCTAAATAGTCATAATGCTCTTTGTTAAATTGATACTGCCCCACATGCTGACTAATCTGACCGACATCCACGGAAAAAATATAGGCTTCATTTTGATAGTTCCAGCTCAGCCTAACTGTATTCAAGACTGTCTTATAAGTAAAATCTTTAACTTGATTCCAAGGCATCTCTACGACGTGATTAGAGCGATTCTCAGTTATATCACTGATGTCCATCAAATAGATCCCTTTAGGTGTGAAAGCTATAATCTTAGGCTTCACGCTCGACTGAACATAGTAATTTCCTCCTACAATGAAAAAATCAATAAAGGATTTCAGCCATGTCTTTTTCTTGAAGGCCATCAGAAAATTATTTTGCCCTTCAATTCGACAAGTTGACAGAAATGATGCAATCTGTTTTTCTGTTGCAAATTCCATAATAGCGCCCATGATGTTACCTCCATAACGATTAGTAAATAGGCAAATAAGAACTCTTCACATAAAAGAAGAACTTATCATTTGTTGCATTTTATCTTACTTTTCCAGTAGACGACATCCCTCCTATAACATTACCCTAGCATGTGCATACTTCAATCAACATTGGGTAGATTTTCGAACGTAGTTTCTTATATTTATTATATCATAAACTCAATTAACTATAAGAAAATGTAAGCACTTTTCTTCCAAATTTGCCATCATTCTATATAAAAACGACGGCTTCTTTCGAAACCATCGTTTTTCTTGAAAAATCCTTATTTGACATGTTTTGCCAATTCTTCTTGAGCTTTTTTATTGGATTCTTCTTTTTCTTTCAACCATTTTTCTTTGGCTTTTTCATATTCATCTTTTGTGACTGTCTTATCTTGTAATTTGAGGTATTTATATGATTCGACCCCTTTATTACCAGCTAATGAATATGGTGATGAGAAAGGAACAATTTTTCTCAATGTTGGTGTTCCACCAAGCGAAACATTTGGAATTGCTAGAGAGCTATCCACCAACCAAGCTTGGGCATCTGCATATTTTTCATAACGTTTAGCTGGATCTTGTTCCTTATTAGCTTCTTCCAACATTTGAGTATAGACATCCAGTCCAACCGCCTTAGCTTTGTCATTGACTTCACCTGGCTCCAAACCTAGATTTTGCATCAAACCACCAGAATTAACGTTAAAGACATCCAGATAGGTTGAAGGATCTTGATAGTCTGCACTCCAACCACCATTGTAAAGATCATAATCTTTCTGAGCAGCAGTTTGAGCCAAATAGCTTGTATTATCAAAGTCTTCAGTAGAGAGTTGGTGAACATCAATCACAACATTATCTGCACCTAAGACAGATTCAATTGATTGTTTCATGGAATTGATTCCTTGAATCTCTGCCTTATTCGTCAAATCTACAGTTTTATCTAAGTGGATAGGGAATTGGACTCCTTTGGCTTGGAGTTCTTTCTTAGCTTCAGCAAATTTAGCCTTGGCTTTTTCTGGATTATAGTATGGGTCCTGAGCATCCGCAAAGTTGATTCCTTGCCATTCTTTACCATAATTCACCATCTTAGAGGCTACTACTTCACCAAAGTCTTTTCCGTTGATACTTACGAAGTTTGGAGGAACAACCAAATTACGCAAAATCTTAGTTGCCCCCTCTTCTCCTTGAGATTGAGCCCCGTATGCTGTACGGTCATAGGCAAAATTAATGGCTTGACGGAAGTTTTTATTAAGGACTGCTTCTTGAGTCGATTTCTTTTCAGCATCACTTGTCTTGGAAGTGAATTTATAAGATTTTCTATCTAGGTTAAAGTTTAGGAAGTAAGAAGTAGCATCTTGCATGCTATAGATGATATTGTCTTTATTCTTCTCTTTAATCCCTTCAAAACTTGAACTATTTGGATAGAGACGAGCATAACTATAAGCCCCCTCGACAAAGTTACGAGCCAGTGCATCTTGGTCACTACCATCATAATAAGCCAATTTCACATCATCTACAAAGACATTTTTGGCATCCCAGTAGTTAGGATTTTTCTTGTATTCGATGACCGATTTTGAAACAAAGGATTTCATCAAGAAAGGTCCATTATACAAAATGCTAGATGGATCTACCTTCCCAAAATCATCCCCTTTTGATTTCAAGAAATCCGCATTGACTGGGAAAAGAATAGTTGATGTTGTCTTTGAGTTCCAGTAAGGTTCTGGTCGTGTCAAGGTATATTGAACAGTTTGGTCATCAAGAGCCTTGACTCCGACAGTTGAAAAGTCGCTTGTTTTACCGTTAATGTAATCATCCAAACCTGCTACGGATTCTTGCACTAAGTACAAGGCTTCTGATTTTTTATCAGCCGCATATTTCAAACCAGTAACAAAATCTTGGGCAGTTACAGGAGCATATTCATCTCCTTCTGAAGTATACCACTTAATGTCCTTACGAAGTTTGTAGGTATAGGTCAAACCGTCTTGAGAAACACTCCAATCCTCTGCCAAAGATGGGACATAGTTCCCATACTGGTCATTTTCCATGAGCCCATCTACCAGATTGGTCACAATATCATTAGTTGTTGCACGGTTTTCTGCTAGATAGTTCAAACTTGATGGATCGCTTGAGTAAACATAGTTATATGTTTTTGACGCTGTGCTAGAATTTCCACAGGCACTTAACAAAATACCTGCACTTAACACGACACCCGCAAGCGTTGCATACTTGGCCTTAGACTTTTTCATCTCCAGAACCTCCTGATTTAAATATTTGTCTTATTATACAACTCGTGTTTTATTTAGTCAATAGGTTTTTTGAAAAAATTAATTATTCCATCTACAAACTATAGAAATTATTCTACAAAATAATAAAAAAGAGAATAATTTAATCATTCCTTGATAGAAACGTTCAAATTATTCCCTTTATTTATAAAAATTTATTGAGAAATTTTTAATTTTGATCGCAGGCGATCTGCTTGAGCTTGTCCAATCACCTTGTCCAATAAGCGAGTACGAAGGCTCAAGAATCCGTAAATTCCTCCTCCCATGGCACCAACAAGAGCTACATAAAGGAAGCTCCACAAACGTCCACTTGGTTGGAAGACAAATCCTAAAATCCACTGGATGACACCGACACCCATGAACATAACAAGGGTCAACAAACTGATTAAAATGGTTCGCTTCACAATCACCTTGCGCTTGACACCCGTTACCTTACAAATATCCCGATACATCAAGACGTTAGGAATGATAAGACCGATAGTTGTGGAAATCAAAGGACCATAACTGTGGAAGAGGGCGATGGTAGGGATTTGCAAGACTAGCTTGGCAATCGAACCATAGATAAAGTAGAGAACTGCCTTGCGGTTACGGAACATGGCCTGAAGCATTGGAGACAAGACCATGTACAAACCTAAAATGGTAGACTGCAAAACGGCAAAGACAAACAAGCCCATAGCCAAACTATCTGGCTTGCCATAGAAAACGGTATAAAGAGGTTCTCCTACCATGACCACTCCAACTGTTGCTGGCAGTAGGAATAAGAAAAGCATGGTAATACTGTCCTGAACGAGACAAGAAGCTGCCCTCAAATCTCCCTTGACATAGTTTTCAGTCAAAAGTGGCAAGCCTACACTCCCAATCGAGACCCCAACAGAAATCAAAATCATAGTGATTTTATTAGGATTGGCAGAGAAATAAGAAAACATGACAACCAAGTCTTCATTACTATAGTTGGTAAACCAACTCATACTATTGATAAAAGTCATCTGGTCCAGAATCTGGAAGAGCTGGATAGCAGAACCCGTCAGGATAAAAGGAATGGCTTCCTTAATGGTATCGACCAAAAGACGCTTGCTGTTTATCTTATCCCCTGTTTCAAGGACTCTTTTAAGTAAACCTTCTTTTGCAAGGAAGTAAATCAAGACTGCAAAACTGGCTACCATACCGACAAAGGCCGCAAAGGTAGATTGGGTAACCGCTGCTAGATAATCTCCTGAGCCCATTTTCATAATCATAAAGGTAGCTAGGAGCATCCAGATAACTCGAATGACTTGCTCTGCGATTTGACTCATGGCATAAGGTTTGAGATTATTCATCCCTTGGAAAAAGCCTCGGATAACACTCATAGAAGGGAAAATCAAGACCGCCCAAGCCAAGCTCTGCATGATTGGGATCAAGTCTTTACCCACACCCGACAAGTCTGCTAGCCAAGGAGCAAAGACATACAAGACTAAAGCAAAGACCAGACCTAGTCCCGTCATAAAGCCTAAAAAGCTCCGAATCAGTGCAAAGCTGTGCTCTTCTTCTCGCATGGTATTGTACTTAGCCACTTGCTTGGCCACCGCAACTGGAATCCCCGCTGTTGAAACCAGCAAGAACCAGGCATAGATATTGTAACCCATGGTAAAGAGACCATTGGCCGTAGCTGCATAAGACCCCATCCAGATATACCAGGGGATAATATAAATAGCCCCAAGCAGGCGACTGATAAAGTTACTAGCCGTTAACCAAGCAGTCCCCCGTAACATCTGGGCCTGCTGGTGATTGTTTTCGTTAGACATAGATTCCTCATTTTATTTTAATCACTAGGAAAAATTCCTCATCTTCCATTATAAACTTTTCCTTGTCACTTGTAAATTTACGACTTTCGGTTTACAATAGAAAGTATGATAAAGATTGAAACCGTATTAGATATATTAAAGAAAGATGGTCTCTTCCGCGAGATTATCGACCAAGGACACTATCACTACAACTATAACGATGTCGTGTTTGACACCATCTGCTATGACAGCCGCAAGACCAAAAAGAAGAGCCTCTTTTTCGTCAAAGGTGCTGCCTTTAAGAAGGAATTTCTTCTTTCAGCCATCTCTCAAGGACTCGGTTGGTATGTGTCTGAAAAAGACTATGAAGTTGGTATTCCTGCTATTATCGTCAGCGATATCAAGAAAGCCATGAGTTTAGTAGCCATGGAATTTTATGGTAATCCACAGGATAAACTCAAACTCCTCGCCTTTACTGGCACTAAGGGTAAGACAACAGCAGCCTATTTCGCCTATAACATTTTATCTCAAGGACATCGACCTGCTATGTTGTCGACCATGAACACAACTCTAGATGGAAAGACTTTCTTTAAGTCAGCATTGACAACTCCTGAGAGCATTGACCTCTTTGATATGATGAATCAAGCTGTGCAAAATGACCGCACCCACCTCATCATGGAGGTATCCAGTCAAGCCTATCTGGTCAAACGTGTCTATGGTCTAACCTTTGATGTGGGAGTTTTCCTCAATATCAGCCCAGACCATATCGGCCCTATTGAACACCCTAGCTTTGAAGACTACTTCTACCACAAGCGTCTCTTGATGGAAAATAGCCGAGCAGTCATCATTAACAGTGACATGGACCACTTCTCAGTCTTGAAAGAACAGGTAGAAAATCAAGACCATGATTTCTATGGTAGTCAGTCAAGTAACCAAATCGAGAATTCCAAAGCCTTTAGTTTTTCAGCTACGGGTAAACTCGCTGGAGATTATGATATTCAACTCATTGGACACTTTAACCAAGAAAATGCAGTCGCTGCAGGACTTGCCTGTCTCCGTCTGGGCGCTAGTCTTGAGGACATCAAAAAAGGAATCGCAGCAACCCGCGTTCCTGGGCGTATGGAAGTCCTGACTCAGAAAAATGGTGCCAAGGTTTTCATTGACTATGCCCACAATGGGGACAGTCTGAAAAAACTAATAAATGTCGTAGAAACTCATCAAACTGGAAAAATTGCACTGGTTCTTGGTTCGACAGGAAACAAGGGAGAAAGCCGTCGTAAGGACTTTGGCCTCCTCCTTAATCAACACCCTGAGATTCAAGTCTTTCTGACTGCTGATGACCCCAACTATGAAGATCCAATGGCCATTGCGGATGAAATTAGTAGCTATATCAACCATCCTGTTGAAAAGATTGCGAATCGTCAAGAAGCCATCAAGGCAGCTATGGCTATCACAAATCAAGAATTAGATGCTGTCATTATCGCTGGTAAGGGGGCCGATTGCTACCAAATCGTCCAAGGCAAGAAAGAAGCCTATCCAGGAGATGCAGCCGTCGCGGAAAATTATTTATAAGATAGTAAAAAATCAAGGGAAATGAAACCCTTGATTTTTTCTATCCTTATTTAAAAGCGTTTTTCAAACCTTCAACGGCACCTTCTACAGCACCTTTAGAATCTTCAACTACTTCTTTTGCCTTAGCAACTGTCTTTTCTACAGCGCCTTCTGCTTCAGTCTTGCTATCCCCAGTAACTTTACCAAATCCTTCTTTGATAGCGCCTGTTGCTTGTTCCAATTTGTTTTCAAGTGACATATGATTGTCTCCTTTGGTTTTATTCCGATATGTGTTACCGGTTACATATAGTTTATACTGAATCCTAAGGAAAGTCAAACAATGTGCTCAGAAACAAGAAATCAAGCCAAGTAGAAAGTTAATCTTTCCTTATCAAAATCAACAGCCAACTCATACTTCCCTTCTTCATTTTGCACAATATAGCCTAGGACTACCAAACTATCCACAAAGATATCACGACGTTTCTGCATAAGCTGGTCTTTTTTGAGGAACTTCAACAAAAAAGTCGTCATATATTTGAGAGCATACTCAGGATTAACATCTCCTAAAATGGCATAAAGTTCCTGCTGTTTTTCTGTCAAAGGATACTGATTTTTGACCTTGTAGAAATAATTAGACAGGGTCATTTTTGTTCGTGCAAAATCCGTCTTTTCAACTAAAATAGCGGCATTGGTCTGATTTCGCAATTCTGTCTCAAAACTCTGCTCCGACAAGGCTTGATAGACTTGACTATCTTCTCTGACAAAAATCTCTTGATCCAGTTCGAGACTATCAAGTGATTCCAGCAAAGGAAGATTGAGGTAATAACGCTTATTTTCTCGTAGAATCAAGCCAGCCTTTATATATTCTTCCATGAGTTTATCAACTGCTACATCTGAGAATTGGGCCTTGATTTCCCGTAGAATCACATCATCATGCTTATCCAGATAGCGGATCAATTCTCCAAAAAACGGCTGTCTCGATAAACGAGAGGGATTAAAAATCTGAATCATGAAGATTCCTTTCTTTATATTCTAACAGAGGCGATGCTGCCAACTGACTAGGATTGGTACCAGCTTGGTTTAGGGGAACAGGCAGACCTAGTTTTCTATAATACTCCCTCCAAAAACCACTAATCTCCTGCTCCCCATCTCCAAATTTCATGGGAATAGTTTCAAAAATCGGTAGGACTTCTGCTATATACTGGGAACAGTAAAAACCAGCGCCATCTGGATAGAAAGAAGCATTGTAGGATTCTCCAAGATGCTTACAAGCTCTTTCCTTAACCGACCGGATATCCATTTCTGGGTAAACATAGAGATCGTACAAGTGATTTGACTCAAAAAAGTCTGCTGGTTCCTGACAGATAACACCCGCTTTTCTACTAGCATGATAAATCATCCCATCCAAATAAATGGCAACGTGGCTATAGTTGCCTGTGGAAGTCTGGATGGCCTGTCCCATATCTGAAAGGTCCTTCACAAAAATCAAATCGCCATTTTCTAACATGCTTCACTCCTAGAAAAAAAGGAGTCAAAACTCCTTTCGATATAAGTCAAACTAGACTTTCCTAATTTGAATTGACACCCAAAATCTTAAGCATTAAAGCTTTCAGTCAATTGAGGTACCACTTGTTTCTTACGTGAAACAGCACCTGCAAGGAAGGCGTGGTTGTTTTCAAGTTTGAAGTTGAAAGCTGCTTCGACCTTGTCCATGTTAGCACCGAGTGCTAGGATTTCTGAGTTTGAGTTGACGATATCTGTAATCATCAAGACAAAGTCAGAGTAGCCGTTTGCTGTATTAGCAGCTTGCATTGCAGCTTCGATTTCTGCTTGGCGTTCCAAAACTTCAGCGATGTCAACTGTGTTTACTTGAGCAACACGGACATTATTTCCGTTCAATTCAAAAGTTTTAGCATCGATGTCAATCAATTCTTCAGCAGATTTGCTAGCCAAGTTTGTACCAGCTTTCAACATAGCCAAACCATATTCTTCCAAGTTTACACCAGCTAATTCAGCCAATTCTGGAGCAATGACTTTATCTGTTGGGTGTGTTGTTGGTGATTTCAAAAGAAGAGTATCTGAAATCAAACCTGAAAGCATCAAACCAGCAATCTCTTTAGGAACAGCCACACCATGTTCTTTGAACATACGGTAAACGATTGAAGAAGCTGACCCAACTGGCTCCAAACGCATGTAAAGTGGGCTTGCAGTTTCAAAGTTAGCTACACGGTGGTGGTCTACAACACCATAAACTTCTACTTCAGCGATATCTGATACAGATTGTTGGAATTCATTGTGGTCAGTCAAGATAACTTGCTCTGCACCTTCTGCTTTGGCAGAAGTGATGACGCGCGGTGCTTCCACACCAAAATAGTTCAAGACAAAGGCTGTTTCTTCATTTGGAGTTCCAAGGGCAACAGCTTCCGTATCCAAACCGTAAGCTTCTTTTGCAAGATAGGCAAAGGCTACAGATGACCCGATGGCATCTGAGTCTGGATTTTGGTGACCAAATACTAGAATCTTAGACATGATAATACCTCATTTTGTTTATTCTCTTTATTGTAGCATTTTTTTCGCTTTTTGACAAAAGTAAGAGGAGTCAAAGGACTCCCCACTACTCTTCAAAATAACTGATACTCTTCGAAAATCAAATTTAAACCACGTCAGCTTCGCCTTGGATTATATATGTAACTGACTTCGTCAGTCTGATCTACAACCTCAAAGCAGTGCTTTGAGCAACCTACGGCTAGCTTCCTAGTTTTCTCTTTGATTTTCATTGAGTATGAGTAAATTTCTATCTTGATTTTCAGATAAAAATTGCTCCTTCTGTGGCCTCTTCTTACGCTTGAGCAGGGCTTCTGCCGACATGGCTTCTTCCTTACTGGCAAAACCTTGAGCATAGATGAGTTTAACCGGCAAGCGAGCTCGTGTATATTTGGCTCCCTTCCCACTATTGTGGACAGCAAGGCGTCTTCTCACGTCAGTCGTATAACCGGTATAATAGGAACCATCACGACACTCCAGCACATACATATAAGCCTTATGATCCATAATAAATCTCTTCAAGTTCAGGCGTATAAGAACCATCATCATTGTGGACAATCAAAGGTGGCAATACCTTAAAGCCACTTGTCGAGCCATCCTTAATAGCCTCAATCAAAAGCATATTGGCTTCCTTTTCCTTTTTGGGATAGACAAATTGCAAACGCTTAGGTGCTAAATTATGTCGTTGTAACATATCCAAGATATCCAAGAGGCGATCAGGTCTATGAACCATGGCCAAACGCCCATTGGACTTGAGAATACTTTGAGCACTGCGACAGATTTCTTTCAAATTAGTCGTAATTTCATGGCGCGCCAAGAGGTAATGTTCGCTCTCATTCAGGTTGGAATGCGGATCCACCTTGAAATAGGGCGGATTACACAAAATCATATCCACCTTACTTCCCTGAATGTAAGCAGGCATATTTTTCAAATCGTCGCAGATGACCTGCATTTGCTCCTCTAATCCATTCAAACGGACAGAGCGTTCAGCCATATCCGCCAAACGCTCCTGAATCTCAACAGCCAATATCTGTGCTTCAGTACGAGTGCTAGCAAAAAGCCCCACTGCTCCATTTCCAGCGCAGAAATCCACAATCAATCCCTTCTTAGGAAAACGTGGAAAGCATGACAAGAGAACACTATCCACCGAATAGCTAAAGACCTCTCTATTTTGAATGATTTTAATATCTGTCGAAAAGAGCTGGTTAATGCGCTCTCCTGATTTTAATAATTGTTCTTCTTCCATGGTCCTATTATAGCAAATTTATATTAACATTACAAAGAATATAGATTTCTAACTAATTCTTCTGCTTCTTCAAATGTTGAAGGGCTTCCTTGGTCCAAATTGGCATCATTCTTTTGAGAGGCGCAAAGCCGTAGTTAAAGCGGTCGCTTGAAAAGCGTCTCCGTCTCGGAAACTGGTGCTTTTCTTCCTCCAAAGTGCGGATAGAAAGACTGGCTTTCCCTGTAAATTCATCTAAATCCACTACCTGAACCTGAACCTCTTCATCGACTTTTAAGGCTTCATGAATATTTTCAATAAATCCTGTTCGAATCTCTGAAATATGAATCAGACCCGTGTCACCCGTCTCTAACTCAACAAAGGCACCGTAGGGCTGAATCCCTGTAATACGGCCCTTTAGTTTATCACCGATTTTCATCTTAGTCCTCAATTTCAATAGTTTCAATCACAACATCTTCAACTGGCTTGTCCATAGCCCCTGTCTCAACAGCAGCAATTTCATCCAATACAGCGTAAGATGCTTCATCCACCAACTGTCCAAAAACAGTATGACGGCGGTCTAGGTGAGGAGTTCCACCTTGTTCCGCATAAATTTCTGCAATCGGTTCTGGCCAACCACCACGAGCAATTTCTTTTTTAGAATAAGGAAGGTGTTGATTTTGCACGATAAAGAATTGGCTGCCGTTGGTATTTGGACCAGCATTGGCCATTGAAAGGGCACCACGGATATTGTAAAGTTCTTCTGAGAACTCGTCCTCAAAAGATTCGCCGTAGATTGACTCGCCCCCCATACCAGTTCCAGTTGGGTCTCCACCTTGGATCATAAAGTCCTTGATAATGCGGTGGAAAATGACACCATCATAGTAGCCATCTTTAGAAAGAGCAACAAAATTAGCTACTGTTTTAGGAGCGTGATCAGGGAAGAGCTTGATACGCAAGTCTCCGTGGTTGGTCTTAATGGTCGCAAGAGGACCTTCTACTGTTTCAATGTCTACTTGTGGAAAATGCAATTCTTTTTCTACCATACCAAATCCTTCTAAGGCATCAAAAATGCCATCTTCTTCTAGTGTTTTTGTTATATAATCTGCTTTTTCTTTGATTTTATCATGAGAAATTCCCATTGCAACGCTGATTCCAGCATAATCAAAGAGTTCCAAGTCATTCAGCCCATCTCCAAAGACCATGACGTTCTCTGGTTTCAAGCCTAGGTGTTCCACAACCTTTTCCACACCCGTCGCCTTAGAGCCTGAAATCGGCACAATATCAGACGAATGCTCATGCCAACGAACCATGCGAAGTTTATCTGAGAGACTGTCCGGCAAGCTCAAGTCATCACCCTTATCTTCAAAAGTCCACATCTGATAGATATCTTCTTTTTCATGGAAGTCAGGATCCACGTCCAAGTTTGGATAAATCGGATTGATAGCTTCACTTATCATATCAGTGCGAGTCGATAACTTAGCATCATGACTACCAACCAAGCCATACTCAATTCCTTCTTCCTTAGCCCAAGAGATATACTCCTCAACATCTGACTTCTCAATCTGATGTTGATAAATAACCTGGCCTTTTTTATCTTCGATATAAGCCCCATTCAAGGTCACAAAAAAGTCAGGTTTGAGTTCACGAATCTCTGGTACAACACCAAAAATCCCTCGTCCAGAAGCAATACCTGTCAAAATTCCTTTCTCACGTAATTGCTTAAAAACAGTTGGGATTGAAGTTGGAATAAAACCTGTCTTTGAATTCCGCAATGTATCATCAATATCAAAAAAGACAATCTTGATTTTCTTTGCCTTGTATCTTAATTTGGCATCCATCTCACTACCTCTTTCAATCTAACTCTTTCCATTATACCATAAAGTAGAGAAATCCCACATCCTCAATAAAATCCTTGTCTCTTATCCGAATTCCTTTACTAGATACAGAACCAAATCATCATTATTTTGGCAAGTTTCATTCATTTCCAAGGGTTGATTTCGATACCAGACACCTGTTCCATCTGGAATATATCCCCGTCTGATATACAATCTCTGGGCAGGGCCATAGCCTAAGTGCAAACCTACACCAAGAGTGACCTTGCTCGAAACAAACTTGACTCGTTTTTCTGCTTCTTCTAGTAGTTGGTTCCCAATCCCTTGATTTCGAAAAGGCTCAAACACATTAAAATCTGATAATTCTGGATAGACTTCTGCAAAAGGACCATGTTTAGCAGAGGGCAAAATGGTAACGTAGCCCGCTACAGCACCATCAATCTCTGCAACTAAGACTTCTCTCTCCCCACTTTCCTGTTCCAGAAAATATCTATCCAAAATTTCTTCTCTACCAGGCCAATCCTGATTGATAAATCCATGAGATAAGGATTCAATATCAGACTTAATCATATTTCTAATCGTACAATTCATCTTTAACTTACCCACCTTTACTCTTTCTATTACCATTATAGCACGCCAAGGTCAGAAAAAAACTATCTCGTGAAAAAAGACACAAATGGGTCTGAAAAAGAGGTCCACCCAGCCCCAACTCGCTCTCTCATTTCAAAGCTCGTGAAAAAAAGACCCGTCGGGGTCTTAATTCGCTTTCTTGTTTTCAAGCTCATGAAAAAGAGGTCCACTGGACCCCAACTCGCTCTCTCATTTCAATGCTCATGAAAAAGAGGTCCGCCCGGACCTCTTTTTTAATCTTCGTTTACGAAAGGCATCAAAGCCATTACGCGAGCGCGTTTGATAGCTGTTGTTACTTTACGTTGGTTTTTAGCTGAAGTTCCTGTTACACGACGTGGAAGGATTTTCCCACGTTCTGAAACGAAACGGCTAAGAAGCTCAGTATCTTTGTAATCAACATATTCAATTTTGTTTGCTGCGATGTAATCAACTTTTTTACGGCGTTTGAATCCGCCACGACGTTGTTGAGCCATGTTTTTTCTCCTTTATAATTTTAGTTGTCCATTAGAATGGTAAATCATCATCTGAAATATCCAACGGATTTGTTGCTCCAAATGGATTTTCATCACGTGAAAAGTCTGGTACTGAATTTGTAGGTGCTGAATAGTTTGCAGTTGGGGCAGAGTAAGCTCCACCTGTATGACCTTCACGCACGCTACGGCTTTCCAACATTTGGAAATTCTCAGCCACGACCTCTGTCACGTAGACACGTTGTCCTTGCTGGTTATCGTAACTACGAGTCTGGATACGACCAGTCACCCCGATAAGTGAGCCTTTTTTAGCCCAGTTAGCAAGGTTTTCAGCCTGTTGGCGCCACATAACGACATTGATAAAATCAGCCTCACGTTCGCCATTTTGACTCTTAAATGTACGGTTTACTGCAAGAGTAAAAGTCGCAACTGCTACATTTGATGGGGTATAACGCAACTCAGCGTCACGTGTCATACGCCCTACAAGTACAACATTGTTAATCATAGTTTACCTTCTTAAGCGTCAGTTTTGACGATCATGTGACGAAGAATGTCAGCGTTGATTTTTGAAAGACGGTCAAACTCTTTAAGAGCTACATCGTCGTTTGCTTCAACGTTAACGATGTGGTAAAGTCCTTCACGGAAATCTTTGATTTCGTATGCAAGACGACGTTTTTCCCAAGATTTTGATTCAACAACAGTTGCACCGTTGTCAGTCAAAATAGAGTCAAAACGTGCTACCAAAGCGTTTTTAGCTTCTTCTTCAATGTTTGGACGAATGATATAAAGAATTTCGTATTTAGCCATTGATATGTTCCTCCTTTTGGTCTAATGACCCCAAGACTTTGCAAGGGGTAAGTGAGGTTCGCTCACAATAAACTATTATACTAGAAAAAAATTTTTTACGCAAGTAAAAACACTGAAATAAAAAAAGAAGATGATGAATCATCTTCTCAAAAACTATGAGTTTTTAGTCTTCTTTTTTCTTGCGAGAAAGAAGTCCAAATCCACTTAGGGCTCCAAGAAGTCCAAGCGCTGCAAGACTAGAGTTAGCTTCTGTACCTGTGTTAGGCAATTCTTTTTGACCATCAACATATTTAGGTGTTGCTGGTTTGGCAGCTGTGTCAGTTGCTACTGTTGCATCTGCTTGAGCCGGCGCCGCTGGTTGAGTTTGATTTGGAGTTGTTGGTTGTCCTGGTTCTGCAGGAGTTGTTGGAGCTGCAGGTTGTTCAGGAGCAGTTGGTCCAGCAGGTTGTGGTGTTGCCACTTTCTTGTAGTGGTGTACAAGATTTCCATTTGGATCTTTTGTAGTTGTTTGGTATTCATATCCAGAAACAGCCTTAGGAGCTTGTGCACCGTTTTCGCTTGGAGAGATAGTTTTACCATTTTCATCTACAAAATAAGTAACAACTTGATCAGGCTGAACTGGTGCTGGAATAAGACCTGTAGACTCTTTAGGAGTTACAATTACTGGTACTTCTACGGTTACAGTACGTCCATCTGGCAATTCAACTACTACTGATACTGAAGGCTTAGTCCCTGGTGTTGTAGTCGTTGGGATATCACCAACTTTTTTAATCTTCCATCCTTCTGGTAAATCAACATGTTTCTTAACATCTTCTTCTGTTACCGGAGTTCCAACTTCTACTATGATTGGAGTAACTTTTGGTTTAACAATCACTGGTACCTCTACTGTAATTTGTTTGCCATTTGGTAATTCAATTACTACTGGTACAACAGGTTTTACTCCTGGAGTTTCAGTTCCTGGTTTATCTCCGATAGAAATGATTTTTCCACCTTCTGGAATCTTAACATTTTTCTCAACGTCTTCATTTGTAATTGGGTCTCCAACATTTTTAATGATTTCGTTAATTGGCGTTACTGTTACCGGTACTTCTACTGTAATCACTTTACCATTTGGCAATTCAACCGTTACTTTAACTGGATCTTTCTTACCTGGCGTTGTCAAGTCTGGAATATTCTCAACATTTGTGACCTTACCACCTTCTGGAATGGTGATGCCCTTAGTGTAATCCTCTGGGGTTAATGGTGTCTTAGTGACTGGGGTTTCAATTTCCTTAACAGGTGTTACATTTACTGGAACCTCTACTGTAATCACTTTACCATTTGGTAATTCGACAGTTACTTTGACTGGATCTTTCTTACCTGGAGTTGTCAAGTCTGGAATGTTTTCAACATTCGTTACCTTGCCACCTTCTGGAATCTTGATTCCTTTTGTGTAATCCTCTGGGGTTAATGGTGTCTTAGTGACTGGGGTTTCAATTTCCTTAACAGGTGTTACATTTACTGGAACCTCTACTGTAATCACTTTACCATTTGGTAATTCGACAGTTACTTTGACTGGATCTTTCTTACCTGGAGTTGTCAAGTCTGGAATGTTTTCAACATTCGTTACCTTGCCACCTTCTGGAATCTTGATTCCTTTTGTGTAATCCTCTGGGGTTAATGGTGTCTTAGTGACTGGGGTTTCAATTTCCTTAACAGGTGTTACATTTACTGGAACCTCTACTGTAATCACTTTACCATTTGGTAATTCCACAGTTACTTTGACTGGATCTTTCTTACCTGGAGTTGTTAAGTCTGGAATGTTCTCAACATTCGTTACCTTGCCACCTTCTGGGATCTTGATTCCTTTTGTATAGTCCTCTGGCGTTAATGGTGTTTTCGTTACTGGGGTTTCAATTTCCTTAACTGGCGTTACATTTACTGGAACCTCTACTGTGACTACTTCACCATTTGGTAATTCAACCGTTACTTTAACTGGATCTTTCTTACCTGGAGTTGTCAAGTCTGGAATGTTCTCAACATTCGTTACCTTGCCACCTTCTGGGATCTTGATTCCCTTAGTATAATCCTCTGGAGTTAATGGGGTAGTTGTTACTGGGGTTTCAATTTCCTTAACTGGCGTTACATTTACTGGGACTTCTACTGTGACTACTTTTCCACTTGGTAATTCTACAGTTACTTTAACTGGATCTTTCTTACCTGGCGTTGTCAAGTCTGGAATATTTTCAACATTTGTAACCTTACCACCCTCTGGAATTGTAATTCCTTTCGTGTAATCCTCTTTTGTTAAAGGTGTCTTAGTAACTGGGGTTTCAATTTCCTTAACAGGTGTTACATTAACTGGAACATCTACTGTAATTGTTTGACCATTTGGCAATTCGACTGTAACTTTAACTGGGTCTTTCTTACCTGGAGTTGTCAAGTCTGGAATGTTCTCAACATTCGTGACCTTACCACCTTCCGGAAGAGTAATTCCTTTTGTGTAATCCTCTTTTGTTAAAGGTGTCTTAGTGACTGGGGTTTCGATTGCAGTAGGCACTGCTTCTACCACATTGACTGTTACAGGAATTGTAGTTGTGTAAGGAGTATCATCACCAGGAATTTTGTATGTTACTGGCACATTAACAGTTCCTGTGTTTGTACCTTTTTCAGCTGTTATTTTAGCTAATACATCTTCTGTTACTTCACCAACAGTTACTTTTGCATCCTTTGGTAATTTACCTGTAAAGTCTTTTACTTTAATTGCTTCATCTGCTTTAGCTTTTGCTAAATCTTTCAGTTCTTTAGGAGTTGTTCCTTTAGCGACTGTTACATCACCTTTAGTGACTGGTAATACTGTTACTGGGACTGTTACTTTCTCAGGGTCTTTAATTCCTTCGTAAGTTACTGGGACTTCGACTGTTACATCTGTAGCGCCAGCTTTTCCAGCTGTATCTGGTAATGTTGTTGGTTCTCCAACTGTTCCACCTTGTCCTGGTGTTACAGCAGCTTTGACTGAATCTTTTTCTGGTTTTTTACCTTCAAATACGACTACTGATTTTGGAGTTGATCCTACTACTGTTACTGGGACTTCAACTTCTTTCGTTCTAATAACATTTCCTTTATCATCCGTATATTCAACAACTACTGTTGCAGGTTTTGGTTTACCTGTTTCAGTCACTTCAGCTGTTGTTGGTGTAGTTCCTGCTTTCACTTCTTTAACTTTTACAGTTACACCTGCTGGAACTTTATCTTTTGGTAATGCTGCGACAACTTCTTCAGCTTTGGACTTAACCGCAGCTTCTAAGTTTTCGCTTCCTTTAAGAACTGTCAATCCTTCTGGTTTCACTATTGGTAATACTTTAACTACTGCAGGTACTTCTACAAGTTTGTCTTCACCATCTTTAGCTACTACTGTTACTTTCTTATCTCCAGGTGTTGTTGTATCAACTGGTTCTTTATAAGTAAATTTAGTTCCTTCTGGGTATTGTTCTGGATCGATACTTTCTTCAGCATTTGGTTGTGGTTTCTTAGGATCTTCGAACACATATTGTGTCTCAGGACTTACTACCATTACTTTAGCTGGAACTTCTACTAAAGTATTTCCATCTAATTTCGCAACAACTGTTACTTCTTTTTCACCTGCTGTTGTTGTATCTACTGGTTCTTTATATTCAAATTTAGTTCCTGTTGGATATTCTTCCGGAGTAATACTTGATTTTACATCTGGTTGTTTCTTATCTTTATCTACAACAACAAATTGTGGTGTGCTATCTACGACACGTACTGTTGCGGGAACTTCAGCTAATACTTTATCCCCTTGTTTTACTACTACTGTTACTTCTTTATCACCAATTTGAGTTGTATCTACTGGTTCTTTGTACTCATATGTAGCATCTGCTGGGAAATCATCAGTATCAACGCTATTTTTTGGATCTGGTTGTTCTTTAGATTCACTTACAGCTGTATATTGTGGAACTCCAGCAATAACATTAACATCAATTTCAGCGTCTTTTGTATATTCAACACCGTCTACTACATATGTTACTGGAACACTTACTGTTCCTCTTCCATCACCTTTATCTGCTGTGATGGAAGCTAATACTTCTTTAGTAATATCTCCAACACCTTTAATTTGTGCATCTTTCGGTAATTGTGCTTTGAAATCAGATGAATTTACTACTTCTTCAGCTTTTGCTTTTGTAACTTCTTTAAGTTTATCAACAGTAGTTCCTTTTGTAACTGTTACTTCATCTTTAGCAACTGGCAACACTGTTACTGGTACTTTAACAGTTTCTGTATCTTTAACTCCATC
Source organism: bacterium (assembly GCA_905221205.1). Classification (GTDB taxonomy): domain Bacteria; phylum Bacillota; class Bacilli; order Lactobacillales; family Streptococcaceae; genus Streptococcus. Next base: position 269,658 of record CAJNCG010000003.1, read on the forward strand.
GTATGTTACTGGAACTGTAGCTTCTTTATTTCCTGCTTTAGCAGTAATGTCATCAGCAATTACAGGGTCACCTTTTGTTCCGTCTGTACCTGCTGTTACAGCAGCTTTCACATCATCTTTTGTAACTGTATCGCCTTCAAATACTACTAATTTCTTAGCTGTTGAACCTACTACCGTTACTGGTACGGTTACTTCTCTAGTTGCAACTACTTTACCATCTTTTACATACTCTACAACTGCTGTTGCTGGTGTTTGTTCTCCAGTTGTTGTTGTTGCTGGTACTGTTCCTGCTTTAACTTCTTTAACTCTTACAGTTACACCATCTGGTAATTTATCAGTTGGAACTGCTTTAGCTGCTTCTACAGCTTTTGCTTTAACTGCTTCATCTAAACCAGTACTATCTTTAAGAACTGTTACTCCTGTTGGTTTTACTTTTGGTAAAACTACAACATCTACTTTAGTTTCTACAGGAATTGTTTCAGTTCCTTTTGTATAATTTACTGTTGCTGGTACTTCTAATGTTTGACCTGCTTTTTTAGCTGTTGTTGGAACATCAGCAATATCATTTTTAGTTGGAGTAAATCCATCTACTTCTGTAGGAACAACTTTTTCTTTTAATTGGTCATTTGTTACAGTTTCATCTTCGACAACATAAACTTTATCAGTTGGTTGATCTTTAATTGTAATTGTATAAGTTGTAGATGCTACTGATGTATCAGCACCTTTATCTGTTCCAGTTTCAGTATCATCATTTGCAGTAACGATATTACCATTACTATCTTTTACTTCTACTTTAACAGTGTACACACCAACTTCCGTTAATTTAGCTGCTTTAGCTTCTTCTGCTGAAGCAAATTCAGTCACTTTTCCTGAAGGAGAAGTTAATGTTACTTTTGTAACTGTTGTTTCTTTCTTAGGATCAGTTGTAGCATCATCTTCAGTATCTTTAATTGTTACTGTAGCTGAAGCTTGTTTCACTAAGTCAACTGTCGCACCTTTTACTGTTGTATAAGAAGTTGATGTTGCTGTTGGAGCATCGTTAATAATTGATCCAAGATCTGTTTTTTCTGATTTACTTCCTTTAATTAAACCAGTGAACCCTGAAGTCGTTTCTACTTTCCAGAAGTCTCCTTCTTTAGTTGCTTTTACTGTTGAACCATCTGAAGCTTTCCACTCTTTTGTAATAGCATCATACTCAACAACTGTTGTTGAACCTTGTTGATCTTCAGTATTTTGTCTTGGTACTACTGTCTTATCTCTTGTTACATCATCTACACTTACAACTTCATCTTGAGCATTGTATGTTCGTGTATAAGAATAAATATAATAATTTACACTTCCATCTGTTTGTACTTCTGTATAAACTTGGCGTTTTGTTAATGTATAGCCACCATTTGCTAACGGAGTTTTCACTTCTTTATATGTAGCATCAAGCTCCCAATGACCAGTATCTTTGCTTAATGTTGCAGTATGTTTAACACCGGCCGCATCAGCTAATTCAATTTTATTTCTTAATAATGTAGCTTTTACATTTTCTGTAGTTGCTTTAGCTGTAATTGTATCAGTCGCTGCTGTTGCTGTATCTTCTTGTGATACTGGGATGTTAATTTCTTCACCTACATCACCAAGTTCTGTTCCTACAGCTGCTTTTGTATTTGTAGTTCCTTCTGCAACAACCCATTTACCATTTTTCGCTTCTAATTTAGTTACTTTTCCATTTGGTAATGTTACTTCTGCTGTTGAAGCTCCTTCAGAAATTTCTACTGGAATATTTGTAGAATAAGCATGGACATTTTTCACTGTAACTTTAGGTTTAACAACTACTGTCATGTACTCTTGAACTTCATGACCTGATTGAATCCAAGGTGTTTCTCCTGTAGTTTTCGAATTATAATCTTTTGCATAGACACCCACTGTATAAACCCCAGCTTTTGTAGGTTGACCTGAAAGTTTACCTTTACCGTAGATTTTTTGATCCCCATTTTCATCAACAACAGGTGTTCCATCTTTAGATAAATCGTAAGTTAAACCTGGAATTGAAGTTCTACCTGGACCATCTGATGTAGTTGTTGGGTTTCCTGCAAGACCTGACACAGCTTGTCTGAAGTTTTGGTTAGGGATTTCTACTGTTCTTCCATCCGCTAGTTTATAGTTAACTTTTCTTCTTTTCCCTGAGAAGTTTGATCCAGCTTCATCACTGTATTTGATATCGATATCTACATCTTTTCCTACTTCAGTTTCATAAGCATCTTTTGATACTTCGATTTTCGGTGGCTTAGTATCTTGCCATCCAATCCAACCTACACGAAGGTCGGCTAGTGTAACTTTTGCAGTTTGATTCGTTGTTTTATTTTCTGCATCTACTGCTAAACGGAAGTCATATACACCATTTTGTACTGGAGCTACTACTCTACCTTGAATCGAATCTGTTTTTTCATCATAAATTAGACCCGGTGGTAAGTTCGTTGGAGTAATTGATTTAACTTCCCATCCTGCCGCTTTTGCAGCTTCTGTAAGAGCAATTCTTTGTTTAATATTTGGAATATAAACTCGATCCACACCTTGCTCATAACCTAATTTGTAGATTTCAGTTGCTAAGAATTCATATCCACCAGTGTTACCATATTGTTCACCCGCATTAGTTGAAACTTTACTACCATCTGGTTTTAATTTACCATTCCAAAGTGGAGCTTCTGCTTCAAGCTTTTTAACATCTTCAGGAGATAATGGATAGTCCAGTCTTCCTTTTCTCATGTTACTACCGATACCAGCAGGGTTAGTTTCTTCTCCAACATGTTGGTTTGATAAAATTTCTAATTCTAGAGTTGTTGGTGTTCCTCCTGTACCCTGAACGATAACGTTTGAAGCACTACCACCACCTACAGCAGTAACGTTATTAACATCTAGGTTACTAGGTTGAACTGTATTTTTTTTCAACCCTTCTTTAATTGATTCTATTTTTTCTGGAGTTGGAGCTTCAAACGTAAGTTTTGATTTACCTGTGTTTGCAGCAGTTGGTACATTTGGCTGATTATCAGAACCAACTACATATGTACTAGCTCTAAATCCACTTTCACCTTGTCCAGGAATAGCTTGACCATTACGAGGATCTTGGTTTTTATTTTCCTTCTTCTCAGCTTTTGCTTTTGGCATACTTTCAAGAACAAAAGCTCTATTTTTCAATGAACTTGTTGAATAATCAACTTCTGTTTGTGTTGCTTTGTCGTTTGAAAGAAGGGTTTGTGCTTTAGTAAGTTCTGCTTTTGCTGCTTCAATTGCTGAGGCAGTCTTTTCAGTTAGACCTGCTTTGCCAAGGGCTGCTTCCATACGAGCAATAGCTGCTTCCAATTTGCTTGTGTCAGCCTTTGTAGCAGGCGCTTCTTCCACTTTTGGTGTTTCAGCTGCTACTGATGGTTTTTCAACTTCAGTAGCTGATTTTTCTGCAACTGGGGCAGTTGGTTGCTCAGTTGTTGCTGCTTCCACAGTTGGTGTAGCAGTTTCAGTTGAAACTTGAGGCTTGGTTGCATCTGCTTGATTTCCAGTATCTGGGGTTGTTTGTGAATCAGCTGCAGTTGTTGATGTAACTTGAGCATCCGCCTGAACAGTTGCTGCTCCACCAAACATCATGTAGGCTGCTACAGCTACTGATGCTGCACCAAAGCTATATTTACGGATTGAAAAGCGCTGGACCTTCTGTCCGTGATTTTTTTCCATTCTTGAGTACATAGTTTCTCCTATTTCTCTCAATTTTATATTTTAAAACTTCCTAGAAATACTATATATTATTTATCCTAAGAAATCACTCTAATATTTTACCACACATAGAATCAAACCGTCAACGACAATATCTAATTTATATTCAATTTCTTTAGATTATTTTTGTGTCCTGGGTACATAAAATTAATATTATTAAGCTACTTCTAAGTATTTTTTGAATATATATTGCATAAATATTCAAATTAATAAAATCAACAAACTATCATCTCAAAAATATATAGTATTTTATCGATTTCAACATCAAAAAAAAAGAAGATGACGAATCATCTTCTCAAAAACTATGAGTTTTTAGTCTTCTTTTTTCTTGCGAGAAAGAAGTCCAAATCCACTAAGGGCTCCAAGAAGTCCAAGTGCTGCTAGGCCTGCATGGGCTTCTGTACCTGTGTTAGGCAATTCTTTTTGACCTTCAACATATTTAGGTGTTGCTGGTTTAGCAGTTGTATCAGTTGCTACTGTTGCATCTGCTTGAGCTGGTGCCGCTGGTTGAGTTTGATTTGGTGTTGCTGGTTGTCCTGGTTCTGCTGGAGCTGTTGGAGCTGCAGGTTGTTCAGGAGCAGTTGGTCCAGCAGGTTGTGGCGTTGCCACTTTCTTGTAGTGGTGTACAAGATTTCCATTTGGATCTTTTGTAGTTGTTTGGTATTCATATCCAGAAACAGCCTTAGGAGATTGTGCGCCGTTTTCGCTTGGAGAGATAGTTCTACCATTTTCATCTACATAGTAAGTCACAACTTGATCAGGCTGAACTGGTGCCGGAATAAGATCTGTAGACTCTTTAGGTGTAACTTTTACTGGTACTTCTAGTTCAATTACTTCTCCAGTTGGTAATTTCACCTTCACTTTAACACCTGTTTTGTCTCCTGGTGTTTCTGTTGTTGGGATTTCTCCAACTTCTACGATTTCCCATCCTGATTCTTTAGGAATATCAACATGTTTCTCAACATCCTCTTTAGTAATCGGTGTTCCTTGAGGTACAACGATTGGTGTTACAGTTGGAGTAGCAATTACTGGTACTTGAACCTTAATTGTCTTACCATTTGGTAATTTAACAGTCACTGTTGCTGATGGTCTTACACCTGCAGGGAATGTTTCAGGAAGTTCTGGTTCCCCTACGATTTCCCATCCAGTTACTCCTGGGATTTCGATGTGTTTTTGTACATCTTCTTTAGTTAATTTAGTTCTTTCTGGAACAATGATTGGTGTAACTTTTGGTTCTACCACATTCACTACTACAGGAACTCGTACAATTTCTTTACCATCTTTATCCTTAACAATTACTACAGCTTCTTTTTTACCTGGTTTAGAAGTATCTACTGGTGTATCGTATTCGAATGTAGCTCCTCCTGGGTAATTTCCTGGTGTAATGTTATCTTTTGGATCTGGAGTATCACCTTTTGGTACAAGTTGTTCCTTACCTTCAACCACTGTTACTGGTACTTTAACTGTTGTTTTGTACTCTTTACCATTGACAGTGTAAATCACTGGTACTTCTACTTCTCCAGCTTTTCCTGGCTCTGAAGTTTTTGGTACTGTAACATTTGTTAAATCAACTTTAACAGTTGCTCCTTCAGGAAGTTTTTTCTTGAATTCTTCGTTGTTGATTGCATTTTCTGCATCTTTACCAACTTTATCTTTTAATTCTTTCTCTGAAAGATCTTTTGGTACAACAACTTCTCCAGCTTTTGGTTTTGGTAGTACTGTTACTGGAACTTTAACGTTTTCTTTGAATTTACCATTTCCGTATGTTACTGGTACTTCTACTTCAACGTCTTTATCCCCTGCTTTTCCTACTGTAGATGGAACTTTTGTAGGGTCTCCTACTGTTCCACCTTCACCTGGTGTAATACCTTTCTTAATTTCTTCAGAATTTGGTGTGTCACCTTCAAATACTACTACTGATGGTGGTGTTGAAGACACAACGTTTACTGGTACTTCAATCACTTTAGTGATTTTGTTTCCATCTTTATCTTTGTATTCAACTGTTACAGTTGCTGGAGTTTGTTTACCTACAGTATCTGTTCCAGGAGTTGTATTAACATCTGTTACTGTAACTGTTACACCGTCTGGAAGACCTTCAAGTTTTTTAGCTGCTTCTTCAGCTTTTTCTTTAACAACTTCTTCTAATTTAGTCTTATCAGCATCTTTTGGTACTGTTACACCTTCTGGTTTAACTTTTGGTAATACTGTAACAGGTACTGTTACTTCTTCGTCTCCACCATCTTTATAAGTTACTTTAGTTGTAACTTTAACATCTGGAGAACCTACTTTACCTTCAGTTGTTGGAATATCTTTGTTGATCTCTTCATCAGTTACAGGTGTTGTAGTTCCATCAGTATCAGGAGTGATTGCTTTGTTTACATCTTCAGCTTTTGGTTTATCACCTTCTACAACGTATACAGGTTTAACATCTGAACCTTTAACATTTACTGTTACTGGGATTGTAGTTGTGTAAGGAGTATCATCACCTGGAATATTGTATGTTACTGGCACATTAACAGTTCCTGTGTTTGTACCTTTTTCAGCTGTTATTTTAGCTAATACATCTTCAGTCACATCGCCAACAGTTACTGTTGCACCGTTTGGTAATTTAGATGTGAAGTCTGTTGCTTCTACTGCTTCTTTAGCTTTATCTTTTGCTAATTCTTTCAGTTTATCTGGAGTAGTATTCTTAACTACTGTTACATCAGCTGTTGCTTTTGGTAATACTGTTACTGGTACTTTAACTGTTTCAGTTACTTTTCCATCATCGTAAGTTACTGGTACATCTACTGATACATCTTTATCACCAGCTTTTCCAGTTGTTTCTGGTAATGTTGTTGGTTCTCCAACTTTACCACCTTCGCCTGGTGTTACTGAATCTTTAGCTGTAGTTGGTTTTTCACCTTCAAATACGACTACTGGTTTTGGTGTTGAGCTCACTACTTTAACTGGTACTTTAATTGTATCTTCGCCCACAACATTTCCTTTAGCATCTTTATATAATACTTTTACAGGAACTGTATCTTTGTCACCGTTTGAATCTGTTTCTGGTAATGTGTAAGTATCTCTTTCATCTAGTGAAGCAGTAATTCCATCTGGTAAGTTTGTTAATTTACTTACTGCTTCATTCGCTTTTTCTTTTACAGCATTTGTTAAAGCAGTTTTATCAGTATCTTTAAGTACTGTTACACCTGTTGGTGTTGCTTTTGGTAATACTTTAACTGGCACATTAACAGTTTCATCACCAGTTGGGTATTTAACAGTTGCTGTAACTGTTAAATCAGTTGCCCCTACTTTAACTTTATCTGTAGGTACATCTTTATTAATATCAGCTTCAGTTACTGGAGTTAACTTTCCTTCTTTATCAGGTGTAATTGCTTCGTTAACATCAGCAGTTTTTGGTTGGTTTCCTTCTACCACATATACAGTTTTCACTTCAGAACCTTTAACATTTACTGTTACTGGAATTTCTGAAGTATAAGTTTCACCTTCTGGAGATGTAAATGTTACTGGAACTTTTACAACTACTGGTTCCCCTTTTTTAGTAGCAATATCAGCAGGAAGTTCAGGAATTTCTCCTACAGTAACTGTATATCCTTCTGGTACTTTTGCAGGGAAGTCAGGTGTTTTAATTAACTCATTTGCTTTATTTTTTAGAGTTTCTTTAACTTTATCCGGAGTAGCTCCTTTAGGTACATCAACTTCACCTTCTGTTCTAGGAAGAACCGTAACTGGTACTGTTACATCTTCTGTAACTTCTGTTCCATCTACATTATGAGTAACTGTTGTTGGAATAGATAATCCTGTTTGTCCAGCTTTTCCGTCAGTTTTGAAGATATCACTTGCTTTTGGTTCATTAGCAGTACCTTTACCATCAGTAGTAGCTGGTTCTACTTTTTCTTTAACACTAGCAGGTGTAATTTCATCACCTTCAAATACTACGACTGGTTTTGTTGTTGATTTAACAACGTTTACTTCGATGTCAACCGTTGTTTCAAATGTTTTACCATCTACTGTGTAAGTTACAGGTACTTTAACAACCCCACGACCATCTTCAGCAACTTTCGTAATTGCGATATTATCTTTATTAACAAAAGTTGAACCATTACTGTCACCTAATGCAGCTGTACCAGTAACATCTGTTAATAATTTTGTAAATTCTGGAGATTTAATCGCTTCTTGAGCTTTTTTATAAGCAATTGCTTTTAATTGATCATCGTTCGTGTTAATCGGTACAGTAATTACTGAGTTAGTTTGTAAACTATTGATAAAGATTACTTTACCATATTTGTAATCAGGATTATCTGAATCTGCTAAACCATTACGGTTAAATTCATTTTCATATGGTGGTTTTAATCCATTTGCAGTATATGAGTACAGTCTGTTACCTTCTGCATCTGTGTCTCCGAAACCACTCTTAACTGTTACTTTAAAGTCAGCTGGTCCTACGAAGTTATCTGCAGCTGTAAATGGAATACTTGTTGTACGAGAGTTTGTCTCTGCAGCAGCCATACGATTTCCTGCTGGTACGTTATAAGTTAATTTTCCACCTTTTGAGTTATCACTTGGATCATTTGGAACCCATTTGATAGTATTTGCCCAAACATTTCCTAACCAGTTTGATCCACCGTTGGCATTATAAATTTTATCGTCTAATACTACACCTTTAGGAACTTCTACTGTTACTTCAACATTTGATGCAGCATAGTAGTCAATATTCATTCCACCAGTGTTTTTAATTGTAATATCAAAGTTACCTTTTTGGCCTTTTTCATAGATTGTATCTTTTGTATAACCGTATTCACCTGTCTTACCATCTGAACGAACGTTTGTTACTACTTCAGCAGCTGGTGCAGTTGCGATACCAATACCACCGATTAAGTAACCATCTTTAATATTGATGTTGTTATCATTAATTAAACTATTTGTTCCTTGACTTCCAGCTTCAATTAACACTTTAATTTTTGTAGTTTCTGCTGGAATATCATAAATACGGTCTAGGTGGTTCCATCCGTTAGCTGCTAGAGCCGCTTGTTCCGTTGCTAAAGGACCATTTTTACCTTCAACTGGTTTGATTTCTTTACCAGTGAATGCATCAACGATTGTTAATTTAACTCTTTCACCTGCAGAAGTAGATGTACTACCACCGTATGCTGCACTGTGAATTAAGTTAACATTTAGACGAGAATTTCCGTTTACATCGAATTCTTTCGAAAGTGTTGTACCTTTACTTCCTAATTCTAGGTAGTAATCACGGTTTTTAACTTCACCAAATGCATTTGTTCTCATTACATCAATAGTAGGTGTTACTGAAGGAACAGCACCACTACCATTAACATAACTTTTTTCACCTCCTGTTTGGTATTTTTTCAATTCTCCATCGTTTGAATAGATTTTTGATTTTGGAACTTCACGTGTACTTGGTTGTCCATCTTTATCTGTAACATTTGTTACATCAAGTGGTTTAACCGCATTAACCTTGTCCCCTTTTTCAATTTTCCAACCATTTAACAGAGCTTCTGCCTCAGCTTTAGTAATAGTTTTTTCTTGCCAGTTATATGTTGCACTACCGATTGGGTCTTTTGCATCTGGACTATTGTTTACTTTATTAGTAATGTCACGTCCACTTTCGTATTGGGTAGCAATTGTTTCTGATTTTTTATCAGCATCAGTGAATGTTACTTTGTCTCCGAAACCTTCTTTCAAGCTTTCGAATACACCGTTTTTAGGGTTGTTACCATAAGCAACATGGTTTTCACTTACTGGAGCTCCTAATTCAGTTTTTCCAGATAAATAGAATGCTAATAAGTCACGTTCAGATTTAACAGCTTCTGCTTGTTGGCTCATTGCTTGAGCTGAACTTACATCCGCTGCATTTGCAGTTGTAATAACATTTTCTGCTTTTTGTTTAATACCTTTTAAAACATCAATTTTAAATTGATCTTTTTTATTCGCAGGTAGCGCTTCTTGTTTTGCTATTTCAGCTTGAATTTTATCAATATTTGCTTGCAACTCTGGAATAGCAGCATCACGAATGCCTTTATATTTTTCTGCTTCTGATGCAGCATTTGCAGCTGTAGTATCTACTGCTCTAAACCCACTCTCACCTTGACCAGGAATGGCTTGTCCATTACGTGGATCTTGGTTTTTGTTTTCTTTTTTATCAGCAGTTGCTTTTGGCATACTTTCTAATACGAAAGCTCTGTTTTTCAAAGAACTTGTTGAATAATCAACTTCTGCTTGCGTTGCTTTATCGTTTGAAAGAAGGGCTTGAGCCTTAGCAAGTTCTGCTTTTGCTGCTTCAATGGCTGAGGCAGTCTTTTCAGTTAGACCAGCTTTCTCAAGAGCTGCTTCCATACGAGCAATAGCTGCTTCCAATTTGCTTGTATCAACCTTTGTAGCTGGTGCTTCTGCTACTTTTGGTGTTTCTGCTGGTGCTGATGGTTGCGTTGTTGCAGACGCTGGTGTTTCTGCAACTGGTGTTGCTGGTTGCTCATCTGCTGGTGTAGCAGTTTCAGTTGAAGTTAGAGGAGTTGTTGAACCTGATGGATTTCCAGCGTCAGGTTTTACTTGTTCGTTTGTTGTAGTTGTTGAAGCTGTTACATCTGCGTGAACAGTTGCTGCTCCACCAAACATCATATAGGCAGCTACAGCTACTGATGCTGCACCAAAACTATACTTACGGATTGAAAAGCGTTGGACCTTTTGTCCGTTGTATTTATCCATTCTTGAATACATATGATCTCCTTTTTAAAATAAATGTTAATTGCGGAATTACGCCCAAGTATTTCAAAAACGCCCCCATTCTCAGCTAAATTTACACATTAAAGTAGCTACACTTAGGTACTTAATCCCTACCCTACATTATAACATTATTTCAATTAGAATGTCTACATTTATATACAAAATATGTAAATTTCTATATATATATATATATATATATATATTAATCTGTATTTTAGGTAACTTCATGGCAAAAAATAAAAGGCCGATATGACCTTTTACTTTGATTCTTTAATTTTACGGTTTGATACGGTGCAACATACGTGGGAATGGAATAGCTTCGCGGATGTGTTTTGTTCCTGCTGCGAAGGTTACCATACGTTCGATACCGATACCAAATCCTCCGTGTGGTACTGTACCGTATTTACGAAGATCAAGGTAGAATTCGTACTCTGTACGATCCATGCCAAGTTCATCCATCTTAGCAACAAGGGCATCGTAGTCTTCCTCACGCATAGACCCACCGATGATTTCTCCATAGCCTTCTGGGGCAAGCAAGTCTGCACAAAGCACGCGCTCTGGATTTCCAGGAACTGGTTTCATGTAGAAAGCCTTGATGGCTGCTGGGTAGTTCATGACAAATGTTGGCACACCAAAGTGGTTCGAGATCCACGTTTCGTGTGGTGAACCAAAGTCATCTCCATGCTCAAGATGCTCGTAATCAGCTTCTTCATCATTTTCATGCTCTTGCAAGAGGTCAATGGCTTGATCGTAAGTGATGCGTTTGAATGGCTCTGCAATGTAGCGTTTCAAGAGTTCTGTATCACGTTCCAAGGTTTCCAAGGCTTGAGGCGCACGGTCAAGAACACCTTGAAGAAGAGCTTTTACATAAGCTTCTTGCAAGTCAAGTGACTCATCATGTGTCAAGTATGAGTACTCTGCGTCCATCATCCAGAACTCAGTCAAGTGACGACGTGTTTTTGATTTTTCAGCACGGAATACTGGACCAAAGTCAAAGACACGACCAAGAGCCATAGCCCCTGCTTCTAGGTAAAGCTGACCTGATTGGCTCAAGTAGGCTGGAGTTCCGAAGTAGTCGGTTTCAAAGAGTTCTGTTGAATCTTCTGCCGCGTTCCCTGACAAAATTGGGCTATCAAATTTCATAAAGCCGTTCTTGTCAAAGAACTCATAAGTTGCATAGATGATAGCGTTACGAATTTGCATCACCGCTACTTGCTTACGAGAACGGAGCCACAAGTGACGGTTGTCCATCAAGAAGTCTGTTCCATGTTCTTTTGGTGTGATTGGGTAGTCTTGAGATTCACCGATCACTTCGATATCTGTGATATCAAGCTCATAGCCAAACTTAGAACGTTCGTCTTCTTTGACAATACCTGTCACATAAACAGAAGTTTCCTGGCTCAAACGTTTGATGACATCAAACTTCTCAAGTCCCACTTCTTCACCAAATTTTTCGATAAAGTTTGGTTTAAAGGCCACACCTTGGAAGAAGGCTGTTCCATCACGCAATTGCAAGAAGGCGATTTTCCCTTTTCCTGATTTGTTGGCAACCCAAGCACCAATCGTCACTTCCTGACCAACATAGTCTTTTACATCAATAATCGTTACACGTTTTGTCATTATTTTTCCTTTTCTTTTATTTTTCCATAAATGCTTTCAAGCGTTTAACTGCTTCTTTAAGCGTGTCTAGGTCTGTCGCATAGCTGAGGCGGACATTTTCTGGCGTTCCAAATCCTGCTCCTGTTATGAGTGCCAAACCAACTTCCTCAAGAATAGCTGTTGTAAAGTCAGTCACATCCGTATAACCTTTCATCTCCATGGCTTTTTTAACATTTGGAAAGAGATAGAAGGCTCCTTGCGGTTTGACAACTTCAAAACCAGGGACTTCACACAAGAGTGGATAGATGGTATTGAGACGTTCTTCAAATGCTTGACGCATAACTTCCACAGAATCTTGCGGTCCAGTTAGGGCTTCGATGGTTGCATATTGTGAAACAGCAGTTAGGTTAGAAGTTGTTTGACCTGTCAATTTGCTCATAGCAGCAATGATTTCTGGATCACCCACTGCATAACCTACCCGCCAACCTGTCATGGCATAAGCTTTTGATACACCGTTAATGACAATGGTTTGCTTGCGAATGGCTTCTGATAGACTAGAGATTGGTACGAACTCATTCCCGTTATAGACTAAACGACCATAAATATCATCTGCTAGGATGAGAATGTTATGTTCAACAGCCCAATTTCCGATAGCCAAGAGTTCCTCACGGGTGTAAATCATTCCTGTTGGATTAGATGGCGAATTTAGCACCAAAACCTTGGTCTTATCTGTACGAGCTGCTTCTAACTGCTCTACGGTCACCTTAAAGTGATTGTCTTCCTTAGCAGGAACAAAGACTGGAATCCCTTCTGCCATCTTGACCTGGTCTCCATAACTAACCCAGTATGGAGTTGGAATAATAACCTCATCTAAAGGGTTAATTACAGCCATAAAGAAAGTATAGAGGGAGAACTTGGCACCTGTGGCAAAGGTAACCTCATTACTTGCTACAGAATAGCCATAGTAGCGCTCAAAGTAGGTATTCACTGCAGCTTTTAATTCTGGTAGACCTGAAGCTACTGTATAGAAGGAAGCCTGTCCTTCTCGAATAGCTTTAACTGCTGCATCCTGAATATTTTCAGGGGTGTGAAAATCTGGCTGTCCCAAGGTCAAGAAAAGGACATCCTTACCTTGAGCTTTTAAATTTTTTGCTCTAGCATCACTAGCTAGAGTGACACTTTCTTCCATTTCTAAAACACGGTTGGATAGTTTCATAGGCCCTCCTTATTGACCAATGCTCCTGTTTCAAAATCTACTAGATAAAAATCAGTGCCTGACTTAACTTCCCAGATTGGCTTGTCTTGATAACGGCCAAAGGTAATCTTGTCAACCTCGCCAGCTCCTTTTTCCTTAGAAACAGCTTCTGCTTTTTCTTGTGAAACACCCTGATTTAGCTGATAAACGTAAATCTTATGGTCATCCTTCCCAATCAGGACAGCAAGTGCTTCTTGCTGTTTATTTCGACCAAGAACGCTGTAATAGGATTCCAAGCCATTGTATAAATCAACCTGATCAGCCTGCTCTAATCCTGCATACTGGTGAGCTAATTTTTCTCCTTCACTTTTAGCTGTTTGGTAGGGTTTCATACCCAGAAACACCAGATACAGAAAGGAAGCACTGATAACCACAAACAAAATCGTCATCCCTAGACCATACTGCCACAGTAGATTATTTTTTGCTTTGTTTTGTCTTTTTTTCACTCGTCTATTTTACCATCTATTGGGCTTTATTACAAGTGAATATAGGAATACTCTGCGAAAATCCAATTCAAACTTTGTCAGCTTTATCTGCAACCTCAAAGCGGTGCTTTGAGCAATCTTCGGCTAGCTTCCTAGTTTGCTCTTTGATTTTCATTGATTATAAGCAACCAATTCTATTTCTTCCTTCAAAGCAAACCAGAATCCAAAAAACAGTTCTTACTTTTCCAGTGGTAACTGACTAGAGTTTCAGCAATTTTATAATTTTCAAATAAACTCTGAGCAGATTTCTTGCAAGTCCTTTTGTTTTATTGTAATATATTTCATAACAACGAAAGGATTCTCGGAAATTTAAGAAAAAGGAGATACATCATGTCTAAAAAAATATTATTTATCGTCGGATCACTACGTCAAGGTTCTTTCAACCACCAAATGGCGCTCGAAGCTGAGAAAGCACTTGCTGGTAAAGCAGAAGTTAGCTACCTTGATTATTCAGCCCTTCCTCTCTTCAGCCAAGATTTGGAAGTTCCAACACATCCAGCTGTAGCTGCTGCTCGTGAAGCAGTTCTCGCTGCGGACGCCATCTGGATTTTCTCTCCAGTCTACAACTTCTCTATCCCTGGTACAGTAAAAAACTTGCTTGACTGGCTATCTCGTGCCCTTGACTTGTCTGATACACGTGGCGCTTCTGCCCTTCAAGATAAGTTTGTCACCGTATCATCTGTAGCCAATGCAGGTCACGATCAACTTTTCGCTATCTACAAAGACCTCTTGCCATTTATCCGTACACAAGTCGTTGGTGATTTCACTGCTGCACGTGTTAATGACTCTGCTTGGGCAGATGGAAAATTGGTCCTTGACGAAACCGTCCTAAACTCACTTGACAAACAAGCTCAAGATTTGGTCAATGCGATCTAGTCATCACTAATTGCTATTCTAAAACAGACAATCGGACAGACTTTTAGCCCTCTATATAAAAGAACTAGACAATTCATCAACAATCGAATGACTAGTTCTTGAAATACGAAAAAAGAACTAGAGTTCTCACAAATGAGTGAGTTTTCTAGTTCTTTTTGATTTACAAAGACTTCATGTAGGGAAAGCTACTAAGGATCAGATGAGATCATCTATTTAAGCTTCCTCTTCATCATCTTTTTTCTTTTTGGCAAATAGCAAACCAAATGCGCCAAGAAGAGAGAGAACTCCTAATGCACCTGTAGCACGGTCTTCTTGTGTACCAGTATTTGGCAATATTGCTTTCGGTTGAGAAACTGATAGATTCGTTTCTGACACTTCATTCTGCAATTGAGCAGGCACTTCAACTGTTTGATTTGGTTGTCCAGCCGGTTGAGTAGCTGGCACCTCAGCAGGGGTAGCAATATCCGGTCTAGGATTTGTATCGTAAAATGGTGTAGCTGGTCTTTGTTGACCGTCACCTGTTGGTCCAACTGGACTCACTTTCCTGAAGACGTGAGTTACAACGTCACCTTTAGTTTCTGTTCTTACAAATACATAACCTGGAATTTCACCATGTTCAAATGCTTCATTGGCTTCACCTAATAGCGTTGGAGCTTTGGAATCCGCTGTTTTCAATTCTTTACCATTTTCATCAACCCACTTGGTGATAATCAGCTGGACTTTCGGTACTTCTACTGGATCAGGAAGATCACCATTTACACCTCCATTGAATTCTGGGACTTCATGTGTTGGTGAATTTGGTGCGTTCACTCCGCCATTAAATTCCGGTAAGGTTTCTTGAATTTCTGGCTCACCATTTACTCCACCTGCAAACTCTGGAACTTCATGAACTGGCGAATCTGGTGTATTCACTCCGCCATTAAACTCTGGCAAGATTTCTTGAGTTTCCGGTTCTCCATTGACACCACCTGCAAACTCTGGAACTTCATGGATTGGTGAATCTGGTGCGTTCACTCCGCCATTAAATTCAGGGTTTTCCGAAGTTTCTGGCTCACCTTTTGCATATGCAAATACCAATTTATCTCGAGAAATTTCATGGCTTACTTTTGTTTCCGGATCTGTAATCGTCACATTTCCTTTTGAATCAACTGTTACATCTTTTCCTGGATTTGTTTTTGTCACTTTTTCTTTCACTTTATCTTGTTCTTCTGGAATTAAGTTCTCAGGATTTTTCACTGGTACTTTCTCCATCGGAACTACTGGAGTGAAATCTTCTGGATTCACAGAAATTACAACATCAACATCTTCTGTACTTCCATCTGGATACGTTACAGTTACTACGCCTTTTTTCTCCCCATGTTTTGAAGTATCTGGAATTTTTCCATCTTTCCATCCAAAAGTCGTTCCTTCTGGTAACGTTTTTACATTTTCAATACTATCTTTTGCAGATGGTACTTGAGCATGTTCTACTGTTTGTGCTTTTGGTTGTGGATCGTATTCGTCTTTTTGTGGCGTTACTTCAACCATTACAGGGACTTCTTCCGTACTATTATCTGGATATGTGATTAATACTTTTCCTGTTTTGCTGCCCGGTGTTGTATTTGTATCTGGTTTTTCTACCCATGTGTACGTTGTTCCTTTTGGTAGGTTCTCCGTATTAATACTTCCTTCTGCGCTCGGTTCACTTCCGTGTTTTGCGGTTTGTCCTGGCTGTTTCGGAGTTGGATTGAACGTTTCTTTTTGTTCTTTTACCGTAATTGGGACTGTCACTTCATCGACTGTTCCGTCTGGATAGGTGACTAAGGCTACTGTTGGATGAGAACCTGGTGTACTTACGTCTGGATTTGTCTTCCATGTTACAGTCGTACCTTCCGGTAATCCTGTTTTGTCTACACTGTCTTCTGCGTTTGGTACCGTTCCGTTATCCACTGTTTGGGCTTTTGGTTGTGGATCGTATTCGTCTTTTTGTGGCGTTACTTCTACTGTCACCGTCACTTCTTCCGTACTGTTGTCTGGGTATGTGATTAATATTTTTCCTGGTTTGCTTCCTGGGGTTGTATTTGTATCTGGTTTTTCTACCCACTTGTACGTTGTACCACTTGGTAAGCCTTCTGTATTGATACTTCCTTCTGCGCTTGGTTCACTTCCGTGTTTCACGGTTTGTCCTGGTTGTTTCGCAGTTGGTGTGTATGTATCACTTTGTTTCTTAACTGTGATCGGTACTGTTACTTCGTCTACTGTTCCATCTGGATATGTCACTAACGCTACTGTTGGATGAGAACCTGGTGTGTTAACTACTGGTGTTTCTTTCCATGCGATTGTTGTTCCGCTTGGTAAGCCTGTTTTATCCACACTGTCTTCTGCGTTTGGTACTGTACCGTTATCCACTGTTTGTGGTTTCGGTTGTGGATCGTAATCATCTTTTTGTGGCGTCACTTCTACTGTCACCGTCACTTCTTCCGTACTGTTGTCTGGGTATGTGATTAATACTTTTCCTGGTTTACTTCCTGGTGTTGTATTTGTATCTGGTTTTTCTACCCATTTGTACGTTGTGCCTTTTGGTAAGTTATCTGTATTGATACTTCCTTCTGCACTTGGTTCACTGCCGTGTTTTGCGGTTAGTGCTGGTTGTTTTGCGGTTGGGTTGAACGTATCTTTTTGTTCTTTCACCGTAATTGGGACAGTCACTTCATCGACTGTTCCGTCAGGGTATGTCACTAACGCTACTGTTGGATGTTCTCCTGGTGTGTTTACTACTGGAGTTTCTTTCCATGTAACTGTTGTGCCACTTGGTAAACCTGTCTTATCAACACTGTCTTCTGCGTTTGGCACTGCTCCATTATCAACCGTTTGGGCTTTTGGTTGTGGATCGTAATCATCTTTTTGCGGTGTTACTTCAACCGTTACTGTGACTTCTTCGGTACTGTTGTCTGGGTATGTGATTAATACTTTTCCTGGTTTACTTCCTGGTGTTGTATTTGTATCTGGTTTTTCTAC
>CAJNCG010000004.1 GCA_905221205.1 bacterium
CGAACACAGAAGTTAAGCCCTAGAACGCCGGAAGTAGTTGGGGGTTGCCCCCTGTGAGATATGGAAGTCGCTTAGCTTTATTCCGCCATAGCTCAGTTGGTAGTAGCGCATGACTGTTAATCATGATGTCGTAGGTTCGAGTCCTACTGGCGGAGTAGTTAATAAAAGGAGGTTTCGACCTCTTTTTTATGTAATTAATAATCTGTCTCGAATCATTAGGTGCTAGATATTTTTCTTGATAGGAGAAATATAGCTCTTTGTCAACTGTAATGGGGTGATGAGATGGTAAGTTATAACTTGGAGAGGACCAAATTGGATCTCTCCTTTTTGATGTTCAAAGCGATGAGGATTTTGGAAATGAAACAGTGATAGTTGATAGAGTTCATAATTGGTCAAGTATGAGCTAAAGGAAATGTTTGCGAATAGTCACTTGAGTCCGCCCATACAGGTTAGCGACGATCTTTCTGGAATCAAAGTCCTGTGCAATGTCCTGTGCAATGAAGCTAACTTACCTTTCTTGAAGCTGTAGCTGTATTCGTCCCAAGCCATGTGATTTGGAAGGAAAGATAGATCTGTCTTGAATGCTTTCAATTTACGAATAACTGTCGAAGTAGAGATAGATAGACTTTTTGCAATAGCCGTCATAGGGACTTTCTCGATTAATTTTTTAGTGATTTTCTGATTGACGTTTGTTTGCGATTTACTGATTCTTTTTACTAAGGAAGTCTCTGCGACAGCCATTTTTCCGCAGACTTTACAACAGAAACGACATTTTCTAAATTGAATGAGTGTCTTATAGCCCGCACACTCTAGATAGAGGACTTTAGATTCTTTTGGGAAGTCATATTTAGCTATTTGCCCTAGGCAATGTGGACACTTAGTGTCAGGATGATCTAGCTTAGCGATAATTTCCTTGTGTGTATCCATATTGATGATATCTAGAATTTTGATGTTTGAGTCTTGGATATCAAGTAGTTTTGTGATAAAAAGTAATGATTCCATATGATTTTTTCTATGGAACTTTTTTCTACAACAAAATAGGTTCCATAATATCTATAGGGGATTTACCCACTACAAATATTATAGAGCCTGATTATCAGGATAATTTTTTAAATCATTTATAGGAAATTTTTTATTTTTAGGGATTTAATAGTTTGTTTTTGATGTAAGATATTTATTTATATTCTGTCAACTTTTCTTATTTTCTATCTTGTTGAGGTTGGTATTTTAACAATTCAGGAATTTATAATAACTATTTGTAATTTTTTGTTAGAATAAGTTCATAAATAGAAAAAAGGAGTGTAGGCTTATGCTACAAAGTATTTATGATCAGATGACTGACTTCTATGACAGTATCGAAGAAGAGTATGCGACTGTCTTTGGTAATAGTTGGGACTGGGAACATTTTCATTTTAAATTTTTGATTTATTATTTAGTTCGATATGGTATTGGGTGTCGTAGGGATTTTATTGTTTACCATTATCGTGTTGCTTATCGTTTGTATCTTGAAAAGATGATAATGAATCGGGGTTTTATTTCTTGTTGAGGTAATTTTAGTGAATTTCCGAACAAATTTACTCTTTTATAGAACGATTATGATAAATAGCTATTAATTTTTCTAGAATAGTTTTTAATAGTTGGAAATAGCAAATCTTTCTATTGTTTCTTCTTGATAAAAAGGCGATTTTTTCTTATAATAAATTGTAAGATATAATTGCGGGTGAGATTCCTGCCATGTATGTGAGAAAGGAAGAGCCTGAGGGCTCAGACAAGATTATGACTTCAGTTGTTGTTGTAGGTACCCAGTGGGGTGATGAAGGTAAAGGGAAGATTACAGACTTCCTTTCAGCGAATGCAGAAGTGATTGCACGTTATCAAGGTGGTGATAATGCTGGTCACACGATTGTTATTGATGGTAAGAAATTTAAGTTGCACTTGATTCCATCTGGGATTTTCTTCCCTGAAAAAATCTCTGTTATCGGGAACGGTATGGTTGTAAATCCTAAATCTCTTGTGAAAGAGTTGAGCTATCTTCATGAGGAAGGTGTAACAACTGATAATTTGCGTATTTCTGATCGTGCGCATGTTATTTTGCCATACCATATCGAGTTGGATCGCTTGCAAGAAGAGGCTAAGGGTGACAATAAGATTGGGACTACAATCAAGGGAATTGGTCCAGCTTATATGGACAAGGCTGCTCGTGTGGGAATTCGTATTGCCGATCTTTTGGATAAAGATATTTTCCGTGAGCGTTTAGAACGTAACCTTGCTGAAAAGAATCGTCTCTTTGAAAAATTGTATGATAGTAAAGCGATTGCTTTCGATGATATTTTTGAAGAGTATTACGAATATGGTCAACAAATCAAGAAATATGTGACCGATACATCTGTTATTTTGAATGATGCGCTTGATAATGGTAAACGTGTGCTTTTTGAAGGTGCACAAGGTGTTATGCTAGATATCGACCAAGGTACCTATCCGTTTGTTACGTCATCAAACCCTGTGGCTGGCGGTGTAACAATTGGTTCTGGTGTTGGTCCAAGTAAGATTGACAAGGTTGTAGGTGTATGTAAAGCTTATACGAGTCGTGTGGGAGACGGTCCTTTCCCAACTGAGTTGTTTGATGAAGTGGGAAAACGTATCCGCGAAGTCGGTCATGAATATGGTACAACAACTGGTCGTCCACGTCGTGTAGGTTGGTTTGACTCAGTTGTCATGCGTCATAGCCGTCGTGTCTCTGGTATTACTAACCTTTCATTGAACTCTATCGATGTTTTGAGTGGTTTGGATACTGTGAAAATCTGTGTGGCCTATGATCTTGATGGTCAACGTATTGACTACTATCCAGCTAGTCTTGAGCAATTGAAACGCTGCAAACCTATCTATGAAGAGTTGCCAGGTTGGTCAGAAGATATCACCGGAGTTCGTAATTTGGAAGATCTTCCTGAGAATGCGCGTAACTATGTTCGTCGTGTGAGCGAATTGGTCGGCGTTCGTATTTCTACTTTCTCAGTAGGTCCTGGTCGTGAACAAACAAATATTTTAGAAAGTGTTTGGTCGTAAGAGATTTTTAAGATTTGTTTAAGATAGGTCGGGTATACTATAGACAGTTACAAGAAGACCTCCTAACTTGTTGTAACAAATATCCTAAACTTTTCTTTTTCATAATAATCTCCCTTAACTCCACCCAATCAGGTGGAGTTTTTTGGCTCTATTTCAGGCTTTTGGGGACTATTCTAAAAATCATTTTTCGATATTTTTCGGTATTTTTCGGATTTTGGTCGGGGAATTGGAGGGGACTTTTTTAGCGAATATGACTAAGAAATAAATCTGTTGTCGCTTCAGCGAGTTCATCCTCAACTTGGTTATAACGATCTGTCATATAAACTTTTGTATGGCCCAGCGCTTGGCTTAATTGTTCAAGTGGAACTCCTGCAATAATGCTTTGAGTTGTGAAGAAGTGACGCATCATGTGAGGTGTTACATGCAATCCTGTTGCTTCATTCACTAGATTGAAGTTTCTATTTAACTGGTTTGGATTGATAAGACCACCTTTCTCGTTGATAGTGATATAATCCTTGTGCTGTTCCTTGATAATCCCTAACTTTCGCTTAATTTTAGAAGCTTCAGCTATCAGATAATAGATAAGGTCCGTTCCGATATCATCAAGGCAGACATATCGCTCTGAATCCTTCGTTTTAAGCCCCCCTTTCCCTTTCAAGGTCTGGTTGCTTCGACTGTCTCTAAGATGCAGTATAGCCCGTCCGCTGTCGTTCTGAGTGATGTCCATTGGACGCAAACCAAAGACTTCTCCTCTTCTCAATCCAAAAATGGTAAGATAGGTCAGAGCGTAGAATTGTTTTGGCATAATCTCTTCTGCCTTTGCTATCCAAGTCTTAAACTCTTTGAGAGTCACTTTCTTGTTAGCAGCAGGGATATCACTCTGGCCAATAAAGACACCTTTCAAGCGATTTGAGAGCAGATTTCCATTTTTGACGGCATCATTCAGCAATGCCATGAAGCTGGAATTGAGAGTTTGAACAGTGTATCTGGTATGGTTCTGCAACTTTTCAGCGATAAAGAGTTCATACTCATTTCTATCCAAATTTTTAAGCAGGATAGAACCAAACTTTGGCTTGATATGGTTCTTATAGAGATTGTCATTGAGGTAGTAGGAAGTGTCATTCCAGCGCCCTGTTGACAATCTCTTTTCAGAATAGATATCCCAATATTGATCAAGTGTTAGATTAGTATTGATACCTAATTCTTGTTCTTGTATTTGTTGCTCAAGCTCTACCAAGGCTGCACGAGCTTGAGGGAGAGTTGTGAAACCACTTTTACTTTTTTCTCTTTTTTTACCTCGGAAGAAAAAAGAACGTCTGACATAGTAACGCTTGCCTTTAGCAGTCTCATAGTAATAGATATTTGGGTATTTTGTTTTATTATATTTCATTGTATTCTCCTTGTTTATCGGCTTCTGGACAAGGTCTAAACATTGAGAATATTGACATCCCCCCTTTCATGGTGTAAAATAGGGTATAGAAAAGAGGCCTTTTTAATGGCTGATTTTTATACAGGTTGAGCTTCACAATCAAACTTTGGCGAGGGCGATTGTGGGGCTTTTTTGTTATTTCTTGACTTTATCTTTTAAAACTTTCTCTATGGCTTTCTTCAATTCCAAAATAGATGCTTTTTCATCTTTGGTAAAGGTTACTGTGTTTTCATCTTTTACGGCATCAAACACACCACCTTTTGAATCAGAAGATCCAGGATAAACAAGTTGAAGATATCCAACAGTTGAACCAGGTTCTTTCAGTTGGTATGCTGTAATTTCAGAGAGAAGGATTGACTTTTCACCATCTAAACCATGAAGTAAAACATTAGACATATTTGTCTTTCTTGCAATCCTGATAAAGTAATCATCGATTCTTACGACAGTTTTTGATTTTTTAAACTCAAAAACTCGCTCATTAGGCTCCTCTGTAAAAAGCTCGATTTCTATAGATTCATTTTGTTTTTTGCCAAATAATGCCATAAATTTGTTCCTTTCTTATCTGCTTAAGTATTTTATAATTATATTTTATCCAACGAGAGTCAAATACTCTTCCTTAACCATAATCTCATCTGCTATGGTTTTTAAATTGTATTTCTCCATAAATGCCAAGTAATTAAATACGCTAGTATCGTCAGCGATATCCAATTCGGCTTTCATGAGATGATGAATCATGTTGCGATTTGCTTCTAGCTCACACCTCTCACGGAAATTTTCATAGATATCTGGTGAATGGTTTTTATGTCCTATTTCATGCAGGGCGACCTGGACTCTTTTATCTTCAGAGATTGCGTCACTTAAAAACATTGTTTTTAAAGCAGGGATATAAAATGCTTCATCAGGAAATAAGACATCTTCAAAGACCTCTATTTTGATACCTAAATTATAGGCAAGTTCCTTTTCAGTCATATAGACTATCCTTTGCGTAAGTAGATTTCAATAATATTTTGGATTGCTTTCTTATCTTCATCTGATAATGGCTTACCATTGAAGCGCATAGCAGTCGAAGCGAGTTCCTCAACATCTACCTCTTTGCCTTCAAAATAGAATTGTTCTTTTGAGTTGGCGACATTTGGGTTATCTGTACGTCCGAGTAGGTAGTCTGTGGATACGTTGAAGTAGTCGGCGATTTCTGAAATTCGTTCAGCGTTAGGTTTTTGAGATTTCAACTTATAGAGTGTATTTCTGCTGTAACCTAAATCTTCTTCTAACTTCATAAGAGAAATACCATGATTATCAGCAAGTTCTTTAATTTTTTCGTATGTCGGAAACATTGTTAAATCAACCTTTCTGGAGCATAACAAAAAATATTTCAACTTTCTGGGTGAAAAGTGTTGACATATCACCTTATTGGGTGTAAAATAGTTTTTGTAAGTTAATGAGTTAGTAAAAAACAAAGTTAAAACTTATCTAAAATTAAATAGCTTTGGCGAGCAAGTAAGTTGATAGATATAATGTTTTATCAAGGTTTTTAATTATGCTTTCATTTTAACCTTTTGGGTGAAATATGTCAAGCATTTTATAAAACAATTTACTAACTCCTTAACTTAACTAATTAAAAAGGAGGAGGTCACATGAGCCAACAACATCGTAAATGGATTGAGCTTGTAAAAGAGCGAATTGACAAACGTGGGTGGTCACAGACAGACTTGGCCATTGTTGTAGGTGTTAGTCCATCAGCTATCACACAGTTGCTTAAGGATGGAAAAGGGAGCGATGACTTGAAGCTTCGCATTAATAAGAAGTTGCGGATCAGTGAGTCGTGGGAAAAATTTGAGGAGTAGGAGGGGAAGATGGAAAAAATTATAGCTTATTCTGTTGAAGAATTATATAAAAAAGTTGCAGAACAAGAAAAACGCATCTCAGAAATTGAAATGCGTTTAGGAATTAAACATTTGGAAGAAACTTCAGCATAAACTTAGATTTGAAAATCTGAATGATAATATCTACATAGTTTTTAAGTTGAGGTAATGAAATACTGGTACTCTTATTCCAATGAGTATAGCCGTTACCGACTATTCGGATAAAATGAAGAGCACCTTTTAAGAGGTCGTCATCTTTTACATACCTATCAATGGCATTGTTAAAAGTTAATTTTGGGTCAGATAAATATTCTTTTGTATCTAATTCAAAAGCCAAGGCGTAATCTTTTATTAAACATTCGATAGCAGAGCGGTAGCCTGTTCCTGCGATGTTTTCCAATCCCATTTTTTCAGCTTCAATCGCTTCACTGTAAAACTCTACAAATCTAGGAGCATGTTCAATGAAAAGATCGTCTATATCGATAACAACTTTATTGGGATAAACAAGGATCATAGTTGTTTTGTCATCTTGGTTTAAATACTCTTGATTCGTCATATGGTATTTCTTACAAGCTGGACAACGATGGTGCAGAGTAAAAACGTAACCTTCTTGGATTTCTAATCTTCCTACTTCGTTGGTGGTTGGATTGTTTCCGATTCCACACAAAGGACAAGATTGAGGAATTTGAATTGTTAAAGTTTTTGAGATCGCACTGAAATAATAATCAACAGTAGATACTTCCATAAGATTTCTCCAATCGTTTTTATTTCATTATACCAAATTTAGAAAGGAACTTTATGAACGAAATTTTTAACTTTCACGGGCAGGAAGTCCGTACTTTGACAATTGATGACGAGCCTTGGTTCGTTGGGAAGGATGTAGCGGATATCTTGGGATATGCGAATTCAAGAAAAGCAATTTTTGACCATGTAGATGAAGATGATAAGACAGATGGGGTAACGATTCGTGACGCCATGGGTAGAAATCAAAATCCTATCATCATCAACGAATCTGGACTCTACTCTCTTATCTTATCCAGTAAATTACCTCAAGCGAAAGAGTTTAAACGTTGGGTGACTTCAGAGGTCTTACCAGCGATTCGAAAACAAGGCGGATTTATTCGTGAGGACTTGGATGAGGATGCTTTTATTGCTCTGTTTACTGGCCAGAAAAAATTGCGCGAGCAACAAGCTAGCATGATTGAAGATATCGACTATCTAAAAAACGAGCAACCGATTCATCCAAGCTATGCTCAGTCGCTACTGAAGAAGCGCAAGGCTCGTGTAGTGGCTTGCCTTGGTGGTATTGATAGTCCAGCTTATGCTGACAAGATTTTCGCTCAGTCAGTATTTAGACAAGCTGAGATTGACTTTAAAGACCACTTCAACATTAGTCGCTATGACTTACTGCCAAAGAAATTCGCAGAAGCAGCATTGAAATATTGGATGACGTGGGAGCCAAGCACCAATACCAAGATGAAAATCATGAAATTGAACTCATTTGACGAAGGGTAGGAGGGGAAGAAGATGGACAATGTTCTACTTTCACTATCTGAATGGATTAAGTCCATTATCAAGGACACAATCACAAGGCTAGTCGAGATAGAAAAAGATAGTGATCACTATCCAGAGTTGATGGATGTGAACACTACCTGCGAATTTCTAGGAATTAAGTATGACACATTTTCAGATAATTATCGTTACTTAAAGGGATTTCCAAAGGAATTACCTGGTAAGAAATGGTCAAAAAGAGCCATCAAAGAATGGCTCTCTAATCAAATATAATAACTTTACTAAAAGGCTTCTGGACAAGGTCTTAGCAAAATTATTTGACTATATTATAGCACAAAAAGAGGATAAAAAACATGAACAATTTACAAATTATCGCAGTAGGAACATTAGTATCAGTAGTCTTGATTGAATCGCTGATGATGAATATCAAACTTAAAATGGCCATGAGAGCAAAAAAGAAGATTCAATTTCAAACGCCTCAAGTTGAAAAAGGGTTTATTGACTTTAAAACAGGTCGACGTGTGGACATTGATCCCGTGACACGAAAAGAAACATTTGTGGATTAAAACGGAGGGTATCAATGGTAGTTAAAAACAAGCGATACTACTGGATTCAACTAGCTCAGGATTTTTTCAAGTCTAAAGAAATGAAATTGCTTCGTAAGATTGCAGGCGGTGATACGCATACCATCATCTATCTCAAAATGATGTTGATTAGCCTAGAAGATGGTGGGCACATATACTATGATGGACTTGCTGACAATCTAGCTGAAGAAATCGCTCTTGTCATTGATGAGAATGTCGAAGATATTAAAATTACTTTGATTTTCTTGGAAAGTAAAGGGTTATTGACTAGAAACTCTGACCGCGATTATTTTTTAGAACAAGTTCCTGAGATGGTTGGTAGTGAGACAGCAAGCGCCAGAAGGGTTCGCAAGTTTCGAGAGAATCAATTAGCGTTACAATGTAACGACGATGTAACAAAGCGTAACGGAGATATAGATATAGAGAAAGAGAAAGATATAGATACAGAGATAGAGAAAGATGTAGATGAAAATCCAGTCTCACTCATCGTCGAAGAATATCAATCTCGTATTGCTCCGTTGGATGGAACTCAATTTGAAATCTTAAAAGAGTTCATCACTTTTGATGGAATGGAAGCGAAAGTTGTTCTGAAAGCAATTGGTCTTGCTGCTGACAATGGTAAAAGAAATTTCAGTTATATCAGAGCGATTTTGACGAATTGGAAGAATGATGGAGTTTTGACGATTGCAGCAGTCGATGAACGTGAGAGAGCGTACAAAGAAAGTAAAATCAAGGGTCAGTCAGGGAATCAAAAATCAAATGTTCCTAAATGGTCACAACCTAACTATGTCAACAATACCAGTGATGAGACTAAGAAGGAACTCGAAGAGCGTAAACGTGAACTACTTGAAAGGCTTGAAAATGGAGGTAGCTGATGTTTATCTTAAAACATGGGGCAAGAGAAGATAAACCGTTCTTGATGTCTGTGGCAATCGGTGTGACTGGCATTGATGTTTCGTATTCAGACGAGCGGAAAGCTATGCGTTTTATTTCTCGTGCGGTTGCATTGCAGGTGGGCAAGGCGCTGAGAGTATCCTTTGGAAATTTCTATCCAGTGGAGGTGGAGTGATGATAAATCTATACTTCATTTACAACGGACACCGCAAGATACTTATCGGAAGTTTTGGCCACATACATAGCGCCATCAACGAATTAAAGAAACACCAAGCTAGTTACTCAGCTATCAACCATCCACGTTTTCGGAAAAGCATGAGCGGAGAAAACATCAGGATTGACTACGGAGCAGTTGACTGCTACTACTTGATTACGGAGAAAAGAGAGGAAAAATAAGATGAATACAAAAATGAATTTGGAAGAAAAGGTTCAACAGTGGTTTGTTGACAGAAATTTACATGAAGCAAATCCTGTCAAACAGTTCTTGAAGTTGATGGAAGAGTCAGGGGAATTATTTGAAGGTATCGCAAAGGATAAATCTGAACTGATCTATGATGCTCTTGGAGACATCCAGGTAGTCTTGATTGGATTTGATCAACAGATTAAGAATGGCGCTCAGATTTCAGCTAATCAACAGGAACTTGAATTGCTGCTGATGGTTTCTAGTTTAGGTAATATCGCTCAGAAAATATACGCTCATATTTGCCACAATGAGACACAGATTCCTTTAATCAAATCAGATTTGATGTTTCTTGACAGTGTGATCAGTACGGTTTCATTTTGCAATGGTACCACAGCTGAAAGTTGTTTAGAAGAAGCTTATGAAGTTATCAAGGACCGCAAAGGTAAGATGATTGATGGAGTGTTTGTTAAAGAGGAGGATTTGTAAAATGAGAAGACTAGGAATTGTATTAGGAGCGGTATTTGTAATCGTTGCATCGCCATTTGTAGTTCAGTATGGTTGGAATGAGATTATCACAACAATTGTTCCAGTTGGTAAAATTACAGTCTGGCAAGCTTTAGGGATGGATGCACTACTATCTTTCATCTGGCCTGTATTATCTAGCAAAAAAGAATCTGAAGAGGATTATTCGTATGCTGTAAGAAGTAGTATTTCAAAAATCATTACATGTGCATTTTTGATATGGTTAGCTAGTTTGTTTATTTAAGGAGTGTTAGCATGATACCAAAATTTAGAGGGTTATCCATTGACGAAAACAGCAAAGGAGAATGGCAATACGGACATTTAATTGAAGATAGAGGAAGAGCATTTATTATCAACGAAGTGGTAGAAGCCAATGAACAATACATTACTATAGGTTCTTGGTGTCCTGTAAATATAGAATCAGTAGGACGTTTCACAGGGATGTTTGACAAAAATTTACGGGAGATATATGAGAAAGATGTTTTTGGTACAAAAGATGGTTTGTTAAACGGAATTATCGAATATAGAGAAGATTTAGGAATGTTTGTAAATAGCTTGATTCGATACAATAATTTTGAACGATTGTGTAATGTGGCTAGCGATAGAGAAATCATCGGCAACGTATATGAGAACCCAGATCTTTTGGAGGTCAAGGAGTGAGATATTTTAAAATTCTATGTGTTGTTTTACTCGCATCCGTCCTCGTAGCATGTCACCAGATTTCGAGTGGGACAGTTGTAGATAAATACATTGATGAACCTCACACAACGTTCATACCTGTTATGAACGGTAAAAGTTCGGTACTTGTGCCAACCAGAACCGAAAGAAAATATATTCTAGTTGTTTCTGGATACGCAGGTAATAAGAAAGTTGAAGAAATATTTAAAGTGACATCAGAGGAATACAAATACTATAAAATTGGCAATACTTTTATAAAAGATGCCGTTTTAGAAAACAAGGAAGGGGACAAATAATGAAACCTGAAAAAATTGACAACGTAAACAAACCAAATCATTACATCGGTACTTATGGTCTTGAAGTGAAAGAGGTTACAGCTAATTTCATCAAAGGCAAGACTGAGATGGAAGCACATCACTGGTGCAGTGCTGTCGAGTATTTGCTTCGCTATAAAGAGAAAAACGGTCTTGAAGACCTAAAGAAAGCACGCAAGAACCTTGATTGGTTGATTGAGGAAGTGGAGAAGGAGAATAAAGATGATCAATAATGTTGTTTTAGTAGGTCGCTTGACTCGTGACCCTGAGTTACGATACACACCTTCAAATGTAGCTGTTGCGACTTTCAGTTTGGCAGTGAATCGCAATTTTAAAAATCAGGCAGGTGATCGTGAAGCTGATTTTATCAGTTGCATCATGTGGCGCCAGCAGGCTGAAAATTTCGCAAACTGGTGCAAAAAAGGGAACCTGGTAGGAATCACAGGCCGCATCCAGACTCGTAGCTATGATAATCAGCAAGGACAACGTGTCTATGTGACGGAAGTTGTAGCTGAAAGCTTTCAAACACTTGAAAAGAAGGATAATTCTGCGAATCAGTCAAGCATGGAAAACCAGATGCCACCAAGTTTTGGAGCAAGTGATCCGATGGATATTCCAGATGATGGATTGCCATTTTAGGGAGGTGTGAAGGATGAACAGACTAAAACAATTAAGAAAAGAAAAGGGGTTGACTCAGCAGGAATTATCTGAAGTAATAGCTGTCTCATACCGAACTATACAAAATTGGGAAAATGGGGAAAGTCAAATCAAAACTAATAAAGTAAGTCAGTTAGCAGATTATTTTGGAGTGAGCGTAGGATACTTGCTTGGTTATGAACCTGAAAGTGAGCAAGTTAGCAATTATCAAAAAATAAAAATTTGCTTCTCTAATGGTGAAGAACTTAGTTTTCTAGTAAGAAACTTTACAGAAAAAGAACTTACGAAGATTACTAGTCAGTTCAACAATGGAAATTTGATGAGGATTAGAAATTTGTCTGTCAACCCTAAGAATGTCAATTATTTTTTTGTTGACGATTTTAAAGAAAGTGAGGAGTTAGAAGATGATGGAAGATTTAAAGAAAAAAGTTAATGGAGTATACGGCTGGTCGGTAGAAGATGGGAAACCTAAACCTCCCAAGCAAGATTTACCACAAGCGGTGAAAGAACGTGCGGACTATTTCTGGGAAATGACAGAAGATGGTATGACATTTATGGGAGCGATGGAATGCATATTCGCTGATGAAAAGCCTACAGACTATGATTTGGGAGCTACTAAGGATTGGTTGCCAAAATCTAAGGAGTTTAATGATTGGATTGGCTATTCGCCAAACATGGCTCAGGTAGTTATTGCAGTTTATTTGATTTATGGAGGAAACTAAGATGAATAAACAGGACTTGATTAAAGAGTTTAGAGAAGTTGGGATTTACAGTTTGAACATTTTTGGTACTGAAATAAAAGCCATCCCGACCGAAATTGCAATTACATCAATCGAACAACTAGACGAACAAAAACCAGTCAAAGTTCCGCCGTTCGTGGCGGATGTGATCGAAGGAGCAAGAGAGCAAAGCGTAGAGTTGGAAGATGCGTTCGAGTATGTTTGGGAAGTAGCCACCGGAGAGTTACGCGAATGGTTTAGAAAACTTGAAAATAGAAATAATTTCGCTCGTGCATGGCTGGACGGCTACGAGGTCGAGGAAGATAAGAGATATGAAGTGATATTGTGCAATGGACAGTCGTTGAAAACTGTGTACAGACAGGGTGGCGATCATCTTGATTTTGAAATGGTGTATGGCGATCTTGAAAGCTTTACTAGAAAGCGATTAGAAGAAGCTGGGTTCGGCTGGGTATTCGATTGTCCAGGGATTGAGATTGAGGAGGTGGAGTAAATGGAATCATTTGCATACTATTTCAACAAGCACATTGCTAAAAAAATCGAATTAGATGATATTACAATCATTGATTATCATAGTCTAGAATATAATCTAATGTATAATCTAAGATATATTTTCGATAAGAAAAATTCATCATTAGCTATCACAGGGGATTTTGGAGAGCTGGTTGCAGTAAATTTTAACAATATGGGTAACTGGGAAGATTTCTATAAGGATTTTACAAATAACCCTGGATATTTTATCGAAAAAATCAAAGCATCTAGTCGAAATCTTTTTGTTTATGATGAAGATGAAGCTAAAAAAATTATTCTTGAGTATTTCTTTGATAATAAGCGATATGAAGACTTAGACGAAAATGATCGATATTATTTTGATGAACTATTTGAATATTTCGATGATCGGCATGGATTCAAACACATTACTGATACTGTTCGAGAATTCCTGAGTGAACAAGATTCAGAATACTATGAAACTCTTGAATTCGCTGGTAAAAAAGTGTCTGAAATAGTACTTCTCTATTTGGATGCTTATAAAAGAGCGTATGAATCAATAAAAAATGAGGAGGTGGAGTGATGAAACGTTTTATCGCAATCTGGATTTTATTGTCTGCTGTATTAAATATTTGGCAGAGTATCCACATAAAAAAACTAGAAGCAAAGCGTCCGATTGTCGTCTATAAAGCTGATAATCAAGGTGCAGAAATCAAAGGTAGAGTCTCACAAAAGGAGAAGATTGGCGAGATGTACACTATCACAGTACAAAATTACGGAGTGTTCGTAGTTACTCAAACAAACTATGAATCTCTAAAAATAGGAGATGAGGTAATATTGTGATGGCAAAGTACAAGAAACCAACTTACATCATCATTCAGGAAGCAATGGCAGAGCGCATTAGATTTCTGGAAAAAGCTAATACTAGAAAGTGGAGAGCAAGATGCAGCTAAGACTGAAAGAACTTAGAGAGGACTTGTGTATTTCTGTCAAAGATATGGCTAGAGATACAGGTGTTTCCCAAAATACAATTCATTTGTACGAACGGGGTGGATATCCGTCCATTAAGCAAATAGAAATGATTGCCAAAACCTATGATGTGAATCCTGCGTGGCTTGTTGGGTGGATAGATGATGAAATGATGCCTGGAATCCAGGTCGTTGAAAAAGTGGTCTACAAAGAGAGCCCAACGGCAAGATTGCCAGATTATTTCAACAACAATAACGATGGTAAGATTATCAAGTGGAAGCAATCACGAAGATATCGAGGGGGCAGGAATTGAAGAAATTAAGTGACGAAGACCTCAAAACATTAGATAGAGAACTTTTCAAATTCCAAAATGTTCAGCGCACAATAGATTTGAGAAGACTAGAATTAGAAACTCGAAACCCAGATGCTCAAAACGGTCCTAGCGTAGGAATAAGTAAACCTACCGAAACTATCGCAATCAGAATCGCAGATGATCCAACCTTAAAATTTCTCGAAGGGTTCAAAGCTATTATTAACAAACTCCTGATCAATCTAGTCGATGAAGATAAGGAAATCTTCAATCTGCGCTGGAGATATCCTCAATTGAGATGGGAAGAAATAGCAGAACAGAAATTCATGAGCAAAGCTACAATCTATCGACGTAGAAGGATTATCCTAGAGCAGTACGCTATTTTGAAAGGTGAGCTATAAATAAACATGAGACAAAAGATATCTTGAAGTCTCACAAAAAAAGGTCTATTATGATAGCATGAACTTCTGAAACAAAAACACACATCACACTTTAGGAGTCATCCTTAATTCTAGTCAGAAAAGTTGTCCAACAGAAGTATCGTCAAGAGTCAGCAAATGCTGGCTTTTTGTTTTGGGAAAGGAGGTAGAATATGGAATTTGTATCACCGATAAAAGATAATGACGACATTCAGGCAATGAAAGATTATCTCAGAGAGTGGAATGAGATGTATTATATGCTATTCATCACAGGTCTGAATACTGGTTTGCGAGTCGGAGATATACTTACCTTGAAAGTTAAAGATGTCCAGGGATGGCACATCAAGCTGAGAGAACGGAAGACTGGCAAGCAGATAACAAGACGGATGACAAAAGAACTCAAGAAAGAAATGAGGAGATATGTCGAAGGCAAGCCATTTCATCATTTCTTATTCAAGAGTAGGCAAGGGAAAAATAAAGCAATCACTCGTGAGAGAGCCTATCAAATTATTCATGAGGCTGCTGAAGAACTTGGCATTGATAATGTTGGAACACATACAATGCGCAAGACATTTGGATATAAATATTACAACAAGACAAAGGACGTAGGTACATTGCAAAAAATGTTCAATCACTCATCACCTGCGATCACTCTGAGATACATAGGAATAGAACAAGCAGAGCTTGATGACGCACTACGGAACTTTGTCATTTAATTTTTTAGATATTACTTTCACATAATGAGTTAAGCATAAACTGAAAAAACGAAACGCTTTAAAAACCATAATTAGTAAGGGTTTGAGATTTAGAGTGAGTTTAACAAAATATAAGATATGTGAAAGTGAGGGATAAAATTGGTATAGTTAGAGGAGAGGTATATGTTACTCATAGGATATTTAGTTTGTTATTTTATCGCATTGATGTTTTTGAAAATTGTTTTCGATTGGACAAAAGAAGATGTAGGAAAAATATTTAAACACGGATTGATTTTTCTATTTCTGCCATTAGTATTCGTTGGAGCTCTCGTATATGATTTTGTAAATAAAAAAAGATGAGACAAAAGCCATCTTGAAGTCTCACGAAAAAAGGTTTATTATGGTAGCATGGTTTTCTTGTATGAGAGGGGATAGGTCACTGGCCTGTCCCTTTTAGTATTGGAAAGGAGGTTTGCTATGTACAACAAACCTATCAGACAAAGCTTGAAGACAAGGAAGTGGAACAAGTTCCGTGACAAGGTCATGAGACAACACGATTACCTTTGCCAAGAAAGTCTGAGATATGGACAGTCAGTTCCGGCTGAAATGGTTCATCATATTTACCCAGTATCTGAGTATCCAGAGTTGGAATATGTATCTTGGAATTGTTTACCACTGACGAACAGCAAACATAATACGTTTCATGACCGCAACAACGATAAGATAATCGGAAATGGAATCTATTGGCAAAAAAGAAGAAAAAAAGAATTTTTAAATTTTTTTAAAAACAAAAATGAAAAATGAAAAAATTTTTTAATCCCCCCCACTTCAAAAAAATTTTTTCGAAGCCTCTGGGAACCGGTGAAGGGAACTTTTTCCAAGTCGGGGGCCTTCAAACAAAAAGGGGATAAAAACTAAGCATTTTTGACGAGAGGAGGTAGTTTTTGGCTAAACCAATTACAGCGAAGTCGATTAAGTCGAAAGTGGTCAAGCAGATGAAAGACTTGGGCACTTATCGGAAAGAGTTCGATATGATCATTGATATTTTCGCAGGAATGCTATATCAGTATCAGAAACTTGCTCAAGATTATGCTGATATGGGATATCCAGTGACAGATACCTACGTCAATAAGGCTGGTGCCGAGAATGAGCGCAAAGTTCCAATCTTGACAGCTATGGAAATTTTGAGGAAAGACATTCTCAGCTACTCTAATCAGTTGATGATGAATCCGAAATCTCTCGGTGAGGTGGTTGAACAAGAAGGAGAGTCACCTCTAGCAGAAGTCTTGAAGTTCAAGAATGAAATCAAGAAGAAGAGAGTGAGTGGAAATGGGTAATCTTGATAAAGCAAAAGAATACGCTCAACACGTCTTAACTCACCAAGAGGAACATTGCGAGGAGAACATTCTTGCTGCTGAACGTTTTTTCCGTGATTTAGAAAATCCAACCTTTGAGATGGATGAGGATATGGTGGATTTTGTTATCCATTTTATCGAGAATGTAGTAGTCCATCAGCAGGGTGACGATATGTTTGCGGTGTCTATCCGTAATAAGCCATTGCTCTTGCAACCCTGGCAACACTTTGTAGTTGTGAACCTGTTTGGCTTTTACTACAAGGGTACGAATGAGCGTAGGTTTAAAGAAGCGCTTATCATGCTGGCTCGTAAGAATGGGAAAACGTCGTTTACTGCTGCAATCGCACTTGCTTATCAGGTATTAGACACGGACAGCGGTTCAAAATGTTATATCGTTGCTAACTCAGTCAAGCAAGCAATGGAAGCTTTTGGTTTTTTAAGATTCAATGTTGAACGTTGGAACGATAAGAACATTCGTATCAAGGATAACAACCAAGAGCATTCTATCACTGCTAACTTTGGTAATGAGGGTTCTTTCTTTATCCAAGCTCTAGCGAATGATGAGAGTCGTTTGGACTCTCTGAACGGGAATGTTATCATCTTGGACGAAGCTCATACTATGCGAAACAGTAAGAAGCATGGTCTTATGAAAAAAACAATGTCAGCATACCGAAACAGTATGCTTTTTGTTATCTCTACGGCCGGTGATATTCCTACTGGGTTCCTTGCTAACCGTCTGAAATACTGTCAAAAGGTGCTCAAGCAATTGGTCACTGATGATTCATTTTTTATCTTCATTTGCAAGGCTAATCAATCTGCTGATGGGGATGTGGTGGACTATCTGGATGAGAATATTCTCAAAATGGCTAATCCGTCATGGGGTGTCACTGTTTCGCTCAAGGCTCTCAAGGAAGAAGCAGAGCAGGCTATGAATGATCCTCAGACTAGAAACGAGTTTTTCAATAAGACCTTGAATATCTTTACGAACTCTATGAACGCTTATTTCAATCCTGATGAGTTTATAGCGTCGGATAGTTGCTACGATTGGAGTTTAGAAGAGTTGGCACGCTTGCCGATTCGTTGGTATGGCGGTGCGGACTTATCAAGATTGCACGACTTAACAGCTGCTGCTCTCTATGGTGTCTATCATGACGGAGAGAAAGACGTTGATATCTGTATTACTCATGCTTTCTTTCCTCGGATTAATGCTCAGAAGAAGGCTAATGATGATGGGATTCCACTTTTTGGCTGGCAATCGGATGGCTGGCTGACGATGAGCAATACTCCAACGGTTCTCTATGATGATATCGTCAAATGGTTCATCAGTATGCGTGAGCGTGGATTTAAAATCCAAGCTGTGGGGATGGATAGGAAGTTTGGTCGTGAGTTTTTGGCTAAGATGAAAAAGGCTAAGTTCAAGATGATTGACCAGCCTCAGTTATTCTATCTGAAATCTGAGGGGTTCAGACGGATTGAGTTCAAAGTCAAGAACAAGGAATTTTACTATCTTCATTCTGACGCTTATGAATACTGTGTGAGCAATGTTAGAGCGATTGAAAAGGTGGATGACGCTGTGCAATATGAAAAATTAGACGGAGACGGTGGTACTGCAAGGATTGACTTGTTTGATGCCAGCGTCTTTGCTTGTATACAGGCTCTTGCTAATCTTGGCAAGGGTGGCGATGTGATGAGATTCTTTGATTAGGTTAATTATGAATGAAATAGTTTTATCAGAACATGAAATTAACGTGCTGATTAACAAAGGGCGAGTTAAAGCAATTTTAAACGGTGAAGAAGTAACTATTCGTCAAAGTTATATGAAAGATTTGATGGCTGAAACAGTAAAATGGGACAAACAAATCGTTGATGTCAGTCAGAATATCGTAAGAAATAAACACTTTGATTCATTTTTTAAAAATGCTGCTCATTAGAAAGGAGGTGAGGGAACATGGGTATTTTTGAAAAGATTTGGAAACGAAACAAGCCAAGTAAACCAATCAATATGCTGAGTCATTCAGATTTAGGACTATCAAACTTGATGGATTCGTATGTACCTTTGGCCAGAAATCCAGATGTGGTGACAGCGGTTAATAAGATTGCTGATTTGGTCTCTAATATGACCATCCACCTGATGGAAAATACAGAGAAAGGTGATATCAGAATCCGTGATGGGCTGGCTAGAAAGATTGACATCAATCCGTGTGAACACATGACAAGGAAGTCATGGATTTTCAAGATTGTGCGCGATTTGCTTTTGTATGGCGATGGGAATTCTGTCTTACATGTGGAATATGAACCTGTTACGGATTATATTTCTAATCTAAGACCATTTCCGATGAGAGAAGTTTCGTTCCAAACAGATAAGGATTCCTATGTAATCTCATTTAGGGGTGAAGAGTATTCCCCTGATGAAGTAGTCCACTTTGTCATCAATCCAGATCCAGATATTCCATACATTGGTACTGGTTTTAGGGTGACGTTGACAGATGTGGTTCAAAGTTTGAACATGGCTACTAAGACTAAAAAAAGCTTCATGAACGGTAAGAATATTCCTAGTCTTATCGTCAAGGTTGACTCGTCTAGTGCTGAACTAGACTCGGAGCAAGGGCGTGAGCGTATCGCTGAGAAGTATTTAAGTACTAGCAGGGTCGGCGCTCCATGGATTGTTCCAGAGGCATTGCTGGACATTCAACAGGTAAAGCCGCTTAGTCTAACGGACATCGCTTTAAACGAGTCTGTGGAATTAGATAAAAGAACAGTTGCAGGTCTATTAGGAGTACCTGCTTTTATTTTGGGCGTGGGAGAGTTCAACAAGACAGAGTATAACAACTTTGTAAATACGACTGTCATGAGTATCGCTACCACTATTACTCAAACACTAACCAGAGACTTACTTTTGTCTAGTAATCGTTACTTCAAGCTAAATCCTCGCTCACTCTTCTCTTACAACATTACAGAGTTGTCTGAGGTTGCACGTCAAATGACAAACAGTACTGCAATGCGTCGTAATGAGTGGAGAGATTGGCTTGGTATGGCTCCTGATCCTGAGATGGAAGAGTTGATTGTCCTTGAGAACTTTATCCCTCAAGAGAAGATAGGAGATCAAAATAAATTGAAAGGAGGTGAGGAAGAGAATGCAGAAACGGAATAGTTATCGTGCCACTCAATTTCAAACGAGAGAAGAAGACTCTGGTGATTTGATTTTGAGTGGCTACTTTATCAAGTTTGACGAGGAGACGGAATTGTGGCCAGGCTACTGTGAAGTTATCAAGCGTGCTGGAGTTGAGAAAGCTATCAAAGACGCTGATATCAGAGCTTTATTTAACCACGATGATAGTCTTGTTCTCGGTCGAACAGGTAACGGAACTCTGACACTGGGTGTTGATGATGTTGGTCTTTTTGGAGACATCATCATTAACAAGGATGATCCTCAAGCTGTTGGAGCCTATGCCCGTGTTAAGCGTGGAGATGTTATCGGATGTAGCTTTGGCTTTATCCCGATAAAAATCGAAACAGAGGAACGTGAAGATGGTTCGTATCTGGACACTGTCTTAGAACTAGAAATCTTTGAAGTGAGCCCATGTACTTTCCCAGCCTATCCACAAACGGAAATTGCTGCACGACAAAAAGACTTTGAAAGTCAGAGCCGTGCGAATCGTGAAGCGCTAGATAAGCGCAAGAAAGAAATTAAGGAGAAATTTAAGCTATGAATAAGGCGTTAATCTTTGGTGCTCGTATGCGAGCAAAAGCAACTAAGGTAGTTGAGTTGGAAGAAACTATCGAAGAATTGAACAAACGTTCGGTTGTTGAGTTAGAAAAGTTGGATCGTGCTGAAACTGATGAAGAAGTTTCAGCAGTTGAAAAGACTGTGGATGATCTTCAAAAGGAAATTGAAGAAAAAGAAGCTGAAAAAGCACAGTTGGAAAAAGAAATTGACGAGTTGGAAAAACAAATCGAGGAGCAAAATCGTAAAGCACCGACTTACCCAAGTAAAGAAAAGCGTGGAGGACAGAAATTGGAACAACGTGACGCAATCGCTAAATACATTCGTACTGGTCAAACTCGTGACATCGTAGGTTTGAAAACTACTGATTCAGGAAGCGCAGCTCTGATTCCTACTGAAGTTTTGAAACCTCATTTTGTCAATAAAACACGTAATCCACTTTTGGATCTTGTGGAACGTGTGAAAGTTAACAGTAGATCTGGTAAATATCCAGTTATCAAGAAAACGGATGGTGTAATGGTTTCAACAGATGAATTGAAATCAAATCCAGAACTTGGAAAACCAGCAATTAGCGAGATTGATTATTCAATCAAGACTTACCGTGGATATGTCCCTGTGTCACAAGAAATGATTGACGATGCAGACTATGACATCATGTCCATTGTTGAAGACGAAGTGTTTAATCAAGGTGAAAACACTGAATTGTCATTAGTTGCAGCTGTCCTCAAAGAAGCCACCCAGGCAGATGCGGCTGGATTTGATGGTATTAAAGACATCTACAATAAGAAGCTTAAATCAATTTATAAAGCAAGCATCGTTGTAACTAAGTCAATGTTTGCCGCACTTGATAAGGTGAAGGACAAAGATGGACGCTACATGCTTCAAACTGATGTGGCTTCACCTACTGGCTATTCATTTGGTGGAAAAACAATCTACAAAGTAGATGACACAGTGTTTGGAAACGAAGGAGATATGAAATTCTTCATCGGGGATGTCACTGAGTTCGTCAAAGAGTTTGACCGTGCTCAAGTATCCGTTAAGTGGGTGAACAATGATATTTACGGGCAATTGCTTGGACTTTTTATCCGTTTGGATATTAAAAAAGTAGATGACGAAGCTGGGTTCTTCGGAACATACACTGACGCTGCAGGGTAAGGAGGGAACTGATGGCTTATCAAGTAATCCGTCCTTTTAAGGATTTGAGAGACCCTCAACAATATGAATATCAAATCGGGGATATTTATCCCCGAACAGGATATAAGAGCACCAAGGCCTTCATTCAAGAGTTGTTAGATGGGTCAAATAGTGCAGGATCTATTTTCTTGACTAAAATCGATGATGACGATATTTCCGAAGGAGAAGCAGAACCTCAAGAACCCGAAGAGGAAGATGAGGAGTAGTTATGGACAATGCTCAATTACTAGAATTACTAAAACTAAAATTGGGTATAGCAACAAAGCTACGTGATAAGCCTTTGAATAAAATCATCGAAGCTGTCATAACTGAACTGGAAGATAATTTGGGAGTTTCGCTTGAATTAGAAAACGCTGAACACCAAATGTTTGTAGTTGATTTTGCAGCCTTTCGCTATGAGGGTGGGGTGGATATGCCACGCCACCTTTTATGGCGATTGCATAATTTGAAATTGAGGTAAGTCATGGCATGGAACAATGAGATTACATTGATCTCAAGGGTTAAAACAGGATTAGATAAATTGCACCAACCTCTATTTGAGGAAAAGCGGTTGACTATTTTGTGTCGCAAGCGTTCCATTACTCGTTCTGAATTTTATCAGGCTAGCCAGGTCGGGCTTAGACCGAGCCTCATCCTTGATATTCATAGCTTTGAGTATAACAACGAGGAAGAAGCGGAATTTAATGGGAAACGGTATCGTATTCTCAAGACATTTCCGATTGGTTTAGAAATTCTGGAGCTGACCTTGATGGAGGAATTGCCATGAGTGTCACAGGCGACTTGTCAGCAGAAATTGCTAAAGCACTGAGTGAGTATTCTAGTGAGTTGGAAGACGAGATTGACACTATTGCACAAGAGTTAGGTGATGAAGCTGTTGCGACTTTGAAGGCAACAAGTCCAAAGAATAAAGGAAAGTACGGGAGAGGATGGCGTCTTAAGAAAAACGCCAAAGGCTCGTACGTAATCCATAATGCTACAAGCTATCAATTGACACACCTACTTGAAAATGGCCATGTTTTAAGGAATGGTGGTCGCAGTCGTGCTATCCCTCATATCCAACCTGTAGAAGAAAAGCTAATCAATTCCTTTGAACGGAAAGTAAAGGAGGCTATCCAAAAATGAAATTATCTGACCTTGTCGATATTCTAAGTCAAGCGAATCTACCTATAGCCTATCGTGCGTTTGAAACTGGACACGTTCCTCAAACACCTTACCTTATCTACTTTGAATCACATCCAGATATCAAGAGAGCAGATGATGAACAGGAATACCAGATTAAATCTGTGACTGTAGAGCTTATCTTTGAACGTAAAGACGAAGATTTGGAAGAGACCTTGGAAGAGTCATTGTCTAAACATCAACTTGTTTTTGAGGTATCAGAAGAAAGCTATATCCCAACAGAAAGGCTATCTGTCAAGCCTTACACTGTTTATTTGTACTAAGGAGAAGAAGATGACAAAAACAGAAAATAAAGTAACCTTTGGATTGAAAAACGTGCATATCGCACCAATCGAAACTATCAATGGGGAAACAAATGTCATTAGCTACGGGAAAATTTTCCGTTTCCCTGGAGCGATGAACTTGGAGCTAGAACCAAAAGGAGAATCGAAAGCAATTCCAGCCGACGATGTGGACTACCATTTCATGAACTCAAACGAAGGGTATGAAGGAAAATTGAAAGTACCGCATATCACGGAAGAGTTCGCGACAAAAATTCTAGGAGAACTCAAGGATGAGCAAACAGGAGTGTTGACTGAAAAAGGCGATGCTTCAACTAAACCGTTTGCTATTATGTTTGAATTTTCAGGAGATCAGAACAAGACTCGCTACGTTCTCTACTACTGCTCTGCTAGTCGTCCATCGAACGGCTCGGCTACTAAGAGCGGAACAACTGTCAACGAGCGTGAACTTAGCTTCAAAGCTTCACCACGTCCACTTGATAGCGTCGTGAAACGTTCGATTACGTCTGCAGACAAGAAAGAAGTGTATGACGCTTGGTTTTCTAGCGTTTATGAGCCAACATCTTTAGGATAAGGAGTCAAGAATGCGTCGAAGTATTAAAATCAGTAATAAGCGCTATGAGCTTGCAACAAATGCCTATACTCCAATCGCTTACAAGAACGAGTTTGGGCAGGATTTTTTCAAGGACCTTTTAGGGCTTTTGAAAAATAAGAAATTGGTAGCTCAATTGAACCAATTAGAAAAAGGGAATGATTTGGTAGCGGAAAGCGTCGACCTATCTCTTTTAGAAGATTTTGATATTACCTTTTTCTATCGTCTATTTTGGGTATTTGCTAAATCTGGCAATCCTAAAATCAAACCGTTTGATGATTTCTTCATGGAGATGGAAGAATTTCCTCTTGACGAAGTTTGTCCGCTAATGATGGAAATGTTGAACACGGTGCTGCAAACAAAAAAGAAACAGACACATCAGAAACAGCAAGCGAAGAAGCCTTCACGGTAGAATCCTATCTATCTTGTTGCAAGGAAACTGGCTTATCTATCGATGATCTCAAGCACATTTCCATTGGGATGGCTTTAGATTATCAGACAGATTATGTCAATTTGCGTAGCGAAAATAAAACGGGTAGTCGGAAGGCCACCCAAGCTGATTTTGATGCATTTTAGAGAAAAAGCGAGTGCTGAGAGAGCGATTGTGAGGACAAGTTCCTTTAGTCGGCTAGTATTCTGGTCATAGAAAACCTCTCAGCGCTCCTTATTTTTAAGGAAAGGAGGAAATATGGCAGGAAATATCAAAGGGATAAAAATTGAAATCGATGGCGATACCCAGCCCTTACAAAAAGCGTTAAAAGGTGTCAATCAAGAGTCTGCTAACGCAACAAAAGAGCTGAGACAGATTGATAATGCTTTAAAATTTGATACTGGTAACGTTACCTTACTAACCCA
The DNA here is from genome assembly GCA_905221205.1 of bacterium. Taxonomy (GTDB): domain Bacteria; phylum Bacillota; class Bacilli; order Lactobacillales; family Streptococcaceae; genus Streptococcus. The sequence goes on from CAJNCG010000004.1 coordinate 24,718, forward strand.
AAAACAAGAAGTCTTACAGAAGCAAGTCGGAACCACTCGGGAAAAGTTAGAAACCTTAAGACAAGCTCAATCTCAAGTTGAGGAGCAGTTTAAAAAAGGAGATATTGGCGCAGACCAGTATCGTGCTTTCCAGCGTGAAGTAGAAGTGACTCAAAATGTCCTGAAAGGATATGAGGGAAAACTAGCTAGTGTTAATCAGGCCCTTGAGGGCAATGGGAATGCAACCAAGAATAACCAAACCCAGCTGAAAGAATTGCAGAATGAGCAAAAACTACTTGCCAGCGAATCTGAAAAAGTAGTTAGTTCGTTTAAACTGCAGGAAAGTCAGATGGGTGCCAACGCTAGTGAAGCTGACAAGTTGGCATTGGCTGAAAAGAAGATTGGTGCACAATCTGAAATTGTCGCTCGCCAAATTGAAAACCTTGAAAAGCAGTTAGAAATCACTAAAAAAGAATATGGTGAAAACTCAGCCGAAGCTAACAAGATGGAAGCAGAGCTGAATCAAGCTAAGACCGCTTTTAACAATCTCAACAATGAGATGAAGGGGACTAAGTCTGTAGCAGATAGCGCACAAGAAAGCTTGGGTGAGATAGCTAAAGCTGCAAGAGCTGAACTACTCCAACAGTTTAGTGAGAAATTGGGTGATATTTCAGAAAAACTTGTTGACGTTGGGAAAGAAGCTATTGAAGCCGCTGCTTCAATGCAAGCAAGTAATGCCCAATTTAGTACAGTTTTTGGAGATATGGAAGGTCAAGCTAGAGAGGCTCTTAATAATATTGGGAAAGAAATGTCTATTGTACCAGAACGATTACAAGGAAGTTTCACCCAAATGGCCTCCTTTGCAAAAACATCTGGTCTAGATACAGCTCAAGCCTTAGATTTATCTACTAGGGCAACTAAGGCAGCCGCAGATGGTGCTGCTTTTTACGACAAATCTATTGAAAGTGTTACTGAGAGCCTTCAATCATTTCTTAAAGGAAATTTTGCCAACGATGCGGCTTTGGGGATATCTGCAACAGAAACAACTCGTAATGCGGCAGCAAATAAACTGTACGGCAAGTCATTCAAGGATTTGAGTGAAGCACAAAAGCAATTAACTTTGCTTCAAATGGTTGAAGACGGGAATGAACTTTCTGGGGCACTTGGTCAAGCTGCAAGAGAATCTGACGGCTTAGAAAACGTCATGGGGAATCTAAAACAATCTGGAACTAATGCCTTGGCTGCATTAGGTCAACCTCTTTTGGAAATGTTGATTCCTGTTTTTCAAGCTTTAGGAGACATTATAAAAGGTGTGGCAGATTGGTTTGGTACTTTGCCTGGCCCGATTAAAGAATTCATAGTAATGATAGGAGGTGTGGTTACCGCTGTAGGATTTTTAGCGCCGATATTCTTATCCCTGCAAGCTATATTTACAACGTCTATAGGCGCTATGATAACTGCCGCTCTACCAATCATTGGGACAGCAGCTGCAATAGCGGCCGCAGTGGCAGCGGTCGTTGTCATTTTAAAATACTTATGGGAAACGAATGAAGGATTCCGCAACGCTGTAACAGCTGTGTGGGAGGCTATTTCATCTGTCATCAATACTGTTGTAGGTGAAATTTCAAACTTCATCATGAGTATTTTTGGAACGGTTGTAACTTGGTGGACTGAAAACCAAGAACTAATCCGTTCAATTACGGATGCTGTCTGGAATGGCATTTCTGCTATCATCAGCGCTGTTATGACTGTTATAGGTCCTCTTATAGAGGGAGAGTGGAACAATATTCAGATTATCACTTCTACAGTTTGGGAAGTGATTAAAACGGTAGTTGAGACAGCTATTAACGTTGTTTTGGGTATTATCAAGGCAGTGATGCAGATCATTACTGGTGACTGGTCGGGTGCTTGGGAAACCATTAAGAGCGTCGGAGAAACAATCTGGAATGGGATTGCGAGCGTCATTGGTACTATCTTTAATGGCATAGCACAGGTATTGTCTAATATCTGGAACACTATTTCAACGGTTGCGTCAACTGTTTGGAATGGTATTAAATCTACTCTTTCAGGAATATTTGATGGTATTTCAAGCTCAGTTTCAAGTGTCTTTAACGGCATAAGAGATACGATTAGCAATATCTGGAATAGTATTCAATCAACCGCAAGTAGTATTTGGAATGGTATTAAAGATACAATCGGCAATGCTATTAACGGTGCTAAGGATTTGGTCGGTAGTGCAATCGAAGCTATTAAGGGATTCTTTAACTTTGAATTTAGATGGCCCCACATTCCTCTACCACACTTTAGTATCACAGGCTCTCTCAACCCAGTTGATTGGTTGAGTAATGGGTTGCCAAGCATTGGCGTAGAGTGGTATGCCAAGGGTGGTATCTTGACCAAGCCGACTGTTTTCGGTTCAAACGGAAATAGTTTGATGGTTGGTGGAGAGGCTGGAAACGAGGCTGTTTTACCATTGAACGAAAGAACCTTGGGAGCTATCGGCCGTGGAATTGCTCAAACTATGGGAGGTCTGTCTCCTGTTATCAATGTCAGCATTAGTGGAAACAACATCAGTGAAGAGATGGATATCAATCGCATTGCTGACGTTGTCGCTCAAAAGATCGCGGACGAATTGCAACGGAAAACACAACTTAGAGGAGGTATTGCATGATCAAACATAATGAATTGGTGATTGATGGCGTAGCAACCTCCTCTTTTCCTTTTGATGTGATTGTAGAGGAAGCGCCATCCATCGTGATTGCCAATAGCAAGACAAAATTATGGGAGCATGATGGGATCAGTGGCGCCATCCTACAAACCAATCATCATAGAGGGATGGTTGAAAAATCCTACACACTTCACTTAGTAAAGCCAAAGGAAGAGGATTTGAACCGTTTCTTGGCTCTCTTTGCCAGGGAAAACTTTTGGCTCGAAAGTGAACGTGTCAAAACAACCAAGATGTGGTGTTATAAGGTAAAGATTTCTGAGACTATTAGAAACCGTGCAGGGTATTATGCGCTTAAAGTCACATTTGAGTGTCACCCTACCAAATTTTTCAAAGTTACAGACAATCAAACCTTTTCAAGAAGTGGAACTTTAAGAACCAAAGGCTCTGCTTTGGCTTTTCCGACAATTACGTTGACTGGCCAGAGTACGACTGAGGTTAGTTTCACAGTAGATAGGCAGGTCATTCGCTTAGAAAGACTTTCTGGAAGAGCCATCATGATAAATAACCCTAACAATCCTAGTTTCTTGGACGGAACAGGTTCCAGAATTAAGTGGACAGGGGATTTTATCACGATTGACCCAATCAAGAAACAAGATGTCGGGATTGTCTTAGGCGCTGGTATCAGTTCCATGACGATTGAGACTGTCTGGGGGTGGGCATAATGTTATATTTGCTTGAAAGTGATACTCGTAACGTTAAATGGAACGGTATTCCGTTGCATGAAGCAACTTCAGCAATCATAAAAGAGCAAATGAACGGGGATTTTATCCTTACTGTTCGCTACCCTATCACCGATTCTGAGATTTATCAGCTTTTCCGTGAGGATATGTTGATAAAGGCGCCAGCGCCTGTGATTGGACCTCAACTGTTCCGTATCAAGAAGCCAGTAGAGAATGATGATCATTTAGAAATCACTGCTTACCACATCACTGACGACGTCATGCAGCGGTCTATCAATCCTTTGTCTGTCAATAAGCAGAGTTGTTGGCAGGCTCTTTCTCAATTGGTACAAGTTGCTAAGTCTCCTATCAATGATTTTTCATTTACCAGTGATATCACGGACAGGCGCACCATCAACACAAAAGAAGTAGAAACACTTTACAGCGTGTTGATGGATGGCGCTCACTCAATCGTGGGAACGTGGGAAGGAGAGATGGTTCGGGATAATTTCGCTATCTCAATCAAGCGAAATCGAGGAGAGGACAGAGGTGTTATCATATCTACTCACAAAAACCTTAAATCCTATCAACGAACCAAAAACTCACAAAATGTTGTTACTCGTATCCATGCCAAATCTACCTTTAAGGCAGAGGGCGCAAAGGAAGATACAACGATTGCTATAACAGTTGATAGTCCCTTAATTGGTGCTTACCCGTATATCAACGAAAGAAGTTATACAAATAACAATATTCAGACCGTTGAGGAGTTGACAAAGTGGGCTAGTGCTAAATTTACTAACGAACACATAGATAAGGCTACAGATGCCATTAAGATTGAAGCCTATGAACTTGATGGGCAAACTGTCCACATGGGCGATACAGTTAACCTGAAAAGCTATAAGCATAATGTGGACGTTTACAAGAAAGCCATTGCCTACGAGTATGACTGTTTGGCCAATAATGGACAGGGAGCTTATCTAACCATTACCTTTGATGATAAAGTGAAATCAGGGGGAAATGGTGGCGGTGTTTCAGCAGTAGCCAATGCGATTTTGGACAAGCAAGAAACAAAATTTGACATTATGCTGGAACGTGCGATCGCCAACGCCAACCGTGCCTTTGATGCTGAATTTGCCAAGCATGAAAAAAACATCACGGACGCTATTGAGCAGTACAAGGCCAAAGCTGAAGAAATGGGAGCTAAAATCCACGAAGAAGTTGAGAAGGAGCGTCCTGAGTTCGTGAAGCTAATCCGTGAAGAACTGATGAGTGGAGCGGACTCTATCGCTGAACTGAGCAAGAAACTGGAGCAGGTCAGCGAAACTGCAAGGGTCAACGCTAGTTTGATTGGTGGTGACGGAAATACCCAGTACAATAAGAATCGTCTAAATGGTGGCACGGCTAAGAAAATCAGTTATGGAACGGATTTTGTAGAGGTTGGCCACAATGGAGACGGTTTTGAGGTTGGCAAGCAGTACGTTATCAGCTGGTCAGCAACCTGCACGCCGTACGGTAAGACAGATGTGACTGTGGTGGTCAATAAGAATCCATTTTATGGTGGACACATTCATTTAGCGCCTGCTAATACGGTCATGCCAGCGATTGATAAAGACCTAACCCAGAAAGAGGAGCAGGTCTTGGCAGTCTACTACGGTGCTTATCGTCTGACATTCTCAGGCGACTGGTATCAGAACATAGAGCAGTCTGTGACGATTGACACTCAGACAAGACGGATTGAACTAGCACCAGTCTATAAGACGGTCGCTGACGGGCAAAATGCTAGATATGAGGGAAGTTGGAGTGAGAATCCAACTTTTATTTTTGATGGAGGAAGAACATGACGGAAACAATCCCAGTAAGGGTACAACACAAGCGTATGTCAGCACGAGATTGGACAAGTAGTTCACTCATCCTACTTGATGGCGAGTTAGGTGTAGAAAGCGATACAGGTAAGGTCAAGGTCGGAAATGGCCGTGACCGATTTTCAGCCTTACAGTATCTAACTGGTCCTAAAGGTGACCGTGGAGAAACGGGACCAGCAGGGCCGAAAGGTGCAGACGGTGTTGTGCGGTTCGAGAATCTGACGAGTCAACAGAGAGAAAGTTTGCGTGGCCCTCAGGGTGTCCAAGGCGAACGAGGTCGTGATGGACTAGATGGTGAAGTAAGTTTTAATCTATTGAACGGAACCAAAGAATTTAAACGAGATTTGTTTGGAGCGCCAGAAAATTGGCAACGTGATTTAATTTGGAACGTTGAACCTGATAAATATAAAGATTTTACAGTATTATCGACAATCAATAATAGCAACGGGTTATGGCAAAATATTGAAGTTGAACAAGGTAAAATGTATGAATTTGGATTCTATGCAAAAGCTAATGTTGCTCACAATAATGCAAATATAGGAGTAAGTTGGGGAGCCTCTACTGCTAAAACACCTCGTGTTGACGGGAACCCAAGTGGTGTTGGAGTTCAATTGACGACTGATTGGAAATTGTATACGTTTCGTTTTACAGCGGAAAAAAACGGCTGGACTCAAACACGTTTTGAACAAACAGGGGGAGTTGCAAACAGAAAACTTTTTCTATGCGGTTTGTACTTTAAAGAAGTCAAAAACAACAAAACTGAACCATTAGGTTGGTCACCATCACTAGATGATTTACGAGGACCAGCAGGTCCAACAGGTCCAGCAGGAGCGAATGGAGCAACGGGTCCAGCAGGTCCTAGGGGAGCTGATGGTGCGCCTGGTCAGAACATCATCAATCAGAATGATGGTCAAGCTCTGAAATATTGGGCTGGAACAAGGTCTCAATATGACGCAATTTCTAACAAAGATGCTAATACCATCTACGATATTTATCGCTAACAGGAGGTAATATGGCACGAGAAGGAATTTACGTGGGCTCTAAAGAAATTATTCAGCGTTATGTCGGGACAAGGCTGGTTTGGGAGAAAGTCACAATCCAGTTTGACGAAATTTTAAGATTTACTTCAAATCGCTTTGGGTCATTTTGGCGTTTTGGCTCTACAGAAAGAGCCTTCATCGACTTGGGTATATCTGAACGTCGTCCGTATGGTTTGGATGGAATAGAGGATTGTAATGTGTTGAAACTTCAAAATTCTAACAAGACATTTGAAGTCAGGGTAGTAGTAGGCCAGCAAGATACTGGTTATTCAGCTGGCTACCGAAGACATTACAATTACCAACTATTCGTTATTTTCAAAAATACGGATGAAGTGGAGGATTTCCTATCCAACAAATACAACGAAACCTATATTTTTGGTAGAAAAAGAGGAGGGTAACACATGGACATTACCATTCAAAACGTTCGTTCGCCTGCTCTTGAACATAACGGACGGTATTACAAGGTATTCCAGCCACGGACACGAGACGAACTGCTGAAATTGCACCACATGGGATGTGTGGGTGACACGGTGCTGACGGACATCCAGCTGGAGCAAGGAGATTTCCCTACTAGCTTCGTGGAACCAACTGTTACCCAACGTACTCTGTCGGGTCTTTTCAAGGATATGCGTTCTATCGAACTGGAATTAAGAGACCCAAATAGCACTCTCTGGGGTAAAATCCAGCAGAATAATCAAGGGGCGCTGACCCAGTTCTTTGATACGAATGTCAAGAGTGCCATCGCTCAGACTGCTAGAGAAATCAGGCAGGAAGTGCGAGACGCTGCAAATAGTGCAAGAGTACAAGTGACACCTGAAGGTGTTACTATTGGCTCTACTACTTTGACGGGCGAGCAGTTAGCCTCTACCATTTCGACCAGTCCGAAAGGCGTGGACATTATCGCTCCACGGGTTCGAGTGAAATCCGATATGATCGTTGACGGTGCGGTGACTGCTGGTAAGTTAGCGGCTGGCTCTGTCACTGCTGAACATATCCAAGCTGGTGCGATTACTGGCGATAAAATCAACGTAGACGATGCACTTATTCGGAACCTGACTGCTAGAGATGCCTTGATTGATAAGTTGACATCTAAGGAAGTCTTTGCGACTAAGATTGAATCTGTCGTGTCTAGTTCAACCTTCCTTGAAGCTTATCAAGGCAAAATTGGCGGATTCACACTTGGACAATTTGACCAAGGTGGCGGACGTTGGATTTCTGGCGTAAACCATTTCGCAGTTGGAATGGGAAATGGAGAAGGCCGAGGAACTAGAACCGCATTTTGGGCGAACTGGGGCGATAGCTGGAACACAATTGGAGATAGAGCTTGGTATGTGAATACCAACGGCAAAATGTACTGTAAGAATGATTCAATCTTCTATAGACAAGTCACATTTGACACTAATTGTTCTGTTGATTGCTACGGAACCCAAACGTTCTATAAATCGCCTGTCTTTATCCACGGGATCGAATTAGGCGAGGCAGATATTTACGGTAATGGCTCCAACCCGAAAGGTGGGAAGAATGCGGTAGTCTGGTGGAACCAAGTTGGAAGTGGAAGTGTGAAATACTGGGGAGATAAATCTTCAGATAGACGCTTGAAAGAAAATATCACAGACACATCTGTAAAAGCCTTGGACAAAATCAACAGACTAAATATGGTCGCATTTGACTTTATCGAAAGCAAGAAACACGAGGAAATCGGTTTGATTGCTCAAGAGGCTGAGACCATCATTCCAGAAGTTATCTCACGAGATCCTGACAATCCAGATGGCTATCTGCACATCGACTATACCGTTTTCGTACCCTACTTGCTGAAGGCTGTCCAAGAATTAGACCAAAAAATCAAAGAAATGGAGAAACTACATGGATAATCACACAATCGACAAGCTAGTTGCTGATTCGCTCGCTAATCGCTTGGCTGAGGGCGAATTGGGACGTGCGCATTTAGAGGCATACTATACGCTAACATTGGCCGAATTACAGGCCTTTAAGGCGGTGCTGGAATATGACCCAGCACTTAAAGAACTATTTGAAGAAACGCAAGCTAAAATGAAAGGAACTAACTAATGAATTACGAAGTAGCAATCAAGCCTTATTTGAAAGGTGCAGAAAATGTGACAGTAGTTGCAATTAAAATGGAGAACAACGGACGCTATTCTTACGAACAAGTAGAACTTCATGGTGACCATACGCAGGATAATGAAGCGACTTTGGTTCAAGCAGTGCTAGACCATATCCGTACAGAACTTGACCCAACAAATGCCATTGTGCAAGCACAAGCGAAATTGCAAGAGACCGTAACAGACTTGGCTCAGACAAAAGCTAAACAGACTGCCACAGAGCAAGCAGTTCGCCATAATCAAGAAGAAACTGACCGCTATGGTAAAATCATCCATGCGGTCGTTTTAAATGCCGTAGCAGGCAAGACAATCGCTTATGGAACCAACTACAAGGAATTGGTTGAACTTATTCCACTTGCTGAAGTTGGCAAGCAATACATGGCACACGACTTGATTACCATCGAAGACCCAGCACACGTTGAGGTAGACGGCGAAGGTAAGCGTATCTTGGTTCAGTTGAACAAGGAATTTACTTACAGCGGTGAACCTGTCAGCGACTTTGCCCGAAACGGTCGTCTTGAAATGGATGGAACAGGAGCAGCATGGAAGTACGAACCTAAAGGATAGCGAGGTGCTATATGGCAGAATTTGAACGTTTAATTGTCCAAATTTTTCTCTCTCTGATTCCTGTTGTTGGTCTTTATTTTTCGATGAAGGACCGAGCAACCAAACAAGAGAATCGTCTCACAGTTTTAGAAAAGGACATCGAGAATCTGCACGAATTTAAGATGTCTGCAAACAAACGACTAGATAACCATGATGAACAAAACAAGGCTATCTTAGTTCTTGCGGAACAAGTTAAATCGTTAGGCGAGGACGTCAGAGAGTTGAAAACGCTGATTCAAAGCAAAACTTAAGAAGGAGGGCAATAATGGTCTGTAATCTCAATACGACCAATCTTGCTCAGGTTGATGGCGGTTACCTCATCAAGCAGGGTGATGTAGCTTCTACCTTTGGATTCGTCCTTTTAGACGAAGACTATCGAGCCGTCTCCTCTCTTGATGGGGAGATGGCGACCATTAGTCTGACCATGGACAAATACCAGTGGAAGAAGAAGGTGACTGTCACGAACTCAAGCGTGAATTTTAATCTGGACGCTATCTTGCCTGTTGGGAAATACCGCTTAGAGATCAGCGCTGGCGGATATATTTTCCCGAGCGATAAAGCTACGCATATCAAGGTAGTTGCTTCAGATAAAGAACTGGTCACAGAGGAAATCCACGCTCTCAAGGAGCTGGATATCGCAAAGGAAGTTGAGAAACAACTTGCAGAAAAAACAGTAACAGATGGTGGAGTATGTCCGGAATTTCCCGATCTACTCTTCTTTTATAATCTTGGAAAGGTATAGAAAAAAATGGAAACTACAAAATTAACAGAATTTGCCCGTACTTTGGGAGAAGATAACAAACGAGTTAACGAAGAATTAAAAACCAAGGTTAGCACGTCAGCAATGACGCAGGCTATCTCACAGGCAGTCATTCAAGCTAAAACGGAAGTTAAGGCTGAAATCTTGGGTGAAGGAACGCCTGAAAATCTTGACACGCTGAAAGAAATTGCAGATAAGATTACTAACATGGGGCAAGACGAAAATGGCGCACTTTTGGGCAAAGTAACCGAAGTCAGCGGACGTGTAGATCAGATTGCTAATCTTGATTTAGTTGAGACTTACAATCAAGCGAAAGCGTGAAGCCTATGAATAACCTTGAAAACCTAGCAACCGCAATCGGTAAGGATATCAAGGATATCAAGACACGTTTTGCGACTAAAGAAGAAATGCACGAAGCGGCAGAGATTGACTACTCACAAATAGTAACGCATGATGAGCTTGAGGGTAAGCATTACCTGACGGCTCATCAGTCGCTTGCGGAGTATGCCAAAAAATCGGAGCTGTACAATGATTTGGAAATCAAGGCAAGGATTAAAGCACTAGAAAGTAAATCATCAGCGCCAGCAGACGCTTCTCTTGTCAACACTCAAAACAACAGAAAGTTGACGTATTGGGCAGGAACGCAAGCGCAGTATGACGCAATTCCGTATAAAAATGTAAACACAATATACGATATCTTTAAGTAGGTGATGATATGAGAGTAAAGCTTTTTGTAGAAGGAAAAGAAGTAGATAGGCGGTACATGGGGAGCCGCCTTTTATGGCGAAGTGATGGAGTGATATATGAGCTCAGAGCTACGCAGGTTGCAAAGCGGTTCCAAAACGGCTTTGAAGTTGGGGTAGCTTTTTTTAAAGGTCACCCAGAAGATATTATAGGCTTTAAGATCGGCAATAAAGAAGTTTTTTGGCTCAAAAAAGAAAAGTTTAAAACTTCTCCACATGCGAAATTCGTTTTTATCTCAGGAGAAGAGCCAGGTATAGAAGAGTATCTCGGTTTGGAAAATGGCGCAACGTCTAAATCTTTTACTGGAATCACTTTATACGGATTTTAAGAAAGGAAAAATGTAACATGTCACAATTTAATGAATTGATTATTGCTTTTGCTACAGGATTTTTGGCTGTAGCAGTAGGAAGTATTGTAAAAGCAGTGAAAGATTATCTTTTGCGTAAAGGTGGAGAAAAAGCGGTAAAAATCGCTGAAATTCTAGCTAAAAACGCAGTACATGCAGTAGAGCAAGTAGCAGCCGAAACGGGCTACAAAGGTGATGAAAAGCTTGAGCAAGCTAAAGTACATATGATTGCAGAGCTTAAAAAGTACAATGTCACTATGACTAATAGAGAGCTTGAAATGTTTGTAGAGTCTGCCGTGAAGCAGATGAATGACGCTTGGAAGGAGTAAGTATGTCTAAGAAACAAGAAATGATTCAATTCTTCATCGATAAAGCTAACGCTGGCGATGGAGTGGACCAGGATAATGCTTTCGGGATGCAATGCGCGGATGTTCCGTGTTACGCTTTTAAAAATTGGTATGGTGTGACTCTTTGGGGAAATGCTTATGATCTTCTTGAGTCAGCCCGTTCACAAGGCCTGAAAGTCGTGTATGACGCTGAATATCCAAAAGCTGGCTGGTTCTTCGTGAAATCCTATGTGGCTGGAGACGGTGTCAATTATGGCCATACAGGGCTTGTCTACGAGGACTCAGACGGAAATACTATCAAGACGATTGAGCAGAACATCGATGGCAACTGGGACTACTTAGAAGTAGGTGGCCCTTGTCGCTACAATGAGCGTTCTGTAAGTGAAATCGTTGGGTATATTGTACCGCCTGAAGAAGTTGAAACAGGCTGGCAACAGAACCAGTACGGCTGGTGGTGGGTTCGTGATGATGGATCATACCCAACCGATAAATGGGAGAAAATCAACGACGTTTGGTACTATTTCGATGAAAAAGGCTTCATGAAACGCAGTACATGGTTGAACTATAAGGAAGCCTGGTACTGGTTCACGGATTCAGGATCTATGGCCACTGGCTGGGCTCGTATCAACAACGCTTGGTATTACTTCGATGAAGATGGCAAGATGGTCACTGGCTGGATTAAGCACAAGCAGACCTGGTACTATCTCGACCGTAAGGATGGCGCTATGGTATCAAATGCCTTTATCCAGTCGGCGGACGGAACAGGCTGGTACTACATCAAACCAGACGGAACAATGGCAGATAAGCCAGAGTTCACAGTAGAGCCAAATGGGTTGATTACAACTAAATAATTTAAAAAATAAAATGAAAGGAAAACTTTTCTAAATTGTTCTTTCTACCGCAGGCTCAGGCTTGCGGTTTTTTGTTTGCTCAAAATAGAAAAAACAGTGATGGTACTCACTGTTTTTCTTGTAGTGTATGGGCGTAAGAAGTCATGCTGATAGCGTGTTTTAAACGCATGTTCATAATATCTGATACACCGTTTTTATACTTATCTACGGCCTGAATAGATACGCCACAGTTTTTGCTGATAGCATAGGCTGTGGCGTTGTCTAAAAGCCAGCGGATAGCTTTAATATCTACTGACATATATTACCTCATAAAATACCAAACTGCAAATAGGAGTAGAAGAAGTCCAATAATAAATTCAACTTTTTCACGCTTGGTGGTTTTTCTAATTTTTAGATTTACTTTCATTGTTTTTCCTGTTATAATTTAAGTACACCCCCGAAGGGGTGGATAGTGATTTCTCACTATCCAATTTCTAAGTGCCATTCAAAGCTGATTATAAATAAGTTTATTTTGACTACTAGCTTATTTGTTTTTACTTTGAGTGGCTTCTTTTTGAACTTAAACATTTTGTTTTCCTTTCTACTAGTTTCCTTGTCTAAGGTTTCCTCCTTAACCTTATGTATCTATTATACAACTAAAGTTGTATAATGTCAATGGTTTTGATGAAGTTTTTTTAAAATTTTTTCAAAAAAATAGACCTTGTCCAGAGGTCGGGGAGTTGGAGGGGACACCCTCCAAGAGCGTTGATTTAATAAGATTTTATTTTACCTTTTTCATAATAATCTCCCTATAGAGTCACCGCATTCGGTGGCTTTTTTTGTGTTGGGAATCATGATATAATAATAAAATCGATAAGTAGGAAAAGGGAAAATTGATGAATTATACAGTTGAAGAAAAAGAAGTCTTTATGAGGGAGGCTTTGAGAGAGGCTGAGATTGCTCTTGAACACGATGAAATTCCAATTGGTTGTGTGATTGTCAAAGATAGGGAAATCATTGGTCGTGGGCATAATGCACGTGAGGAATTGCAGCGGGCGGTCATGCATGCAGAAATTATGGCTATAGAGCATGCGAACTTGAGTGAGGAGAGTTGGCGCTTGCTGGATTGCACGCTTTTTGTGACCATTGAGCCTTGTGTAATGTGTAGTGGGGCGATTGGGCTTGCCCGTATTCCAAACGTGGTCTATGGGGCTAAAAACCAGAAATTTGGAGCTGCTGGGAGTTTGTATGATATCTTGACAGATGAGCGTCTCAATCATCGTGTGGAGGTTGAAACGGGAATTTTGGAAGATGAATGCGCAGCTATTATGCAGGACTTTTTCCGAAATCGACGGAAAAAATAATTTTTCTTTTAAAATGAATAGGAATGTGATATAATAAATAGTGGAGCAACAGTTCTGCGTGAAGCGGGTCAGGGGAGGAATCCAGCAGCCCTAAGCGATTTGAATTGTGTGCTCTTTTTTTCGTGCTTTTTCCGAATAAATAAGATAGAATAATCTAGAAAATAAATGATAATAGAAAAGAGAAGATTATGAAAATTCGTGGTTTTGAATTGGTTTCGAGTTTTACAGATGAGAATTTATTGCCAAAGCGTGAGACAGCGCATGCGGCTGGTTACGACTTAAAGGTTGCAGTGCGCACAGTTATTGCTCCAGGAGAGATTGTCTTGGTTCCGACAGGGGTTAAGGCTTATATGCAGCCGACTGAGGTTCTCTATCTCTATGATCGCTCTTCAAATCCTCGTAAGAAGGGCTTGGTTTTAATTAACTCAGTTGGGGTCATTGATGGGGATTATTATGGAAATCCTGGGAATGAAGGGCATATTTTTGCGCAGATGAAGAATATTACAGATCAAGAGGTTGTTCTTGAAGTTGGGGAACGTGTGGTTCAGGCTGTCTTTGCTCCTTTCTTGATTGCAGATGGAGATGCGGCTGATGGAGTTCGAACTGGTGGATTTGGATCGACTGGGCACTAGGATGAAGATTATCTTTGTACGCCACGGGGATCCAGATTATAGTGAGTTAGAGGAGCGTTCTTATATGGGATTTGGAATAGATTTGGCACCCTTGTCTGATAAGGGACGGCAGCAAGCCCAGAAATTGAGTACCAATCCTTTACTATCCTCAGCTGAAATAATCATATCTTCTGCAGTCACAAGAGCTTTAGAAACGGCTTCTTATGTGGTTTGTGCTACAGGACTTCCTTTAAGAGTGGAGCCATTATTGCATGAATGGCAGGTCTATGAAACTGGAATAGAAAACTTTGAAAAAGCTAGAAGACTATTTTTAGAAAATCATGGGGAGCTACTTCCTAATATCCCTATTCAATATGAGACAGTTGCGGAGATGAAGTCTCGTTTTCTAGAATGCATGGCTAAGTATCGAGATTATCAGACCGTGATAGTGGTAACTCACAACATGCTCATGCGTCAGTTTGTGCCAAATGAGAAAATTGATTTTTGCCAAGTGATTGAGTGTGAGTTAGAGATTTAGAAAGAGGTTTATCATCGCAAAGAAAAAAGCGACATTTGTGTGTCAAAATTGTGGGTATAATTCCCCTAAATATCTAGGACGTTGTCCCAACTGTGGGTCTTGGTCTTCCTTTGTAGAAGAGGTTGAGGTTGCCGAGGTCAAAAATGCGCGTGTGTCCTTGACAGGTGAGAAAACCAAGCCCATGAAACTGGCTGAGGTGACTTCCATCAATGTCAATCGAACTAAGACAGAGATGGAGGAATTTAACCGTGTACTTGGAGGCGGAGTGGTACCAGGAAGTCTCGTCCTCATCGGTGGGGATCCTGGGATTGGGAAATCAACCCTTCTCTTACAAGTCTCAACCCAGTTGTCTCAAGTAGGGACTGTTCTCTATGTTAGTGGGGAGGAGTCTGCTCAGCAGATTAAGTTACGAGCAGAGCGCTTGGGAGATATCGATAGCGAGTTTTATCTCTATGCCGAGACCAATATGCAGAGTGTTCGAGCAGAGGTGGAGCGCATCCAGCCAGACTTCCTCATTATTGACTCTATCCAGACCATTATGTCTCCTGAGATTTCAGGGGTGCAGGGGTCAGTTTCTCAGGTGCGTGAGGTGACCGCTGAACTCATGCAACTGGCTAAGACAAATAATATTGCTATCTTTATCGTAGGCCATGTGACCAAGGAAGGAACCTTGGCTGGTCCGCGTATGTTGGAGCATATGGTGGATACGGTGCTTTACTTTGAAGGGGAGCGTCACCATACCTTCCGTATTCTGAGAGCGGTCAAAAACCGTTTTGGCTCCACTAATGAGATTGGGATTTTTGAGATGCAGTCGGGTGGTCTGGTTGAGGTACTCAATCCGAGTCAAGTTTTCCTAGAGGAGCGTTTGGATGGAGCGACTGGTTCGTCAATCGTTGTGACCATGGAAGGGACGCGTCCGATTTTGGCGGAGGTTCAGGCTTTGGTGACACCGACCATGTTTGGAAATGCTAAGCGTACGACGACAGGACTTGATTTTAATCGTGCGAGTCTGATTATGGCTGTTTTGGAAAAGCGGGCAGGTCTTCTCTTGCAAAATCAGGACGCCTATCTTAAATCTGCTGGCGGTGTCAAATTGGATGAACCTGCCATTGACTTGGCTGTTGCGGTTGCCATTGCTTCGAGCTACAAAGACAAGCCTACCAATCCTCAGGAATGTTTTGTAGGAGAGTTAGGCTTGACTGGAGAGATTCGCCGCGTGAATCGTATCGAGCAACGTATCAATGAAGCTGCTAAACTGGGATTTACTAAGATTTATGTACCGAAAAATTCTTTGACAGGAATCACTCCGCCTAAGGAAATTCAGGTCATTGGTGTGACAACCATTCAGGAAGTTTTGAAAAAGGTCTTTGCATAATCCGTGACAAATCCTCTTAAAAATGATAAGATAGGAGAAATATTTGACTATCAAATTTTCGAGGAGGGAATCGTGTCGTATTTTGAACAGTTTATGCAAGCCAATCAGGCTTATGTTGCCCTACATGGGCAGTTAAATTTGCCACTTAAACCCAAAACAAGAGTAGCTATTGTGACCTGTATGGACTCACGTCTGCACGTTGCGCAAGCTCTAGGTTTGGCACTTGGGGATGCTCATATCTTGCGGAATGCAGGTGGTCGAGTTACCGAGGACATGATTCGTTCGCTGGTGATTTCCCAGCAACAAATGGGGACAAGAGAGATTGTGGTATTGCACCATACAGACTGTGGTGCCCAGACTTTTGAAAATGGTCCTTTTCAGGAGTATCTGAAAGAGGAACTAGGAGTCGATGTGTCAGACCAGGACTTCTTGCCCTTCCAAGATATAGAGGAGAGTGTGCGAGAGGATATGCAACTGCTTATCGAATCTCCCCTAATACCAGACGATGTCATTATCTCTGGTGCTATTTACGATGTGGATACAGGAAGTATGACAGTCGTAGAATTGTAAATACTTTATTTAGAAAGAAAGTGTATGAAGAAAAACAGTATTTTATTTATTTTTATTTTATTGCTATGTATTGGTTTGCAGTATGAAACCATCTACTATACAGACGGTTCGATGTCAGGTTCGGAATATGGACTCATGGGAGTTTCTATCTTTCTAGCTCTCTTTTACATGATTCCAGCTCTTTATTTCCTTTTCCATGTTGGAAAAAAATGGGAATTGCCAAAGAACGCCTTGATTTTGTCTTTATTGGGTGGGATGTTCCTTTCAGGCTGGTTGTCTAGCTTTGCGAATACTTATATCCATGATTTACTGGGTGTTCTTTTCCCAGATAGTGCATTTTTAAATGCCTTTGAAAGTGCAATTGTGGCTACTTTGGTAGAAGAACCGCTGAAATTGTTGCCACTTGTTTTTGTTTTGGCTTTGATTCCTGTGCGAAAATTAAAATCTTTGTTTTTACTTGGGATTGCTTCTGGTTTGGGATTCCAAATGATTGAGGATATTGGCTACATTCGTACAGATTTGCCAGAGGGATTTGACTTTACTATTTCGAGAATTTTAGAGCGTATCATCTCAGGAATTGCCTCTCACTGGACTTTTTCAGGTCTGGCTGTAATAGGTGTTTACTTGCTTTACAGAGCTTATAAAGGACAGAAGGTTGGCAAGAAACAGGGGCTTCTTTTCCTAGGTTTGGCCTTGGGAACTCACTTCCTGTTTAATTCTCCTTTTGTGGAGTTGGAGACAGAGTTGCCACTAGCGATTCCAGTAGTTACGGCCATTACTCTCTATGGTTTTTATCAGGCTTATCGCTTTATTGAGAAGCACAATGAGTTGATGAACTAGAATATTTTTCAAAAGAATGATGCAAGGGTACAAATATGGTGCCCTTCTTTTATTTTTGATTGAAAAATAGTGCAAAAAGCGCTACAATGGTAGATGGAAAAATCTTGTGAAAAGCACAAGCGATACATATATACCGGAGGAAATCATGTCTTTTTCTGATTTAAAGCTGTTTGCCCTTTCTTCTAATAAAGAATTGGCAGAACGTGTGGCGCAGGAGATTGGGATAGAGTTGGGGAAATCAAGTGTTCGCCAATTTTCAGATGGAGAGATTCAGGTCAACATCGAAGAATCAATCCGTGGGAAACACGTCTTTATCCTACAATCAACTAGTTCGCCTGTAAATGACAATCTGCTTGAAATTTTGATTATGGTAGATGCTTTGAAGCGTGCGAGTGCAGAATCTGTCAATGTTGTCATGCCTTACTATGGGTATGCACGTCAGGATAGAAAGGCGAGAGCGCGTGAGCCAATCACTTCAAAACTTGTTGCAAATATGCTTGAAGTAGCTGGGGTAGATCGTTTATTGACCATCGACTTGCATGCTGCGCAGATTCAAGGATTCTTTGATATTCCTGTGGATCACTTGATGGGAGCTCCTCTGATTGCGGATTATTTTGAGCGTCGTGGCATGGTTGGTTCTGACTATGTGGTTGTCAGCCCAGACCATGGAGGGGTGACTCGTGCCCGTAAGTTGGCAGAATTTTTGAAAACATCTATCGCTATCATTGACAAACGTCGTAGCGTTGATAAGATGAATACCAGTGAAGTCATGAACATCATCGGTAAGGTCGAAGGCAAGACTTGTATCTTGATTGATGATATGATTGATACAGCTGGAACGATTTGTCATGCGGCAGATGCCCTTGCGGAAGCTGGTGCTGTTGAAGTCTATGCAAGCTGTACGCACCCAGTTCTTTCTGGGCCAGCTATGGACAATATCCAAAAATCAGCTATCAAGAAATTGGTTGTTTTGGATACGATCTACCTGCCAGAAGAGCGTTTGATTGATAAGATTGAGCAAATTTCAATCGCTCATCTATTAGGGGATGCCATCGTACGTATTCATGAAAAACGCCCACTTTCTCCACTTTTCAGTATTGAGAAAAAGATTTAATGACCAAGCCTGAGATAATTCTCAGGTTTTTTTCGTCTCTTTTCCGAATAAATAGATAGTAGCAGTGAATCTAGTAAACCTAGATTTAATACTCTTCGAAAATCAAATTCAAACCACGTCAACGTCGCCTTGCCGTACTCAAGTACAGCCTGCGGCTAGTTTCCTAGTTTGCTCTTTGATTTTCATTGAGTATAAGACTGTGGTATAATAAAAGGAGGAAAAGGATGATTCTCAGACATCCGGGCATCAGCCCAACTAATGATTTGGTTGCTAAGAAAATCTTTAGCAATCCAGAAATCACTTGTCAATTTATTCGCGATATGCTGGACTTACCAGCCAAAAATGTAACCATTTTGGAGGGAAGTAATATTCATGTATTGCCTTCCATATCTTATTCAGCTCAAGATTTCTATACCAGTATAGACGTCTTGGCGGAGTTGGATAATGGAACGCAAGTAATTATTGAGATTCAAGTTCATCATCAGAATTTTTTCATTAATCGCCTATGGGCTTACCTGTGTAGTCAGGTCAATCAAAACCTAGAAAAAATTCGTCAACGAGAAGGTGATACTCATCAGAGTTATAAGCATATTGCACCAGTATATGCTATCGCAATTGTGGATAGCAATTATTTCTCAGATGACTTGGCTTTTCATAGCTTTAGTATGCGAGAGGACACGACAGGTGAGATCTTAACTATCACAAACAATGGACAAGAAAACCATCTGGTTAAGATGGCGTTCTTGGAACTGAAAAAATACAGAGAAACCAGCAAAGACGAGGTTCGTAAGCCGTGGTTGGAGTTTTTTGGTAACAAGCCCTTTACTCAGGAACCCGAGCGAGCCATTAGCCAAGCAGACCAACTGCTAGACTACAAGAGCTGGTCCGAGGAGGACAGGAAAATGTTTAGTCAACTACGTATGCGTGAAGAACAAGCCTTGTTAGCACAGGACTATGCCTTGGAGCAAGCTGAAGAAAAAGGCTTGGAGCGTGGTCGAGAAGAAGGTATTAAACAAGGTTTAGAACGTGGTATTGAACAAGGACTGGAGCGTGGGAAAGTTGAAGGAAGTTTGTCTATGCTATTAAATCTAGTCCGTCAAGGTCTTCTGACTTCTGAGGTTGCAAGTGAACAATTAGGAATGACCGTCGCTGAGTTTGAGGCGTTGTTGTAAGACTAGCACTAATGGTCAGGAAAACCATCTGGTCAAGATGGCGTTCTTGGAACTAAAAAAATACAGAGAAACCAGCAAAGACGAGGTTCGTAAGCCGTGGTTGGAGTTTTTCGGGAACAAACCCTTTACTCAACAACCTGAACGAGCTATCAGCCAAGCAGACCAACTGCTAGACTACAAGAGCTGTTCCGAGGAGGACAGGAAAATGTTTAGTCAACTACGTATGCGAGAAGAACAGGCATTGTTGGCACAGGACTATGCCTTGGAGCAAGCTGAAGAAAAAGGCTTAGAACGTGGCCGTGCAGAGGGTATTGAACAGGGACTGGAGCGTGGAAAAGTTGAGGGAAGGGAAGAAGGGAAACTTTTTGCATTTTTGGATATGGTCCGTCAAGGACTTCTGACTTCTGAGGTTGCGAGTGGGCAATTAGGCATGACCGTTGCTGAGTTTGAGGCCTTGTTATAAGGTCATATTTTAAATAGTAGAAAGTTGATGAAATGGCAAGTTCTTATTAAAAAACTTGCCATTTTTACTTGACTTTTAGAAGTGTTTATAAGATAATACCATAGACGTGAGTTCTGTCCAACTGTCTATGTGGATTAGATATGAATGATTTTACTCAAGGATCATAAGTTTGTGAGATTTTCACTTGAAAAATGCAGTATTTGACGGGTATTTTTTCTCACAAAAATGTTTTTTTCACCTTTTTTTCTAAAAATGGGTAAAAACTTTAAAAACTAGAAGAAAACCCTTGACAAATCCTGCAAATATTTATATACTGTATGGTAGTAAGATAGTCTTACGAAAAATATATAATGAAAAATAAAGGAGATAAAACGATGAAAAAAGTTTTATTGACAAGCGCAGTCGCTCTTGCAGCATTTGGTGCTGTACAAGCTGTTTCAGCTGACACTAATAATGGTCAGACAGTAAGTGGTCGTGTAAATCCAGTAACTGGTAAAATCGACCAAGATAACTATAGCGGAAACACAGTTGTTTCAGCTCATACAGGTGTAGTACCAGCTGATCAACAATACAAACCAGAAACTCCAGCTTACAACCCTTACCACGGTAAACCAGCTGTGTTTGGTAACGGTTCACACATTCGTTTCCACGTTCGTGACATCAAAGGTGCTCCAGTAGCAGGTGTTAAAGTGGAAGTTATGGTTTGGGCTAACCAAGCTGACTACAACAACTACGTTAAACCATCAGTTGTTCCAGCTGAATCTAACGCAGCAGGTGATGTTGAATTGGCAATTCCACATAAAGGTTTGGTTCAATACCGTGTAGTTAATGTACCTAAAGGTTACACTTTAAGAAACACAGTAGTTGCTCCAGATGAAAATGGAAATCCAGCAAAATTTGAAACAGTAGCTGGTTACAATGGTACATCTACTAGTGGAACTTTAGCTGAAGGAACATTCGTATATTCTGGTTCAGCTGACCTAGATAAAGACGGAAAAGCTGACATGTTCACAAACGCTTCAGTTGATTTGGTTCTTGAAAAAACTGACTCATACAACGTTGTGAAAGACCAATGGGTTCAAGAAGAAGCTGGCTGGAAATACTACGCTTCTAACCAAGCTGTTTCAGGTTGGAAACAAGTTGACGGTAAATGGTTCTTCTTTAACGCTGAAGGCGTAATGCAAAAATGGTGGGTTAAAGATGGAAACACTTGGTACTACCTAAACGGAAACGGTGAAATGCAAACTGGTTGGTTGCAAGACGGTGGTAAATGGTACTACCTTGAAAACTCAGGTGCTATGAAAGCTAGCCAATGGTTTGAAGTTGGTGGTAAATGGTACTACGTTGACGGTTCAGGTGCCCTTGCAGTTAACACTACTGTAGGTGGATACACTGTTAACGGAAACGGTGAATGGGTTAAATAATCTAGCTCAATAAAAAAGCAGGAGATTTCTTCTGCTTTTTATTTTTTCCATAAAAAGTTCAGTTTTTCTTAGAAATTTTTGTGAAAATAAGATACAATAAAGAAAAGCATAATAGCTAAATTTAAGAATGGAGAATCTTCACATGAAAAATAAAAAAGCTTTAGCTCTAGCTCTTGCTAGTGTGACAATGGCAGGCGCTGCCGTGACTGCTTACTCAACGATTACAGCACCTTCTGTACATGCAGATGAGTTTGTTCGTAAAACAGAATGGATTACGATTTCTAATGACCGTTCACGTACTCGTACAACCGTTTACTTTGAGTCAGGAGACCAAAAAATTGATTTACATAAGTACATTGATAATTTTGAATATCAAAATACTTATGTAGATGGTGGTGTTCGTTACTATGTATTTGTAGAAAAGGGTACAAAACTTGATGAGTTGGAAAATGACCCAAATACAGCGTCTGCGGATTTGAATAAACAAGGTTATAAATCGACTGATAAAAATAACAGCTGGCGTGAAGTATCAGGTAACCGTTACTTCTATTCACACGGAAATCCAGTTAAGGGTTGGGTCATGATTGACAACAAGACTTACTACTTCAACAGTGAAGGTGTTATGGCTCGTGGTATCATCGAAAATGAATCTGAACGTTACTACCTAGATAATCAAGGTGTTAAGAAAACTGGTTTTCTCAAAGTGGGTGAAAAAACTTACTACTTTGATGCAAATGGTGTCCGTAGAACAGAAGTTGTCACAGAAAATGGTCAAACTCACTTTGTAAAAGATGGTGTTGTGACAAATGGAGTTCAAAAAGTTGGTACGAAATGGTACTTCTTTGATGAAAAAGGTAAAGCTCAATCAGGTATTGTAAAAGATAGCGCTGGTAAATGGTATTACATCACTGCAGAAGGTGAACGTAAGACTGGCCTTATCAAGGGTGCTGGCGATAAGTATTACTATGTCACTGAAGAAGGTGAACGTAAGTTTGGTGAAATCACTGTTGACGGTAAAACTTACTTCTTGGCAGATGATTCTGATACTAAAGCTGGCTGGAACAAGGTTGACAATCACTGGGTTTATGTGAATAAAGAAGGTAAACGTCAAACTGGTTGGCTTAAAGACGGTGGTAAGTGGTACTACTTTAATGCTGAAGGCGTGATGCAAAAATGGTGGATCAAAGATGGTAACAAATGGTACTATCTAAATGGTTCAGGTGAAATGCAAACTGGCTGGTTGCAAGATGGTGGAACTTGGTACTACCTAAACAGCTCAGGTGCTATGGAAACTGGCTGGGTTAAAGTTGGTGGTGCTTGGTACTACCTTAAAGGCTCAGGTGCCATGGTAACTGGTTGGTTCCAAGTAGGCGGCAAATGGTACTATGCTTATAGTTCAGGTGCCCTTGCAGTAAGCACTACAGTTGATGGCTATTATGTAAATGCCAACGGTGAATGGGTATAAAAAGTCGAAGAGAGTAGTTTTAGAACTGCTCTCTTTTTTGCATTTAAATATTTCTACACTTTTTATGTTTTTTATTGCATTTATTATAGGAAAAAGATATAATCTAAATAAATTTAACCATTTAATAAAGGAGGGTTTTCCCATGAGAAAAACAGTAACAGGTATCTTGCTAGCCACTTCTGTGCTAGCTATGGCGACAGTTCAACAAGTACAGGCAGCTGAAGCAGGGTCAACGAATGCTTCGACAACTTCTAACATAAAAGCAGTTCGTTATGTAGAATATAAAAACGGAGATTTTGTTGACCTAAAAACACCACTTACAGGAAAGGATGTCACTTCTTCAGCAATCTCTAATCATCCTGAAATTGCTAAATATAGATATAGTTCTCCTCGAGAAATGGATGGGGTAATGTACCACGTGTATTCTCCAGATATTACAACAGATAATAGTAATAATTCTTCTGCTCAAAGTAATCCTTATCATGGTGGAAATACGGCTGCTGCAACGAATACAAATACAAACAACAATCAAAACGCTACAACAACTAGTGGTAATTCAGCAGTCAAGGAAGTTCGTTTTGTAGTTTATAAAGAGGGTAGTAGCGATCCAGTAAATATTAAGGATCCGCGTAAAGGATCTGAAGCATCAGACACAAGCCATCCAACTATTGCCAACTATGAATATGTTACTGGTAATTTAAAAGATGGTATTCTTTATCATGTCTATCGTTCAAACACAGCTACTAATGCTGGTAACAACAACCAAAATCAGTCTACAACAACAAGTGGCGGTCAGTTCAAAACAGAGAACGGAAAAGTCTACTATATCAAGGACGGTAAAAAGGTTAGTGGTTGGCAAAAAATCGATGATAAGACTTACTACTTTGAAGCTGACGGAGCTATGAAGAAAGGTCTATTGACTGCAGGTGATAAGCAATACTATCTAGATGAAAAAGATGGTGTTAAAAAACTTGGCTTTGTTAAAGTTGCTGATAAGACTTATTATTTTGTAGAAGATGGTGAGAAGAAAACTGGTTTTGTCAAAATCGATGAGAAAACTTACTATGTCAAAGAAGGTGTTCGTCTAACTGGTGATATTATTGTTGATGGGAAACATTATTTCTTGGATGAGGAAGGTGTTCTGAAACAAGGAATTGTTGTGATTGATGGTAAAAAATTCTTCATCGATAGCGAAGGAAATCGTCAGGCTGGCTGGAAGAAAGTTGAGGGTGACTGGTATTATTTCTCTAAAGAAGATGGAATGAAGACTGGTTGGCTGAAAGATGGTGGTAAATGGTATCACTTTAATGCTGCTGGCGTGATGCAAAAATGGTGGTTTAAAGAAGGTGACACTTGGTACTACTTAAATGGTTCAGGCGAAATGCAAACTGGCTGGTTGCAAGATGGTGGCACATGGTACTATCTAAATGGTTCAGGTGCAATGGTAACAGGCTGGGCTAAAGTTGGTGGTACTTGGTATTATTTGAACGATTCAGGTGCTATGAAAACTGGCTGGTTGAAACAAGGTGGTAGCTGGTATTATCTTGATGGCTCAGGCGCTATGAAGACTGGCTGGTTCCAAGTAGATGATGGTAAATGGTACTATGCTTATAGTTCAGGAGCCCTTGCTGTCAGCACTACTATCAATGGTTACACAGTAAATGCCAACGGTGAGTGGGTGTAGTAATCCAATAATCATGATGTAAAGCAGGGGAGAAATCTCCTGTTTTTTGATTTGCCTATTTTAACAATTGTAATGGGTGGCATTAGCTAAGATTTAGAAAGGAACAATTTTGTCCTTTCTTTTTTGATGTTAAGAATGATGAAAATATGCTTCTTAAAGTGTTTATAGACAGTAAACTTTAAAGATCAATATACGATTTTAGTACCCGTGCTATTGTTAGATTACAGATGGCAGTTATTTTCACGTTTTAATCAAAAACGAGGTCATATGACCGCATTTTGTTGACAAAAATGATAAAAAGGAGTAATATGTAACTAGGATCCAATTATTCATACATAATATAAAAAGTATTCAGAATCGATGTTAAACTAAGGATTATGATTGGGGTTTATGTCAAGTATGAATAAATTGGGATTAACTTAATGGAGGTAACTAAGTGAATGCTCAAGCTAGCCTAGAAGATATCAGGAATTTTCTTACTAATGCAAAGAATCTGATATCTACAGGTAATTATGACTTTGTACCGAGGAGAAAGAATATACAAGCTTTAGCAGCTCATGGTCTTTCAATTATGGATGCAAAGTCTGAAATATTATCCCTTGTGGTTAGTGATTACTATAAAGGTCCTAAACAAGATTTTGATCCAAGTAAACCAGGTGATATTTGGGAGTTTAAGAAAAGTGTTGATGGAGTTCAATTTTATGTTAAACTAAAAATTGTGCAAGTAAATGGGCAAGATATGCTTAAATGCCTTGGATTTCATGAAGATGATTTTATTTAGGATAGGAGGTAACTTTAATGAAAAAATATTGTGAAGAATGCGGAAAAGAAGTTGAAACAAAAGTAATTTCAAAGAATGAAACATATGAAGTTCTTGGAGAGAATATTGAGGTCCAAGCTCAAGTGCTTGTGTGTGCTGATTGTAGCGCAGAGTTTTATTGTGAAGAACTAGATGATGCTACATTAACAAATGCATATAATGAGTATAGAAAAAAACACAAATTACTTCTTCCTACAGAAATAAAACAAATTAGAGAATTATATGGTTTAAGTCAAAGAGGTTTTGCAAAACTTCTTAATTGGGGGGATAAGACTATTCATAGATACGAGAATGGTTCAATTCAAGACAAGGCACATAATAGTTTATTGCTATTTCTAAGAACCCCCAAGAATATGAAATTTTATCTTTCGGAGAATGAAAATTCTCTAGATGAAAAACATTTATCTAAATTATCAGTATTAGTAAACAAACTAATTAGTGAAAATGAAAAAGAAGATTCTTGCAAGTTAATTGATTTGTATATTTCCAGCACCCCATCAATTGATAATGGTTTTAAAAGTTTTGATTACGAAAAATTTGCAGCTATGGTTTTATTTTTTGCAAGTAAAGGAACAGACTTGCTAAAGACAAAATTAATGAAATTATTAAACTATTCAGATATGATTTTCTATAAAGAGAATAGTGTTTCGATTTCAGGCTTGAAATATGTACATTTACCATATGGTCCGGTTCCGGAAAAATTTAATGTATTACTTGGGAAATTAGAAGAAGATAAAATTGCTCACGTAGAAGTGGAATTTGATGGCAAATATGAGCGACATAAAGTATTACCAGACGAAGATGACTTTAATGGAATTTTAACAAATGAAGAAATTGCTGTTCTTGAACGTGTTTATAACAAGTTTATTGGTTTTGGTTCTGTTGAAATTTCTAACTACTCTCATAAGGAAAAAGGTTATTCTTCAACTTCGCAAGGAGAAATAATTGACTATTCATACGCTGCAGATATTGAATTAAATTAGTAATGGATACCTCTAATAACCTCCCCCTTATACAAAATATGATAGAATTCACCTATCAAGACAGACGAGGCAGTTTTATGCGACTTTTTTCAGATGATGAATAAGCGCATCATAACAAGGTATCTATCATAATCTCCAAACTTCTACTATTCTGGATAAAAAATAGTTATCAGGGTAAAAATACTATGTAATGACCATTTAACTAAGTGATGTAGATCAAGTCTATCTTATTTGTGGGAAAACCGATATGAGATAAGGAGTTGATTTAATGTTTTATCTGGTTAAAACTCACTTTGAATTATATCCTTTCTCAAATCAAGTCTTTCTCTTTTGTGGAGGATGTGAGGACCGTTTTAAAGTACTTTGCTGGGATGGTCAAGGATTCTGCTTGTTATACAAACGATTTTAGAATGGTAATCTGACGTGGACAAGTGCAGAAAAGATTCCAAAAATCTAACATCAGAATAAGAAAACTGGCTTATGAAATGCTTACAAAAAATAAAGATTATACTTGATACAATAGATTCATCAAATAAAAATTTTAAATTTTTGACGGGGCAGCGGTAAGACGGTGTCCTATTTTTTGTGACATATAATCGCGTAAGGGGCTTTGTTGAATAGCAGAAAATAAAAAGTGAACAGGATAATATTTCAGTCCTGTTCGCTTTTATGTTAGGCTCTTTGTCACTGAATGGCAAAAAATTGATTGTAAGACCTATAGGATTGGTAAAGATTACTGATAAGACTTATTATTTCGTTGAAAATGGTGAGAAGAAAACTGGTTTTGTTAAAATCGATGAGAAAACTTACTATGTCAAAGAAGGTGTCCGTCTAACTGGTGATATTACTGTTGATGGGAAACATTATTTCTTGGATGAGGAAGGTGTCCTTAAACAAGGAATTGTTGTGATTGATGGTAAAAAATTCTTCATCGATAGTGAAGGAAATCGTCAGGCTGGCTGGAAGAAAGTTGAGGGTGACTGGTATTATTTCTCTAAAGAGGATGGAATGAAGACTGGCTGGTTCCAAGTAGATGGTAAATGGTACTATGCTTATAGTTCAGGAGCCCTTGCTGTCAGCACTACAATCAATGGTTACACAGTAAATGCCAACGGTGAGTGGGTTTAAAATCAGAAAATTTACCTTATAAAATGTAAATAATGAAAAGAAAATAAAAAGAAAGCTTATAAAATGGGCTTTCTTTTTTCTGTTATGAGATATACATCTAAAAATTATAATAAAGATATAATTGTATAAATAAAATAACCTATTACTTGATTATATTTTTAGAAAGCGTTATAATGAATCCAAATAAAGTTCCAAAAAAGGGGTTTCAAAAATGGATAAAAAGAAAGTGATTTTAACTAGCTTGGCTAGTGTGGCTGTTTTGGGGTCAGGTTTCCTTGCTTCTAATCCTTCAACAGTAAAAGCTGAGGGTGCGCAACCTGCTTCAACACAACCAGCTACTATGGATACTAAAGAGGCTTTAAAAGCTGCTTTTGAAAAAATGGAAAAAGCTGTTGAAGATAAAATTAACAAAGACGACAGCATTAAAGCAGAAGATAAGGCGAAAGCTATCGAGGAAGCAAAAGCTGAAATCGGTAAAGAAGACATCTTAAAGGCTATCGAAAATGGTGATTTGAAAGCTGAAGATGTTGCAAAAGAGTTAGAAGATGACTTTAATAAAGCTGGTGCGACTAATCCAACTGTAGAACCTGCTCCAGGTGCTGAGTTGGTTCGTAATGAATCAGGTGAGGTTACAGAAGCTAAGCCAGTTAATGGTGGAATTGATGCCGATACTCAGGATAAAATCAACAAGCGTTTGGATGAAGAAAAGACAGATGCTAAGGATGTTGGTGAACGTGTAGAAGCTGCGAAAAATGATGTTGAAGAAGCAAAAGCTATTGTGGAAGCAGCAAAAGCAGCGAAAGAAAAAGCTCAAAAAGAACTTGATAGCTATGCCGATGCTGATGGTGAACAAGCAGACCAATACAGAGAAGCAGCTCAAAAGGATCTTGATGCTGCAGATAAAGCTCTAGAAGCAGCTCAAGCAGAACTTAAAGCGCGTGAAGCAGACTTGAAAGCTGAAGAGGCTAAATTAGATACAACAATTGAAGCTCTTCAAAACAAGGTTGCTGATTTGGAAAAAGAAGTTTCTAAATTAGAAGATAATCTTAAAGATGCGGAAGCAAATGGTTCTGAAGATTATATTAAAGAAGGGCTTCAGAAAGAATTAGATGCTAAAAGAGCGGAATTGGAGAAGGCAGAAGCTGATCTAGAAGCAGCTCTTAAAGGTTTGGAACCAGAAGCTTCTAATGGAGATGCTGCAATTCTTGAAAAACCAGCATATACAGAACCTGAAAAAGAGCCCCAAAAAGAATCAAGCAAGGTACCTGACAGACCTGCAAAACCAGCTCCAGAATTCCCAATTCCAGCTAAAGTTGGAACGCCTGGAAATCCAGCTCCAACTTCTGAAACTCCTGCTCCGGTGTCAGAAACACCAGCAGGTCCATCTGCTGGTACGCCATCTACTGAATCCCCAGCAACGCCAGCACCTGGAACAAATAGTCCAGCTTCAGAAGCTCCATCAGCCCCAGCTACTGCAGCTCCGGCTGTAGCAGGAACTAGCCAAGATAATACTTATCAAGCCCCAGCTGCAAAAGCAGAAGATAAGAAAGAACTTCCAAATACTGGTGGTAAAGATAATGTTGCAGTTGCATTCTTAGGATTCTTAGGATTACTTCTTGGATTCCTTCCATTTGTGAGACGTAAAAACTAAATCATATGATGGTATAAAAGAGAAGCGTTTATTTACTTCTCTTTTATATACTTATATGAATTTCTATAAAAATGTAAGATTTTCCTTTCATATCGCTTAGTTATATTGTTAGGAAGAATTTTAAGAAAACTGAATATAATTTTAAAAGAGGTCTTGAAAAATATGAATAAAAAGAAAATGATTTTAACTAGCTTGGCTAGTGTGGCTGTTTTGGGAGCGGCATTTGTTGCATCTCAACCGTCAGTTGTAAAAGCTGATGATCCTACTCCAGCTACTACTCCAGCTCAACCAGCAGGAGAAACTGGAGCTACTGCAACTTCTAAATCAGAAGTTACAAGTCCAGAAATTAAAGAAGCTGAAGGAAAAGCTACTGAAGCTGAAGCTAAAGTTACGAAAGCTCAAGAAAAAGTAGATACAACTACTACTGCAGCTAACGAAGCAAATACTAAACTAGAAGCAGAGAAAAAAGAAGCTGCTGAAGCTGAAACTGCAAAAACTGAAGCTGAAAAAGCTAAGAAAACTGCTGATGATGAATTAGCTGCTGCTAAAGAAAAAGCTGCTGAAGCCGACGCCAAAGCTAAAGAAGAAGCTAAAAAAGAAGAAGACGCTAAAAAAGAAGAAGCAGATTCTAAAGATGCTTTAACAAAAGCTTTAGATCAGTTAGAAGAAGCAATTGCTAATGATTCAAACATTGCTGATAAAGAAGCAGCAAAAAAAGCTGCTAAAGAATTAATTGATAAAGAAGGATTGTCAAAAGCAATTGAATCTGGTGAAATAACAGCAAAAGATTTACTTGCTGAGTTTACAGATGACAATGAAAAATCAGAAAAAAATGAAGCAATTGAGAAAAAATTAAGAGATAAAGAAGAAGCTAAAACAACTGATGCTGGAGCTTCTCCAGTAACAGAAGGGAAAACATCAGCTCTTCCAGAAGATTTAAAAGCTAAAATCGATGAAGCAGAAAAAGCTGATGCAGCTCGTCCTAAATCTGAAAAATTACAAGATAAAGCTGATGATTTAGGTGAAGAAGTTGACAATTTAACTGAAGCAGCTAATGCAGCTAAAGCTGAAGAAGATAAAAAAGCAGATACATTAACTAAGAGAAATGACACTTTACAAAAAACTCAAAAAGCACTAGAAACAGCAAAAGCAAATGGCTCTTCTGAAGAAATTGTTAATATTTTAGCAGATGTTGCCAAAAAAGCAGAAGCAGCTCGTGATGCTGCACAAAGTGAATTTGATGATGCTGCTGCAGAAACTAAAGCTGCTGCTGAAGAATTAAACAAACTTACTGATGAGTACAATAAAACTTTAGAAGAAGTTAAAGCTGCTAAAGAAAAAGAAGCTAATGAACCTGCTAAACCAGCTGAAGAAACTCCAGCTAAACCAGCAGAAAAAACAGAAGCTGAAAAAGCTGCTGAAGCTAAAGCTGAAGCGGATGCAAAAGTTGCTGAGTTGCAGAAAAAAGCAGACGAAGCAAAAACAAAAGTAGACGAAACTACAGCTAAAGCTACAAAAGAAGCTGCTGACGTAACTGCTGCTCAAACTAAAAAAGATGAAGCTGATAAAGCTAAAGCTGATGCAGAAACTGAATTAGCTAAAGCTAAAGAAGAGGCTGAAAAAGCTAAAGCTAAAGTTGAAGAACTTAAAAAAGAAGAAAAAGACAACCTAGAAGCTCTTAAAGGTGCTTTAGAGCAACTTGAAAAAGACGCAGAAGCTGAAATTAATAAAAATGCTAAAATCACTGACAAAGCTAAAGCTATCGAAGAAGCTAAAGCTGCAATCGGTAAAGACGCTTTATTAAAAGCTATCGAAGATGGTGTCATCACAGCTACTCAAGCTGCTAAAGAATTAGAAGATCAAAATACGACTGCTGAAGCTACTAAAGATCAAAATCCTCAAGCAGACGAAATCGGTGCTACAAAACAAGAAGGTAAAGCTCTTTCTGAGCTTCCAGCTGCTGATAAAGAAAAATTAGATGCGGCTTATAACAAAGAAGCTTCTAAACCAATCGTTAAAAAACTTCAAGACATCGCTGATGATTTAGCTGAAAAGATTGAAAAATTAACTAAAGTAGCTGACAAAGATAAAGCTGATGCTACTGAAAAAGCAAAAGCAGTAGAAGAAAAAAATGCGGCATTAGATAAACAAAAAGAAACTTTAGATAAAGCTAAAACAGCGCTTGATACAGCTAAAAATAATAAAGCTGAGCAAGATGTTATCGATAAATTACAAGATGCTGTAACTAAATTAGAAGCTTCAGTTGCTTCTGCTAAAACTGCTGCTGATGAAGCTCAAGCTAAATTTGACGAAGTTAATGAAGTAGTAAAAGCATATAAAGATGAAATCGATAAACTAACTGACGATTACAACGCAACTTTAGATTATATCAACAACTTAAAAGAAGTTCCTAAAGGTGACGAACATAAAGACTTCGAAGGTGGAGTAAATCCTGGTGATGCCCCTACTACTGAAGCACCTGAGTTCACAGGTGGAGTTAATGATGCAACACCTCCTACTGTAGCTGAAGCACCTGAGTTCACAGGTGGTGTAAATGCTGCTGACGCTCCTACAGCTGAAGAAAAACCTGAATTCACAGGTGGTGTAAACGGAGTTGAACCTGCTGTTAATGAGGTTCCAGAATTCACAGGTGGAGTGAATGACGACAATGCTCCAAGTGAGCCAGCTAAACCAGAAGGTGAGGCTCCAGCAGCTAAACCAGCTGAACAACCTAAAACAGAAGTTAAAGATATTAAATCTGAAATCAAACGTCTTGAAGCTGAAGTTAAAAAACTTGAATCTACAGTAAAAGATGCTGAAGCTAATGGTGCTGAAGACTATCTTGTAGAAGGATATAAAGGCGAATTAGACAAAGCTAAAGCAGAATTAGAAGAACTTAAAAGTGCTTGGTTAAATCTTGTAAATGACAAACCTGAGTTTGATTTATCAAAATTAAATGAAGGTAAATTACCTGAAGCGAACAAAGAAAATACAGTACCATCAAGACCTGAAAAACCAGCTCCTGAATTTCCAATTCCGGCTAAAGTTGGAACACCTGGAAATCCACCGCGTGAAAATTCTGATGCTACAGCTGTAAATGAACCTGCACTTGTACCAAAAACACCATCAACTCCTGGAACAGATGCTTCAGCTACACCAACAGCTGAAACACCAGCTACTCCTGCGGTTGCACCAACTGTAGCAGGTACTAGCAAAGATAATACTTATCAAGCTCCAGCTGCAAAAGCAGAAGATAAGAAAGAACTTCCAAACACTGGTGGTAAAGATAATGTTGCAGTTGCATCATTAGGATTCCTTGGATTGCTCCTTGGTGCCCTTCCATTTGTGAAACGCAAAAACTAATTAGTAGAAAATATAAAAGAGAAGGATTTGTGTCCTTCTCTTTTTGTGATATGGGCTATAGTGAGAGTTCTGTTGAACAGAAGAAAAAAGTGAACAAAACGATGTTTCGGTTTTATTCACTTTTATGTTTATAAACTTACAATAAAGCCTCAAACTCAGCGACGGTCATGCCTAATTGCTCACTCGCAACCTCTGCTGTTAAAAGATGCTGTCGAACAAGATTTGCTAACATAGCAAAACCACCTTCTGCCCTCGCAGTTTCCAAGGCATAGTCCTGCGCTAACAAGGCTTGTTCTTCGCGTCTGCGTTGTTCACTAAACATTTTTCTGTCCTCCACGGACCAGCTCTTGTAGTCTAGCAGTTGATCTGCTTGTCTGATTGCTCGCTCGGGTTGCTGGGTAAAGGGTTTGTTCCCGAAAAACTCCAACCACGGCTTGCGAACCTCGTCTTTGCTGGTTTCTCTGTATTTTTTTAATTCCAAGAATGCCATCTTGACTAGATGATTTTCTTGCCTATTGTTTGTGATAGTTAAGACCTCACCTGTCGTGTCCTCGCGCATGCTAAAGCTGTGAAAAGCCAGGTCATCTGAGAAATAATTACTATCCACAATAGCTATCGCGTAAACAGGTGCGATATGCTTGTAACTCTGGTGAGTATTGCCTTCACGTTGCCTAATTTTTTCTAGGTTTTGATTGACCTGACTACACAAGTAAGCCCACAAACGATTAATGAAAAAATTCTGATGATGAACTTGTATTTCGATAATAACTTGAGTTCCATTGTCCAACTCCGCCAAAACGTCTATGCTAGTATAGAAATCTTGGGCTGAATAAGGCAGGGAAGGTAGTACATGAATATTACTCCCCTCCAAAATGGTCACATTTTTGGCGGGCAAGTCTAGCATATCGCGAATAAATTGACAAGTGATTTCTGGATTGCTAAAGATTTTCTTAGCAACCAAATCATTGGTCGGGCTGATGCCCGGATGTCTTAGAATCATCCTCTTCCTCCTTTTATTATACCACAGTTTTAAATCTAGGTTTACTAGATTCACTGACTCTATCTATTTATTCGGAAAAAGTATGAAAAATACTTGCTCTAGCTCTTCCCAATGGTATTTTTTGGTGCTTTCCTTTATAATGGGTGTATGGATAAGAAAAAATTATTATTGATTGATGGGTCTTCTGTTGCTTTTCGGGCGTTTTTTGCGCTTTATCAGCAGTTGGACCGTTTTAAGAATGCGGCTGGTTTGCATACCAATGCGATTTATGGCTTTCAGTTGATGTTGAGTCATTTGTTGGAGCGGGTTGAGCCGAGTCATATTTTGGTGGCTTTTGATGCGGGAAAGACGACCTTCCGTACAGAGATGTATGCGGACTATAAGGGTGGTCGGGCTAAGACTCCTGATGAGTTTCGTGAGCAATTTCCCTTTGTTCGTGAGTTGCTGGATCATATGGGGATTTGCCACTATGAGTTGGCTCAATATGAGGCGGATGATATCATCGGGACACTGGATAAACTAGCAGAGCAGGATGGTTTTGACATTACCATTGTCAGTGGGGACAAGGACTTGATTCAGCTGACGGACGAACATACGGTGGTTGAAATTTCCAAGAAAGGTGTGGCTGAGTTTGAGGCCTTTACGCCAGACTATCTTATGGAAAAGATGGGCATTACACCGACTCAGTTTATTGATCTCAAGGCGCTCATGGGTGATAAGTCGGATAATATCCCTGGGGTGACCAAAATCGGTGAAAAGACGGGGATCAAGCTCTTGCTGGAGCATGGCTCGCTTGAGGGTATTTATGAAAATATCGATGGGATGAAGGCTTCTAAGATGAAGGAAAATCTCATCAATGATAAGGAACAGGCCTTTTTGTCTAAAACACTGGCGACTATTGATACTAAGGCACCGATTGAGATTGGTTTGGAGGATTTGGTCTATAGTGGTCCAGATGTTGAAAATCTCGGGAAATTCTACGATGAGATGGGCTTCAAACAGCTCAAACAGGCTTTAAATGCATCGTCAGCTGATGTGGCTGAGAGTTTGGACTTTACTATCGTTGACCAAGTCAGTCAAGACATGCTGGGTGAAGAGTCTATCTTCCATTTTGAGCTTTTTGGTGAGAATTACCATACGGATGATTTGGTTGGTTTTGCCTGGTCTTGTGGGGATAAGCTTTATGCTACAGACAAGCTTGAACTTTTGGAAGACCCGATTTTCAAGGATTTTCTAGAAAAAACACCTCTGAAAGTGTATGACTTTAAAAAAGCTAAAGTTCTCTTGAATCGTTTGGGTGTGGATTTGCAGGCGCCTGCTTTTGATAGCCGTTTGGCTAAATACCTCCTTTCGACTGTGGAGGACAATGAAATTGCGACCATTGCTAGTCTTTATGGTCAGACTTATTTGGTCGATGATGAGACTTTCTATGGTAAGGGTGTCAAGAAGGCCATTCCTGAACGCGAGAAATTCTTGGAACATTTGGTTCGTAAGCTTGCTGTTTTGGTCGAAACAGAGCCTATTTTGCTTGAAAAACTCAGTGAAAATGGGCAATTAGAGCTTCTTTATGATATAGAGCAACCTCTAGCCTTTGTCCTTGCTAAGATGGAAATTGCTGGGATTACGGTCAAGAAAGAGACCTTGCTTGAGATGCAGGCTGAAAATGAGCTTGTCATTGAAAAACTGACTCAAGAGATTTATGAGCTGGCCGGTGAGGAATTTAATATCAACTCGCCTAAGCAGTTAGGCGTCCTCCTTTTTGAAAAGTTGGGTCTTCCTCTAGAATACACTAAGAAAACTAAAACGGGTTACTCAACAGCGGTGGATGTGTTGGAACGTTTGGCTCCTATTGCTCCGATTGTTAAGAAAATTCTAGACTACCGTCAGATTGCCAAGATTCAATCGACTTATGTAATTGGCTTGCAGGATTGGATTTTGGCTGATGGCAAGATTCACACGCGCTATGTGCAGGATTTGACTCAGACTGGGCGTCTGTCTAGTGTAGATCCAAACTTGCAAAATATCCCTGTGCGTTTGGAGCAAGGCCGTCTCATTCGTAAGGCTTTTGTGCCTGAGTGGGAGGATAGTGTGCTGCTCAGCTCCGACTATTCACAGATTGAATTGCGCGTTTTGGCTCATATTTCTAAGGATGAGCACTTGATTAAGGCCTTCCAAGAGGGGGCAGATATCCATACCTCAACAGCCATGCGTGTCTTTGGTATTGAGCGTCCTGAGGATGTGACTGCAAATGACCGTCGTAATGCCAAGGCGGTAAACTTTGGAGTGGTTTACGGGATTTCAGATTTTGGTTTGTCTAATAATTTGGGCATCAGCCGTAAGGAAGCCAAAGCCTATATTGATACCTACTTTGAACGCTTCCCAGGTATTAAAAACTACATGGATGAAGTGGTGCGTGAGGCGCGTGATAAGGGCTATGTAGAGACCCTCTTTAAACGTCGTCGTGAGTTGCCAGATATCAATTCGCGCAACTTCAACATTCGTGGTTTTGCGGAGCGAACTGCTATCAACTCTCCTATCCAGGGATCTGCGGCAGATATTCTTAAGATTGCCATGATTCAGCTAGACAAGGCCTTGGTTGAAGGTGGTTATCAGACCAAGATGCTGTTGCAAGTGCACGATGAAATCGTCCTTGAAGTTCCTAAATCTGAATTGGCAGAGATGAAAAAATTGGTCAAACAAACCATGGAAGAAGCCATTCAACTCAGTGTTCCCCTCATCGCAGATGAGAATGAAGGGGTAACCTGGTACGAGGCTAAATAAAAAGGGGGATAGTCCTCCTTTTTTGTAGTAGAATTCTGCAAGCCTTTTCAAATTGTGCTATACTGAAGAAAAAGGAGGATTTCTATGAGTCAAGAATTTATCAATCCAAGTGATGGCGTGATTCGTCAGTATCTCGCAACGAGTAAAACCCTTGCTGTAGTGGGCTTGTCAGACCGTGAGGAAACAACCAGCAACCGAGTAACTAAGGAAATGCAGGCTCGGGGTTATAAAATTATCCCAGTCAATCCCAAGGTAGCAGGTGGTGAAATCTTGGGTGAAAATGCTTATGCTAGCCTAGCAGAGATTCCTTTTCCTGTAGATATTGTCAATATTTACCGTCGCAGTGAGTTTTTGCCAGATGTGGCGCGTGATTTTCTCAAAGCTGATGCCAAGATTTTTTGGGCACAGCTAGGACTTGAAAGTCTAGAAGCGGAAGAGATCTTGCGTGCTGGTGGATGCGAGGACATCGTGATGAATCGCTGTATCAAGAGAGAACATACTCGCTTGCTTGAGGAAGCATAAGAAAAAGGTAGCAGATGGGCTACCTTTTGTGTTATACTCAATGAAAATCAAAGAGCAAACTAGAAAACTAGCCGCAGGCTGCTCAAAGTACGGCTTTGAGGTTGCAGATAAAACTGACGAAGTCAGCTCAAAACACAGTTTTGAGGTTGTGGATAGAACTGACGAAGTCAGTAACCATACATACGGCAAGGCGACGTTGACGTGGTTTGAAGAGATTTTCGAAGAGTATTAGAAAATGCCGATAAGGGTCTGCATACCGAGACTGGTTAGAATGATGGCTATCCAGCAAATGGCTCCGAGGACAATGGATTTTCCGCTGGATTTGACCATGGCTACCAGATTTGTTTTGAGACCGATGGCACTCATGGCCATGATAATGAGGAATTTGGAGAGTTGTTTGAGAGGAGTAAAGAAGCTACTGGACACACCGAGAGAGGTCAGTAGGGTGGTTAGGAGAGATGCAAGGATGAAGTAGAGGATAAAAAGTGGGAAGACTTTTTTCAGTTGCAATCCTTGCTTATTTTTTTGCTCACGACTTTGCCAGTAGGAGAGAAAGAGAGTGATGGGAATGATAGCCAGAGTCCGCGTAAGTTTGACAATGGTTGCGGATTCGAGGGTATTGGTCTGGTAGAGATTGTCCCAGGCGCTGGCTGTGGCGGTTACAGAGGAAGTATCATTGACTGCAGTTCCTGCAAAGAGGGCGAAGCCTTCATTTGATAAGTGAAGCCAGGTTCCTAGAGTCGGAAAGATGAGTGCAGCCAGGACATTGAAGAAAAAGATAACGGAAATGGCTTGGGCTACTTCCTTTTCCTTGGCATGGATAATGGGCGCTGTCGCCGCAATGGCAGAACCACCGCAGATCGAAGATCCCACTCCAATCAAGGTAGCCAGTTTTGTGTCTAGTGCAAAGAAACGTTGGAAGAGGTAGGCAACAATCAAGGCTATTGAAATGGTGGACAGGATGACAGGGAGTGAAGATTGTCCAACCGCGAAGACTTGCGAGATATTGAGACCAAAACCAAGCAAGATAACGGCATACTGGAGCAATTTTTTAGAACTAAAGGTCAATCCCGCATCCAGTTGTTTATAGGATGAGAGAAAGGGATGAAGAAGCATGCCTATGAAAATCGCAAAGACAGGCGCGCCAATGACAGGGAAGAATCCTCCTAAGTACCAAGATATGATGGAAATGAGAAGGCAGGCCAAGATGCCTGCTCCATTTTTTGATAGAAATGACATAAAAACCTCCAAATAGAATCTGTTACCATTATAGACCTGTAAACAGGAAAAGTAAAATAGAAAGTGGAAAGTTATTCTCTAATGTATTTTTGCGGTCGGGGGGCTTTTGTAGTATAATAGAGATACGTTTTGAAAGTAGGAGGTATCTATGGACTTAACTAAACGCTTTAATAAACAGTTAGATAAGATTCAAGTTTCGTTGATTCGTCAGTTTGACCAGGCTATTTCGGAGATTCCTGGGGTCTTGCGTTTGACCTTGGGGGAACCTGATTTTACAACGCCAGACCATGTCAAGGAGGCGGCTAAGCGGGCGATTGACCAGAACCAATCCTACTATACAGGGATGAGTGGTCTGCTGACTTTACGTCAGGCAGCCAGTGATTTTGTTAAGGAAAAGTACCAACTGAACTATGCTCCTGAAAATGAAATCTTGGTTACAATTGGGGCGACAGAGGCTTTATCTGCGACTTTGACGGCTATTTTGGAAGAGGGCGACAAGGTGCTTTTGCCAGCTCCTGCCTATCCAGGTTATGAACCGATTGTCAATCTAGTTGGGGCAGAGGTTGTCGAGATTGATACGACTGAAAATGGTTTTGTCTTGACTCCAGAGATGTTGGAAAAGGCCATTTTGGAGCAGGGAGATAAGCTCAAGGCGGTTATTCTCAACTATCCAGCCAACCCGACAGGCATTACCTATAGTCGGGAGCAGTTGGAAGCCTTGGCAGCTGTTTTACGCAAGTATGAGATTTTCGTTGTCTGTGATGAGGTTTACTCAGAATTGACCTACACAGGCGAAGCCCATGTGTCTCTAGGAACTATGTTGAGAGATCAGGCTATTATTATCAATGGTTTGTCGAAATCGCATGCTATGACAGGTTGGCGTTTGGGGCTGATTTTCGCTCCTGCTGTCTTCACAGCCCAGTTGATCAAGAGTCACCAGTACTTGGTCACTGCCGCAAATACCATGGCTCAACATGCTGCAGTAGAAGCCTTGACGGCTGGTAAAAACGATGCGGAACCTATGAAGAAGGAATACATCCAGCGTCGTGATTATATTATCGAGAAAATGACTGCTCTTGGATTTGAGATTATCAAACCAGACGGTGCCTTCTATATCTTTGCTAAGATTCCAGCGGGCTACAATCAAGATTCCTTTGCTTTTCTGAAGGATTTTGCTCAGAAGAAGGCTGTTGCCTTTATCCCTGGAGCAGCCTTTGGGCGTTATGGGGAAGGCTATGTTCGCCTGTCTTATGCAGCCAGCATGGAGACGATCAAAGAAGCCATGAAACGACTTGAGGAGTACATGAGAGAAGCATGATTCAGTCTATCACGAGTCAAGGCTTAGTGCTCTACAATCGCAACTTTCGTGAGGATGACAAGCTAGTTAAGATTTTTACAGAGCAGGCTGGCAAACGCATGTTTTTCGTCAAACATGCTGGCCAGTCCAAACTGGCTCCTGTTATTCAGCCCTTGGTGCTGGCACGATTTCTCTTGCGAATCAATGATGACGGGCTCAGTTACATTGAGGACTATCACGAGGTCATGACCTTTCCCAAGATTAATAGTGATCTCTTTGTCATGGCCTATGCGACCTACATAGCAGCTCTTGCAGATGCGAGTTTGCAGGATAATCAGCAGGATGCTCCCTTATTTGCTTTTTTGCAAAAGACTTTGGAGTTGATGGAAGTAGGCTTAGATTATCAGGTTTTGACCAATATTTTTGAAATCCAAATCTTGACTCGATTTGGAATTAGTCTCAATTTTAATGAGTGTGTCTTTTGTCATCGGGTTGGTCAGGCCTTTGATTTTTCTTTTAAATATGGAGCCTGCCTCTGTCCAGAGCATTATCATGAAGATGAGAGACGTTGCCATCTAAATCCCAACATCCCTTATCTGCTCAATCAATTTCAAGCCATTGATTTTGAGACCTTGGAGACCATTTCGCTCAAGCCTGAAATTAAGCAAGAGCTACGCCAATTTATGGATCAACTCTATGAAGAGTACGTTGGAATTCATCTAAAATCAAAGAAATTTATTGATTCCCTATCCGACTGGGGTCAATTACTAAAAGAGGAAGACAAATGAAAAAAATTGCAGTAGATGCCATGGGGGGCGATTACGCACCTCAGGCCATCGTTGAGGGGGTCAATCAAGCCCTGGCTGACTTTTCAGATATTGAGGTTCAACTCTACGGAGATGAAGCTAAAATCAAGCAATATCTAACAGCGACAGAGCGCGTCAGCATTATCCATACGGATGAGAAGATTGATTCAGACGATGAACCTACGAGAGCTATTCGGAAGAAGAAAAATGCTAGCATGGTCTTGGCAGCCAAGGCTGTCAAAGAGGGTGAAGCAGCCGCTGTTCTTTCGGCTGGGAATACAGGTGCCTTGTTGGCAGCAGGATTCTTCATCGTGGGTCGTATCAAGAATATCGATCGACCTGGGCTTATGTCGACCTTGCCGACTGTAGATGGAAAAGGTTTTGACATGCTAGACCTCGGTGCCAATGCGGAAAATACAGCCCAGCACCTCCATCAATACGCTGTCCTCGGTTCCTTCTATGCCAAAAATGTCCGTGGTATTGCGCAACCACGTGTTGGTTTGCTCAACAACGGAACAGAGAGTAGCAAGGGCGACCCGCTTCGCAAGGAAACCTATGAATTACTAGCAGCTGATGAAAGTTTGAATTTTATCGGAAATGTGGAAGCGCGTGATTTGATGAATAGCGTTGCAGATGTTGTCGTTGCAGATGGTTTCACGGGAAACGCAGTGCTCAAATCCATTGAAGGGACAGCTATGGGAATCATGGGCTTGCTCAAGACAGCTATTACAGGTGGTGGTCTTCGAGCGAAACTAGGCGCCCTCCTTCTTAAGGATAGCCTCAGAGGTTTGAAAAAACAGCTTAACTACTCAGATGTTGGTGGAGCAGTCTTGTTTGGTGTTAAGGCACCGGTTGTCAAGACTCATGGCTCAAGCGA
The DNA here is from genome assembly GCA_905221205.1 of bacterium. Lineage (GTDB taxonomy): Bacteria > Bacillota > Bacilli > Lactobacillales > Streptococcaceae > Streptococcus. Next base: position 65,826 of record CAJNCG010000004.1, read on the forward strand.
TGCCAAGGCTGTCTATAGTACGATTCGCCAGATTCGTACCATGCTAGAAACAGACGTAGTTGCCCAGACTGCGCGTGAATTTTCAGGAGAATAAAAGAGATGACAGAAAAAGAAATTTTTGACCGTATTGTGACCATTATCCAAGAGCGACAGGGAGAGGACTTTGTCGTAACAGAATCCTTGAGTCTGAAAGACGACTTGGATGCTGACTCAGTTGACTTGATGGAGTTTATCTTGACACTGGAAGATGAATTTAATATCGAAATCAGTGACGAGGAAATTGATCAACTGCAAAGTGTAGGAGATGTGGTTAAGATCATTCAAGCAAAATAGAAATCTAAGTTCCAAGGCATGTGCTTTGGAATTTTTCTTTGGTTCAAGTGACCGTTTAGGAACAGATTTAGTCTTTCTAGGGACAGGAGAGATATGGGGACAAATAAGGGATATAATAAAATCAGAAAAATCAATCTCCAAAAGGAGATAAGAAATGAAGATCAAAAGAAGAGATAGCTTGATTTTCGTTAGAAAAAATGTTAATATAATCACAATTTTAATTGACTTTCCTTTTTTCCAGGACTATAATGTAGATATAAAAAAGGATTTATTTTATAGTTGGGAGAAGGTGATGGCTATGTACTTTTGATAAGCTAGTCTCTATCTTATGTTCGTGGAAATTTTAGGAGATCTGAGTGGTTCAAGTTAATGAACCTGATATCTCTTTTGACTTCGTTTCTATTGGATTTTCTTGCTTTGGATTTATCTATTTTAGGAGGAAATGGCTATGAAAAAATCTAAACTTCTCGCTCTTGGTTTGCTTGCAGGTGCTGGCCTACTATTGTCTATCAATCAAGTACAGGCTGCAGATACTTGGGTTAAAAATGGTGCTGACTGGAATCTTTCTCAAGATGGCAGCCTCGCTAAAAACAAATGGGTGCAAAATGCTGGCTCTTGGTACCATTTTGACGGTTCTGGTAAAATGCAGACAGGCTGGCTCAAAGATGGTAACACCTGGTATTCCCTAGCAGATAGTGGTGCTATGCGCACAGGCTGGTACAAGGAAGGTAACACCTGGTACTCACTCGCAAATAGTGGTGCTATGCGCACAGGTTGGTACAAAGAAGGGTCTACATGGTATTACCTCAAAGACAGTGGCGCTATGGCAACAGGATGGGCGACTGCAAATGGTCAATGGTCTTACTTTGAAAAATCAGGTGCTATGGTAGCAGATAGAGCTGTTCCAGCAAGCGATGGGGAAAGTTATGTCATTGGTAAGGATGGTTATATGTTAACCAGACTTCCAAGTGAAGTTGAACAAGATCCTTTTGATGATACAGTTATTACAGATATCGTTACTTTGTCTGATGGTTATGACTATCACCTTGTTCATAAGAAAGATGGAGTTGTTATCGAAAAGAATGCCTGGTATATCAAACCTATTGTTGAACGTTTTTCTTATCAAAAGATTGGCGATATAAAACGAAATACTTTAGATGCAATTACTGATAATAAAAAACCAGGGGAAGAAATTGATCCTAAAGCTGTCATAAAGAATTTCCAAAACTTACCAAATAAGTATTACTTTGGAGCAGATGGACGTAAGGTTGCGAATCTACCAGAATTCACTACTCACTTCCCTATTCAAAAAGTTGGATCTGAACTTTATCTTAGAAATTCAAGTCCAGTTATTAGTCTAGAATCATCTGGATTTACAATTAATGACAATAAACTTTATCTAAGAGATGTCAATGATTATAATGGTAAACTTGTAACTGGATATTTCATAATGTTTATGGACGGATTATTATCTAAAGATCACCATATTTTGGGCTATGCAGATGAATCTGGTGAAATCGTGAAGATGAAAGTTTTGCCTAATGATTTCCGTGATTATATTGAAAAAGGAATTTCCGGTTTTTATGGAGAAACTGTTAGATATGACAGTTCAACAGGCAATGTTTATGTTGTGAAATAAACTATCTGACAATGTAAAACGGAAAAGCGAACAGCTTTGTTTACTAGGAAGTCATGTTCATTTCACTATAGAATAGGAGGAAATGGCTATGAAAAAATCTAAACTACTCACACTTGGTTTTCTTGCAGGTGCTGGTCTGCTTTTATCTATCAACCAAGCACAGGCTGCAGATACTTGGGTTAAAAATGGTGCTGACTGGAATCTTTCACAAGATGGCAGTCTAGCTAAGGATAAATGGGTACAAAATGCTGGCTCATGGTATCACTTCGACAGCACTGGTAAAATGCAGACAGGCTGGCTCAAAGACGGCAATACCTGGTACTCACTAGCAGATAGTGGTGCTATGCGCACAGGATGGTACAAGGAAGGCAACACCTGGTACTCACTAGCAGATAGTGGTGCCATGCGTACAGGTTGGTACAAAGAAGGGTCTACATGGTACTATCTTCGTTTTAGTGGTTCTATGCAGACAGGTTGGGAGTTCATAGATAATAATTGGTATTATTTTGAACAATCAGGTGCAATGGCCTCTGATAGAGTTGTAAATTCTAGTGATGGCACAGGCTATATTCTCAGCAAGGATGGCCATATGTTCACTTTACAAAATAGCCCTTATAAAAATGGTGACATTGTTCGTTTAGGCGATGGATATGAATATCTGATTACAGCAAAATTTGACGGAAATAACTTTACTGATGTTATCGTGGATAAAAACACTTGGTATATCAAACCTGAGTTCAAGAAGTTCTCCGACAAATATGGAGATGAGGTTGCAAATACAACCTTAGCTTTAGTAGATAATAAAGAAGAAGGACAAGAAATTGATCCTAAAGCTGTTATTCGTAATTTCCAAAATCTACCAGGTCGATATTACTTTGGAGCAGATGGTCGTAGAGTATTACCACTTCCAGAGATGACAACTAGATCAGAAATCAAAAAAGTCGGCAATGATCTTTATCTAGAAGACCCAGGTGTACGACTTCGATTTGATAACTTCACAATCAATAACAATAAACTATACTATTTAGATAATGGACAAGGTAAGCTCAAAACAGGTTACTTTGTACTGATTGATGATGGTATGGCTACAACCCACTATCACTTACTTGTATATGCAGACCAATCTGGTGAGGTTCTTAAGATGAAACGCTTGCCATCAAGATTTGTAGATTATCGTGACAAAGAAATCGATGGTTTCTATGGTCAAAAAATTAAGATTACACAGCCAAATAAGTATGAATATTACAAGGTTCTTGTGGTAAAATAAATAGATAAGCAATCTTCACAACGAATATAAAAAATAAAACGTGCAAATCATTTTCAAGAGGCTTTAGATTTCTTGTATTTTAAAAGAAACTAGGGCCTTTTGTAGATGTATCGTTTTTCAGAAAGTATGAAAAACTAGAGAGTTGTATCGGGGAGATAATATTATTTCGCTTAAATAAATTAGGAGTCGTTTTATTCTATGATTATTTTAGAATTCTTAGTTTCTGTGCTATATATTCTGTTGGTAGTCGTTTCAACCATGGTGCCTACTATTTATTTGGGCGCTCAAATTTCCCCAGAATTTTATAAAAAACGTTATTGGGTTCTTGTATTTTTAATTAGTTTATCTGCTCGTCAAACATTTGGAGAATTATTTCATATAGGAATCCTTCTCTTCTTTTACTGTATTTTTTTATTCGTATTGCATAAGAGAAAAGTGGAAGCTCTTTTTCTTTCCTTATATCTTTTTATTTTCTTTCAAAGCATTCGCTATTTATTTTTGACAATCTGGCTTCGTATATTATCTGGTGAGAGTTGGTTGTTTTTAGATGAGTTTTCGACGCTATATATATCTATATTTGATTTATTATCAATATTTCTATGTTGTAAAATTATGAAACGTTGGTCTTTGGATTTGGATTTATTCTTTTCAGATGCTTTCAAAACCCACTATCATAAGAGTTTTTTCATTATCCTACCTCTGACTGTATTTAGGATCTTTTCTTCGTTTATGACCAATAGAAATAGTTCTTTCTACGTTCGTTTTGACACGACCATTTCTCTCCTGATTTTCATTCTCTTTTTCTCTTGGCTCTTTTACATCAAGCATTTGGAGCAGGTTTATCGTGATGAGCAGACCATTCAGAGACAGGAAGAAGAAAATCGTTCCTTGCAAGGAATGGTGGATAAGCTAGGTCATCTCTATGATGAAGTTCGAGGTTTCCGTCATGATTTTGCAGGAATTGTCGCCAGCATGGAGCCTGCCATAGCCAATCAAGATATGGCCGAGGTGTTTACCATTTATCAAGATGTCTTTCTAAAGACCAATGAAAAGCTGAGGAAGGCGGATTACACAGCCTTTAATCTTCACAATATCCATGATATAGCCATTCGTAATACCTTGGCAAAAGCCATGATTGTGGCTGATAAGCAAGGAATTCATTTTGGTTTGGAGACGGTGGGGGTCGTAGAAGAACTAGCATTGCCTATGTTGGAGGCTATCCGTATCCTCTCTATCCTCACGACAAATGCCTTAGAGGCAGCGAATGAGGCTGAAAATCCGCAGATTCGGGTTGCTTTGTTGGCAGGTGATAGGAGTGTCCGTTTTATCATTGAAAACACTCGTAAGAAAGAAGAACTGAATCCTAGCATTCTCAGTCAAAAGGGTTATTCGACCAAGGGTAACCATAGTGGACTGGGCTTAGCGACCTTGGAGGACATGGTTTTTCATTATGATTTAAACTTAGATACCCAGCTAGGAGAAACGGATTTTAGACAAGATTTAGAATTGCCATTTAAGGATGAGAAACGAGGGGGAGAGGAATGAGAATTTTAGTGTTGGAAGACGATAGAGTCCAACAAGGACGGATAGAGCAGACTTTACTAGATATTGGTCGCTCTCGCAATTTAAGATTGGAAATTGATATTGCCAAAAACTATGGAGATGTTGAAAAGTATTCTCAGTATTTTGACCATTACCAGCTCTATTTATTGGATTTAGAGATTGATGGAGAGTGTGATTTGATAGTATGATTTTGACTTTTATTAAGGAAACTCTATTTGCTTTATTGTTGATAGTCTCCATTATAATTCCTCCAATCTATCTAGGTTACCAAATTACACCGGAATTTCGTAAAAAGAGATACGTAGTCTATTTACTAATGATGCAAGCAATAGCTGGTAAAACTTTTTTTGAAATCATGTATTTGGAAGTTTTAATCTTTTTTTACCTTATTTTCTATGTGAATAGGAAGAAAAAAGGAGAATCTTTATTTCTTTCACTCTATCTTTTTAGTTTTTATCAGAGTATTCGCTATTTATTGGTATTGTTCTATATTCGGATGTTAGATATAGATATGCTATCAGAAGTAGGTAATGGGATTGTTAACTCTTCTTTTTCCCTATTAGCTATCGTATTAACAGTAGTTATGATGAAGCGTTGGTCTTTGGATTTGGATTTATTCTTTTCAGACGCTTTCAAAACCCACTATCATAAGAGTTTTTTCATTATCCTACCTCTGACTGTATTTAGGATATTCTCTTCGTTTATGACCAATAGAAATAGTTCTTTCTACGTTCGTTTTGACACGACCATTTCTCTCTTGATTTTCATTCTCTTTTTCTCTTGGCTCTTTTATATCAAGCATTTGGAGCAGGCTTATCGTGATGATCAGATCATTCAGAGACAGGAAGAAGAAAATCGTTCCTTGCAAGGGATGGTGGATAAGTTGGGTCATCTCTATGATGAGGTTCGAGGTTTCCGTCATGATTTTGCAGGAATTGTCGCCAGCATGGAGCCTGCCATAGCGAATCAAGACATGGCCGAGGTGTCTACCATTTACCAAGATGTCTTTCTAAAGACCAATGAAAAGCTGAGGAAGGCGGACTACACAGCCTTTAATCTTCACAATATCCATGATATAGCCATTCGCAATACCTTGGCAAAAGCCATGATTGTGGCAGATAATCAGGGAATTCATTTTAGTTTGGAGACGGTGGGGGTTGTCGAAGAGCTGGCATTACCTATGTTGGAGGCTATCCGTATCCTATCTATTCTTACTACAAATGCCTTGGAGGCAGCCAGTGAGGCTGAAAATCCGCAGATTCGAGTTGCTTTGTTGGCAGGCGATAGGAATGTTCGTTTTATCATTGAAAACACTCGTAAGAAAGAAGAACTGAATCCCAGCATTCTCAGTCAAAAGGGTTATTCGACCAAGGGTAACCACAGTGGACTGGGCTTAGCAACCTTGGAGGATATGGTTTTTCATTATGATTTAAACTTAGATACTCAACTGGGGGAGACGAACTTTAGACAAGATTTAGAATTGCCATTTAAGTATGAGAAACGAGGGGGAGAGGAATGAGAATTTTAGTTTTGGAAGATGATAGAGTTCAGCAGGGACGGATAGAGCAGACTTTGCTAGATATCGGTCGCTCTCGCAATTTAAGATTGGAAATTGATATTGCCAAAAACTATGGGGATGTTGAGAAATATTCTCAGTATTTTGATCATTACCAGCTCTATTTATTAGATTTAGAGATTGATGGAGAGCGTGAACGGGGCTTTCAGGTTGCTCAACAGGTTCGGGAGCGGGATCCTTTTACAAGCATTGTCTTTGTGTCCACGCACTCGGAGGCCTTACCTCTAGCTTTTCGCTACCACTTGTCTGCCTTGGATTTTATTTCCAAGGATCAGCCTGAGGAGGATTACCGTCATCAGTTGGAGCGCTGTCTGGACTATGTACTGGCAGTGGATAAGAGGGAAAATATGCGTCTCTTTACCTATAGTTTTGAGGGAAGACGGGGGTTTACTCTGCCCTACCATGAGATTTTAGCCTTTGAAACGTCAGTGGAATCCCATCGTATCAAGGTCTATTATGCCAATCATTCTATCAAGACCATTTACGGCAGTCTCAAGGATATCGCTGCCAAGGCTGAAAAAGATTACTTTGTCTATGCCAATCGCAATACGTTGGTCAGTTTACAGGCCATTGAAGAGATGACTGCGACAGAAGTGACCTTGTTAGAGGGCTTGCACTTCCCCGTATCACGAACAGCCAGAAGAACACTTAAAAAACACCTTAATGTCTAATATCTGTTAGATTTGAATGAATTTATCAATAAGAATGTCGGAAAATTTTCTGATATTCTTATTTTTTTGACTTCTTTTTCGAATAGATAAGTAAGAGGAAAAGGAAAGGAGTTTGTCATAAAAACATTTTTATTAGGTTTTGCTGAGGGGTATTTTATCGTATCTCTCATAATCTACATCGCAACGTATTTGATGTTGAAAAATCAGATCAATACCCTATTTTATCCAGAAATTTACCCTGTTTTATTTGGACTCTTTTATCTAGGATATAAGGCCAATAAAAAGCAAGTAGAGTGAGTAGTTAAGAATGACTTGTTAGTCTGCGCTGAAAATGGCTGGGGTAGAATCTAAGGATGCATCACAATGGAGTTTAAAAGGAGTAACTATGAATCGTAATTTAGAACGGTGTTATCTATTCTGACTAGGAATAGATCATACCAAAGGTGGCTTAGAAATAGCAGGGACATTAGAAATTGAAGTAATGAATAGGATGTCACAAATGTTACTATCAATGATTTATTTGTTCCAAGCTTGCCTAGGGTGTCAGTAAAAAATCAATTTCCTTTCATACCATATTTTTAGTAGGTAGGACGTTTGTTCTGCCTATTTTTTAATTCCCAAAGTGCAGTTGGGAGGTAGATAGGCGCATTTGGGGAGAAAGTCCAGTTTTTGTTTTGGGATTGGGGTAAGATAGGTATTATCAGATGAGTTTACGAAAAGGAGATGAATATGAAATTTGGGAAACGTCACTATCGTCCGCAGGTGGATCAGATGGATTGCGGTGTAGCTTCATTAGCCATGGTTTTTGGCTACTATGGTAGCTACTATTCTTTGGCTCACTTGCGCGAATTGGCCAAGACGACCATGGATGGGACGACGGCTTTGGGCTTGGTCAAGGTGGCAGAGGAGATTGGCTTTGAGACGCGAGCTATTAAGGCGGATATGACGCTCTTTGACTTGCCAGATTTGACCTTTCCTTTTGTTGTCCATGTGCTTAAGGAAGGGAAATTGCTTCACTACTATGTGGTGATTGGGCAGGATAAGGATAGCATTCGTATTGCCGATCCAGATCCTGGGGTGAAATTGACCAGACTGCCACGTGAGCGTTTTGCGGAAGAATGGACAGGAGTGACTCTGTTTATGGCGCCTAGTCCAGACTACAAGCCTCATAAGGATCAGAAGAATGGCCTGCTATCTTTTATCCCTATATTAGTGAAGCAGCGTGGCTTGATTGCCAATATCGTTTTGGCAACACTCTTGGTTACCGTGATTAACATTGTGGGTTCTTATTATCTGCAGTCTATCATTGATACCTATGTGCCAGATCAGATGCGTTCGACGCTGGGGATTATTTCTATTGGGCTGGTCATTGTCTACATCCTTCAGCAGGTCTTGTCTTATGCTCAGGAGTATCTCTTGCTTGTTTTGGGGCAACGCTTGTCGATTGATGTGATTTTGTCCTACATCAAGCATGTTTTTCATCTGCCTATGTCCTTTTTTGCGACGCGCAGGACAGGGGAAATCGTTTCTCGTTTTACGGATGCTAATAGTATCATTGATGCGCTGGCTTCGACCATCCTTTCGATTTTCCTAGATGTGTCAACGGTTGTCATTATTTCTCTTGTTTTGTTTTCACAAAATACCAATCTCTTTTTCATGACCTTATTGGCTCTCCCTATCTACACAGTGATTATCTTTGCTTTTATGAAGCCGTTTGAAAAGATGAATCGGGATACCATGGAAGCCAATGCGGTTCTGTCTTCTTCTATCATCGAGGACATTAATGGTATTGAGACAATCAAGTCTTTGACCAGTGAAAGTCAGCGTTACCAAAAGATTGACAAGGAATTTGTGGATTATCTGAAGAAATCCTTTACCTATAGTCGGGCAGAGAGTCAGCAAAAGGCTCTGAAAAAGGTTGCCCATCTTTTACTTAATGTCGGCATTCTCTGGATGGGAGCTGTTCTGGTCATGGATGGCAAGATGAGTTTGGGACAGTTGATTACCTATAATACCTTGCTTGTTTACTTTACAAATCCTTTGGAAAATATCATCAACCTGCAAACCAAACTTCAGACAGCTCAGGTTGCTAATAACCGTCTAAATGAGGTTTATCTGGTAGCTTCTGAGTTTGAGGAGAAGAAAACAGTTGAGGATCTGAGCTTGATGAAGGGAGATATGACCTTCAAGCAGGTTTACTACAAGTATGGCTATGGTCGAGACGTCTTGTCAGATATCAATTTGACCATTCCCCAAGGCTCTAAGGTGGCTTTTGTGGGGATTTCGGGGTCAGGTAAGACCACCTTAGCCAAGATGATGGTTAATTTTTACGATCCAAGTCAGGGAGAGATTAGTCTGGGTGGTGTCAATCTCAATCAGATTGATAAAAAAGCCCTGCGCCAGTACATCAACTATCTGCCTCAACAGCCCTATGTCTTTAACGGAACGATTTTGGACAATCTTCTTTTGGGAGCCAAGGAGGGGACGACTCAGGAGGATATCTTACGGGCGGTCGAATTGGCAGAGATTCGGGAGGATATTGAGCGCATGCCACTGAATTACCAAACAGAATTGACTTCGGATGGGGCAGGAATTTCAGGTGGTCAACGTCAGAGAATCGCTCTGGCGCGTGCTCTCTTGACAGATGCACCTGTCTTGATTTTGGATGAGGCGACCAGCAGTTTAGATATTTTGACAGAGAAGCGAATTGTCGATAATCTCATGGCTTTAGATAAGACCTTGATTTTTATCGCCCACCGCTTGACCATTGCTGAGCGGACAGAGAAGGTTGTTGTCTTGGATCAGGGCAAGATTGTTGAAGAAGGAAATCATGCTGATTTGCTTGCACAGGGTGGCTTCTATGCCCATTTGGTGAATAGCTAGAAAGAGGAGAGGATGAAACCAGAATTTTTAGAAAGTGCGGAGTTTTATAATCGTCGTTATCATAATTTTTCCAGTCGGGTGATTGTACCCATGTCCCTTCTGCTCGTATTTTTGCTTGGCTTTGCAACTTTGGCAGAGAAGGAGATGAGTTTGTCAACTCGGGCTACTATCGAGCCTAGTCGTGTCCTGGCAAATATCCAGTCAACTAGCAACAATCGCATTCTTGTCAATCATTTGGAAGAAAATAAGCTGGTTAAGAAGGGGGAACTTCTGCTTCAATATCAGGAAGGGGCAGAAGGTGTTCAAGCGGAGTCTTATGCCAGTCAGTTGGACATGCTTCAGGATCAAAAAAAGCAATTGGAGTATTTGCAAAAGAGCCTGCAAGAAGGGACAGATTACTTTCTAGAGGAGGATAAGTTTGGCTACCAAGCCACCTTTCGCGACTACATCAGTCAAGCAGGCAGTCTTAGGGCTAGTATATCGCAACAAAACGAGACCATCGCGTCCCAGAATGCAGCAGCTAGTCAAACACAAGCCGAAATCGGCAACCTCATCAGCCAAACAGAGGCTAAAATTCACGATTACCAGACAGCTAAGTCAGCTATTGAAACAGGCGCTTCCTTGGCCAGTCAGAATCTAGCTTATTCTCTCTACCAGTCCTATAAGTCTCAGGGTGAGGAAAATTCCCAAACTAAGGCCCAGGCTGTTGCACAGGTTGAAGCACAGCTTTCTCAGTTAGAATCTAGTCTTGCTACTTACCGTGTCCAGTATGCAGGTTCAGGTACCCAGCAAGCCTATGCGTCTGGTTTAAGCAGTCAATTGGAATCTCTTAAATCGCAATACTTGGCTAAGGTTGGTCAGGAATTGACCCTTCTAGACCAGAAAATCTTGGAAGTGGAGTCAGGTAAGAAGGTACAGGGAAATCTTTTAGACAAGGGGAAAATTACGGCGAGTGAGGATGGGGTGCTTCACCTTAATCCTGAGACTAGTGATTCCACCATGGTAGCAGAAGGTGCCCTACTAGCTCAACTCTATCCGTCCTTGGAAAAAGAAGGGAAAGCCAAACTAACAGCTTATCTTAGTTCAAAAGATGTAGCAAGAGTCAAGATTGGGGACTCTGTTCATTATACTACGACTCATGATGCCAAGAATCAAATTTTCCTAGATTCTACGATTACCAGCATAGATGCGACAGCTACCAAGACTGAGAAAGGGAATTTCTTTAAAATCGAGGCGGAGACTAATCTAACTTCTGAGCAGGCTGAAAAACTTCGGTATGGGGTGGAAGGTCGTCTGCAGATGATTACGGGCAAGAAAAGTTATCTGCGCTATTATTTGGATCAGTTTTTGAATAAAGAGTAATGTTCGTGTTTTTAGAGTTAAATGATTTTAAAACTGTGAGAAAGATACTTCTTGCAGTTTTTTCTTTACGATTTTTGATACGATCATTCTATTTATTCGGTTAAATTCTTGTAATTTTAGGTTTTTTGTGGTAGAATGTGCTCAAGTAATACGAAAGGCGAACTTTAAAATGTCAAAACAATTGATCTATTCGGGAAAAGCTAAAGATATCTATACAACTGAGGATGAAAATCTTATTATTTCAACTTACAAGGATCAGGCGACTGCTTTCAACGGTGTCAAGAAGGAGCAGATTGCGGGTAAGGGAGTCTTGAATAATCAGATTTCATCTTTTATTTTTGAGAAATTAAATGCGGCGGGTGTGGCGACTCACTTTGTGGAGAAACTTTCGGACACGGAACAGCTCAATAAAAAGGTTAAGATTATTCCTCTAGAAGTCGTGCTTCGCAACTACACTGCTGGTTCCTTTTCAAAACGTTTTGGCGTAGATGAAGGTATCGCATTTGAGACTCCGATTGTCGAATTTTACTATAAAAATGATGACTTGGATGATCCCTTCATCAATGATGAGCATGTGAAATTCCTACAGATTGCAGATGACCAGCAGATTGCCTACTTGAAGGAAGAGACGCGTCGTATCAATGAACTCTTGAAAGTCTGGTTTGCTGAGATTGGCCTCAGGTTGATTGACTTTAAGCTAGAGTTCGGTTTTGACAAGGATGGCAAGATTATCTTGGCAGACGAATTTTCACCAGATAACTGCCGTTTGTGGGATGCGGATGGCAACCACATGGACAAGGATGTTTTTCGTCGTGGCTTAGGTGAATTGACTGATGTTTACGAGATTGTTTGGGAGAAGTTGCAAGAACTAAAATAACAACCTAGAGGTCGTTTGGGAACATTGCAAGAGCTGAAATAAAGGAATAAAAATTGATGGATAAACGTATTTTTGTTGAGAAAAAGGCTGATTTTCAGGTCAAGTCAGAGAGTTTAGTTAGAGAACTCCAGCATAATTTGGGATTGTCAACTTTGAAAAGCATTCGCATCGTGCAAGTCTATGATGTCTTTGATTTGGCAGAGGACTTGTTTGCGCGTGCGGAAAAACACATTTTCTCTGAGCAGGTGACGGATCATGTTTTGGATGAAGCGGCTGTGCAAGCAGATCTTGCCAACTATGCTTTCTTTGCCATTGAAAGTCTACCAGGACAGTTTGACCAGCGTGCAGCATCTTCACAGGAAGCCTTGCTTTTGCTGGGAAGTTCGAGTGACGTGACGGTCAACACAGCCCAACTTTACTTGGTCAATAAAGATATTGATGCGACTGAGTTAGAAGCGGTCAAGAACTACTTGCTCAATCCAGTTGATTCTCGTTTCAAGGACATCACGACTGGGATTGCCAAGCAGGAATTTTCAGAGTCAGATAAGACTATTCCCAAATTGACTTTCTTTGAAAGCTATAGGGCAGAAGACTTTGCCCGCTACAAGGTCGAGCAAGGGATGGCTATGGAAGTGGATGATTTGCTCTTTATCCAAGACTACTTTAAGTCAATCGGGCGCGTGCCAACGGAAACAGAGCTCAAGGTTTTGGACACTTACTGGTCTGACCACTGCCGTCACACAACATTCGAGACTGAGTTGAAAAACATTGATTTTTCAGCTTCTAAATTCCAAAAACAATTGCAGGCGACCTATGACAAGTATATTGCCATGCGTGAGGAACTAGGTCGCTCTGAAAAGCCACAAACCTTGATGGATATGGCGACTATTTTCGGTCGTTATGAGCGTGCTAATGGACGTTTGGACGACATGGAAGTGTCAGACGAAATCAATGCCTGCTCGGTTGAAATTGAAGTAGACGTTGATGGCGTCAAGGAACCATGGCTTCTCATGTTTAAAAACGAAACCCACAATCACCCAACAGAAATCGAACCATTTGGTGGTGCTGCAACCTGTATCGGTGGTGCCATTCGTGACCCATTGTCAGGTCGTTCATATGTCTACCAAGCCATGCGTATCTCGGGTGCTGGTGATATTACCGCACCGATTTCGGAAACGCGTGCTGGGAAATTGCCACAACAGGTCATTTCTAAAACAGCGGCTCACGGTTATTCTTCGTATGGGAACCAGATTGGTCTTGCGACGACTTATGTTCGTGAATATTTCCACCCAGGTTTTGTAGCTAAACGCATGGAGCTTGGTGCTGTTGTCGGAGCGGCTCCTAAGGGAAATGTTGTCCGTGAAAAACCTGAAGCGGGTGATGTCATTATTCTCCTTGGAGGTAAGACTGGACGTGATGGTGTCGGTGGTGCGACAGGCTCTTCTAAAGTTCAAACAGTTGAGTCTGTAGAGACTGCTGGTGCTGAGGTTCAAAAAGGGAATGCAATCGAAGAACGTAAGATTCAACGTCTTTTCCGTAATGGGGACGTGACACGTCTTATCAAGAAATCAAATGACTTTGGAGCTGGTGGGGTCTGTGTGGCTATCGGTGAATTGGCAAACGGTCTTGAAATCGACCTTAATAAAGTTCCTCTTAAATACCAAGGCTTGAATGGTACCGAAATTGCTATCTCTGAATCACAAGAACGGATGGCAGTCGTGGTTCGTCCTGAAGATGTGGATGCCTTCGTTGCTGAATGTAACAAAGAAAATATTGACGCTGTTGTTGTTGCGATAGTAACTGAAAAACCAAATCTAGTCATGCACTGGAATGGTGAAACCATTGTCGACTTGGAGCGTCGCTTCCTTGATACCAATGGTGTGCGTGTCGTTGTTGATGCCAAGGTTGTAGACAAGGATGTCAAACTCCCCGAAGAGCGTCAAACATCTGCTGAAACACTGGAAGCAGATACTCTTGAGGTTCTATCTGACCTCAACCATGCCAGTCAAAAAGGCTTGCAGACTATCTTTGATTGCTCTGTTGGTCGTTCAACGGTCAATCACCCACTTGGTGGTCGCTATCAACTCACACCAACTGAGGCATCTGTACAGAAATTGCCAGTTCAACACGGTGTGACTCATACTGCGTCAGTCATTGCTCAAGGTTTCAACCCTTATCTAGCAGAATGGTCTCCATACCACGGTGCTGCCTATGCAGTTATCGAAGCTACAGCTCGTCTAGCAGCAACAGGTGCCAATTGGTCTAAGGCTCGCTTCTCTTACCAAGAGTATTTTGAGCGCATGGATAAGCAAGCAGAGCGTTTCGGTCAGCCAGTAGCCGCCCTTCTAGGCTCTATTGAAGCTCAGATTCAACTTGGCTTGCCATCTATCGGTGGGAAGGACTCTATGTCTGGTACTTTTGAAGAATTGACCGTTCCACCAACCTTGGTCGCCTTTGGGGTGACGACAGCGGATAGCCGTAAGGTTCTCTCTCCTGAGTTCAAGACTGCCAGTGAAAAAATTTACTACATTCCAGGCCAAGCACTCTCAGCAGAGATTGATTTTGACTTGATTAAGAAAAACTTTGCTCAGTTTGAAGACATCCAAGCTGGTCACAAAGTGATATCTGCATCAGCTGTCAAATATGGTGGTGTGGTTGAAAGTTTGGCACTTGCTACTTTTGGAAATCATATCGGTGCAGAAGTAACCTTGCCTGAACTTGAAACGGCTTTGACAGCTCAATTAGGCGGATTTATCTTCACATCTCCTGAAGAAATTACTGGAGTAGAGAAGATTGGACAAACGAAAGCAGACTTTACACTAACTGTCAACGGTGTGAAGCTAGATGGACACAAACTTGACAGTGCCTTCCAAGGCAAATTGGAAGAAGTTTACCCAACAGAATTTGCACAAGCCAAAGAACTAGCAGAAGTTCCAGCTGTCGCTACTAACACAGTCATCCAAGCTAAAGAAAAAGTTGAAAAACCGGTAGTCTATATCCCAGTCTTCCCAGGAACCAACTCAGAGTATGACTCAGCTAAGGCCTTTGAAAAAGAAGGTGCAGAGGTCAACTTGGTGCCATTCGTGACCTTGAATGAAGAAGCCATTGTCAAGTCGGTTGAAACCATGGTTGACAACATCGGCAAGGCTAACATTCTCTTCTTTGCCGGTGGTTTCTCAGCTGCGGACGAGCCAGATGGTTCAGCTAAGTTTATTGTCAACATCCTGCTCAATGAAAAAGTGCGTGAAGCTATTGATAGTTTTATCACCCGTGGTGGCCTGATTATCGGTATCTGTAATGGATTCCAGGCTTTGGTCAAATCAGGTCTTCTTCCATACGGAAACTTTGAAGATGCCAAAAGTACTAGCCCAACCCTCTTCTACAATGATGCCAACCAACACGTGGCCAAAATGGTAGAAACTCGGATTGCCAATACCAACTCACCATGGTTAGCTGCGGTGCAAGTGGACGATATCCACGCTATTCCTGTTTCGCACGGTGAAGGGAAATTTGTCGTGACGGCCGAGGAATTTGCAGAGCTCCGTGACAATGGACAAATCTTTAGCCAATACGTGGACTTCGAAGGCAAACCAAGTATGGACTCTAAGTACAATCCAAATGGTTCTGTAAATGCCATCGAAGGAATTACTAGCAAGAACGGTCAAATCATCGGTAAGATGGGCCATTCAGAACGTTATGAAGACGGTCTTTTCCAAAATATTCCAGGAAATAAAGATCAGCACCTGTTCGCATCGGCTGTGCGTTATTTCACAGGGAAATAAAGGGTATATAAAATGACATACGAAGTAAAATCTCTTAATGAAGAATGTGGTGTTTTCGGCATTTGGGGACATCCAGATGCTGCCAAGTTGACCTATTTTGGTCTCCATAGTCTTCAGCACCGTGGTCAGGAGGGGGCAGGAATCCTCTCCAATGATCAAGGACAACTGAAGCGCCATCGTGACATGGGCCTTTTATCAGAAGTCTTCAAAAATCCAGCTAATTTGGATAAATTGACTGGAACTGGTGCGATCGGGCATGTGCGTTACGCGACTGCTGGCGAAGCTTCTGTAGATAACATTCAGCCCTTCCTCTTCCGCTTTCATGATATGCAGTTTGGCTTGGCTCATAATGGAAATCTGACCAATGCAGCCTCTCTCAAGAAAGAATTGGAGGAAAGAGGAGCGATTTTCAGCGCGACTTCGGACTCGGAAATCTTGGCTCATCTCATTCGTCGCAGCCATAATCCGAACTTGATGGGCAAAATCAAGGAAGCGCTCAGCCTTGTCAAAGGTGGCTTTGCTTATATCTTGTTGTTTGAGGACAAGCTGATTGCTGCCCTTGATCCTAATGGCTTCCGTCCGCTTTCAATCGGGAAAATGGCTAATGGAGCGGTGGTTGTTTCCTCTGAAACCTGCGCTTTTGAAGTCATTGGTGCCGAGTGGATTCGTGATTTGAAGCCAGGTGAGATTGTGATCATTGATGACAAGGGAATCCAGTATGATAGCTATACAGATGATACTCAGTTAGCAATCTGTTCTATGGAGTATATCTATTTTGCCCGCCCTGATTCTAATATCCACGGTGTCAATGTCCACACGGCACGTAAACGTATGGGTGCCCAATTGGCGCGTGAATTTAAACATGAGGCGGATATCGTGGTCGGTGTGCCGAATTCCTCGCTCAGCGCAGCCATGGGCTTTGCGGAAGAATCAGGTTTGCCAAATGAAATGGGACTTATCAAGAATCAATATACGCAACGCACCTTTATCCAGCCTACTCAGGAATTGCGGGAGCAAGGGGTGCGGATGAAACTATCTGCTGTTTCTGGTGTTGTCAAAGGTAAACGTGTGGTTATGATCGATGACTCTATTGTACGTGGAACAACCTCTCGTCGTATCGTTCAGCTCTTGAAAGAAGCGGGTGCAACTGAGGTTCACGTTGCTATTGGCAGTCCAGCGCTAGCTTATCCATGCTTCTATGGAATTGATATCCAGACCCGTCAGGAGCTGATTGCGGCTAATCATACGGTCGAAGAAACTCGCCAAATCATTGGAGCGGACAGTCTAACCTATCTTTCTGTTGAAGGATTGATTGATTCGATTGGTATTGAAACAGATGCGCCAAATGGGGGTCTCTGTGTCGCTTACTTTGACGGCGACTATCCAACACCTCTCTACGATTATGAAGAAGACTATCGTCGAAGTTTGGAAGAAAAGACCAGTTTTTACAAATAGATGACAGATTTTCCGTTAAAGAAAAGGAATATAAAAATGACAAATAAGAATGCTTATACTTCACGTCTCACTACTGACTAAAAGCTAAAGCATTTGTCAGTAGACGCTTTGTCCTATAGGATCAAAGCTAGAGCCCTGACTAGTATTTTTAGATAAAATAATTGTTTATCTAAAAATACGTCGCAATCTTCTCAAAGAAAAGGAAAAATAAAATGGCAAATAAAAATGCTTATGCTCGATCTGGTGTGGATGTTGAAGCGGGTTATGAAGTTGTTGAACGAATCAAAAAGCACGTGGCTCGTACGGAGCGTGCAGGTGTCATGGGAGCTCTTGGTGGCTTTGGTGGCATGTTTGACCTTTCAAAAACAGGTGTCAAAGAGCCCGTCTTGATTTCAGGGACTGACGGTGTCGGGACCAAGCTCATGTTGGCCATCAAGTATGATAAGCATGATACGATTGGGCAAGACTGTGTGGCCATGTGTGTCAACGATATCATCGCTGCAGGTGCGGAGCCTCTTTACTTCCTTGACTACGTGGCAACTGGCAAGAATGAACCAGCTAAACTAGAACAAGTCGTTGCTGGTGTGGCAGAAGGTTGTGTGCAGGCAGGCGCTGCTCTCATCGGTGGGGAAACGGCTGAAATGCCTGGTATGTATGGCGCAGATGACTACGATCTGGCTGGTTTTGCAGTCGGTGTGGCTGAAAAATCTCAAATCATAGACGGCTCAAAGGTGTCTGAAGGCGATGTTCTTCTCGGACTTGCCTCAAGTGGTATCCACTCCAATGGTTACTCTCTTGTCCGTCGTGTCTTTGCGGACTACACAGGTGAGGAAGTCTTGCCAGAATTGGAAGGCAAGCAACTCAAGGAAGTTCTTCTTGAGCCGACTCGTATCTATGTCAAGGCTGTTTTGCCACTCATCAAGGAAGAGTTGGTCAACGGCATTGCCCACATCACAGGTGGTGGCTTTATCGAAAATGTCCCTCGTATGTTTGCGACTGACCTAGCTGCTGAGATTGAGGAAAGCAAGGTACCAGTTTTACCAATCTTTAAAGCCCTTGAAAAATACGGTGAAATAAAACATGAAGAAATGTTTGAAATCTTCAATATGGGTGTGGGACTCATGCTAGCAGTTAGCCCTGAAAATGTAAGTCGTGTCAAGGAATTGTTGGATGAACCAGTCTATGAAATTGGTCGCATCGTCAAGAAAGAAAACGAAAGTGTCATCATCAAATGAAAAAAATAGCGGTTTTTGCCTCTGGTAATGGCTCAAATTTTCAGGTGATAGCGGAAGAATTTCCAGTAGAGTTTGTCTTTTCAGACCATCGTGACGCCTATGTGCTCGAGCGTGCAGACAAGCTTGGCATTCTGTCCTATGCTTTTGAACTTAGGGAGTTTGAGAACAAGGCAGACTACGAAGCAGCCCTTGTCGAACTCTTGGAAGAACACCAGATTGACTTGGTTTGTTTAGCAGGCTACATGAAAATAGTTGGGCCAACCTTGCTAGCAGCTTATGAAGGTCGAATTATCAACATTCATCCAGCCTACCTGCCAGAATTTCCAGGAGCTCATGGGATTGAGGATGCTTGGAATGCTGGTGTTGCAGAGAGCGGCGTGACCATTCACTGGGTGGACTCAGGTGTGGACACAGGCAAGGTTATCAAACAAGTGCGTGTACCGCGACTAGCTAATGATACCATTGACAGTTTTGAAGCTCGCATTCATGAGGCAGAGTACAAGTTGTATCCAGAGGTTATTAGAGAATTGTTGGATAAATAAATGAAAAAATGGTTGGAAACATTTGCTTTGATTAGCTTGGTAATAGTTCTACGTTTACTGGTAAATTTCTTCTTCCCAGAGTTTCCCTATTGGGGGAGATTTTTACTGACAGTGATTTTAGGAGTCTTGGTAATCGTCTCCCTATACTTTATGAAAAGAAAATTGCCTAAGTAGAGAGTTTGAAAATGAAAGGAAGTAACATGACTAAACGCGCCTTAATCAGCGTCTCAGACAAAGCGGGCATTGTCGAATTTGCCCAAGAACTCAAAAAACTTGGTTGGGATATCATCTCGACAGGTGGTACCAAGGTTGCCCTTGATAATGCAGGGGTGGAGACCATTGCAATTGATGATGTGACGGGTTTCCCAGAGATGATGGACGGTCGTGTCAAGACCCTTCATCCAAATATACACGGTGGACTCCTCGCTCGTCGTGACTTGGATAGTCACCTGGAAGCGGCCAAAGACAATCAAATCGATCTCATTGACCTTGTAGTGGTCAATCTCTACCCATTCAAGGAAACCATTCTCAAACCAGACGTGACTTACGCGGATGCGGTTGAGAACATCGATATCGGTGGGCCATCTATGCTTCGTTCAGCAGCTAAAAACCATGCCAGCGTGACGGTTGTGGTAGACCCTGCTGACTATGCAGTGGTTTTGGACGAATTGGCAGCCAATGATGAAACGACTTACGAAACGCGCCAACGTTTGGCAGCCAAGGTTTTCCGTCACACAGCGGCTTATGATGCCTTGATTGCAGAGTATTTTACAGCTCAAGTGGGTGAAAGCAAACCTGAAAAGTTGACCTTGACCTATGATCTCAAACAAGCCATGCGTTATGGGGAAAATCCTCAGCAGGATGCGGACTTCTACCAAAAAGCTTTGCCGACGGACTACTCAATTGCATCAGCCAAACAGCTCAACGGTAAGGAATTGTCCTTTAACAATATCCGTGATGCGGATGCGGCAATTCGTATCATTCGTGATTTCAAAGACCGTCCAACCGTTGTGGCTCTCAAACACATGAACCCATGTGGAATCGGTCAAGCTGACGACATCGAAACTGCTTGGGACTATGCTTATGAGTCTGACCCAGTGTCTATCTTTGGTGGAATTGTCGTTCTCAACCGTGAGGTGGATGCTGCGACAGCTGAGAAGATGCATGGTGTTTTCCTCGAGATTATCATTGCACCGAGCTATACGGATGAAGCGCTAGCCATTTTGACCAACAAAAAGAAAAACTTGCGTATCCTTGCCTTGCCATTTGACGCTCAAGAGGCTAGCGAAGTGGAAGGAGAATACACAGGTGTGGTTGGTGGACTTCTTGTGCAAAACCAAGATGTGATCAAAGAAAGCCCAGCTGACTGGCAGGTGGTGACCAAGCGCCAACCAACTGAGACAGAAGCGACAGCACTTGAGTTTGCTTGGAAAGCCATCAAGTATGTGAAATCAAACGGGATCATCGTAACCAACGACCATATGACACTTGGTGTTGGTCCAGGTCAAACCAACCGTGTGGCCTCTGTCCGTATTGCCATCGACCAAGCTAAAGACCGTCTTGACGGCGCTGTGCTTGCTTCTGATGCCTTCTTCCCATTTGCGGATAACGTGGAAGAAATCGCCAAAGCAGGAATCAAGGCTATCATCCAGCCAGGTGGGTCCGTCCGTGACCAAGAGTCTATCGAAGCTGCGGATAAATACGGCTTGACTATGGTCTTCACAGGCGTGAGACATTTTAGACATTAAGAAGATGAAAGGGAAGAAAACAGTTTCTTTCCTTTTTTGTCTTAAAATGCTAAGTGAAAGAAGATTAATACGAACGTTTGTGATATAATGTTATTAAATAATTCGTAAAAGAGGCTGTGAGATGAAACTATTAGTTGTCGGTTCTGGTGGTCGTGAACATGCGATTGCTAAGAAGTTGCTTGAATCAAAAGACGTTGAACAAGTCTTTGTGGCTCCTGGAAATGACGGAATGACTCTGGATGGTCTGGAATTGGTAAATATCTCTATTTCCGAACATTCTAAGTTAATTGACTTTGCAAAGGCCAACGATGTTGCGTGGACCTTTATCGGGCCAGACGATGCCCTTGCTGCTGGAATTGTGGATGATTTTAACCAAGCTGGACTCAAGGCTTTTGGTCCGACTAGGGTTGCAGCGGAGCTGGAGTGGTCCAAGGATTTTGCTAAGGAAATCATGATCAAATACGACATTCCGACAGCAGCCTACGGCACATTTTCTGATTTTGAGGAATCCAAGGCCTATATCGAAGAAAAAGGCGCTCCAATCGTGGTCAAGGCGGATGGATTGGCCCTTGGAAAAGGTGTCGTTGTTGCTGAGACAGTCGAGCAAGCAGTCGAAGCAGCTCATGAGATGCTTTTGGATAATAAATTCGGTGATTCAGGTGCGCGTGTAGTCATCGAGGAATTCCTTGACGGGGAAGAGTTCTCTCTCTTTGCCTTTGTCAATGGCGACAAGTTCTACATCATGCCAACGGCTCAGGATCACAAACGTGCCTATGATGGCGATAAGGGACCTAATACAGGTGGTATGGGTGCCTATGCGCCAGTTCCTCACTTGCCACAGAGTGTGGTTGACATAGCAGTTGACACGATTATCAAGCCAGTTCTTGAAGGTATGATCAAAGAAGGTCGTCCTTATCTTGGTGTTCTTTACGCAGGTCTTATCTTAACAGCTGATGGACCGAAAGTCATTGAGTTCAACTCTCGTTTTGGAGATCCTGAAACTCAGATTATCCTGCCTCGTTTAACATCTGACTTTGCACAAAATATTACGGATATCCTCGATGGCAAGGAGCCAAACATCACCTGGACGGACAAGGGTGTGACTCTGGGTGTGGTTGTCGCTTCAAACGGCTACCCGCTAGACTATGAAAAAGGTGTCGAGTTGCCAGCCAAAACTGATGGCGACGTCATCACCTACTATGCAGGGGCTAAGTTTGCGAAAAATAGCAGAGCACTGCTATCCAACGGCGGACGTGTCTATATGCTGGTTACTACAGCCGACACCGTCAAAGAAGTTCAAAACACCATCTACAGCGAACTTAACAAACAAAACACAGAAGGTCTCTTTTACCGAACAGATATCGGAAGCAAGGCAATTAAGTAAAGATATAAGAATAACGCGACGAAGCCGACAAAACCGATAATGGTCGTTTGATTTGCGAGCATTAGCGAGCTGATATAGAGCAATCACCGCCGTTGTGAAAGAACGATTGGATTATAAGCCAATCGTTCAGGGAAATCGGAAGACCTTGGGCTTCCGATTTAGGCATGAGACACCTTTGGTGGCTGCTGCCGTCCCCACAACCTAAGACCATTATCAAAAAGGAAGAAAAAGGAGAAGAAATGAAACCAGTAATTTCCATTATCATGGGCTCAAAATCCGACTGGGCAACCATGCAAAAAACAGCAGAAGTCCTAGACCGCTTCGGTGTAGCCTACGAAAAGAAAGTTGTTTCTGCCCACCGTACACCAGACCTCATGTTCAAGCATGCAGAAGAGGCCCGTAGCCGTGGCATCAAGGTCATCATCGCAGGTGCAGGTGGCGCAGCCCATTTGCCAGGGATGGTAGCAGCCAAAACAACCCTTCCTGTCATTGGGGTGCCCGTCAAATCGCGTGCCCTTAGTGGCGTGGATTCACTCTATTCTATCGTGCAGATGCCGGGTGGGGTACCAGTCGCAACTATGGCTATCGGGGAAGCTGGTGCGACAAATGCGGCCCTCTTTGCACTCCGTCTCCTATCAGTAGAGGACAAGGCCATTGCGGATGCACTTGCTAACTTTGCTGAAGAACAGGGAAAAATCGCAGAGGAGTCTACAAATGAGCTCATCTAAAACAATTGGAATTATTGGTGGTGGTCAACTGGGTCAGATGATGGCCATTTCTGCTATCTACATGGGGCATAAGGTCATCGCGCTGGATCCTGCGGCGGATTGCCCAGCCTCTCGTGTGGCAGAAATCATCGTGGCGCCTTATAACGATGTGGATGCCCTTCGTCAGTTGGCGGAGCGTTGCGATGTCCTGACCTATGAGTTTGAAAATGTCGATGCTGACGGTTTGGATGCTGTCATCAAGGATGGTCAACTCCCTCAAGGAACAGACCTGCTTCGCATTTCTCAAAATCGCATTTTTG
This sequence comes from bacterium, assembly GCA_905221205.1. GTDB lineage: Bacteria > Bacillota > Bacilli > Lactobacillales > Streptococcaceae > Streptococcus. Next base: position 89,170 of record CAJNCG010000004.1, read on the forward strand.
AGAAGGACTTTCTCTCAAATAAAGCTCAAGTCACTGTAGCACCCTACAAGGTCGTGACTTCTAGCCAAGACTTGGTAGACATCGATCTATCGAAAAACTATGTTCTCAAGACTGCGACTGGTGGCTACGATGGACATGGTCAGAAGGTTATTCGCTCGGCAGAAGATTTAGCAGAAGCCTATGTGCTGGCTGACTCAGCAGACTGCGTTTTGGAAGAATTCGTCAACTTTGACCTAGAGATCTCTGTTATCGTGTCAGGGAATGGCAAGGATGTGACGGTTTTCCCAGTTCAGGAAAATATCCATCGCAACAACATTTTGTCTAAGACTATCGTTCCAGCTCGAATTTCAGAAAGTTTAGCAGCCAAAGCCAAAGCAATGGCAGTGCGAATTGCTGAACAGCTTAACTTATCTGGTACCCTTTGCGTGGAAATGTTTGCGACAGCTGATGACATCATCGTCAACGAGATTGCGCCACGTCCACACAACTCAGGGCACTACTCTATCGAAGCTTGTGACTTTTCACAGTTTGACACCCATATTTTGGGTGTTCTCGGAGCACCATTGCCAGAAATTAAATTACATGCGCCAGCCGTTATGCTCAATGTCCTTGGCCAACACGTCGAGGCTGCTGAAAAATATGTCACAGAAAATCCAAGCGCCCATCTCCACATGTATGGTAAAATAGAAGCAAAGCACAACCGCAAGATGGGACATGTGACTTTGTTTAGTGATATGCCGGATGAGGTGGGGGAGTTTGGAAAAGGGATAGATTTTTAGGACAAGCCTATGATACAAATTATTGTTAATGCTTTTGTAGAAAAAGATAAGACTGGAGCAGCCGTCGAAGTCGTGTATGCTAGTAGCAATCACGAAAAAGTGAAAGCTAAGTATGAAGAGCTGCTTGCTCAACACCCTGAAAACTATTTAGCAATTTATGACTTGCCACTGGATACAGACCTTAATTCATTGGAACATTACCCGTCTGTATGGATTGGGAAAGAAGAATTTGAATAATTTGGCTAATAATGTTCTATGCTTTGTTTGCACATTGTGAAGTAGAAAAAGAAAGGAAAAATTAACAACATGATCAACCGTTACTCTCGCCCTGAGATGGCGAACATTTGGAGTGAAGAAAATAAATACCGTGCTTGGCTTGAGGTGGAAATCTTGGCTGACGAGGCATGGGCTGAGTTGGGGGAAATCCCTAAGGAAGACGTGGCTTTGATTCGTGAAAAAGCGGACTTTGACATCGACCGTATTTTGGAGATTGAGCAGGAGACGCGCCACGATGTGGTAGCTTTCACGCGTGCGGTTTCTGAGACTCTTGGTGAAGAGCGCAAGTGGGTCCACTATGGTTTGACCTCTACCGACGTGGTGGATACGGCCTATGGTTACCTTTACAAGCAAGCCAACGACATCATCCGTCGTGACCTTGAAAACTTCACTAACATTATCGCTGATAAGGCTAAGGAGCACAAGTTCACCATCATGATGGGGCGTACCCATGGGGTGCATGCTGAGCCGACAACTTTTGGTCTTAAATTGGCGACTTGGTACAGCGAAATGAGGCGCAATATCGAGCGTTTCGAGCATGCGGCTGCTGGTGTTGAAGCTGGTAAGATTTCTGGTGCGGTTGGTAACTTTGCCAACATCCCACCATTCGTTGAAAAATACGTCTGCGACAAATTGGGTATCCGTGCTCAAGAAATCTCTACACAGGTGCTTCCTCGTGACCTTCACGCTGAGTACTTTGCAGTTCTTGCTAGCATTGCAACTTCCATCGAGCGCATGGCAACGGAAATCCGTGGTCTACAAAAATCTGAGCAACGCGAAGTGGAAGAGTTCTTTGCTAAAGGTCAAAAAGGTTCTTCAGCAATGCCTCACAAACGCAACCCTATCGGTTCTGAAAACATGACAGGTTTGGCGCGTGTCATCCGTGGTCACATGGTGACAGCCTATGAAAACGTCGCTCTCTGGCATGAACGTGATATCTCCCACTCATCAGCTGAGCGCATCATCACACCAGATACGACTATTTTGATTGACTACATGCTCAACCGCTTTGGAAATATCGTCAAGAACTTGACGGTCTTCCCAGAAAACATGATCCGCAACATGCACTCGACTTTTGGCCTGATCTTTAGCCAACGTGCTATGTTGACCTTGATTGAAAAAGGCATGACCCGTGAGCAAGCCTATGACTTGGTGCAACCAAAAACAGCCTATTCTTGGGACAATCAAGTAGACTTTAAACCGCTTCTTGAAGCAGATCCAGAAGTGACTTCACGTCTCACTCAAGAAGAAATCGACGAAATCTTCAACCCAGTTTATTACACTAAACGAGTGGATGATATCTTTGAACGTCTTGGACTTGGTGATTAATTCACAAATATTGAATATAAAAAGCGAGATTTCCATCTCGCTTTTTTGACTCCGTTTCTATCAGAATCTTCTTTATGAGTATTGATATTAGACCCATTCGCCGTCGGCATTGACAGTGTAACCATCAATTGTTGTGTTAACAGCCAAGACTCCTGAAGGGTATGCGTAATACCATTTATCGTTTACTTGGAACCAGCCAGTTTTCATTGTACCTGAATTGTCGAGATAATACCATGTATCTCCTTGGTTGACCCAACCGGTTTGCATAGCACCTGAGTTATCGAGATAGTACCATGAGCCACCTTGATCGATCCAACCAGTTTGCATAGCACCTGAGTTATCAAGATAATACCATGTACCATTTACTTTCTGCCAACCAGTTTTCATTACACCAGACTCATCTAAGTAGTACCATGCTCCGTCTTTAACCCAACCGGTCTTCACTTTATCTGAATGATCATAGTAATACCATTTGCTTTCAATTAATTTCCATCCTGGTTTACTATTTTTGCCATCTGCTAATTGATGAGTGATTCTGTTAGCAGAGTTAGATTCAGTCTTAGGCCCGCTTTCAACAACTACTTTGAAAGGAGTTTCTGTTCGGCTAGGCTCTTCCTTAGGAATGTCTAGTCTAGGTTTTTCTTCTGCGATTGGAGCAAGGCCATTCTCATCGCCGACATGTGTAATTGGTGCTCCGAATTCCACAATTTGATCGACAGGCTTTTTGGTTACTTGACTATCTAGAACGGTTTCACTAGCTTTTCCATTTTCAGTAAGAACAGATACGTAAAAAGTGCGTTCACCTAGAACTCCAGCTTTGACAACTTTTTCTTGGCCTGCTGGTAAGTTAGGATTTTCTTTTCGAATGACTTTAAATGGAATGCTTTCTGTCTTCACAAGAAGTTCAGGTTTGGTTTCAACGGTAGCAGCTAGTTCATTTTCATCTAGGCTTCCTGAATGAGTTGCAGCTGGTTTGAGGTCTTGAAGAGCAGTCTTGAGCTTACCTACTAGTGCATCTAGTTCAGCTTGTTTGCTACGGTTGAGGTTAAGGTTGAGTCCATCTTTTGCTGCCTTGAGGGTTGCTAGGCTTTCTGCGCTGTATCCGTCTAAGTTTGTAGGAATTTTAGCTAATAATTCACGGAGAGCATTATAATTAGCTCGGAAGTAGTCTTTGTTGTGGTCTGCAAAGGCAGTCATGAGTTCAAAGATTTCCTCTTCCTTGTACTCAGCGCTTGGTCTGTCTGCCCAGATTGAAAGCATACTACCAACTGTTGGAAGGTCTACCTCAGGATATTTAGTAGAAGCAAGTTGATTAAATGGTGTTTTTCCAGTATTCTCAATGGCTTTCTTAAGGAAACCACCACCATCTTCTGGTTTTTGACCGAGAATGTAGTACCAGTCACCGTTGGTATTCAAGAATTTATAACCTTTACTTGCTAGATATTGAGGCGAAGCAAGGTTGTAACCCCACCAGCCTTTAGACCAGTAAGAAATCAAGACATCCTTATCAAATTCAGCATCGTCCTTGTCTTCGTAATAGAAACCATCGTTGAAGGCCATTGGTTGGAGCCCTCTTTCCTTGGCCATAGCAGCTAGGCTGTTAGAATAATCTGCGAACTTGTTATAGAGTCCATACCATTTGAGGTAGTACCAACCTTGGGCGTTGGTCGCATCGTTAGCGTACTCGTCAGTACCATAGTTGAAAATCTTTGATTTATCAGCAAAGTAATCCATGTACTTACCGATAAGGGCTTTAGTAAATCCAACCGCTTCTTGATTTTCAAGGTCCATAGTTGTTTTTGAAACCTTATCAAAGTTGGCTTGAGGATTTGTGATGCCAAGTTTTTCCATGGCAACCAGCATAGCGTCCATATGCCCTGGACTATTGATAGCTGGAATCAGACCAATACCTTTTTCCTTAGCATATTTAGCAAGCTCTGTCACTTCTGCCTGTGTCAATGCAGTACCATTTGGATCGTCGTAGTAAGCTTTCGTTCCTTCGATAATAGCTTTTTTAACGTCATCACTAGCATAGGTTTTTCCGTTGGCAGTAATAGTCATATCATCGAGTAGGAAGCGAAGTCCATCATTTCCTAGAAGGAGATGGGCATCAGAATATCCGAGCTCGCTCGCCTTGTCTACGATGCGTTTGAGTTGATCTAGAGAGAAGTATTTGCGACCTGCATCGATGGAAATGACTTTATTCTTATTCAGTTTTTCAAGTTCGCGTTTAGCATCTTCTTCTTTTTGAGCTTCTGGTGTAAAGTTTAAGTTTTTAATAGCTTCTTGAAGGTTAACAATTGCCTGATTAATGGTATCCTGTTGAGCACGACTGAGATTGCTATCGAGCGAACGGATTGCTTTTTCAGCCTCTTTGACAGCAGCAAAACTTTCAGCAGTATAGCGGTTAGAGTCTTTTGGTATAGTTTCTAGTGCTTTTTCTGCAGGTTGGTAGTTGGCTGCAAAGTATTCAGCGTTGGCATTTGCAAAATGACGCATGAGTTTGAAGAGGCGAGATGGAGAATAACGTGCAGATGGCGTATCAGCCCAAGCAGCTACCATCCCGCCGATGATTGGAACATCAGCTCCTTCTGTTTTTGGCACAGAAGTGATTGGTGTATTTTTAATACCGCTGAGCCCTTGATCTAGATTGTACCAACCTTGGCCATCAGCATTTCGTCCGAGGACGTAGTACCAAGCATCATTGGTATTAAGGATTTGGTGGCCTTTTTCAGCTAGTAGTTTAGAAGAAGCAACGTCATAGCCACCCCAACCACCAGTCCACATAGAAACAATGATATCTTTGTCAAAACTACCAAAGCTTGTGTCGCTATTGTAGTAGATACCATCATTAAATGCCATTGGTTTGAGACCGTGAGATTTTACAATACGAGCAAGGTCATTGGCGTAAGAGATGAATTTCTCATATCCTTTTTCAGGGTAACCTTCATTTGGATAATATTTATCAGCTTGAAGCACGCTCCAACCTTTAGCATTGGTTGCATCATTGGCATATTCATCTAGTCCAATATTGAAGATTTCAGACTTGTTAGAGAAGTAGTTAGCGTATTTATCAATCAGAGTTTTCGTGAAATCGACAGCTTGTTTATTATTTAAGTCAACAGTTCGTTCAGATTTTTTACCAAAGTAATCAAAGTTAGGATTTTCAATGCCAAGTTCTTTCATAGCATTGAGAATAGCATCCATATGTCCAGGACTATTGACAGTTGGAATCACCCCAATACCCTTGTCTTTGGCATAATTAATCAAATCTGTCATCTGACTTTCAGTGAGATGGTTACCATTTGGATCATTGTAATAAGCATTTGTTCCATTTTCAATGGCACGTTTGACATCATCACTTGAGTAAGTTTTATCGCCCACCTTCATAGACATATCATCCAGCATGAAACGGAGACCATCGTTACCTACTAGGAGATGAAGATCTGTATAACCATATTCTTTGGCCTTATCGATGATTTCTTTGAGCTGTTCAGGCGAGAAATATTTACGTCCAGCATCAATTGAAACGATTTTTCGTTTAGCTAATTTTTCATTTTCAGTTGCAGCACGTTCCTTTCCTGCCTCTGTTTCCTGTTTATCAGCAACTGCTTTCGTTTCATCTTTTTCAGCTGATTTATCCTTGTCAGCTTCTGGTTTATCAGTCTTGTCTGTATTTGATTCTTTAGAATCAGTCTCTTTTAGATCTTCCTTTTTAGGGCTAATTTCCTCTGCCTTTTTATCAGCAGTTTCTTTTTCAACTGGAGCAGAAGTTGGAGATACTACTTCTTCTTTATCACTAGGAGTTGAACTCACTTCCTCTTGTGGTTTTTCCTCTGTTTTTGAAAGACTAGCTACCTTATCAGTAGATGGAGTTTCTGTTTCCACAGCTTTTGGAGCTTCTGGTTGAAGCTCAACTTTAGGTGTTTCCTCTGTCCGATTTTGGGATGGTTGAGGGGAATCGGAAACCGTATGGATGGTCGGTTGGTTTTCCGTAGTAGTAGGAGTGACTCCATCGGCTGCAACAGCCTGCGCTTGGAAAGCAAATCCAATTAGAACAGAAGCTGCTCCTACAGCGTATTTACGAATAGAAAAACGCTGTTGTTTTTCATGTTTCATTGCAAAACCTCCTGATTGCATTTTATATTGATAGCGTTTACATAAATCAACAGCCTTATTTTATTTCTTATAGTAACAAGAGTCAAGAGGGAATGATAAAAAACTATAATAAGTATAAAAAAATATAAAATTTAAGCTTAAGGTTTCAGATTGCTAGGCAAAGAAACATATATATATTTAGTATAAATTTTTTAGTCCTATTTCTATAAAATACTCTACAAACTATAGAATCTACTATAAAAGGTAAGCGCTACCTTTTTGGTATGGTATAATAAGCATAGAAAAAGCCCAAGCGATTAGGCTCAGGCTTTCTTCTTAGTGATCACGATCACATGAAATGAATTTAATCTTGTAGTAATCTGCTCGTTTATATGTTTCGCTGTATGCGAGAACTTGACCGGTAGACTCGAGCTTAGTAGTCTTGGTTTGTAAAACGGTTGGGAATTGTTCATCGACTCCGAGGACCGAAGCCGCATGTTCTGGAGTTGGAAATGCTATTTCATTGATTTCTTCAAAATGTTCATCATTCATGTGAATGTGGTAATCCAATTTGAAACGGTTATAGATAGAGCTATAATATTCAAGATTTGGATAATTTGCGTTGATGTATTGTTCTGGAATGTAAGATGTGTGGTAGATGTACACAACACCACCTGTTTCGCGTACGCGTTCAATCTTGTAGTAGAACTGATCACCACGTAGTCCAAGTTTTTCTAAGTAGCTTAGTTTGTTTCCACGCTCAATAGAAAGGACGGTCACTTTATCATCTTTCGTTTCAAAAACTTCTACATCTGAAAACTCTACGAGTTTATGTTTGCGTGCGCGTGAAACGAATGTACCCTTTCCTTGTTGGCGGACAATATAGCCATCCTTGGCAAGGTCGTTTAAAGCGCGAACAACTGTGATAGAACTAACATCATACATTGAAATCAATTCAGCTTCAGTGTAGAATTTATCTCCACTGGCAAATTGACCAGAAATGATTTTGTTCTTTAACTCATCTTTAATATATTGATACTTTGGAATTGCCATATTTTCACCTCGATTTTCCTTCTCCACTAAAAATTTTACCATAAAACTGGAAAGAATAGTAGCCTTTTGAATAAAAAAATTAGAATAATAGGCTATAAGGTTAATTTACCTAGGAATAAATAGAAAAACATACATTTTTATACATGGTACTAAAAATGGTGTTATGACTATATATTACAAGATTTTTATAAGTTTTTTGTGTAAAAGTTAGTGAAAAATGAAAAAAATTGTGAAAACCTATTGACAAATGCAGGATATTGAGATATATTTACTATATCAACAAATGAAAGCGTAAACTTTAGTTGTCAGAAGGTAAGAATATGACACGATTTGAGATACGGGATGATTTTTATCTCGATGGAAAATCATTTAAGATTTTATCTGGCGCCATTCATTATTTTAGGGTTCCTCCAGAAGATTGGTATCATTCGCTCTATAATTTGAAGGCTCTTGGTTTTAATACAGTAGAGACTTATGTAGCCTGGAATTTACACGAGCCTCGTGAGGGTGAGTTTCACTTTGAAGGAGCTCTGGATTTGGAGCGATTTCTTCAGACAGCACAAGATTTGGGTCTCTATGCGATTGTTCGTCCGTCTCCCTTCATCTGTGCAGAGTGGGAATTCGGTGGTTTACCAGCCTGGCTCTTAACAAAGAATATGAGGCTTCGTTCCTCAGATCCAGCCTATATTGAAGCTGTCGGTCGCTACTATGACCAGCTCTTGTCACGGTTGGTTCCACATTTGTTGGACAATGGTGGCAACATCCTCATGATGCAGGTTGAAAATGAGTATGGTTCTTATGGAGAAGATAAGGCTTATCTGAGAGCCATTCGACAGTTGATGGAAGAGCGTGGCGTAACCTGTCCCCTCTTTACATCAGATGGTCCATGGCGAGCTACTTTGAAAGCTGGAACTTTAATCGAAGATGACCTCTTTGTAACAGGGAACTTTGGTTCTAAGGCGCCTTATAACTTTTCACAGATGCAGGAATTCTTTGATGAGCATGGCAAGAAATGGCCGCTCATGTGTATGGAGTTCTGGGATGGTTGGTTCAATCGTTGGAAAGAACCGATTATCACACGGGATCCGAAAGAGTTGGCAGATGCAGTTCGAGAGGTTTTGGAACAAGGCTCCATAAATCTTTACATGTTCCATGGTGGTACAAACTTTGGTTTCATGAATGGTTGCTCGGCTCGAGGAACTCTGGACCTACCACAAGTTACATCTTATGATTACGATGCCCTTCTGGATGAAGAAGGAAATCCAACTGCCAAATATCTGGCAGTCAAGAAGATGATGGCAACACATTTTCCAGAGTATCCGCAGTTGGAACCACTCTACAAAGAGAGTATGGAGTTGGATGCTATTCCACTAGTTGAAAAAGTTTCCTTGTTTGAAACCTTGGATAGCTTGTCTAGTCCTGTAGAAAGCCTTTATCCTAAAAAGATGGAGGAGCTGGGACAAAGTTATGGCTATCTACTCTATCGAACAGAAACAAACTGGGATGCAGAAGAAGAAAGACTTCGCATCATTGATGGTCGAGATAGGGCTCAGCTCTATATCGATGGTCAGTGGGTCGAAACCCAATATCAGACAGAGATTGGGGAAGATATTTTTTATCAAGGTGAAAAGAAAGCGCTGTCTAGATTAGATATCTTGGTAGAAAATATGGGGCGTGTCAACTATGGACACAAGTTCTTAGCAGATACGCAACGTAAGGGAATTCGGACAGGGGTTTGTAAGGATTTGCACTTCTTACTAAACTGGAAACACTATCCACTTCCTCTAGACAATCCTGAGAAAATTGATTTTTCAAAAGGATGGGCAGAAGGACAACCAGCCTTTTACGCTTATGACTTTACAGTCCAAGAGCCAAAAGATACTTACCTAGACTTGTCTGAGTTTGGTAAGGGAGTTGCCTTTGTCAATGGGCAGAATCTAGGACGTTTTTGGAACGTCGGCCCAACCCTCTCACTTTATATCCCTCATAGCTATCTCAAGGAAGGTGCCAACCGCATCATTATCTTTGAAACAGAAGGTGAATATAAAGAAGAGATTTATTTAACTCGTAAACCTACACTAAAACACATAAAGGGGGAAAACTTATGACAATTGTAGGATGCCGTATCGATGGACGTTTGATCCACGGACAAGTAGCCAATCTTTGGGCTGGAAAACTAAATGTTTCACGTATTATGGTTGTAGATGACGAAGTTGTCAACAACGACGTTGAAAAGAGTGGTTTGAAACTTGCGACACCACCAGGTGTGAAATTGAGTATTTTGCCAATTGAAAAAGCGGCAGCTAATATTCTTGCTGGAAAATACGATAGCCAACGTCTCTTTATCGTGGCTCGTAAGCCAGACCGCTTCCTTGGTTTGGTCGAAGCAGGTGTACCACTTGAAACCCTTAATGTAGGGAATATGTCTCAAACACCAGAAACACGTTCTATCACACGTTCTATCAACGTAGTAGACAAGGATGTGGAAGACTTCCACAAACTAGCAGAAAAAGGTGTTAAACTTACTGCTCAAATGGTTCCAAATGATCCAGTTTCAGACTTTTTGAGCTTATTAAAATAGGAAAAAATTTTTAGGAGGTCATTGTTATGATACAATGGTGGCAAATTTTACTTCTCACTTTGTACTCAGCTTATCAAATCTGTGATGAGTTGACAATCGTTTCATCTGCAGGTTCCCCTGTATTTGCTGGTTTCATTACTGGTTTAATTATGGGAGATGTGACTACTGGTCTGCTTATCGGTGGTAACTTGCAACTGTTCGTTCTTGGGGTTGGTACCTTCGGTGGTGCTTCTCGTATCGACGCAACTTCTGGTGCGGTTCTTGCGACAGCCTTCTCTGTTTCACAAGGAATTGATGCATCACTGGCGATTACAACAATCGCTGTGCCAGTAGCAGCTCTCTTGACTTACTTCGACGTTCTTGGACGTATGACAACTACTTTCTTCGCTCACCGTGTGGATGCTGCAATCGAACGCTTTGACTATAAAGGTATTGAACGCAACTACTTGCTTGGTGCGATTCCTTGGGCTCTATCTCGTGCCCTTCCAGTCTTCTTTGCCCTTGCTTTTGGTGGTGCCTTCGTACAATCAGTGGTAGACTTCGTTGAAGCCTACAAATGGGTTGCAGATGGCTTGACACTTGCAGGACGTATGCTTCCAGGTCTTGGATTTGCAATCTTGCTTCGTTACCTTCCAGTTAAACGTAACCTTCACTACCTTGCTATGGGATTTGGTTTGACAGCTATGTTGACTGTTCTTTACTCATATGTAATAGGTCTTGGTGGCGCTGTTGCAGGTATTATCGGTACTCTACCTAAAGATGTTGCTGAAAAAATTGGTTTCGTGAACAACTTCAAAGGATTGTCTATGATTGGTATTTCTATCGTAGGTATCTTCCTAGCAGTGCTTCACTTCAAAAATAGCCAAAAAGTAGCTGTAGCAGCACCTTCTACACCATCAGAAAGTGGGGAAATCGAAGATGACGAATTCTAATTACAAACTTACAAAAGAAGATTTTAATCAAATCAACAAACGTAGCTTGTTTACTTTCCAATTAGGTTGGAACTACGAACGTATGCAAGCTTCTGGTTACCTTTACATGATCCTGCCTCAGTTGCGTAAAATGTATGGGGATGGCACTCCTGAATTGAAAGAAATGATGAAAGTTCATACTCAATTCTTCAATACTTCACCATTCTTCCATACCATTATCGCTGGTTTTGACCTTGCCATGGAAGAAAAAGATGGTGTGGGTGCAAAAGACGCCGTTAACGGTATCAAGACAGGTTTGATGGGACCATTCGCTCCTCTTGGGGATACAATCTTTGGTTCACTTGTACCTGCTATCATGGGGTCAGTCGCAGCAACTATGGCTATCGCTGGCCAACCTTGGGGTATCTTCCTTTGGATTGCAGTTGCAGTAGCTTATGACATCTTCCGTTGGAAACAATTGGAATTTGCTTACAAAGAAGGGGTTAGCCTTATCAACAACATGCAAAGTACTTTGACAGCTTTGATTGACGCTGCATCTGTACTTGGTGTCTTCATGATGGGTGCTCTTGTAGCAACATTGATCAACTTTGAAGTTTCTTATAAATTGCCAATCGGTGAAAAAATGATTGACTTCCAGGACATCTTGAACTCAATCTTCCCACGCTTGCTTCCAGCAATCTTTACTGCCTTTATCTTCTGGTTGCTTGGTAAGAAAGGTATGACTTCTACAAAAGCAATTGGTATCATCATTGCTCTTGCATTAGGTCTTTCATTCATCGGTAAATTCTTACTTGGAATGGGCGCATAATCTATGGCTAAATCATTAATTCTGGTGAGCCATGGTCGTTTCTGTGAAGAACTTAAAGGTAGCACAGAAATGATCATGGGTCCACAAGACAACATATACACAGTGGCTCTTCTTCCAGAAGATGGCCCAGAAGACTTTACTGCAAAATTTGAAGCTGCTATTGAAGGATTGGATGATTTCCTAGTCTTTGCGGATCTTCTTGGCGGTACACCATGTAACGTGATAAGCCGTTTGATTATGGAAGGTCGTGATATTGACCTTTACGCAGGGATGAATCTTCCAATGGTAATTGAATTTATCAATGCGAGCCTTACAGGTGCAGATGCGGACTACAAGAGCCGTGCTGCAGAAAGCATTGTGAAAGTCAATGACCTGTTAGCTGGCTTCGATGATGACGAAGATGAATAATACTCTTTGAAAATCTCTTTAAACCATGCTAGTGTTGCCTTGCCGTATAGATGTTACTGACTTCGTCAGTTCTATCTGCAACCTCAAAGCAGTGCTTTGAGCAGCCTGCGGCTAGTTTCCTAGTTTGCTCTTTGATTTTCATTGAGTATACGATGTGATAACGTGAAAATCGTTAGAACAACTTATATAGAATATACATGGGAATGGGGCTTACTCCCATTCCCATATTTGATAGAAAAAGAGGAACTCAATGCTACATTATACAAAAGAAGACTTGCTCGAATTGGGTGCAGAAATCACTACACGTGAAATCTACCAACAACCGGATGTATGGAAAGAAGCTTTTGAATCTTATCAAGCAAAACGTGAAGAAATTGCAGCCTTCCTACAAGGGATTGCTGATAAACATGATTATATCAAGGTTATCTTGACAGGTGCTGGGACTTCTGCTTATGTGGGAGATACCTTGGTACCTTACTTTAAGGAAGTCTATGACGAACGCAAATGGAATTTCAATGCTATTGCAACAACAGATATCGTTGCCAATCCAGAAACTTATTTGAAAAAAGATGTGGCGACTGTCCTTGTATCTTTTGCTCGTAGTGGAAATTCGCCTGAAAGTGTGGCGACTGTTGATTTGGCCAAAGCCTTGGTGGATGAGCTTTACCAAGTGACGATTACTTGTGCAGCGGACGGTAAATTAGCTCTTCAAGCTCGTGGAGATGACCGCAATCTCTTGCTCTTGCAACCAGCTGCTTCTAATGACGCTGGATTTGCCATGACTTCTAGCTTTACGTCCATGATGTTGACAGCTCTCTTGGTCTTTGATCCTACAGAATTTGCTGTGAAAGCTGAACGTTTTGAAGTGGTGACTAGCCTTGCGCGTAAAATTCTAGACAAGGCAGAAGATGTCAAAGAGCTTGTTGACCTAGACTTTAACCGTGTCATCTACCTTGGCGCTGGTCCTTTCTTTGGACTTGCTCATGAAGCTCAGCTCAAGATTTTGGAATTAACAGCTGGTCAAGTGGCGACCATGTATGAAAGTCCAGTCGGCTTCCGTCACGGTCCAAAATCTCTTATCAACGAAGATACAGTTGTTTTGGTCTTTGGTACTACGACAGACTACACTCGCAAGTATGACTTGGACTTGGTTCGTGAAGTTGCTGGTGACCGTATTGCTCGTCGTGTTGTGCTTTTGAGTGATCAAGCCTTTGGACTTGAAAATGTCAAAGAAGTGGCCCTTGGTTGTGGCGGTGTCTTGAATGATATTTACCGTGTCTTCCCTTACATCGTTTATGCCCAACTCTTTGCCCTCTTGACTTCACTCAAGGTAGAAAATAAACCAGATACACCGTCTCCTACAGGTACAGTAAACCGTGTGGTACAGGGTGTTATCATCCACGAATATCAAAAGTAATACTCTTCGAAAATCTCTTCAAACCATGCTAGTGTCGCCTTGCCGTAGGTATATGTTACTGACTCTGTCAGTTCTATCCACAACCTCAAAACAGTGTTTTGAGCTGACTTCGTCAGTTCTATCTACAACCTCAAAGCATTGCTTTGAGCAGCCTGCGGCTAGCTTCCTAGTTTGCTCTTTGATTTTCATTGAGTATAAGACAGTGTTTATGAATTCTTGACACGAGGGTTTGTAAATTATCAGATAAACCATAGATTGTCAGTAGGCTTTCTATGGTTTGTTTGCTTGAGAGAAATAGTAAAAGGAGAATAGAATGAAAGCATACACAGAGCGTGTATTTGGAAATCTTGAAGGCAAGGATGTCTTGGCCTATCGCTTTGAGACTGACGGTGGTTATCAGTTAGAAGTCATGACTTATGGTGCGACTATCTTGCGTTATGTCACGCCTGACAAGTCTGGAAATTTTGCCAATGTTATCTTGGGATTTGATGATTTTGATAGCTATGTAGGCAATAGTCCTAAGCATGGAGCTAGTGTGGGTCCCGTGGCAGGCCGTATTGCAGGTGCGACATTTGAACTCAATGGCCAGACTTATCATCTGGAAGTCAATAATGCTAGCAACTGCAATCACAGTGGTTCAACTGGCTGGGATTCAAGCTTGTTTGAACTAGTTGAAGTGAGCGATCATGGTTTGACTCTCTACACAGAGCGTACAGATGGCACAGGAGGATTCCCTGGGAATCTCAAGATCTGGATCAGCTACAACTTGGAAGAAACTGGTGCCTATGAAATCAGCTACAAGGTGACGACCGATCAAGATACGCTGGTTAATCCAACCAACCACAGCTATTTCAACTTGTCTGGTGATTTCACGCAGACAATTGACCGTCATGTCTTCCAACTAAACACAGAGGGTATTTACCCAATCGCTCCAGACGGTGTTCCTGCCAAAACTCCAGATGCTGATCGCGGTATGATTAAACACATCTACAATGGTTCCTTGTTGAAAGACATCTTTGCAGAAGAAGATGAGCAAATCCAACTGGTATCTGGTTTGGATCATCCATTTGCCCTTCCTGCAGGTCATGACAATGCTGGTTTCCTTTATGATCAAAATTCAGGTCGCTTCTTGCTTTTCAAGACAGAGGCCCCATGTTTTGTGGTCTACACAGCAAACTTTGTGGACGAGAGTGTCATCATAGGAGGTCAGCCAATGGTACAGCACAATGGGATTGCCCTTGAAGCGCAGGCTTTACCAGATGCCATTCACAGTGACCTCAAAGACCAAGTTATTCTCAAAGCAGGTCAAACCTTCACAAGTAAGACACGTTATGAGCTTGTTGTGAAATAAAGAATGGGGTTTCTACTTAGCGGTGTGAATAGGATTTGCCTTATAACACTAGTAGAAACAGGCAAAGAATAGGAAAATATGATATAATTTAATATTGAAAATACCTGTCCTATCTAAAGGATAAAAGGAGAAAAAAATGAAGAAAATTGTATTTGCTAGCGCCTTGGCTTTGACTTTGGCTGGAGCAGTTTTGACAACTGATGTTTTTGCCAATGACAGATTGGTGGCAACACAATCTGCTGATGGTAGAAATGAAAATGTCTTGAGTTCAGAAGTGCTTAACCCTGCTAGCGGCAATGTCTTAGTTGGATTAAAGGGAGAATTTTTGACTCCAAACCAACAAGCTATCTTAGATGCCATCAATGCTATCCGTAAAGAAGCAGCTGACGAAGGTTTGGTAGATAAGTATGTCCCAATCAAATGGTCGACTGACCTAGAAAAGGCAGCTTTTGCCAGAGCTGCAGAAGCATCTGTAACCATGGACCACACTCGTCTTTCTGGTAAAGAAATCTGGAGCGCTTTCCCATCTGGAAACAGTGTACTTGGAGAAAACTTAGGTTGGAACCATGATGGTTTTCTAAAAGCTCTTGAACAATGGCGTGCTGAAAAAGCAGACTACTTGAAGAAAAAATCAGGTGGTTCAGCAAAAGGTGGCTCTGGTCATTATGAAACTTTGATTAGCCCTAAATTTACACATATGGGGATTGCTGCCTTTAAAAATCCAAACAACCCATATAATGCCGTAACGATTGCTCAGGCTTTTGGTGATGCTGCTACTTCAGAAGAATTGGTAGGCAGTTACGGTCCTGCTATTCAGTATGCAGAAGTGACTTCATCTAATTTGTCAACAGTTAAAAATAAAGCAGTTGTTGTTGAAAAAGCGTTGAAAGAATTTAGAACTTCTAGCTCAGACCAATCTGGTTGGGTGCAAACAGATGGAAAATGGTATTTCTATGAATCAGGCGATTTGAAGACAGGCTGGGTGAAAACAGGTGGTAAATGGTACTACTTGGATGATCTAGGTGTTATGCAGACTGGATTTGTAAAAGTAGATGGTAGCTGGTATTACTTAAGTAGCTCAGGTGCTATGTTTACAGGCTGGGGTACAGACGGAAATAGATGGTTCTACTTTGATGGCTCAGGAGCTATGAAGACAGGCTGGCTCAAAGAAAATGGCGTCTGGTACTACCTTGATGCGTCTGGTATTATGAAGACAGGTTGGTTTAAAGTTGGCCAATACTGGTACTATGCATATGGCTCAGGAGCTTTGGCAGTCAGCACAACAACACCTGACGGTTACAAAGTAAATGGCAATGGTGAATGGGTAAACTAGAAACTAAAGGAGTTGCTTTAACAACTTTAGATAACCTATATTTGTTACTATAATTTTAAAGATGGAGAGAAGAGATGACTTCCTCCATTTTTATTTTTCGTTGACAGTCTTTTTTAATTGCTAAACAGTTAATTACTTAGTTACTTGATTTTTCCTATCCGTTCAATTGTATATCTATCCCTAGAATCTTTTTTAAAATTGGTGTATAATGGGACAAGTTGTGTATTTCACTATAAATTAATATACTAATTTAAAAATGTAAAAGAGGGGAATATGAATTTCAAAACTAGTGGAGAAGAAAGACAGAATTTCTCGTTAAGAAAACTGGCAGTTGGCCTTGTATCTGTAGCAGTTGCGTGTTTCTTTTTGATGGGAACTGGCCTACAGACGGTATCTGCCCAAGAATCTCATACCGTTAACTATACTTATGTTTTAGAGTCTGATTTGACTGATGAAGAGAAGGCTCTCTTGGTTACATCCCTACCACAAGTAGCGGAAGAATCAGATGCTACCTACTATCTAGTTTATCGAGCAAATCAAGTACTACCTAACACGGGAACAAGCTCGCCATTGGGGACTGTTGCTTTAGTAGCAGGTCTTAGTTTGCTGGTCGTAGTGGTTCTTAAGGGACGTGACGGCAAGAGCAAGATTAGTCGATTCTTGTTAGTAACCGGTCTAGGAAGTCAGTTGCTATCTCCAACTGCCCTTGCCTTGACTAGCGAGACACTAGCTGCCTACAACACTCAGCTGTCTGTTCAGGCAGGAGATGCCTTGCCAGCTCCGGTTGATATTCCTGGATATACTTATCTAGGATTTGTAGAAAACAAACCAGCTCATTCTGTACCGACAACTAGCAAGCCAGCAGAATCTACTGGAAATCAAGAAGTTAAATCAGAAAACAATCAATCTCAAGAAGTGGCTGCAGCTCATTCAGCAGGTTCGACTATGGGAACTGAATTTGTCAATCAGACAAATAATGTAAATAGTCCAGCATCAACAGCTGTATCTCCTAAAAATGAGGATACTAGTCAGAAAACGGAAGTTCCTCAGAGTCAGGAAAGTAAGGATAGTCATGTTGTAAAAGGTGAGGAGCAAGACCAAAAACCAGCACCAGCTACAGAGCCTGCAACAAATTCAAGCCAAACTGGTGGGAATCAAGAACAGACAAATCCAGTACCGCCAGCTCCGCAAAGCCCAGTGGTAGAGAATCAGCAAGGAGGAACACCTTCTCCTGTAGAGCCTCGACTACAAGAAAATAATGAAACTGTAGTGCAAGCAAAGGGTACGCAAGAGCACGGTCGCGAAGGCGAATCTCTCGTTCAACCAGCACAACCAGCCTACACAGCCCCGTTAGAAGCTAAAGGGACACAAGAAATCGGTCACGAAGGTGAGGCTCTAGTTCAGCCAGAGCAACCAACTTATACAGGCCCAATCAGCACCCAAGGCACGCAAGAGTCAGGTCATGAAGGTGAATCCCTAGTTCAACCAGAACTGCCAGTTTACACAGGTCCTCAGGAAGAAGCTCCAGTTGAACCAACAGTGCCAGAGTCTACAGAAGTTGTTAGCAGTAAGGGGACCCAAGAAATTGGTCACGAGGGCGAGGCTCTCGTCCAACCAGAGCTACCAGCTTACACAGCCCCGTTAGAAGCTAAAGGGACTCAAGAGCCCGGCCATGAGGGCGAATCCCTCGTTCAACCAGAACTACCTTCTTACACAGTCCCAATTAGCACTCAAGGTACGCAAGAGTCAGGTCACGAGGGTGAGGCTGCTGTAGCAGACGCTCTTCCTGAACTGCCTTTGACAAGTACTCACCGAACAGTAACGGAAACCATTCCTCATGAAACTGAAGAAATCGAAGATGCAACCATCTTAAAAAATCATCGAGAAATTGCTCAGGAAGGAAAAGACGGTTTACGGACAATCGAGTATGAAGATTATCTCGTAAATGGTAAGGTAGAGTCTAGCAAGGAAATCTCACGTACAGAAATAGAGCCAACAAAAGAGATTGTCAAGGTTGGTAGTCTTGTTAAAACCAAACCAACAGTTGAAATTACTAATCTTGTTAAAGATGAGAACAAAAAAGCAGTAGCAGTCAACTATCACTTAGATGACCCAACGTCTGCCTTTGTGAAGGCCAAGGCCCAAATTTTCCAAAATGGAACGTTGGTCAAAGAGGTGGACTTGAAAGATCCATCAGCTCAACAAACGATTGATGGCTTGGATTACTATACGTCATACAATCTTAAGACTTACCTAACCTATAATCTAGGCCAATCTGATCAGGAAAGTACAGAAGTATCAACGAAAGATTTTCAGTTAGACTATAAGAAAATTGAAATCAAAGATGTGGATGAAGTCGGTCTCTATGGTAAGGAAGATGGTCATTACCGTCGTTATCTGAACTTATCAGAAGTACCAAGTGATTTGTCACCTTATTTTGTCAAAGTCAAATCAGACAAGATGAAGGAAATGTTGTTACCAGTTAGCTCTATTAAGGAAACAGCTGATGGGAAATATAAGGTAACCGTTGCCTTCAATGAACTGGTTCAAGAGGAAGGTTCAGTATACAAGGATAACTATAGCTTCACAGTGGATAAGCAAAAACTTGCCAAGGATGGAGTTTATACTTCCTTCAAGAAACTGGTTGCTGCCATGCAAGGCAATCTCGCTGGAACCTTTAAACTTGGAGCTGATATGACAGCCGATGAGGTATCCTTAGCTAAGGGACAAACCAGCTATGTGACAGGTAATTTCACTGGTCATCTTATCGGTGCGAGTGACGGGAAACCATTTGCGATTTATGACCTTAAGACATCCTTGTTTGATAACTTGACCAAGGCTACTGTGAAAGATATTGACCTTAAAGCGGTAGCAATTAAGAGTCAAGAAGACACAGCCAGTCTAGCAAAAGTGGCTACTAACAGCCAGATTAGTAATGTAGCTGTAGAAGGTCAATTGACCGGTAGCAAGTCAGTTGCAGGCTTGGTAGCGAAGGCTCAGGATACAGAAATCACTAATAGTTCCTTCACAGGTAACATTCAGGCCAAGCATGTGGATACCTCTTCTTACTATGTAGGAGGTATAGCAGGGCTCCTATCTGGTAATAAGGCTAAGATTGATAAGGTCGCAGTTGATGCAAGTATTTCGAGCAATGCCCGCAACAATGATCAATTTGCTGGAGGTATTGTAGGGAAAGTTCAAAGTGGTGCTTTGGTCTCTCATGCCCTAGCAAGTGGAACCATCCTCAATACGACAACCTATCCACGCGTCGGAGGAATAGCTGGTTCTACATGGCAAAATGGCCGTATCCATCATGTCGTTAGCATGGTCAACACTGGAGATGGTTATGCCATCACAGGAGACCAGTACAGGGGAGCAGACATCAAAGATGCCAGCACTGCAGTAGAAAACAAGAAGGCAGATCTCTATGCGACCCCAATCACCCAAGACCAGGCCAGAGAAAAAGTTCAGTCTTATGGTATGACAGTGACGCTAGACGACACAGGTCAAACACTCAAGGACAATCAGCGCAGTGTGGACTATACTCAGTTAAGCCAAGGCCAAGCTAGTCGAAAAGTTGCTTATCACAATATCGAGAAATTGATGCCTTTCTATAATAAAGAGTTAGTGGTGCACTATGGAAATCAAGTCGATCCTACGGATAAGCTCTACACCACAGAACTGCTGGATGTTGTACCAATGAAGGACAATGACATCATCACAGATATTCAGGCCAATAAAGCAGCAATCAATAAGCTTATGTTGCATTTTGCTGATAATACAATCAGCTACTTAGACGTCACTTACAAAGATGACTTCAAAAATACACAAATTGCAGAGTATAGCGTAGCAGGTAAAAACTTTATCTTTACGCCAGAGGCCTTTCTATCTGACTATACGAAAGTGACCAATCAAGTCCTAGCAGATTTGCAAGGGGTTGAATATGACTCGGCAGCCATGAGAAAAGTCCTTGGCATTGAGGCAGATGCTTCACTTGATCCACTATATTTGGATAAAGAATTTGAGAAAGTCAAGGCTAATATCGGTGAACATCTACGTAAAGTGCTAGCCATGGACAAGTCTATCAATACGATGGGAGATAGTGTAGCGACCTACATCAGTGAGAAAATCAAGAACAACAAGGAAGCTTTCTTGCTTGGTTTGACCTACCTCAATCGCTGGTACAATATCAACTACGATCACATCAATACCAAGGATCTCAATACCTATAAGTTTGACTTTGATGGCAATAGCACAGCTTCAACCCTGGATACCATCATTGCCCTAGGTCAGAGTGGTCTGGAAAATCTCAAGGCATCAAATAATATAAGTGCCTATGAGACAACCCTGGCCGCTGCAAAAGGTCGCAAGACAGTGACGGATTTACTAGAGTCTTACAGAAAACTCTTCTTACCAACCAAAACCAATAACGAATGGTTGAAGACAAATACCAAGGCCTATATCGTAGAGAGTAAGTCAGCAATACCAGAAGTGCGTGCCAAACAAGAGTCAGCCACACCAGATAGTAAATATACGTTAGGAGTCTATGACCGTATTACGGCACCAAGTTGGAAATTAAAAAACATGCTCCTACCGCTATTGACATTGCCAGAAGAGGATGTTTATGTGATTTCAAACCTTTCTACCTTGGCCTTTGGTGGCTACGAACGCTACCGTGACCGTGTCAATAATACAGTCTTGTCAGGAGAAGAACTGCGTCAGTATGTTCGTGTTAAGGTCGACCAGTCGGCTGAATGGCAACGAGACCACTACGATATCTGGTACCATCTCCTTTCACCAGAATACAAAGAAAAACTCTTCCGTTCGATCATGGTTTCAGATGGCTTTGGTATGAAAGATAGCAATAGCAAGTATTATTGGGCTACCCTGTCTGATAAGACCATTGATTCGATCTACAACTTCTTTGGACCAACTGGTAAGTGGTATGGGGAAAGTAAGGGAGCTGGAGCTTATGCCAACGGTTCAGAGGTCCACTATGTCAGCGACCGCTTGTTAGATAAATACGGAACATCTGTTTATACTCATGAAATGGTTCACAATTCTGACGGACATATTTACTTTGAAGGGAAAGGTCGTCGTGAAGGCTTAGGAGCAGAGTTGTATGCTCTAGGATTGTTACAATCTGCTGACAACCTAGATAAGGATGCTATTGTCTTGAATACCCTCTATAAAGGGGATAAGGATTCACCAACTCGCTTGCATACTTATGACCCGACAAGCCGCTTTACATCAGCGGCAGCCTTGCAAGAGTATGTTCACGGTATGTACGATGTCTTGTACACCTTGGACGCTATGGAAGCCAATGCCATTTTAACTAAGTCTAACGATGTTAAGAAAAAATGGTTTAGAAAAATAGAGAATTTCTACATCGAGGACAAGTACCATAAACAAACGCATGCAGGAAACTCTGTTCGTCCACTGACAGATGCTGAAGTAAGCAAACTAACTAGTCTCAATGCCTTGATTGACAATGATATCATCAACCGTCGGGCTTACCGTGATAAGAGTGACTATGCTCGTAATGGCTATCATCTTATCAGTATGTTCTCACCGATTTATGCGGCCCTCAGCAATCCAAAGGGTGCGCCTGGTGATATCATGTTTAGAAAGACAGCCTACGAATTATTGGCAGAAAAAGGTTACCAAGATGGCTTCTTACCATATGTATCGAACCAATATGCAGAAGAAGCTAAACGCAATGGGGACATTACCTATTCAGATTGGCTCCGAAGAGATGTGGGACTCATCACTGATAGCCTCGTCTTGAAAAATGTCTTTGCCAACAAATACACTTCATGGGCTGAGTTCAAGAAGGATATGTTTGATCAACGTATTCGTAAGCAAGACCAGTTGAAACCAATCACCATTCAGTACGAACTTGGTGTACCAAACAGCAGCAAGGAGATTACAATTCGTTCAGCAGCCCAAATGCAAGAACTTATTGATCAAGCAGTGGCAAAAGATGTGGCTAATATTGACCGTACGACAAGCCATGCTCCTGCAAGTTGGGTTCATCTCTTGAAACAAAAAATCTACAATGCCTACCTACGTAGCACAGATGATTTCAGAGAATCGATTTATAAATCATAAGAATACTCCCTCAAGCTATCCTGTCTAAGTCAGTCTATCTTGCAGATGGTCGGTCTTTGTGATAGAATAGCATAAAGTCCTTTTGAGGGGGAACTTGCTAGGAAATCCCCAAGCATTGTAACGGATTAACCACCCTCGCCTTTTTGTGAGGGTGGTTTTTCGTTTGTAAGCAATAAATAATAGAGAAAGAGTGTATAGCATGTCGAGAATTATCACCATTCATCCAGCCAAGGAAATCCATCGCTACGGTTTTGAGAGCACTCAGGCCTATCGCGCCCGCATAGCCCGACATCTGGGTTTGGAATATATCCATCTAGTATCGAGTCCTCAGCTTCGTCCTGATTGGAAGAAAGACTTGATCAAGTTAGGATTTTTAGAAAAAGAATTGCTCTGCGTTCCTCATAGCTTTTCAGATATGGGGCATGCTGACTTGACAGTGCGACCAGAAAGTCTAACGCTAGCAGCTGGAGATCAGATTGAGCTCAATGAAGATGGTTTTGTCGCCTCTGTTACCCTAGGAGATGGTTCTGGAAGATATTACTATACCAAAGGTCCTTTCTTGTTTGAAGATTTCAAGGAAAAGGAACTTCGTTGGTATCATGAAAATGGAGAACTGGCCCTTGAAGGACGCTTTATCGATCCTTTTAAAGAACCCTCTCCTGTAACCATCTTTTATCCAGAGTATATCTATCGTATCGAGGGAGAAATTTGTTCTGAAGAGGACTTGCTGGTCAAGTTCCTAGCTAGATGGGCTCAGCAAACTGACCTCTTTATCCGCGACCAACAAATCGTTCCCAAACCTAGCCTCTGGCGTTACATGGAAAACACGGACAAAAATTACTATGAAGTCGTCCATGAAAATATTATGCGAGACTTACACCTCGCCAATCTACGCAAGGCAAACAGATATCTAGTTGCCAGTGAAAAGTTGACAGAAAGCTTGGCGCAAGAAGGCTACCAGACAAGATTCCTGCCACCTATGTTTACAGAAGATCCCGGTCAAATCAAGGAAGTGGGACCTGTTTTGGACTATTGCTTAGTGGGTCATATGGGAGAAGGCAAGAACGTTGAATTTGTCATTGAAGCCTTTATCGAACTCTACAAACGTGGCTCCAAGGCCCAAATTACCTTTTATGGTGGTTCAGAGGAGCGTCTGGAAGAACTGCGCAATCGCTACGACCTGCCACCAACTATTCAGTTCAAAGGCATTGTCGATGAGGTTCCTTACCACCTCCACCAGTGCTACCTGTCGGCTAGTTTTACAGAATTATTTGCCAACGCTTGCGTCGAAGCCCTCAATCAAGGTTTGCTAGCCTTGTTATCAGATGTAGAGATTGCCCATCGTTTTTATGCTGGTCAGTCAGATGCTATCAGACTTTTCCGGAATAAGGCACAATTGATTCAAATGATAGAAGAGATGGAGCAAGCGGACTATCGCCAATCAAATGCAGAGAATATCGCCCTAGCCGCCCACTATTCACTAGGGACAGTGGCCCAAAGCTACCGCGAACTACTAGATAGGAATTTCTAGGATGTTGGGAATTCTAGTCACCCTATCGCTGTATTTCTGCTTGATTTCCTGGATTGCCTATCGGAAAAAAGGGAGCGAAGAGGACTACTATCAGGTTAAGAAAGCTGTTCCTGTGACCGTTTTGGCCTTCTCGGTCTTTGCAACCTTGCTCAGTCCCATTTCCTTTCTGACTTTGGTGGGGAATGCCTATACAGGCAGGTCCTATCTCTGGTTTGCCCAGTGTGGTATCTGTCTAGCCATTCCCCTCGCCCACCGCTACTTTTTGCCCCTCTATCAAAAGGGAAACTATGAAACGGCCTATCATCTTTTAGAAGACAAGTTTCAATCGTCTGGCATTCGTTCATTGGCCTCAGGTCTTTTTATCCTCTACCAGTTGGGGCGAATAGCAGTTGTGACCTACTTGTTGTCACAGGCCCTAGAGCCCTTTATCCCTATCAATCAGCTGGTCTTATCAGCTTTACTCCTTCTTTTGACGGTCTATTATCTGGCAAGAGGAGGTCTCTTGGTTGTCCTGTGGACGGACTTCTTTCAGGGCTTGGTCCTGCTGGCTATACTAGCCCTCTTTCTACCAAGAATTGCCCAATCTGGCCTTGTCATGAATAGCAGTCAGCAGCTATCTCACTTTGCAGAGACCTTGGATGGGCGGACGGTCTTGATCTTGGTTGCAGGAGCAGGTTTTAGTAGCCTGTTTTCCTACGTTTCTTCGCAGGACATCGTCCAACGTTTTAACAGCAAAATGGGGCGTCAGAAGATTGGAAAAATTTTATGGCTTCAAGGCCTCTTGTCCTTTGGAATTGCTAGTTTACTGTATCTGATTGGAGGCTTGATTCGTCAGGAAAATTTTGCCACCACCTCGACCAATCCCGTTCTCATTGCTTACGCTCGGGAAGGTCTGGCACCTTGGTTTGGCAGTTTCATCATGCTAGCTCTCTTAGCAGCAGGCCAATCCACGGTTTCGTCCAGTATGAATGCAATCGTGACCTGCTTGAAGTTGGATTTCGCCTGGTCAAATATTCGCTGGTCGCCAAGCCTCCTGTCCTTTGTCATAGCAGGCCTGTCTTGGCTTCTCTGTCTCTTACTCATGAATGCAGAAATTTACTCTATCTACGAATGGATTAACGGCTTTATGGGCCTGACACTGGGTGTGATTGGTGGCTTGTACCTCTTGGTTTTACTCCTAAAAAGACCGAGTTTACAACTGGCTAAAATCTATCTGGTCTTTAGTCTAGGAGCCTTGATCCTCTATCATTACAGTGGCATTTTTGCCAACCCCAATCCTTGGTTAAATAGCATCATCACCACCCTATCTGCCCTGTTTATCTCATTTCTAGGAAGACTATATGAAAGCAACATCTAAACCCATAGCCGTCATTTTAATCCGTTCAGGTTCACGCGGCTTAGTGGATAAAAATATCAAACCGCTTGCAGGCAAACCCTTGGTTTTCTACACCATAGAAGTCGCTTTAGCCTCCAAGTTATTTAGTGAAATCTGGGTCTCCTCAGACTCACTAGCCTATCTAGAACTCTGTCGTCAAGCCTATCCAGAAATTCATTGTGTCCACAGACCAAAAGAACTGGCCCTGGCAACAACCTCTAGCTTAGAAACCTTACGAGACTTTTTACAACCTTTTGATGAAGAGCAGGTCTTCGTGAATCTGCAGGTGACCTCACCTCTGAGAGAAGTAGAGCACCTCATCGAGTCCTATCAACTCTACTGTCAGTCTGGCGCTGACCATCTGATTTCCTGTGTGAAGGCGGACAAGAGTCGCAGTCTTTTCTTGCAGATGGAGGAGTCGACTTTTATCCGTCCGCCTCAGGTTTCCAAGCACTATGCTCGGCAAAAAGAGCCTGTCTATTACTATCCCAACGGTAGTGTCTGGATTTCTCGTAAGGATCGTTACCTACGAGATGAGACCTTTTACACAGACAAGACAGTAGCCTATGAAATGCCCAAACTCTATTCTTATGATATCGACGATGCCTTGGATTTTGAAGTCGTTGAAACCTTGCTGCAACATCACCACCTAGGAGAATCAAAGAGATGAAACACCTCATCATTGCGACAACGCCCTTGCAGGCTAAAATAGCTCAGCATATCAAGGGACTCTATCCAGATCAGGATTTTGTCAGCCTCTATGTCAGTCCTGTCAAAAATGCCCGTCAGGAACATTATGCAAAGGATTTTGACCATGTCTATTATCCTCAAACGGCGGAGGACTTGGCTCAAATCTGTCAGGAGCTGGCTGGAGATTATGACACCATCTTTTACGCAAGTTTTGACAATAGCTTAATTCTGGATTTGGTTGCTAGTTCGACCTACCAGCACCTTATGAGTTTCGATGATGGCTATGCGGATATTTACCCTTTGGGTATGTATGCTTGGCCTCTCCAACCCGGTCAGGTTGGCTCTTTGGGCTTGACCAGAGATGACTTGATTGAGTGGACGGAAAAGCACTACACCCTCTATCGCAGTGACTACCATGTCGTAGCGAGAGAAAAGCTGGTCTATCTGGAGCATTTTTTTGACCTGCCCCAAGCACCCGTTTCAAATGGCAAGACGGTCAAGGTTCTGCTGGGACAAAAGTTCTCTGAAGAGGACGATCAGATCTCCATCCGCTTTATCAGTACCTATGCCAAAGCCTTGGCCATTGACCTCTATCTACCCCATCCCAAGGAAACCTTCACTATCCCTGATGTTACCTACTTAGAGACGGACTTGATCTTTGAAGATGTCCTAACCCAACTCTTTCAAGAATATGAGTTTGTTCAGGTCTATCACTTCACCTCGTCTGTCAGTCTCCACTTACAAGACCTGCCTCATGTGACCATCACAGGCATTTCCCTCCCCTACTACGAGGACAGGCAAAAAGAATTGCGACGATTGGGTTGTCAGTTTGAAAGGGTTTCAATTGGCTGGTAGCATAAATGTATATTTTTAAATGTGTAAATCCATACCTCTGTATGGATTTTTTTATATATAAATATAGTGAAAAACTATAGTTTGAATTATTAAAAAGTACTTAAATCCCTTGTATAAGAGGATTCAAAGTGTTAAAATAGAAGCGTCGGGTTTTCATCTTTGCCAATTGTTTATCAATATAACAATATAAGTAATTTTGAAAATCATACAAAAATAATAGTAAAGGATACTAAGGATGTTTATAAATAAAAAAGAAAAATTTTCCATTCGTAAGTTTAAAGACGGCCGTTCGGACTCAGTCAAGATCGGTACAGTTGGTCTGATTATCGGTACAGCCCTTGCAATGGCGGCTGGAACGCAGACAGTTGAGGCTGCAATGACAGAAAACAGCGACAACACAACAACGATCTCAAATGATAAGGGGTCAGTAATTGTAGATACAGCTAATATTCAGAACCCAGATGCAGGTAGGCAATTTTCAACTGATCCAACTGCAGAGGGAACAAATACAATTACTAAAACAGGAAAAGTAGATTACAAATATGTAACTGCTGAAGGTAATACTGTATTAGAAGAAAACAAAAACCAAAATTCTGGTGCTGATAAAACAATCGAAACACCATACGATGTATATGGAAAATCAGGAGAAGTTTTCAAAGAAACTACTGGTGGCGATGCACAAGATAGTGACCTAAACGACGCTAAAGAAAATGGTAAGAAAGAAACGATCGAAAAAGATGGGAAAACATACCACCTAATCGGAGAGCCTAAGGTTGAAACTACTGGAGATGGTGGTTCAGATTATTCTAGCACAACTCTAGGTGATGTAACTGCGAAATTGACTCCAGAAGGATTAAGCAATGCAGAAGGAAAAATCACTTATGATGGTGTAAAAGCTGGTGGAAAAGCTTGGATTGTTGAGCAAACTGGAAAAGGCACATATGGTAAATATGTCCAAGCAGATTCAGGTGCAATCACTTCTGATGATAAACTGAAAGAAGCTTTCACAGCTGGAGAAGCAGCAGCAAAAGACTTCACTTCAGCTAACGTAACAGCTGATGGTGGAATCAAAGAAGGAGACTATGTTTTCGTCCTTGAAAAAAATACCTATGTAACAGCTACAGCTGAGAGCTTGTCTTTAACAGCACAGATACAATTGTCATTTAGTGATAATGTAGCAGATGATAAATATGGAGCTGGGGCTACTTTAAATAGAACATATGCAATGATACAAAACTTTAAAGCGGCTCCAGATACTTTAACAGGAGAATCAAACAAAACTCTTGTAAAAAACTATCTTGCATATCTTCAAGAAAAAGGATTTGAAGATAACCTCCTTAATTTCAAACGATATATTACTTTAGGACTGGCGGCAAAAGCTCCTGATGCTACTGAGGGGATTATTAGTGCTGATAAGGGAGATCAAGTTGATGATAAAGGAAGACCTACAACTGATATAAAAGCTGATATAGCAAGCGTTACTGATCAAGATACAAGTACTATAGATGATACTAATGATTTTCTTCTTAAATTTTCTGATCCTTCGCCAGAAGTTGAAACTTACTCTTACCGTGATGAAATCACTCCACTTCGTGCATATCGTTTAGCAAGTGGTACTACAACAATCACTTACACTTATGCAGAAGAAAAAACTCGCGAAGTAGAGAAAAAAGGTTCTGTAGTCGTTAATTACCAAACAGAAGACGGAACAGAATTAAAAGCTCCTTACACTGATACTCCTGAAACAGTAGCTGAAGTAGTAACTGAGAAATACTATGTTAATGCTGATGGGCAAGATGTAATCGTAAGTAGTACTCCAGCATCTAAAAACGTAGCCTACAACACTAAAGAAAATGCAGATGAAAAACCAGAAAAACTGACAGATGCACAAGGAAATGTTTACTACCTTAAAGCAGATGCTACTAAAACAGCTGTAAATGATGTAGAAAAAGACGCTCCAGCTGAAGAAGGTACAGTAGTAGAAGGTGTTACAAAAGTAACTTACATCTATGAAAAAGCTGGATCAGTAATCGTTAACTACAAAACTGAAGATGGAACTCCACTTACAGGTACAGTAGTTGGTGATCAAAGCAAAACTGTAGAATCAGGTGCAAAAGACACTGATAATGGTAAACCAGGTACAGCTTATAACACTGCAGATAACGGGCTAAAACCAACTCGTATTAAAACTGCAGAAGGAAAAGTTTACCAATTAGTTCCAGAATCAACTGAAGGTGAAGAAACAGGTGAAGTTGTTGCTGGAGAAACTAAAGAAGTAACATACGTTTATAAAGAAGTTAAAGGTAACGTAGTTGTTAAGTACGAAGATACTGAAGGTAACACACTTGCTGATGACGAACAAGATGAAACAGATGCTTCTCTAAATGTTAAATACGATACAGCTGACCACAAAAAAGAATCTATCACTAAAGATGGTGTTAAATACTACTTAACAGCTAAAGAATTGAAAGATGGTTCTAAACCAGCTACTGGAGATGTTGTTGAAGGAACAACTACAGTAACTTACGTTTACGAAAAAGCTGGATCAGTCATCGTTAATTACCAAACAGAAGATGGAACTCCATTAGTAGGAACTGCAGATGGTGCTAATGTAGCTTCAGGTGCTAAAGACACAACAGACGCTAAAGCAGGAACTGACTACAACACTGCAGACAACGGAATGAAACCAAACCGTATCACAACTGCAGAAGGAAAAGTATACGAACTTGTGCCAACTGCAACTAAAGGTGACGAAACTGGTAAAGTTGTTGCTGGAGAAACTAAAGAAGTAACATACGTTTATAAAGAAGTAAAAGGTAACGTAGTCGTTAAGTATGAAGATACTGAAGGTAACGTAATCGCTGAAGACGAAAAAGACGAAACAGATGCTTCTCTAAACGTTAAATACGATACAGCAGACCACAAAAAAGATGAAATCACTAAAGATGGTGTTAAATACTACCTAACAGCTAAAGCACTTAAAGATGGTTCTAAAGAAACTGGAGACGTAGTAGAAGGTACAACGGAAGTAACATACGTTTACGAAAAAGCTGGACAAGTAGTCGTTAACTACCAAACAGAAGACGGAACTCCATTAGTAGGTGTTGATGCAGCTGGTGCTAACGTAGCTTCAGGTGCAAAAGACACTGTAGACGGAAGACCAGGATCAGCATACGATACTTCTGATAACGGAATGAAACCAAATCGTATTACAACTGCAGAAGGAAAAGTATACGAATTAGTACCAGCATCAACTAAAGGTGCCGAAACAGGTACAGTAGTAGCTGGAGAAACTAAAGAAGTAACATACGTTTATAAAGAAGTTACTGGAGACGTAGTAGTTCACTATGTTGACACAGAAGGTAACACAATCGCAGCTGATAAAGATGACCTTAAAGGTGCATCTCTAAGCGAAAAATATGACACTGCTGTTGATAATAAACCAGAAAAAATCACTGCAGAAGACGGAACTGTATACTACATTACAAAAGCTGGTCTTAAAGATGGTTCTAAACCAGAAACTGGAAATGTAGTGGAAGGTAAAACAGATGTAACTTACGTTTACGAAAAAGCTGGATCAGTCATCGTTAATTACCAAACAGAAGACGGAACTCCATTAGTAGGAACTGCAGACGGTAAAGATGTAGCTTCAGGTGCAAAAGACACTGACAATGGAAAACCAGGTTCTGAATACAATACTGCAGATAACGGATTGAAACCAAACCGTATCACAACTGCAGAAGGAAAAGTCTACGAACTAGTACCAGCATCAACTAAAGGTGATGAAACAGGTACGGTAGAAGCTGGTCAAACTAAAGAAGTAACATACGTTTATAAAGAAGTTAAAGGTAATGTAGTTGTTAAGTATGAAGATACTGAAGGTAACACACTTGCTGAAGACGAAAAAGACGAAACAGATGCTTCTCTAAATGCTAAATATGACACAGCAGACCACAAAAAAGACGAAATCACTAAAGATGGTGTTAAATATTACTTAACAGCTAAAGAATTGAAAGACGGTTCTAAACCAGCTACTGGTGATGTCGTTGAAGGTACAACTACAGTAACTTATGTTTACGAAAAAGCAGGACAAGTAGTCGTTAACTACCAAACAGAAGATGGAACTCCACTAGTAGGTGTAGATGCAGCAGGTGCTAACGTAGCTTCAGGTGTAAAAGACACTGTAGATGGAAAACCAGGATCTGACTACGACACTTCTGATAACGGAATGAAACCAACTCGTATCACTACTGCAGAAGGAAAAGTATACGAACTAGTATCAACAGCAACTAAAGGTGACGAAACTGGTAAAGTTGTTGCTGGAGAAACTAAAGAAGTAACATACGTTTATAAAGAAGTAACTGGTGATGTAGTCGTTCACTACGTTGATACAGAAGGTAACGTAATCGCTGAAGATAAAGAAGATACGAAAGGTGCTTCTCTAAACGCTAAATACGACACAACTGACAACAAACCAGAGAAAATCGAAAAAGACGGAACTGTTTACTACTTAACAGAAAAAGCTCTTAAAGATGATTCTAAACCAGAAAACGGAGACGTAGTAGAAGGTAAAACTGAAGTAACTTACGTTTACGAAAAAGCAGGACAAGTAGTCGTTCACTACACTGACGAAAAAGGTAACACGATCCAAGCGGACGCTGTTGATACAAAAGACGGTAAACCAAACGCTGACTACAACACTGCTGATAATGATATGAAACCAAACCGTATCACTACTCCAGAAGGCAAAGTATACGAATTAATCCCTCAATCAACTCAAGGTGATGAAACAGGTAAAGTTAAAGCTGGAGAAACTACAGAAGTAACTTACGTCTACAAAGAAATCACTGGTAATGTAGTCGTTCACTATGTTGATACAGAAGGAAACACATTAGCTGAAGATACGAAAGATGTAGAAAATGGATCACTAAGTGACAAATATGACACAACTGATAACAAACCAGCTAAACTAGAAAAAGATGATACTGTTTACTACTTGACAGCTAAAGAATTGAAAGACGGTTCTAAACCAGAAAACGGTGCTGTTGTAGAAGGTACTACAGAAATCACTTACGTTTACGAAAAAGCAGGAAACGTTCTTGTTCATTACGTAGATGAAGCTGGAAATACACTTCAAGCAGATGCTGTTGATACCAAAGATGGTAAACCAGGAGCTAAATACGATACTTCTGACAACGACATGAAACCAGCTCGTATCACAACTGCAGAAGGAAAAGTATACGAACTCGTCCCAGCATCGACTAAAGGTAATGAAACTGGAGACGTTGAAGCAGGTAAGACTACAGAAGTAACTTATGTCTACAAAGAAGTTAAAGGAAACGTAGTCGTTCACTACACTGATGAAGCGGGTAACACAATCGCTGAAGACGTTAAAGATACGACTGACGGATCTGTAAGCTCAGCTTATGACACAACTGATAACAAACCAGCTACAATCACTACAAAAGATGGTAAAGTATACGTACTTGTACCAACTTCAACTAAGGGTGAAGAATCTGGTAAAGTAACCGAAGGAACTACAGAAGTAACTTACGTTTATAAAGATGTCAAAGAAGAAGCTTCTAAAGCAATCGATAAAGCTTTATCTGAAAAAGAAAGCAAGATCAAAGAAAACCCTGAGTTAACAAACGAAGAGAAAGAAAAAGCTCTTGAAGAAGCTAAGAAAGTCGCAGAAGAAGCTAAGAAGGCATTGAAAGAAGCGAAAACTCCTGAAGATGTGGAAAAATCTACTACAAAAGCTAAAGAGGATGTAGAAAAATCTCCTGTTACTCCAGAAGACAAGCCAAAAGCAAAAGAAGCGATTGATAAAGCTCTAGAAGAAAAAGTTAAGAAAATTGATGAAAACAAAGACTTAACTCCAGAGCAAAAAGAGAAAGCTAAAGAAGAAGCTAAGAAAGACGCAGAAGAAGCTAAGAAAGCTATCGACAAAGCACCTTCTAAAGAAGAAGTAGAGAAAGCTAAAGAAAATGGTAAGAAAGAAGTTGAGAAAGACACTCCAACTCCAGACAAACCATCAACTCCGTCAGAAGATGATAAAGATAAGCCAACTACACCTTCTCCAGAAGAAAAAGCCAAAGCGAAAGAAGCTGTCGATAAAGACTTGGAAGAAAAAATCAAAAACATTGATAAAGATCCAAGCTTGACTCCTGAGCAAAAAGAAAAAGCTAAGGAAGAGGCTAAGAAAGACGCTGAGAAAGTTAAGAAATCAATCGAAGAAGGTAAGACAACTGAATGGGTAGACGAAAAAGGAAACCCAATCAAACCTGTAACACCGGGAACATACCCACCAGGAACTACTCCTAACTATGAACTAGTAGGAACAGTTACAAACCCAGAAACAGGTAAAGTAACTCATATCTTCAAACCAGTAACAAAAGAAGGTAAAACTACAGTCTGGGTTGATGTCAATGGTAAACCATTGAAACCAGCTGCACCAGGAACTGAAGAAGCAGGTAAAGTACCGAACTATAAACTTGTAGGTACAACTGTAGATCCAACAACTGGGAATGTAATCCACGTGTTTACTCCTGCACCAGTTGTTAACAACATAACTGAGTGGGTTGACACAGAAGGTAAAGTTCTAAAACCTAAAGAAGAAGGTGTTAAGGACCCAGGAACTGTACCAAGCTACAAACTAGTAGGAACAGTTACAAACCCAGAAACAGGAAAAGTAACACACATCTTCAAACCAACAACATCTGACCAACCTTCTACAGTATGGGTAGACGTAAATGGTAAACCATTGAAACCAACTGTACCAGGAACTGAAGAAGCTGGAACTGTACCTAACTACAAACTTGTACGTACAATTACAGATCCAGTTACTGGTGATCAAATCCATGTATTTACTCCTACACCTGTTGTCAACAACGTAACTGAGTGGGTTGATGTAGACGGTAACGTTATCCGTACGAAAGAAGATGGTTCACAACCAGCAGGAAAAGTACCAAACTATGAACTAGTTGGAACAGTGAAAGATCCAGAAACTGGAAAAGTAACTCACATCTTCAAACCAGTAACTAAGAACCCAGTAACGGTTTGGGTAGATGTCAATGGTAAACCATTGAAACCATTAGCTGAAGGAGATAACCCAGCTGGATCAATTCCAGGATATGTATTGGTAGATACAATCAGAGTTGAAGGAACTGATAATGTCATCCACGTATTTAAACGTACTACAAATGGCAGACCTCAAAAAGATGATCCTACAAATGGAGGATCACTCATTCCATCTCAACCAGGTTCTCCAGCAACACCTTCAACAAATCCAACAAATCCGGTGAGACCGACAGACCCAAGTCAACCAGAAGCTCCAGTAGTTCCTGCAGACCCAAGTCAGCCAGCAACACCAGCTAACCCAGCAACACCGGCTAATCCGGCTAACCCAGCTGCTCCAACAACTCCAACGATGCCATCAGCACCAGTAAATGGTGAAGCACCACAAACTCCAGCAGCTTCATCAGAAGCTAAAGGACAAGCTGAACTTCCAAACACTGGTACAGCAGATAATGCTAGCCTAGCAGCACTTGGACTTCTTGGAGTCTTGAGTGGATTTGGACTTGTTGCTCGCAAGAAAAAAGAAGACTAATTTGAATTAGATTTTCTGATAAGAATAAGGAGTAGGATATCATATCCGCTCCTTTTTCTGTTGTTCTATAAATAAATCTGATTTTAATTGCATTTTCTCCAGTCTTTCTTGTATAATGAATAAAAAAGGAGAAAAAAGGAAAAAGAATATTATGAAAAAGAAATGGATATTGGGCTTGGCTATGGCCCTTTCGGTGACCTGCTTGACTGCTTGTAGTTCAATTGACCTGCCAGAGCCTTTGAAAAGCTTTTTTGGTGGATCTAAGGGACCGGTTGAGACAAAGGCAGAAGACCTTTATAAGAGCGTTTTTGAGGATTATGAGGTTATCTTGTCTTCTGGCAAGAAACAGGCTCCGGAAATCGAAGCCAAGCTTCACAAATCTGACCATATGATAAACTCATGGGTTATAGAAGCAGCTGCAGCAGATCCTTCAAAACAACGCTATACTTTCTTGGATTTAGATGGAGATGGCCAGTCTGAAATGTTAGTAGGTAGCCAAACAGCAGGGAAGAATTATTTCTTTACAGGTTTGTATTATCTAAAAGAAGGTCAACCGACTCTACTAGCAGAGGGGTATGTAGCAGGGCATGGTGGTGCTCGTAGCTCTATGAAATTCTTTAAGACAGGTGAGGTTTTGGCATTGACTTGGTCTTCTGGATCAGGTGAAGGGGAAGGAACTCTTTACAAACTAGAAGGTGCCAAGGGGCCTACAAAAGTAGATAGCAAGTCTATCAAGATTACAGATAAGAAGTTGCTTGAGAATTTCGGTAAATCAGAAGCAGATGAAGTGACAGCAGACAAGTTTACTTGGGAAGAGTTTAAATTTACCCCTGCTAAGGCAGAAACAAGTGCTAGCTCTTCCTCTTCTTCTAAATCGGAAGCAAGCAGTAGCAGTACAAGTAGTACTAGCAGTTCATCAAGTGAAAGCAAGAAAGAAGTCAAGGAAACGACTCCTTCCAAAACAGAAGAAACCGGTCCTTGGACAGCTGATAAATCCGCTGCTTTAGCAAGCTTTATGAAGAGTTGGGGTGATGAAATGGGTCAGCCTAACTATAAAAAAGGAATCGGATCGGGGAATATCAGTGCCGACATGCTTTACTGGAAAGACGGTAGCAAACTAGATGCGGAATTTTCAAAAACAGGTAGTGGTACTGCCAAATACCGCATTGTAGAGACCTATAGTAATTGGGATAATTACCCAACCGTTCACAATTACTTCTTTGCCATTACAGACACTGGCGAAGGAATTGTTTTCCACTCACCAACTGCAAGTAGTGACGTGTTGTCACTGAATCCAACAGAAAACGTTGATTTGAGAAATAAATTTGCTAGCCTAGTAAAATAACTACAACACAATCCTAGAAGATTTTTTCTGGGATTTTTTTTTGCTGAGTGGGATGCTTCAAGTTGTCTGGCTTGACTTTCTTGATGGAAGTTATATAATAGTTGTAATAATTAAAGTTACAATAAAAGAGGAAATATTTATGACCTATGAATACAAGAGCCACATTTATTTAGCAGAGGCAGTTTTAAATGTGAAGGATTTGGTCAGTCAAACAGCCTTTTATCAGCAGATTATTGGTTTAGAAATCTTATCTCAAACTGAGACAGAGGCTGTTCTGGGCCTTGATGGAAAAGCCTTGGTACAGCTGATTCAAACACAAGAGAATGGAGAAGTAAGGGAACATCATGGTCTTTACCATCTAGCCATTCTTTTGCCGACGCGAAAGGCTTTGGCGGATGTCTTGAAGCACCTGATGGATTTACAGATTCCTCTTGTCGGAGGTGCAGACCATGGTTACAGTGAGGCCCTTTACTTGGAGGATTTGGAGGGAAATGGCATTGAACTCTATCGAGATAAGCCGGTTTCTACATGGGATATTCGAGAAGATGGACGTATTATCGGGGTGACGGGAGCCCTTGCGGCTCAGGATATCTATGAGTTGGGGGATAGAGTAGAGCCCTTTATCCTAGCAGAAGGTACGAGAATGGGGCATATCCACCTGTCCGTC
The DNA here is from genome assembly GCA_905221205.1 of bacterium. Classification (GTDB taxonomy): domain Bacteria; phylum Bacillota; class Bacilli; order Lactobacillales; family Streptococcaceae; genus Streptococcus. The sequence continues at coordinate 125,718 of CAJNCG010000004.1, forward strand.
AAGGATAGTCGAAAGTCTAGCCAGTTTTATCAAAAGGTGTTAGGGCTAGAGGATAAGTTCAGTGTACCTAGTGCTAGTTGGATTGCAGCTGGGGACTATCATCATCATTTGGCAGTCAACGAATGGGGAGGAAAAGGTTTGGCCAAGCGTAAGCAAGGCTTACCAGGTTTGGCCTACTATGTCATCGAAGTCGCGCACAAAGAAGAACTGTTAGCGATTGCGCAGCAGGCACAAGAAGTTGATGCGTCAATTAAGTGGCTGACATCTATCCAGCTGGAAATCACAGACCCAGACGGAATTGTGACTCGTATCCGCTTAGACAGGATGTGATGAAGGTAGAGCATCAATTGTAGAAATTGCTCCTTATCCTAGTCAGATATGTCAAAATTTTGATATGATAGTAGGGAATAAGGAGAAGAATACAATGACTAGTGAATACCAGAAAATGATAGCAGGCGAGTTTTATCGTCCATCGGACCCAGAACTGAGAGCCTTAGCTCAGGCTTCTCGCCAAAAACAGGCTGCCTTTAACAAGGAAGAGGATCCCTTGAAGGGAGCCGAAATCATCAAGACTTGGTTTGGATCAACCGGGCAAAATCTTTATGTCAATACGCGCTTGATGGTGGACTACGGTGTCAACATCCATCTAGGGGAAAATTTTTATTCTAATTGGAACTTGACCATGCTGGACATCTGCCCTATTCGTATCGGGGATAATGCTATGATCGGACCCAACTGTCAGTTCTTGACACCCCTCCATCCACTAGATCCACAGGAGCGCAATTCAGGTATCGAGTACGGAAAGCCTATCACAATCGGAGATAATTTCTGGGCTGGTGGTGGCGTTATTGTCCTTCCTGGAGTGACACTGGGAAATAATGTCGTTGCAGGAGCAGGGTCCGTGATTACCAAGTCCTTTGGTGACAATGTTGTCCTAGCTGGCAATCCTGCGCGCGTGATTAAGGAAATACCTGTGAAATAGAAGTAAAAAGGAACAGCGGAGGTTGTTTCTTTTTTGTAAGTTTCATCTCAGAAACTCTCTTTTCTGTAGTCTCTTGATTATGGAGGCATCACACTAGTGAGTGCTAGTTTAAAAATTATTTCCAGTAGTTCTGTATCAAATGATTGAGCCGATCTTAACTAAAACCGAACTTAAGAAAACTTTCAGAAAAAGTTCAGATTTCTTTCAGACTTCCCTTGTAAACTAAGGTTAAGCTAAATGAAGGAGAGGAAAAAGCTATGAAATCAAAAAAATGGATCCTAATCTTAACCAGTTTAACAGCTTTGACCTTGATGACAGCTTGTGGGCAGTCAACGACTACATCAAATACCAATGCAACTATAAATAGTGCCACAACAACTTCAACAAAGACCAACCAAACTTCTTATTTTACAGAAAAGGACTATGATACTTCCTATGATGAAAGCACAGCTTCTAAGATTGAGCTATCTGGATCATCAGCGAACGTCTCTGGAGATGGGGTGACAGTCTCTGGTTCAACAGTTACCATTACAAAATCCGGAACCTATGTGATTTCAGGTCAGTCTGACGGAGTGCAGATCAAGGTCGAGGCAGATAAGGCAGCAGATGTTCATCTAGTCCTAAAAGGTGCGACCATGACCAATACCAATGCAGCAATTTCAGCGACATCAGCCGGTCATGTCTACCTGACTCTGGTGGAGGGAACTACCAACAGTCTCTCTGACTCAAGCTCTAATAGTGATGACAAGGCAAATGCAGCTCTCTTTTCTAAGGTGGATTTGACCATCAATGGCTCAGGTACCCTTACTGTCGATGGCAAGAAGAACAACGGAATCAAGGCCAACGACACCCTCCACATCACGGGTGGAACCTATAACATCACAGCAGTTGGCGATGCCTTTAATGTCAATGATGAACTCAATATCACTGGTACAACCATGACCATCGATGCCAAGGAAGATGGTGTCAAAGTTGATAATGATGAGGATATGACTGTCGGCAATATTTATTTGGCTAACAATACCATAACAGTCACAGCAGGAGATGATGGCATTCACGCTTCTGGTAACCTAGTGATTGATAGCGGTACTTACACCGTCAAGAATTCCACAGAAGGAATTGAAGGGAAAGGCATTACGATTAATGGTGGTGATATCAATGTCTACGCGACAGATGATGGGGTCAATGCAGCAAATAAAAATGCCCAGCAAAGCGATATTTACTTTACCATGACAGGTGGTAATCTAACTGTAGAAGTCGGTCAAGGTGACACAGATCCGATTGACTCAAACGGGAATATCACGGTCACAGGCGGAACCATTAAAATGATTGGTCAAACAGGTTTTGACTTTGACGGAACTGCGACCTATACAGGTGGAGACATCTATCTCAATGGCGAAAAACAAACTGATATTGTGAATTCTATGCCTGGAGGCGGTGGATTAAATGGAGGACCTCAAGGCGACGGTCCAGCCCCAGATAAACGAGGATAAACAAAAAAGGATAGCATTCGATTAGAATGGCTATCTTTTTATATGGGTGATAGATTCATATTTTACGAGTGATTTTGCAATTGTAGCTTTCAAAGGCTAAATTGTTCAGTCACCCGTTTTCGTTTACTTATACTCAATGAAAATCAAAGAGCAAACTAGGAAACTAGCCACAGGCTGCTCAAAACACTGTTTTGAGGTTGTAGATAAGACTGACGAAGTCAGTCACATATATATGGCAAGGCGACGTTGACGCGGTTTGGAGAGATTTTCGAAGGGTATAAAATGCTTCTATCATATCGTGAAGCTAGCTTGTTAGCAATATGCAAAAAGAGACCAAAAGTTCCTCAGTTCATCAGTCCCCTCCTTGACACTCCGTCAGCTTTTGATACAATAGTACAAAATCAGAGGAGGTGGGCTATGATTCAGAAACATGCGATTCCCATTTTAGAGTTTGATGATAATCCTCAGGCGGTCATCATGCCCAATCACGAGGGGTTGGACTTGCACTTGCCTAAGAAGTGTGTCTATGCATTTTTGGGTGAGGAGATTGACCGTTATGCGAGGGAAGTAGGGGCGGACTGTGTCGGCGAATTCGTTTCTGCCACCAAGACTTATCCAGTCTATGTTGTGAACTACAAGGGTGAGGAAATTTGTCTGGCCCAGGCTCCTGTCGGTTCCGCTCCAGCGGCCCAGTTTATGGATTGGTTGATTGGCTACGGTGTGGAGCAGATCATTTCCACCGGAACCTGTGGTGTGCTAGCTGATATAGAGGAGAATGCCTTTCTAGTCCCGGTTTGCGCTCTGCGAGATGAAGGAGCTAGTTATCACTATGTGGCACCTTCTCGTTATATGGAAATTCAGCCAGAGGCTATTGCTGCCATTGAGCGAGTTTTGGAAGACAGAGAGATTCCCTATGAAGAAGTCATGGCCTGGTCTACAGATGGCTTTTACCGAGAAACAGCTGAAAAGGTGGCTTATCGCAAGGAGGAAGGCTGTGCTGTTGTGGAGATGGAGTGTGCTGCACTTGCGGCAGTAGCTCAATTGCGTGGTGTTCTCTGGGGAGAATTGTTGTTCACAGCGGATTCTCTAGCAGACTTGGACCAGTACGATAGTCGTGACTGGGGTTCAGAGGCTTTCGAAAAGGCCTTGGAACTCTGCCTTGAGATAGCCTCTCAGATCTAGCTACTCTCCTTCTTTTTATGGTACAATGGATGTATGTTATTCAAATTATTTGTGAAAAAACTTGAAAGGGTCTTGGGCGGGCTTTCGCCAGCTCGTCGGATTTTTTTAAGTTTCGCTGGAGTTATTTTTATAGGTTCTCTCCTTTTGAGTTTGCCTTTTGTCCAGGCAAGCGGTTCGCAGGCTACATATTTTGACCATCTTTTTACGACGGTGTCCATGGTCTGTGTGACCGGCCTCTTTACGCAGCCGGTAGCTACCACCTATAATGTCTGGGGTCAGCTTATTTGTATGCTCTTGATCCAGATTGGTGGTCTGGGGCTTATGACCTTTATTGGGGTCTTTTATATTCAGGGAAAGCAAAAGCTCAGTCTTCGCAGTCGTGAAACCATTCAGGAGAGCTTTAGTTACGGGGAAACTCGGTCACTGAAGGCCTTTATGCGGTCTATCTTTTTGACGACTTTTCTGGTGGAGGGCTTGGGTGCCTTCCTGTTAAGTTTTCGTTTTATTCCTGAGTTCGGCTGGGGACGGGGCATTTTTACTTCTATCTTTTTAGCCATTTCAGCCTTTTGTAATGCTGGTTTTGATAATTTCGGCAGTAGCAGTTTAGTGAATTTTCAGACGGATCCTTTAATCAATCTGGTCATTGCTGGTTTGATTATCACGGGTGGTCTGGGCTTTATGGTCTGGTTTGACTTGGCAACCCAGCTAGGCAAGAAGAAAAAACGTAGACTACGTTTTCACACCAAGTTGGTCCTCTTCTTGACTGCAGGGATTTTGCTGTTTGGGACAGGAGCTACGCTCTTTACAGAGTGGCACAATCCTGGAACCATTGGCAATCTTAGTGTCCCAGAGAAAGTGCTGGTTAGCTTTTTCCAAACCGTCAGCATGAGAACGGCTGGTTTTGCCTCTATTGACTACACCCAAGCTCGGCCTGTGACCCTGTTTATCTATATCCTACAGATGTTTCTGGGTGGAGCACCTGGAGGGACGGCTGGGGGTCTTAAGATTACGACCTTCTTTGTCTTGTTGGTCTTTGCTCGTAGTGAATTGCTGGGCTTGCCTCATGCCAATGTTGCGCAGAGAACCATTGAAGCTCGAACAGTCCAAAAATCCTTTAGTGTCTTCATTATCTTTTTGATGACCTTCTTGTTGGGCTTGATGTTGCTGGGAATTACGGCAGAAGGAACGCCGCGTTTTATCTACCTCATGTTTGAGACCATTTCCGCCCTTGCGACAGTTGGGGTAACGGCAAATTTGACACCAGAATTGGGCAAGTTGGCTCTCAGTATTGTCATGTTGCTTATGTTTATCGGCCGTATCGGTCCCTTGACCTTGCTGGTTAGTCTAGCGGATTACCAGCCGGATAAGAAAGATTTGATTCAGTATATGAAAGCAGATATTAGTATTGGATAAGAAAGGAAGAACGATGTCAGATCGTACGATTGGAATTTTAGGCTTGGGGATTTTTGGGAGTAGTGTCCTGACGGCCCTCGCCAAGCAAGATATGAATATTATTGCCATTGACGACCACGCCGAGCGCATCAATCAATTTGAGCCTGTTTTGGCGCGTGGAGTTGTGGGCGATATTACAGATGAGGAACTTCTCAGAACCGCAGGGATTGATACTTGTGATACAGTTGTCGTTGCAACAGGGGAAAATCTGGAGTCGAGTGTGCTTGCAGTGATGCATTGTAAGAGTTTGGGCGTACCAAGGGTTATTGCCAAGGTCAAAAGCCAGACAGCCAAGAAGGTACTGGAAAAAATCGGTGCTGACTCGGTAATCTCGCCTGAGTATGAAATGGGGCAATCCCTAGCACAGACCATTCTCTTTCATAACAATGTTGATGTCTTTCAGCTGGATAAAAATGTGTCTATCGTAGAGATGAAAATCCCTAGTGTTTGGGCAGGCCAAAGCCTGAGTCAGCTGGATCTACGTGGCAAATACAACCTCAATGTCCTAGGATTTCGTGAACAGGAAAATTCACAACTGGATGTCCAGTTTGGACCCAATGACCTCTTGAAAGCAGATGCCTATATCTTGGCAGTCATTAACAACCAGTATCTAGACGACTTGGCAGAATTGAATTCGTAAGGAGGGGAATCCCCTCTTTTTTGATGTCCAAGATAGCAAATAGAGATAGCAACCCTTGTATTCTAGTAAAAGTCCTTCAAAAGCTGGACTTTATGGTAAAATAGAAAGAAGTGACAAGAGAGAGTAAGAAAAAATCAGTCCCCTAAAGGAGTAGATTATGAAGTTATTGTCTATCGCCATTCCTAGCTACAATGCTGCAGCCTATCTTCATTACTGTGTGGAGTCGCTAGTGATTGGTGGTGAGCAAGTTGAGATTTTGATTATCAATGACGGGTCTCAGGACCAGACTCAGGAAATCGCTGAGCGTTTAGCCAGCAAGTATCCTAACATCGTTAGAGCCATTTATCAGGAAAATAAGGGCCATGGCGGTGCTGTCAATCGTGGCTTGGCAGAGGCTTCTGGTCGTTATTTTAAAGTGGTTGATAGTGATGACTGGGTGGATCCCCGTGCTTACCTGAAAATTTTGGAGACCTTGCAGGAATTAGAGAGTGAAGGTCAAGAGGTGGATGCCTTTGTGACCAATTTTGTCTATGAAAAGGAAGGTCAGTCTCGTAAGAAGAGTATGAGTTACGAGTCAGTCTTACCTGTCCAGCAGATTTTTGGCTGGGACCAGGTCGGAAATTTCTCAAAAGGCCAGTATATCATGATGCACTCGCTGATTTATCGGACAGATTTGTTGCGAGCCAGCCAGTTCCAACTGCCTGAGCATACTTTTTATGTCGATAATCTCTTTGTCTTTACTCCTCTTCAGCAGGTCAAGACCATGTACTATCTGCCTGTTGACTTTTATCGTTATTTGATTGGGCGTGAGGATCAGTCTGTCAATGAGCAAGTGATGATTAAACGCATTGACCAGCAACTCAAGGTCAATCGACTCTTGGTAGACCAGCTTGATTTGTCCAAAGTAAGCCATCCCAAAATGCGAGAATACCTGCTGAATCACATTGAGATTACGACGGTTATTTCTAGCGCCTTGCTCAATCGAGCAGGTACAGCAGAGCATCTGGCCAAAAAACGGGAGCTGTGGACCTATATTCAGCAGGAAAATCCAGAGGTCTTTCAGGCTATTCGCAAGACCATGTTGAGTCGTTTGACCAAACACTCCGTCTTGCCAGCTCGCAAACTTTCCAATGTCGTCTATCAAATCACCAAATCTGTTTATGGATTTAATTAATATAAGTATTTTATAAGAGGGATTTAAGAAAAATTTTAACTTTTTCTTAATCCTTTTTAATTTTAGGAGATTATACTAGAGTCATCAAATAAAGAAAAACTCTAAGGAGAATCCTATGAAATTCAATCCAAATCAAAGATATACTCGTTGGTCTATTCGCCGTCTTAGTGTCGGTGTTGCCTCAGTTGTTGTGGCCAGTGGCTTCTTTGTTCTAGTTGGGCAACCAAGTTCGGTACGTGCCGATGTAGTCAATCCGACCCCTGCTCAAGTCGTGCCAGACGCTGCTTCGGTGAGTGAAAAGAGCGACTTACCAGCAGAACTTCTCAAAGAAGCAGTCGATACAGCTCTTCCTTCAGAACAGGCAGAGTCAGCACCCAAAGCAAGCTTGGATACTACAAGCTCTCCAGAAAAAACGGATGTAGCTGCTAAAGACCAAGTAGTAGCACCTAAAGAAGAAGTGCAAGCAAAACCAGAGTCTAAGAAAGAAACAGAAGATGCGGTTAAACCTACGACAAATCCTGCTCCTGCAGTTACTGGACAAGACCGTGAAGCAAATGAAGCTCAACCAGCAACCACTCCAGCCGAAGTTCAAAAAGGCGTGGCTGACAATACCAAAGACACAGTAGACGTCCCAGCTGCATATTTGGACAAAGCCAACTTCCCAGGTCCATTCACAGCAGGTGTCAACCAAGTCATCCCATACGAATTCTTCGCCGGAGACGGTATGTTAACTCGTTTGATTTTGAAAGCTTCTGACAAGGCCCCATGGTCAGATAATGGTTCAGCTAAAAATCCAGCTCTCCCACCAGTAGAAAACTTGGGCAAAGGTCTCTATTTCTATGAAGTAGATTTGGCAGGAACTCAAGGTAAATCTGACAAAGACCTTCTTGACCTCTTGAAACAAAACGGCACTCAAAGCTACAAAGCTACCATCAAGGTGTATGGTGCGAAAGATGGCAAGGCAGATTTGAATAATCTCGTAGCGACTAAAGGTTTGGATGTTAACTTGAATGGCTTAACTACCCCAGCTGAAGTTCAAAAAGGCGTGGCTGATAATACCAAAGACACAGTAGACGTTCCAGCCACTTACTTGGACAAAGCCAACTTCCCAGGTCCATTCACAGCTGGTGTCAACCAAGTTATTCCATATGAATTCTTCGCCGGTGACGGTATGTTGACTCGCCTTATCTTGAAAGCCTCAGACAAGGCTCCATGGTCAGACAACGGTTCAGCCAAAAATCTTGCTATCCCACCAGTAGAGAAATTGGGCAAAGGCCTCTACTTCTATGAAGTGGATTTGGCAGGTACCCAAGGTAAATCTGATAAAGATTTGTTGGACCTCTTGAAACAAAACGGTACGCAAAGCTATAAAGCCACTATCAAGGTGTACGGTGCCAAAGATGGCAAGGCTGATTTGAGCAATCTCGTAGCGACTAAAAATTTGGATGTTAATTTGAATGGCTTGACTACCCCAACGGAAGTACAAAAAGGCGTGGCTGATAATACCAAAGACACAGTAGACGTTCCAGCCACTTACTTGGACAAAGCCAACTTCCCAGGTCCATTCACAGCTGGTGTCAACCAAGTTATTCCATATGAATTCTTCGCCGGTGACGGTATGTTGACTCGCCTTATCTTGAAAGCCTCAGACAAGGCTCCATGGTCAGACAACGGTTCAGCCAAAAATCCTGCTATCCCACCAGTAGAGAAATTGGGCAAAGGCCTCTACTTCTATGAAGTGGATTTGGCAGGTACCCAAGGTAAATCTGATAAAGATTTGTTGGACCTCTTGAAACAAAACGGTACGCAAAGTTATAAAGCAACAATTAAGGTGTACGGTGCTAAAGATGGCAAGGCTGATTTGACAAATCTAGTAGCTACAAAAGATTTGGATGTCAATTTGAATGGCTTGACCACCCCAGCCGAAGTACAAAAAGGCGTGGCTGATAATACCAAAGACACAGTAGACGTTCCAGCTACTTACTTGGATAAAGCCAATTTCCCAGGCCCATTCACAGCCGGTGTCAACCAAGTCATTCCATATGAATTCTTCGCCGGTGACGGTATGTTAACCCGCCTTATCTTGAAAGCCTCAGACAAGGCTCCATGGTCAGATAACGGTTCAGCCAAAAATCCCGCTCTTCCACCAGTAGAAAAATTAGGCAAAGGCCTTTACTTCTATGAAGTGGATTTGGCAGGCACCCAAGGTAAATCTGATAAAGAGCTTCTAGACCTCTTGAAACAAAACGGCACTCAAAGCTACAAGGCAACCATCAAAGTGTACGGTGCGAAAGATGGTAAGGCTGATTTGAGTAACCTCGTAGCGACTAAGGATTTGACAGTGAACTTGAATGGATATCAGTCTCTTACTCCGATGCAATCAGGCTTCGTCCCATCTTCTAATGGTTCAGCTATGCCGACTCCAATGATGAATAGTCATCAAGATGCGTCTAAGATGAACGCTCAAATGCCAAGTGCTCATCAAGATGAGATGAAATCTCAAATGTCAGCCGCTAGTCAGGATAAGATGATGCCTAACAAAGAGCAGGACAAAACCATGAATGCTAGCCAGCCTATGGTAACACCAAGCATGAAACAAGATCAAGCTCCAGCAGCCTCAAGCAAAATGTCTGATGAAGGCAAGATGGCAGCTAATAACAAGATGTCAAATCCAATGATGGCTGATCAAATGAAAGAGCAAAAAGACATGCTTCCATATACTGGTGAAGCTCAAACATCAATGGCTACTCTTGGATTCGTTGGACTCGCCTTGGCAGGACTATTAGGTGGCCTCGGTTTGAAAGCTAAAAAAGAGGAAAATGACTAGTCTAACTACAGACTTTCTATCTAGGATTTGAAAAATCCAGATATCGTTTAGAATGTTCGTAAAGTGATTAAAATAGTGTTATACTATTGTGGTATAGCACTGTTTTTTTCAAAGGAGAGACAGATGGGAAAGACAATTTTACTCGTTGACGACGAGGTAGAAATCACAGATATTCATCAACGCTATCTGGTTCAAGCAGGGTATCAGGTTTTGGTGGCTCATGATGGAGTAGAGGCCTTAGAAATCTTCAAGCGAAAACCGATTGATTTGATTATTACAGATATCATGATGCCTCGGATGGATGGCTATGATTTGATTAGTGAGGTCCAGTATCAATCTCCAGATCAGCCTTTTCTCTTTATCACGGCTAAGACCAGTGAGCAGGACAAGATTTATGGCCTGAGCTTAGGGGCAGATGACTTTATTGCCAAGCCCTTTAGCCCTCGTGAGCTGGTTTTGCGTGTCCACAATATCTTGCGTCGCCTTCATCGTGGAGGTGAGACAGAGGTTGTCAGTCTCGGGGATTTACGGATGAATCACGGTAGCCATGAGGTCCAAGTTGGAGATGTGGCGCTTGATTTGACAGTCAAATCCTTCGAACTTCTATGGCTTTTAGCCAGCAATCCAGAGCGCGTTTTCTCTAAGACAGATCTCTATGAAAAGGTCTGGCAAGAAGATTATGTGGATGATACCAATACCTTGAATGTTCATATTCATGCTCTTCGACAGGAGTTGGCTAAACATGCCAGTGCAGCAACGCCCACCATCAAAACCGTCTGGGGCTTGGGCTACAAAATTGAGAAAGCACGAGGTAGTTAATGAAATTAAAAAGTTATATTTTAGTGGGGTATATCATTTCAACACTCCTAACGATTATCGTGGTTTTTTGGGCTATCCAGCGCATGTTAATTGAGCAAAGAGAAATTTATTTCTTGATTGGCATGACTTTAATCGCAAGTTTTGTCGGTGCTGGGATTAGTCTCTTTCTCCTATCGCCTGTCTTTACATCATTGGCCAAACTTAAGGAACATGCCAAGCGAGTAGCGGACAAAGATTTTCCTTCAAATCTAGAGGTTCAAGGGCCTGCAGAATTTCAGCAGTTAGGACAAGCCTTCAATGAAATGTCCCATGATTTGCAGGCAACCTTCAATTCTTTGGAAGAAAGCGAACGAGAAAAGGGATTAATGATTGCCCAGCTATCGCATGATATCAAGACTCCCATCACTTCGATTCAAGCGACGGTAGAAGGGATTTTGGATGGAGTTATCAAGGAAGGAGAACAGGACCATTATCTAGCAACCATTGGACGCCAGACCGAAAGACTCAATAAACTGGTTGAAGAATTGAATTTTTTGACCCTAAATACAGCTAGAAATCAGGCGGAGACGACTAGTAAAGACAGCATTTTTCTGGATCAGCTCTTGATTGAGTGCATGAGTGAATTTCAGTTCTTGATTGAGCAGGAGGAGCGAGACGTCCACTTGCAGGTGATCCCAGAGTCTGCCCGGATTGAAGGAGATTATGCCAAGCTTTCTCGCATCTTGGTGAATCTGGTCAATAACGCTTTTAAATACTCAGCTCCAGGAACCAAGCTGGAAGTGGTGGCTAAGCTGGAAAATAACCAGCTTTCAATCAGTGTGACCGATGAGGGACAGGGGATTGCCCCAGAGGATTTGGAGAATATTTTCAAACGCCTTTATCGCGTCGAAACTTCGCGCAATATGAAAACAGGTGGTCATGGCTTAGGCCTTGCGATTGCGCGTGAATTGGCCCATCAATTGGGTGGAGAAATCACAGTTATCAGCCAGTACGGCCTCGGAAGCACCTTTACCCTCCTTCTCAATCTCTCTGGCAGTGAAAATAAAGCTTAAAACCCCTTTACAAATCCAGTCATTCATGGTAAAATGGATTTTGTGTGAAATATCAGCAGGAAAGCATGAAGCTCGTCAACAGGTGTCTTATGATAAGTAACCTTGGCTGTTTAGGCGAAGGGCATCTGCACGAATCAGGGCTTTCTAAGTGACTATTTCCACCGAAATATTATTTATATCAGGAGGACATTCACATGTCACGTTATACAGGACCATCTTGGAAACAAGCTCGTCGCCTTGGCCTTTCACTTACAGGTACAGGTAAAGAATTGGCACGTCGTAACTACGTACCAGGACAACACGGACCAAACAACCGTTCTAAATTGTCAGAATACGGTTTGCAATTGGCTGAAAAACAAAAACTTCGTTTCACTTACGGTGTAGGTGAAAAACAATTCCGTAACTTGTTCGTACAAGCTACAAAAATCAAAGGCGGAATCCTAGGTTTCAACTTCATGCTTCTTTTGGAACGTCGTTTGGATAACGTTGTTTACCGTCTTGGTCTTGCGACTACTCGTCGTCAAGCTCGTCAATTCGTAAACCACGGTCACATCCTTGTTGACGGAAAACGCGTTGATATCCCATCATACCGCGTAACTCCAGGTCAAGTGATCTCAGTTCGTGAAAAATCATTGAAAGTTCCAGCTATCCTTGAAGCAGTAGAAGCTACTCTTGGACGTCCAGCATTCGTATCATTCGACGCTGAAAAATTGGAAGGTTCATTGACTCGTTTGCCAGAACGCGACGAAATCAACCCAGAAATCAACGAAGCACTTGTCGTTGAATTCTACAACAAAATGCTTTAATTTTAAGATATATCTTACAGAAAGCCTACAACAGTGGGCTTTTTGCTTTGTCTTAAAATGTTGATTTCTGGGTTTGTTTAGAGATTTGCTAGTAAGGTTATTTGTGTATCTAAGTCTATCTATTCCAAGAATTATGTGATGTTGATGATATAAATCTGGTATGATATAATATTCTGGCCCCCTCACTTTAAGGAAGGGAGGTGTTGCCGATGTTAGAAATTATCATCACAATTTTTCTAGCACCCTTAGTAGTCAATATTTTGACAACCTTGTTTGAGAAATGGCTTAACTCACGCAAGAAATAACCTTTAAGGGGCAATAAGCCAAAAAAACCTCAACGCGGGAACGTTGGGGCTTTTTGTTGCCTTGTTAGACAATTATCATCACTATAATCCAATTCTAACACAACCCCTCCGATATTTCAAGTTTTTATTTTTTATACACGATGTTGATGATATAAATCTGGTATGATATAATATTTTGGCCCCCTCACTTTAAGGAAGGGAGGTGTTATATATGCTAGAGTTACTTTCCCTTTTTCTAGCTCCGTTACTTGTTAACGTACTATCTGAGCTTTTCAAGCTATGGATAAAGAGACGTAGCAAGTAACTTTTAACCCCTTAAGAGGGTAGCAAAAAACCCCATCGGTGGCACGGTGGGGCTTTTTAGTTATATATGCTAGAAGCATTATTTTCCCTTTATGCTTTCATTCTAACACACATCCCCTGATATTTCAAGCCTTTGTTTTGATATTTCCTTAGAGTGTGATTGCGGTTTGAATCCATTATGCAGAAATCAGAACACGCGCTCCTAGATTCCATTTTACAGCAAAGAAATCAACTCTTTTCTAGGGGATTTCCGCCCTCATTTTGCTCTTTTGTGCTAAAATAGACTTATAAATTGAAAATAAGGAATGTTTATGAAATCGGGTAATGGTTTTTGGAAAGGATGTCTCTATTTTTGGGGTTTCTTGTTCTTGTTGGGACTCTTGGTTCAATATGCTCTTCCGCTTGCGGCTTGTGTCCTACTGGGTTATGGCGGTTACCGTCTCTACAAACGTTGGCGCTATCCTCTTTTGCAGGACCGTTCTCTCGATGATCGGATTGAGCTTTTAAAAGCTCGGATTCGCCAGGCGGACAAAGATATTCAGCAACTAGAGGGAATTTTAGTAGAAAAAGGCTCAGAGTCCTATAAGAGTTTGGCCAATCAAGTATTGATCGAACTGCGGGAAATACATCAGGAGGCAGATCGTCTCAAGTCCTATATCGATGCTAATGTCTACAACCGTATTGACAAAAAGGTTCGTACAGTACGAGCGAACATCGATGTTCAGCTAGAACGTTTGGATAGGGAAAGTCAGGTAGATCTTGAAAATGCGGAGCCAGAGGAATTAGCTCCAGAATTGTCTCAGACTTTGGCTAATATTGCTATTGATCATCAGGCTATTTTAGACAAGATTGCTACATCGGCTGAGGGTGATAAGGAAGAATTGACTGCTATTCATAGTTTGAAGATGGAGAAATTCCAAACGATTTTAGAAGGCTATCTAAAGATTAAGGCCAATCCTAAAAACTATAATCGAGCAGAAGAACGTTTGCAACAAGCTAAAGCAGCTATCGAACAATTTGATCTTGAGCTGGATCAAGTCTTGAGAGAACTCAATGAAACAGATATGCGTGATTTTGATATCAGTCTGCGTATCCTAGAAAAAGATTGCAAAGAATAGGTTAGAAATAAAGGAGTAACCATGACAGAATTTAAATTTGATATTGACCAGATTGCCAATAATACGGTAGCTAAGGTAGATAAGACAACCCAAATCATCGAGACCAATACTGGCTCAGATAAGACCTTGACCTTCCTTGAAAAGTTGAGCCCTGAGCAGCAAGAAGGAATCAAGGCGCGCGTGCCCCAGTTAGTAGACCAATTTGTTACCAATCAAAATGCTCTTTTGGATTTTGGACAATCTGCTGTAGAAGGTGTGAATAATACGGTCAATCGTATCTTGTCAGAACAAAAGAAACTGCAGATTCCCCAAGTAGATGATCTACTCAAAAATACCAACCGTGAGTTGCAAGGCTTTGTCGTCAAATACAAGAATGCTGAAATTGCTGAGTTAGAAGAAAAGCCAAACTTTTTGCAACGATTGTTCAACAAGAGCAAGAATACCCTACAAGAATTTTACTTTGACTCAAAAACAGTGGAGCAAAAACTCGATGGCATGGCTGCCGCAGTGGTCAAGCAAGAAGACGTGCTAGCACGAAATATCGTCTCTGCTGAAATGTTGATTGAGGATAATACCAAATCCATTGAAAATCTAGTGGGAGTGATTTCCTTTATCGAAGCCAGCCAGACAGAAGCTGGTAATCGCGCTGCAGAACTAAAAGCTCAAGCTGACCAACTCGATACAAGTACGGTAGAATACCAAACCAAGTCACAAGAATTGGCCCGCATGGCAGAAGTGGTTAATACCCTCGAACAACAACATACTGAGTATGTCAGCCGTCTCTATGTTGCCTGGGCAACAACACCTCAGATGCGCAATCTTGTGAAGGTGTCATCTGATATGCGCCAAAAATTGGGCATGCTTCGTCGTAATACGATTCCGACAATGAAGCTTTCTATTGCCCAACTGGGTATTTTGCAACAATCCATGAAATCAGGTGTCGTGGCAGATGCTATTGTCAATGCCAACAATGCTGCCCTTCAGATGCTAGCTGAGACCAGCAAGGAAGTGATTCCACAGATGGAACGAATTGCCCAAAGCCCGACAGTTGCTGTTGAGTCTGTTACCAAACTGGCTGAAAGTCTGGTCGCTCAAAACCAAGGTATCGTCGCAGCTATTGAATTGGGACGCCAGAAACGTGCCCAACTAGAAACAACCATCGTCAAGTCCGCAGAAATGATCAACGATTCTGTCAAACTACGCGATGAAAAAATCGTTCAAGCTCTTCTAGACCAAGGGAAGGCTGCCCAGAAAGAAGTACAAGAATAATACACAAGTCCCTTGTAAGTATAGCTTGTAGGGGATTTTGGATTTTTCTATATATCCGAACATCTAGTTTATTTTACAAAAAATATAGTCAAAAATGTAGTCATTCGAATGATTTTTCTTTCAATGTACTGAATTAAACAAAAAGAAAAAACGCTTGAATGCGTTTTTCTTCTGTATCGATTCGTATTGAATGCTTACTTAACTTCTGTAAACACAACGTGTTTGCGAAGTTTTGGTGAGTATTTCTTCAATTGAAGACGGTCTGGAGTGTTACGTTTGTTTTTAGAAGTAAGGTACAAGCGTTCACCAGATTCTTTGTGTTCAAGTGTAATATTTACGCGCATGGTATCTCCCTTCTATTATTCAGCTGATGCAGCTTTAGCGATTTTACGTCCTTTGTAGTATCCTTTAAGTGATACACGGTGAGAACGTGAGTAATCTCCAGTAGTTTCGTCAAAGTTTACAGATGGAGCTGTTACTTTGTAGTGTGTACGACGTTTGTTTTTCTTCGCTTTTGAAGTGCGACGTGCAGGTACTGCCATTTTGATTTCTCCTTTAGGTAATTATATTCGATTCAATCTACTGATTTTCATCAACCATACTAGGATAACACATTTTTTTTGTAAAGTAAAGTTACTTGACAAAAAAAGATGAAAAAATTAAAAGGCCATCAACCAAATTAATCGAAATTTTCTGAAAATTCAAGAATTTTCTTCTGTTCATTGCCTTTAAAATGTGCTATAATAGTAAAAACTGAAATGGGAGGGAACAAATGACTGAATTAGATAAACGTCACCGCAGTAGCATTTATGATAGCATGGTTAAATCACCAAACCGTGCCATGCTTCGTGCGACTGGTATGACAGATAAGGACTTTGAAACACCGATTGTGGGAGTGATTTCGACTTGGGCGGAAAATACGCCATGTAACATCCACTTGCATGATTTTGGAAAATTAGCGAAAGAAGGTGTCAAATCTGCAGGTGCTTGGCCTGTACAGTTTGGTACCATTACCGTAGCAGACGGGATTGCCATGGGAACACCTGGTATGCGTTTCTCTCTAACATCTCGTGATATCATTGCGGACTCTATCGAGGCGGCTATGGGTGGTCACAATGTGGATGCCTTTGTTGCTATCGGCGGCTGTGACAAGAACATGCCTGGTTCTATGATTGCTATTGCCAATATGGATATTCCAGCCATTTTCGCCTATGGTGGAACTATTGCACCGGGAAATCTTGATGGCAAAGACATTGACCTAGTTTCTGTCTTTGAGGGAATCGGAAAATGGAACCACGGTGACATGACAGCTGAGGACGTGAAACGTCTTGAATGTAATGCCTGCCCTGGCCCTGGTGGTTGTGGTGGTATGTACACAGCTAATACCATGGCGACTGCTATCGAAGTTCTAGGGATGAGTTTGCCAGGATCTTCATCTCACCCAGCTGAATCAGCTGACAAGAAAGAAGATATCGAAGCAGCAGGACGTGCTGTTGTTAAGATGCTGGAACTTGGTCTCAAACCGTCAGATATCTTGACTCGTGAAGCCTTTGAAGATGCCATCACTGTAACTATGGCTCTCGGTGGTTCTACCAATGCCACTCTTCACTTGCTTGCCATTGCCCACGCAGCTAATGTTGACTTGTCACTTGAAGACTTCAATACAATCCAAGAGCGTGTGCCTCACTTGGCCGACTTGAAACCATCTGGTAAGTATGTCTTCCAAGACCTATACGAAGTCGGTGGTGTGCCTGCGGTTATGAGATATCTCTTGGCTAATGGATTCCTTCATGGAGACCGCATTACATGTACTGGTAAGACTGTTGCTGAGAACTTAGCTGACTTTGCAGACCTCACTCCAGGTCAAAAAGTTATTATGCCACTTGAAAATCCAAAACGTGCGGATGGTCCGCTTATCATCTTGAACGGGAACCTCGCTCCAGACGGTGCGGTTGCCAAGGTATCAGGTGTGAAAGTGCGTCGTCACGTTGGTCCAGCTAAGGTCTTTGACTCAGAAGAAGATGCGATTCAAGCTGTTCTGACAGATGAAATCGTCGACGGCGATGTTGTCGTTGTTCGTTTCGTTGGACCTAAGGGTGGTCCTGGTATGCCTGAGATGCTGTCACTTTCTTCAATGATCGTTGGTAAAGGTCAAGGAGACAAGGTTGCCCTCTTGACGGATGGACGCTTCTCTGGTGGTACTTATGGTCTGGTTGTCGGACATATCGCTCCTGAAGCTCAGGATGGTGGACCGATTGCTTACCTTCGTACAGGCGATATCGTTACGGTTGACCAAGATACCAAAGAAATTTCTATGGCCGTATCGGATGAAGAACTTGAAAAACGCAAGTCAGAAACAACCTTGCCACCACTATACAGCCGTGGTGTTCTTGGTAAATATGCCCACATCGTATCATCCGCTTCACGCGGAGCCGTGACAGACTTCTGGAATATGGACAAGTCAGGTAAAAAATAAAATCAAAAAGCAAGCCAATTTCGGCTTGCTTCTTTTCATCTTCAAAAGTAATTTGCCTGCTTAACGAGGTGGCAGTCCAAGGGCAATACGGCCGTAGCGACTGATTCGTGTGATCTTCCAGGCAGGCGACCAGGTAACTTCAACCTTGACATCTTCGATACCTTTGATTTGTTTCAGACCTGCAACGATTTCGATAGGCAAACTTTCGGCGCAATCGCAGGCGGTGTCGGTGAAGGTCATGACAATCTTGCATAGACCCGTTTCATCCAGATTGATTTCATAAATCAGTCCTAGATTGTAAACATCCAATTCCACATCTGTATCAAAAACCTTCTCTAGTTTTTCGATAATTTGGTCTTGCAAGGCCAAAGCACGGTCATTGATTTTGATATCCTCTCTCATTACAGTCCCTCCACGTGATAAATATCCTCTATTTTCTCATAATTCTGACAATTTGGCAAGTTTTTGATGAATTTTCTGAAAAATATGATAAAATGAAGAAAATACGGAATCAAGGGGAAGTCTATGGAGCAGATTGGAAAAGTCTTTAGACAATTACGAGAGTCAAGAAATATCTCGCTGAGACAGGCGACTGGGGGACAATTTTCGCCGTCTATGTTGTCCCGATTTGAAACAGGTCAGAGTGAGCTTTCGGTGGAAAAGTTTTTGTTTGCCCTAGAAAATATATCTGCCAGTGTAGAGGAAATACTCTTTCTAGCGAGAGGTTTTCAGTATGATACAGATTCTGAGCTGAGAAAAGAAATCACAGATGTCTTGGATCTAAAGAACATAGCACCTCTTGAGGATTTGTATCGCAAGGAGTATCAAAAGCATGTAAATTCTCAAAACAAACAGAAACATATTCTAAATGCCATTATTATCAAGTCTTATATGAAGAGCATGGATGAAAGGGTAGAGTTAACAGCAGAGGAAGGAAAAGTCCTTCATGATTATTTGTTTTCTACCGAGATCTGGGGAATCTATGAACTCAATTTATTTTCAGTCAGTTCACCATTTCTATCTGTTTCTCTTTTCACTAGGTATGTTAGAGAGATGGTACGTAAATCTGATTTTCTAATGGAAATGTCTAGTAATCGAAACCTTTTTCATACTATGCTATTGAATGGTTTTTTAGCCAGCATTGAGTGTGAAGAATTTACCAATGCCTCTTATTTTAAACGTGTCATCAAAGAGCATTTCTACAAGGAAAATGAGACCTATTTCCGAATTGTCTATTTGTGGGCGGAAGGTCTTCTTGATAGCAAGCAGGGTAGAGTCAAGGAAGGTCAGAAAAAGATGGAAGATGCTGTCCGTATTTTTGAGATGCTTGGCTGTAACAAATCCGCCGAATACTATCGAAAAACGACCGATTGTTGAATATCTGCAAACTAAGAAAAGAATTTGAAATTTTAAGCGATAGAACTCTTGCTCTCTCTCAGGTCATTACAAAAGTTCTATCGTTTTTTTGCTTATTTTGTGTGTTGCATATATTCAAAAGTTTTCCCTTTCAATTTCTAAGTGATATACTGTAGTCATACTTCATATAGGGATTAGAACAAGAAGGGAGATTACCTATGAAACTATTGTTTAGAAATCAAGCTTATCGACTCTTGACTTTGTCACGCTTCTTCAATGCTTTTGGTGCTTCGATTTTTAACCTAGTATTTATCGTTTATGCATCGACCTTGCCACAAGCATCTTTTGCGGTTGCTATGGCCAATATTGTCATGATTCTTCCAACTCTCTTTACAGTTTTTGTAGGGATTCGGGCAGATTACACGAGGGACAAGGTCAAATGGATGACTTACAGCGGTTTGTTTCAGGCTCTTCTCTTTTTCCTAGTAGCTCTAGTTGTTCAGCAAGCTAGTCTCTTTGCCTTTTCTAGCCTGTGTTTGATCAATGTCATCAGTGATGTGATCAGTGATTTTGCAGGTGGTTTGCGCATGCCTCTCGTTAAGGAAAAAGTAGCTGAAGAGGATTTGATGGAAGCTTATTCTTTTTCCCAGTTTATCACCTATATTTCAGCCATTGGTGGTCAAGCTTTTGGAGTCTGGCTCTTAGGGCTATCGGTCAATAATTTTTCTCTAATTGCGGGAATCAATGCTTGTTTTTTCCTAGTATCAGCCGTGATTCTCTTTCTAGGAAGAAGCAAGTTAAGCCTGTCACTTTCATCTGCTGATAGTGAAATTCTAAAAAATGAGAAGCTCTCTATCAAAGAGCAGTTCCTAACGATTTATCGAAATTTACGTCTCGTTTTTCTTAAAGGTGGACAGAAAAACTTTGGATTCATGATCTTTGCTGTCTTACTTATCAATGCCTTGGGGGGCGCTTTAGGAAGCATCTATAACATCTTCTTTTTGAGCCATTCTCTTTTGGACTTTTCTTACACAGAGGCATTATTTATCAGTCAATTCTGTGCTTTGTTAGCAATCATCATCAGTAGCCTTACGGGCAATGATTATTTTGGGAAGCAGTCCTTGCCTAGATTGATGATGTGGGTGACCGTAGGACTCAGTCTAGTTGGTCTAGCTAATTTATTCAATCAAGTCGTACTTGGTTTACTATTTCTCTGTTCAACTCTATATGTGTCTGGTAAAGTTCAACCAAAGATTAGTGCCATGCTCCTGAAAAATCTAGCTCCAGAGGTTCTGGCTCGTACCAGTAATTTTTTAGGTTTATTGTTCACCTTATCCATACCTGTGGGAACAGCTTGTTTTTCACTTATAGCTGTATGGAATATACAGTTGACTTGGATGCTGTTTGTTGGTCTCTCCTTGCTAGCTATTCTTTTGACAGGTCTTAATCTCAAAAATGATATCTAATACTCTTCGAAAATCTCTTCAAACCACGTCAACGTCGCCTTGCCGTAGTACGGTTACTGACTTCGTCAGTTCTATCCACAACCTCAAAACAGTGTTTTGAGCAACCTGCGGCTAGTTTCCTAGTTTGCTCTTTGATTTTCATTGAGTATAAATCCTAATTTTTTTTCTTACTGTTTTAATCCCTCTATTTATGGTAAAATAAGACTATTAAGTTTAAAGAGGATTCCCTATGAAATTACAAAAACCAAAAGGAACGCAGGATATCTTGCCTGCTGAATCTGCCAAATGGCAGTACGTTGAGGGCTTTGCCCGTGAAATTTTCAAACGCTATAACTATGCAGAAGTGCGCACGCCTATTTTTGAGCATTACGAGGTTATCAGCCGTTCTGTCGGAGATACAACGGATATCGTAACCAAGGAAATGTATGACTTCTATGACAAGGGTGATCGCCATATTACCCTCCGTCCAGAAGGAACTGCGCCAGTTGTCCGTTCTTATGTGGAAAATAAACTCTTTGCTCCAGAAGTGCAAAAGCCAAGTAAGTTCTACTACATGGGCCCTATGTTCCGCTATGAGCGTCCACAAGCAGGACGTTTGCGCCAGTTCCACCAGATTGGTGTTGAGTGTTTTGGCTCTAGCAATCCAGCTACCGATGTGGAAACCATCGCTATGGCAGCTCATTTCTTGAAAGAAATCGGCATCCAAGGTGTCAAATTACACCTCAACACGCTTGGAAATCCTGAGAGTCGTGCGGCCTACCGTCAAGCCTTAATTGATTATTTGACACCGCTCAAGGAGACCTTGTCTAAGGATAGCCAACGTCGTTTGGAGGAAAATCCTCTCCGTGTCTTGGACTCTAAGGAGAAAGAAGATAAGGTGGCTGTAGAGAATGCGCCGTCTATCTTGGATTTCCTTGATGAAGAAAGCCAAGCTCATTTTGATGCTGTGCGTCAGATGTTGGAGAATCTTGAAGTAGACTATATCATCGATACCAATATGGTGCGAGGTTTGGACTACTACAACCACACCATTTTTGAGTTTATCACTGAGATTGAGGGCAATGACTTGACAGTCTGTGCGGGTGGTCGTTACGATGGTTTAGTTTCCTACTTTGGTGGCCCTGAAACTGCTGGATTTGGTTTTGGACTTGGTGTAGAGCGCCTGCTTCTCATCCTTGAAAAGCAAGGTGTGGCCCTCCCTATCGAAAACGCCCTAGATGTCTATATCGCAGTCTTGGGTGAAGGAGCAAATGTCAAGGCCTTGGAGTTGGTACAAGCTCTTCGCCAACAAGGTTTCAAAGCAGAGCGTGATTACCTCAACCGTAAGCTCAAAGCTCAGTTCAAGTCAGCCGATGTCTTTGCGGCTAAGACCCTCATCACCCTAGGTGAGAGTGAAGTCGAAAGCGGACAAGTGACGGTCAAGAACAACCAAACACGAGAAGAAGTGCAAGTATCACTTGATGTTATCAGCCAAAACTTCTCAGAAATCTTTGAAAAATTAGGCTTTTAATAGTAGATAAACTGGTCAGGACCTTACTCCTGACCTTTTTCTTTTGCAAAATGACAAAAATCATAAACTTTTTGACAAATATGCTTGTCAAAAAGAAAAAGATGTGTTACAATGTAAGCAAGTTAAGAGAAAAGGAGAAAGGAATGCTTAAAAATCGTTTAAAAGAGCTACGGGCTCGCGATGGCCTCAATCAAACCGACCTAGCCAAACTAGCAGGGGTTTCCAGACAGACCATTAGCCTATTAGAACGGGACGAATACACCCCGTCCGTTGTGATTGCCTTGAAAATATCTCAGATTTTCAACGAAACAGTCGAATCGGTATTTCGCTTGGAGGATGACGAGTGATGAACAAGTATAAAGTGATTTATTATGTAGTTGCCATAGCTTTATTAGTCAGCGTATTTCTACTGATTGGGATGGACTTAGGCTGGTTTAATCCGTATCAAAGTGACCAATTTATTTGGGCCTACTTTGCTCTCATACCAGTAATTGAATGGATTGAAAAGAAATCAAAAAATCTAGCAAGTGAAAAAGGAGAATGAATATGAAAAAGAAACGTGGCTTGTTATTTTTAATTCCTTTTGTCGTGGGAGTTTTCTTGTACATATTTGTAGATATGTTGAAGGCTGGTGCCGAATTTCACGGAATTATGTTAGATGTAAAAATCTTGACACTATGGCTATCAGCTATTTGTTTACTATTAGGTTTCGTTGGTATTCTTTTGACGTTCAATTTCTTAAAGAAAAGCAGAAAATTTCACTACTTGTATCAAGAGGAAATAGATGATGATCTGAATGAAACCTATTATGTGCAGATGTATCGTAATCTCGAGTTTGGAACCATTACTTCTAGTATTACAAGTGTAGCGATTTTATTGGCTCTTGTCATCTCAGGTAGTGAAGTAATTGTACTTGATGTAAGTCGTATAACATTTTCCCTTTCCTTTTTGGCATTAGTGCTGTTCTTGCAGAGTCAAAAATATCTTTCTAAAACAATTGCGATTGTTCGTCAGTTTGATTTGGCTCTTTTCTCTACACCAAAGGATATCTTGAACTATATTAATTCTTATGATGAAGGGGAGCGTCAGGCTAATTTGGAACAGAGTTTTCGGATTTTATTCCAATTAAATCAGTATGTCTTACCAGTCTTATATATTTTTCTTTTTTTCATTTCTGTCTTGACAGGAGAGATTCAGTTACTAGCCTTCTTGCTTGTCGGAGCTATCCATGTTTATATCAATGTGATGCAGTTACCTATGGTGAAACGTTATTTTAAATAGGAGATCTTTATGAAATTACTTAAAAACCTCGGCTGGTTTCTTCTAGCCATTCTATCCTTTTTATTCATCTATGGCTTCATTCAGGTGCTCGCGACTACGTCGCTTGCCTTAGGCGCTTCACCCTATGCTACTACCTTACTCTATGTGGCCT
The DNA here is from genome assembly GCA_905221205.1 of bacterium. Lineage (GTDB taxonomy): Bacteria > Bacillota > Bacilli > Lactobacillales > Streptococcaceae > Streptococcus. Next base: position 149,380 of record CAJNCG010000004.1, read on the forward strand.
TGGCTGGAGTATATGTGTACGTCATTTATAAATGGTACCAGAAAGCTCCTGTTCATATTGAGAAGAGTGGCTTCAACCGATTTATTTGGCTCCCTGCCTTGGTTTGGTTCTTATCTCTTGTCGTTCAATTCTTCCTGCCCGATGATCCTTCAGTAAATCAACAAATGGCGACAGACTTGACCTTGTCTCAACCACTTTTCTCATTCTTTGCTATTGTTATTTTTGCTCCTTTGACGGAAGAACTTATCTTTAGAGGAATGGTGGCACGCTATCTCTTTCCTAAGCAAGATAACAGCAAACAAACTCTACTTTTCCTTCTGTTAACTAGTGTTCTATTTGCCTTGATTCATTTCCCAGGAACTTTGCAACAGTTTTTAGTTTATGCTAGTCTAGGATTGAGTTTGGGTCTGGCTTATGTAAGCCGAAAAGGTCTTCTTTACAGCATTTCTCTTCACGCTTTGAATAATTTAGTCAGCTTTTTGATGATTCTCATGCTATAATAGAGTCAGGAGGTCACATGAAACGAGTAATTTTATTAGCAGTGATTCAAGCAGTCGTTCTATTTTTCATTATTGGAGCGCTAGCTTATGCCTTTAAGGGAGATTTCTTCTATAGCCATTTAGCAGTGGTCTTTGCCCCTATTGCCGGTATCTGGCGTTTTGGGACAGCTTACACAACGGAAATCGTCTTGCCTCGAAAGGCAGCCGAAATTGCTGAAAAGCGTAAAGCAGGCAAAAATTCAAAATAAAAGAGTCCGATGAAGTGTTCATCGGATTTTTGTATGGACGCTAATTTTTAGGACCTTCACCTGATTTTTAAAGACTGTCAAACTTTTCTGCTGATTTTCATGAAGAGCCTGCGCTTTTATGGTAAAATAGTAACAGAATAAAAGAGGAGAGAAACAATGAAACGTAGTATGTATGCTGGTCGTGTTCGTGAGGAACACATCGGACAAGAAATTACCTTGAAAGGATGGGTTGGCCGTCGTCGTGACCTTGGTGGTTTGATCTTTATCGACCTTCGTGACCGTGAAGGGATCATGCAGTTGGTTATCAACCCTGAAAAAGTATCTGCAGAGGTTATGGCAACAGCTGAAAGCCTTCGTAGCGAGTTTGTTATCGAAGTGACTGGTCAGGTCGTTGCGCGTGAACAAGCCAATGATAAGTTGCCAACAGGTGCAGTTGAGTTAAACGTGACATCTCTTACTGTGCTCAATACAGCTAAAACAACACCATTTGAGATTAAGGATGGCATTGAGGCCAATGACGATACACGTTTACGATACCGTTACCTTGACCTTCGTCGTCCAGAAATGTTGGAAAATCTTAAACTTCGTGCTAAGGTGACCCACTCTATCCGTAACTACTTGGATGAGTTGGAGTTTATCGACGTGGAGACACCATTCCTTTCTAAGTCAACACCAGAAGGGGCGCGTGACTATTTGGTACCGTCTCGTGTTAATAGAGGGCATTTTTACGCGCTTCCTCAAAGTCCACAAATCACTAAGCAGTTATTGATGAATGCTGGTTTTGACCGTTATTATCAAATCGTTAAATGTTTCCGTGACGAGGACTTGCGTGGAGACCGCCAGCCTGAGTTCACTCAGGTCGACTTGGAAACGTCCTTCCTTACGGAGCAAGAAATCCAAGATATCACAGAAGGCTTGATTGCGCGCGTGATGAAGGAAACAAAAGGTATCGAGGTAACTCTTCCATTCCCTCGTATGAAGTATGACGATGCCATGGCTCTTTACGGTTCTGATAAACCTGATACCCGTTTTGACATGTTGCTTCAGGACTTGACAGAAGTGGTCAAAGGTGTTGATTTCAAAGTCTTCTCAGAAGCACCTGCCGTTAAAGCCATTGTGGTCAAAGGAGCTGCGGACAACTATTCACGTAAAGACATCGACAAGATGACTGAAGTAGCCAAACAGTATGGTGCCAAAGGCCTTGCTTGGGTCAAGGTAGTTGACGGAGAATTAAACGGACCAGTTGCCAAATTCTTGACTGGCATCCAAGTAGAATTGACAACAGCGCTTGCTCTTGAAGATAAAGACTTGGTTCTCTTTGTGGCAGATACGCTTGAAGTGGCCAATGCAACTCTCGGTGCCCTTCGTGGACGTATTGCCAAAGAGCTTGGTTTGATTGATAACGATAAATTCAACTTCCTTTGGGTAGTTGACTGGCCAATGTTTGAATGGTCTGAAGAAGAAGGTCGTTACATGAGCGCCCACCATCCGTTTACCCTTCCACAAGAAGAAACAGCTTACGAACTAGAAGGTGATTTGGCTAAGGTTCGTGCCATTGCTTATGATATCGTCTTGAACGGTTATGAACTTGGTGGTGGTAGCCTTCGTATCAACCAAAAAGACCTCCAAGAACGTATGTTCAAGGCTCTTGGTTTCTCAGCTGAAGAAGCAAATGACCAGTTTGGATTCCTTCTTGAAGCCATGGACTATGGTTTCCCACCACACGGTGGTTTGGCTATCGGTCTTGACCGTTTTGTCATGTTGCTTGCTGGAGAAGAAAATATCCGTGAAGTCATTGCCTTTCCTAAGAACAACAAGGCAACTGACCCAATGACACAAGCTCCATCAACAGTCGCTCTTAAACAACTAGAGGAACTTAACTTACAAGTAGAAGAAGATGAAACAAGCAAAACGAATTAAGCGGTGGCGCTATTATCTGCGCCGCTTTGCTTATCAGATAAAAATTTTACGTGTCTTACAAAGCATCTCTCGGGAAAAATATGATGAGAAGATTTCGGCCTCTCTGGTCTATGGTTTTTTATCAGCAGTAGCGGTCAATTTCTTTTTCCAACCAGGGCATGTGTATTCGAGTGGTGCAACAGGTTTGGCACAGATTATCTCTGCCTTGAGTAATCACTGGTTTGGTTTTCATATTCCGATTTCTCTAACCTTCTACGCCATTAATTTTCCATTGATGGTCTTGGCCTGGTATCAGATTGGCCATAAATTCACTATTTTTACCTTTATCACGGTATCCATGAGTTCCTTCTTTATCCAGTTTGTCCCTGTGGCGACCTTGACGGAGGATCCTATTATCAATGCCCTTTTTGGGGGTGTTGTCATGGGCTTGGGGATTGGTTTTGCTCTTCGAAACAATATCTCCAGTGGTGGGACGGATATCGTCAGTCTGACCATTCGCAAGAAAACAGGTAAGAATGTCGGCAGTATTTCTTTTTTGGTAAATGGGACCATTATGCTGATAGCGGGTTTGACCTTTGGTTGGAAATACGCTCTCTACTCTATGATTACCATCTTTGTCTCTAGCCGTGTGACAGACGCTGTTTTTACCAAACAAAAACGCATGCAGGCCATGATTGTGACCAATCATCCAGACAAGGTAATTGAAAAAATCCATAAAAAATTGCACCGCGGAGCAACCATGATCCACGATGCAGAAGGAACCTATAATCACGAAAGAAAGGCAGTTTTAATTACTGTCATAACACGTGCAGAGTTTAATGAATTTAAACAGATTATGAAACAGGTGGATCCAAGCGCCTTTGTCTCTGTATCGGAGAATGTTCATATTCTGGGACGATTCGTTGAAACAGAAAATTAATGATCAAAAAAACCAGCGCGAGCTGGTTTTTATTTTTCGATAATTTTGTGGGCAATCAACTGGCGGTAACAAATTTGTTTATTACTTTTAGCATCGTTGATAATCTGGAGGATAGTTTCAAGGGAAACACGCCCAAGTTCTAGGCTATTGATATCGACATAGGCCGCCAAGTTGAGCTTGGGATTGACTGAGTCGAAGCTGAGAACAGGGACATCCAGTTGGTGCTTAGCGATATAGTCACAGACCCCTTCGGCTAAGAGACTATCGGTTGTAATGATAGCATCAATCTGCGGGTCATGCTGAAAGAGGAGTTTACTAAATTGATACCCTTTTTCTTCTAAGAACTCGGTTGCGAAATAGGTCAAATTTTCGTCTATAGGCAGTTGATGTTGTTTGAGTGCTGACTCATAGCCTGTTAAACGGTCTTGCGTTACGAAGAGTCGCTTAGTTCCTCCAATGAAGGCAATTCGTTTGCAGCCTTTTTTTATGAAATATTTGGTCGCATCAAAACCAGCTTGGACATTGTCGTTATCGACAAGAGGGATAAAGGGTGAAATGGATTTCCCTAGGATGAGGAAGGGGAACTGCTCATCAGCGACCAGTTTGACCAAGGGATCTTCCTCTTCGGCATAAAGGAAAATCAAACCATCCACACGTTTACCGTAAACCATCTGTGAAATAGCTTTAAGGCGTTCTTTTTCATCTTTACCAGTTGCAATCTGAATGGCATAGTGGTTTTCAGAGGCGACTTGGGCGATACCACGGAGGACAGATGGGAAGAAAGGATTTTGATAGAAGGCGTCTGAGTCGTCAGGAAGCACCAAGCCAATAACTTGGGTATAACTGCTTACCAAGCTACGAGCGTTGAGGTTGGGGTGGTAATTGAGCTCCTTCATCGCCTTGCGAACGCGTTTTTTTGTTTCGTCGCTAATGGTTGATTTATTTTGAATAACACGGGTTACGGTTGAAGGCGAAACACCAGCAGCCTTGGCCACGTCTTTAATCGTAACGGGCATAAAAATCTCCTATTTATGGTAATCTGGATCACGGAAATGCGTTTTATAAAAGATAGTGACCAGATATAGAACAAAAAGAATATTTTGTACAGTAATCAGAGTTGTCATATTTTGGCCAAATAATCCCAAAATAAGTGTAATCAGAGTTGGTAATCCTAAACAGTTCAAGATAAAATGGTAGCACTCTTTAAAGGTTCTAAATGAAAAGAGGCGTGATTTCTTAGTGATATAAAGAAGAAGACTAGCTCCTAGAGAGACGATAAAGAAATTCAAACCAAAGAGGAAGCTAGCACCGAGAACTAGGAAGAGACTGATATAGATACGATTCTGTTGGTACCAGTCTTTAGAAATCGCTTGGGTCAAGCTGTCTTTGCTTTTGAAACTCTCAGTCTGAATCGCTCGGTAAGAGATGCGAGTCAGTTCCTTATTTTCCTTGCTGATGATCAGTTCTTTTGTATCGAAATGTAGTTGCAAGTCTTTCGGTAAGTCTTTGCTTTGACTTGGACCAATCACAATAGAAGGCGCTTGACTAGCTGTCCCTGTATAAGTTAAATTACCATCAACAATTCTAGCGTGTTCAGAGAGATCCTGGACAACTTCATCTGTCAGAGGTTCATAGACATTATCGATAAAGGTTTCTAGCGGATAAGTCTCCTGTGAGCTGTTTTGAATGGCAATAGGTACCATGGACAAGCTGATAAGGAAGATACTGGTAAAGAGCAGTTGAAACCAGTTGAGCCCGAAACGTTTGGACAGGGGCTTACGAAATCCCCAAATACTTGAAAAATAGGAAAATGGATATGGAAGCATAGGTATCTTTCTAAAAGGTGTTTTCTATATGAGTATTATTATATAGAGAAATGTGCTTTATTTCAAGTCTAGGAGACAAATTGCTTGCTACAAGGATATTTTTACAGTAACGAGTTTCAAAATGAAAAAGGGTGGCGGGGATATATTATCCCTTGTCGCCACCACTGGTAAGTCCTGAAACAAAGTTCTTTTGTAGGAAGAAGAAGAGAATACAGATTGGAAGGGCGATGAGGATAGCACCTGCTGAGAAGTAGGCAATCTTCAAGTTTTTCACATTGCTGACGAAGGTTTGGAGTCCTACGGCAACAGTAAAGTATTCTTTCTCACGAAGCAAGAAACTAGAGAGGATGTAGTCCCCAAAAGGTCCCATGAAGGCCCAGAGGGCTTGTACGGCAACCATTGGGCGAACAAGTGGAAGAACAATTTGCCAGAAGCGGCGGAAGTGTCCTGCACCGTCTAGTTTGGCAGATTCGTCTAGAGACATTGGCACTGTATCGAAGTAGCCTTTCATGAGCCAAGCATTCATCGGGATACCACCACCAACGTAGAGGAAGATGAGGAACCAGCTGTGGTTAAGGGCGTTCAACATAAGCGCCATAACGAAGAAGGCTGTCAAAGCGGCCATGGTTGGCACCATTTGGATAATCAAGAAGAAGACCAAACTTTGTTTACGAGCCAGGAAGTTGTAACGGCTGTAAGCATAACCAGCAAGTACGATGATACTTGTTTGAACAGCCATGGTAATCAAGGCGATAATCAAAGTGTTGAGGTACCAAGTACCGTACAAGGTTTCAGAGAAGAGCCCTTGAAAGTTAGCAAAACTAAAGTCGACGTTGCTGTCTAGTTTAAAGGCTACTACGTTACCAGTCTTGAAGGCTGACATAATGGTAATCAAAAGTGGATAGATAATCACAATTGATAGACCAATCAGGTAAAGGTAAGTAAGGGTTTGAGTCAGTCTACGTTTGAGTTTGATTGAGTTATTCATCTTAGACGTCCTCCATATCAAATGCGTGTAGTTTCTTGAATGCGATCATAGAGATTGAGATGACAATGATAGAGATAATCAAGGTAACAGCTGCCGCCATAGAGTATTGAGGAGATGTACCTGTTGTCAAACGGTAAATCCATGAAATCAAGATATCGGTTGAACCAGCTCCACCACCGACACTACCAGGTCCTCCAGCGTTGAAGAGGTACATGATAGAGAAGTTGTTAAAGTTGAAGGTGTATTGACTAATCAAAGTAGGTGCCGCAACGGCCAAGATCATTGGGAAAGTGATGTTGCGGAATTTTTGCCAAGCATTGGCACCGTCAATATAAGCTGCTTCGTAAAGGTCGTTAGGAATAGATTGCAAGATACCCAAAGTCAAAACGTAGATGTATGGGAATCCAAGCCAACCTTGCATCATAATCAAGGCAATCTTAGTCCAAGTTGGGTCTGTTTTCCAAGGAATAAGAGTACCATCAAGGAAAGGAAGGAATTTAGCTAAGATTGGCAATACTTGAGTGTTGATAGCACCAACACTATCATTAAACATGTTTGAGAATGTCAAGATAGTGATGAAGGCTGGGACAGCCCAAGGAAGAAGGAAAATAACACCAAAGATACGTTTTCCTTTGATAAACGGTTGGTTAGCAATGATAGCTGTGAAGATACCGATTACGATCTGTAAAGTTGAGGCAGCCAAAGCCCAGATGATGGTCCAAGAAAGAACGGCACCGAAGGCAGAACGGAAGGTACTCAAGCTCCAAATGTTTGTAAAGTTTGTCAAACCAACCCAGTCCAACAATTTGTTTGGTGGCAAGTGTTGGAAGTCATAGTTTGTGAAGGCGATCATCAAGGTTACGATAACTGGGAAGATAATCGCGAAGGTCATGGCAACATAAGATGGAATGATCAAGAGGTAAGGGAATCCATTTTCATAAATCCCTTTGATCATGTCTTTGAAGGTACGTGGAACTGGAATTCCATTGTTAATGCGTTTTGCGATTGTATGTGCATCTTTGATATTTGCGAAATAAAAGAGTACATAAACGACTACAAAGATTAAATGGAAGGCACCACGAATCAGCATGAAGAGGGAATTATCACGACCTGGTTTGTCACCAAGAGTAATGAGATTGCTCAATTCAGGGGCTGCAAGTGCTAGGAAATAAAGGACAAATACAAGAGTTACACCGAGGAAGATAAATCCTTTGGCTTTTTGTTTATTGTAAATCTGTCCTAACCCAGGAATGATAGACAGCAGAGCTGCTTTACTAGGTTGTTGCTTTTCCATAATAACTCCTTTCATAGGATGCTGGTTTCTAATTAAAACCTAAACTATATATGTTTTCGATTGATAAATTCAAAGGGGGATTTGATTTCCACCCCCCTTGAACAAATTTGTTATTCACCAAATTTTTGTTTGATTGTTTCTTTGATCAATGTTACAGCATCGTTAGCAGATGTTTTCGCATCTTTCTTACCACTTACAGCATCAAAGAGCATGTTAGCAGCTGGTTCCCAAACTGCAGACATTTGAGAGATGTTTGGAATTGGTTGAGCGTTCTTGAATTGTTTGATAACAGCTGTTGTCAACTCATCGTTTTTACCTTCAGCGTATGAACGAGCTTCAGTGTTAGCTGGGATTTCGTTAGTTGCATCGTAGAAGGCTTTTTGTTGTTCAGTTGAAACAAGGAAGTCTACAAATTTTTGAGCAGCTTCAAGGTTCTTAGTGCTTGATGGGATAATCCAAGCTTTACCACCACCGAATGCTGAGTAGTCTTTTCCGTTTGGAAGAGTTGGGATAGTTGCAACACCGTAGTTTACTTTAGCATCTTTGAAAGCTTGAGCTTTCCAAGGTCCGTCGATGATAGCAGCTGTTTTACCTTCTTGGAATTGAGTTTGGATTAAGTTTCCAGCAGCTGTACCATCTTGCATACCTTTAGGCCATTTTTCATACCAAGATTTAGCGTAGTTGATACCTGCGATAGAACCGTCGTTTGCAAGACCGATGTCTTTAGCGTCCTTACCGTTTTGTCCGAATACGTAAGCACCGTTACCAGCAAGAAGTCCGTATGCGTAGTAGAAGTTTGTCCAGTCAGCTAGGAAAGCAGAAGTTTTTCCATCTTCTCCAGCGAAGGCATATTTGCTATCTTTAGCAAGGTTTTCTAAGTCAGCAAAAGTTTTTGGAGCTTCTTTTACCAAGTCTTTGTTGTAGTACATAACAAGTGACTCGATAACGGCAGGAGCACCGTAAACTTTACCGTCAGCAGCTGTTACAAGAGATTTAGTTTTATCTTCTGTTTTAGCACCATCGCTCAATTTCACTTCTGAAAGTTGTCCGTCAGAACCAAGGCTACCCACACGGTCGTATGGTGCCATCATAACGTCAGCAGCTTGACCTGATTGGTTGTCAAGAGAAAGTTTGTCAAGACCGCCAAGTTGGTCACCAGATTTGATGTTAACTGTTGTTCCTGATTGTTCTTTATAAGCTTTAGCAACTGTTTCAGCATAAGCTTTGTATTGGTCCTCAACGTAAAGAGTGATTTCTTTCGCTTCAGATGAACCAGTATCAGCAGCTTTTTCAGCAGGTTTGCTTCCACAAGCTACCAAAAGCAAGCTAGCAAGTGTAGCAGTTCCAAGCACAGCAGCGCTCTTCATGAATTTAGATGACATAGTGTATTCCTCCTAAAGAATAACAAATTTTATAATGAGGAAACGCAAACGTTTTCCTTTATGGGACTAGTATAGCACAAACGGAAAGCGGTTGCAAGTGTTTTTTGTAAAAATTTTAAAAAATTTGTAGAAAAAAGTAAACGCTTTATCGTTATATAATAGTAGAAAAGTCAAAAATCGTTTTTATTTTAAAATTTAAAAAAAGTTGAGAAAACGATTGCCTAATTTACAAATGGAAACAAAAAGGATTTGCTAGTTTCTTTCCAGTTAATAAGATAAGTTAAACCCTTATTCCTATTTTATTTTCCTTCACAAGAATATATATACGAGTATAAAGAGAAACTTTTTAAAAAATAATCAAAAAAGTTATTTAAAACCGCTTGCATTTATTGCAAAAATACGATATACTTATTTTAACGCAAACGTTTGCGTTCGTAAAAATGTAATATCTAACTATAAACACATGAGGTGCTTATTATGAAAAAACGTCAAAGTGGTGTGTTGATGCACATTTCTTCTCTTCCAGGATCATACGGAATCGGATCATTCGGTCAAAGTGCTTACGACTTCGTTGATTTCTTGGTTCGTACAAAACAACGTTACTGGCAAATCCTTCCACTAGGAACAACTAGTTACGGAGATTCTCCTTACCAATCTTTCTCAGCCTTTGCAGGAAATACTCATTTTATCGATTTGGATATCTTGGTAGAGCAAGGCTTGTTGAAAGCAAGTGACCTTGAAGGAGTTGACTTTGGTAGCGATGCATCTGAAGTCGACTATGCTAAAATCTACTACGCACGTCGTCCTCTTTTAGAAAAAGCAGTAAAACGTTTCTTGGAAGTAGGAGATGTTAACGATTTTGAGAAATTTGCTCAAGACAACCAATCATGGCTTGAACTCTTTGCAGAGTATATGGCTATCAAAGAGCATTTTGACAATCTTGCTTGGACTGAATGGCCAGATGCAGATGCTCGTGCTCGTAAAGCTTCAGCACTTGAAAGCTACCGTGAGCAATTGGCAGACAAGTTGGTTTACCACCGTGTGACTCAATACTTCTTCTTCCAACAATGGTTGAAATTGAAAGCTTACGCTAACGATAACCATATTGAAATCGTTGGGGACATGCCAATCTATGTAGCGGAAGATTCAAGCGATATGTGGGCAAATCCACATCTCTTCAAGACAGATGTCAACGGTAAAGCAACTTGCATCGCAGGATGCCCACCAGATGAGTTTTCTGCAACTGGTCAGCTTTGGGGTAACCCAATCTATGACTGGGAAGCAATGGACAAAGATGGTTACAAATGGTGGATTGAACGCTTGCGTGAAAGCTTCAAAATCTACGATATCGTTCGTATCGACCACTTCCGTGGTTTCGAATCTTACTGGGAAATCCCTGCTGGCTCTGATACAGCAGCACCTGGTGAGTGGGTCAAAGGTCCTGGCTACAAGCTCTTTGCAGCCGTTAAGGAAGAACTTGGTGAGCTAAACATCATCGCTGAAGACCTTGGCTTCATGACTGATGAAGTTATCGAATTGCGTGAACGTACTGGCTTCCCAGGAATGAAGATTCTTCAATTTGCTTTCAACCCAGAAGATGAAAGTATCGATAGCCCACACTTGGCACCTGCTAACTCAGTTATGTACACAGGAACACACGATAACAATACGGTCCTTGGTTGGTACCGTAACGAGATCGATGATGCGACTCGTGAGTACATGGCTCGCTACACTAACCGTAAAGAATACGAAACAGTGCCACATGCTATGCTTCGTACAGTCTTTTCATCAGTTAGCTTCATGGCAATTGCAACTATGCAAGATTTGCTAGAATTGGATGAGGCAGCTCGTATGAACTTCCCATCTACCCTTGGTGGAAACTGGTCTTGGCGTATGACTGAAGATCAATTGACACCAGCTGTCGAGGAAGGCTTGCTTGACTTGACAACAATCTATCGCCGAATCAATGAAAATTTGGTAGAATTAAAGAAATAATACAATATCAGGAGACACCTTAAACATGTTATCACTACAAGAATTTGTACAAAATCGTTACAATAAAACCATTGCAGAATGTAGCAATGAAGAGCTTTACCTGGCTCTTCTTAACTACAGCAAGCTTGCAAGTAGCAAAAAACCAGTTAACACTGGTAAGAAAAAAGTTTACTACATCTCAGCTGAGTTCTTGATTGGTAAACTTTTGTCAAACAACTTGATCAACCTTGGTCTTTACGACGATGTCAAAAAAGAACTTGCAGCTGCAGGTAAAGACTTGATCGAAGTTGAAGAAGTTGAATTGGAACCATCTCTTGGTAATGGTGGTTTGGGACGTTTGGCTGCCTGCTTTATCGACTCAATTGCTACTCTTGGTTTGAACGGTGACGGTGTTGGTCTTAACTACCACTTTGGTCTATTCCAACAAGTTCTTAAAAACAACCAACAAGAAACAATTCCAAACGCATGGTTGACTGAGCAAAACTGGTTGGTTCGCTCAAGCCGTAGCTACCAAGTGCCATTTGCTCACTTCACATTGACATCAACTCTTTACGATATCGATGTACCTGGTTACAAGACAGAAACTAAGAACCGCTTGCGTTTGTTTGACTTGGATTCTGTTGATTCTTCTATCATTAAAGACGGTATCAACTTTGACAAGACAGACATCGCTCGCAACTTGACTCTTTTCCTTTACCCAGATGATAGTGACCGTCAAGGTGAATTGCTTCGTATCTTCCAACAATACTTCATGGTTTCAAACGGTGCGCAATTGATCATCGACGAAGCAATCGAAAAAGGAAGCAACTTGCATGACCTTGCTGACTACGCAGTTGTCCAAATCAACGATACTCACCCATCAATGGTTATCCCTGAATTGATCCGTCTTTTGACTGCTCGTGGTATCGAACTTGACGAAGCAATCTCAATCGTTCGTAGCATGACTGCCTACACTAACCACACAATCCTTGCTGAAGCCCTTGAAAAATGGCCTCTTGAATTCTTGCAAGAAGTGGTTCCTCACTTGGTTCCAATCATCGAAGAATTGGACCGTCGCGTGAAAGCAGAATACAAAGATCCAGCTGTTCAAATCATCGATGAGAGCGGACGTGTTCACATGGCTCACATGGATATCCACTACGGATACAGTGTTAACGGGGTAGCAGCACTCCACACTGAAATCTTGAAGAACTCTGAATTGAAAGCCTTCTACGACCTTTACCCAGAAAAATTCAACAACAAAACAAACGGTATTACTTTCCGTCGTTGGCTCATGCATGCTAACCCAAGACTATCTCACTACTTGGATGAGATTATTGGAGAAGGTTGGCACCATGAAGCAGATGAGCTTGAAAAACTCTTGTCTTATGAAGACAAAGCAGCTGTCAAAGAAAAATTGGAAAGCATCAAGGCTCACAACAAACGTAAATTGGCTCGTCACTTGAAAGAACACCAAGGTGTGGAAATCAATACAAACTCTATCTTTGATATCCAAATCAAACGTCTTCACGAGTACAAACGCCAACAAATGAACGCTTTGTACGTGATCCACAAATACCTTGACATCAAAGCTGGTAACATCCCTGCTCGCCCAATCACAATCTTCTTTGGTGGTAAAGCAGCCCCAGCCTACACAATCGCTCAAGACATCATCCACTTGATTCTTTGCATGTCAGAAGTTATTGCAAACGATCCAGCAGTAGCTCCACACTTGCAAGTTGTTATGGTTGAAAACTACAACGTTACTGCAGCAAGCTTCCTTATCCCAGCATGTGATATCTCAGAACAAATCTCACTTGCTTCTAAAGAAGCTTCAGGTACTGGTAACATGAAATTCATGTTGAACGGAGCTTTGACTCTTGGTACTATGGACGGTGCTAACGTGGAAATCGCTGAGTTGGTTGGAGACGAAAATATCTACATCTTTGGTGAAGATTCAGAAACTGTTATCGACCTTTACGAAAAAGCAGCTTACAAATCAAGCGAATTCTACGCTCGTGAAGCTATCAAACCATTGGTTGACTTCATCGTTAGCGATGCAGTTCTTGCAGCTGGAAACAAAGAGCGCTTGGAACGTCTTTACAATGAATTGATCAACAAAGACTGGTTCATGACTCTTCTTGACTTAGAAGATTACATCAAAGTCAAAGAGCAAATGTTGGCTGACTACGAAGACCGTGACGCATGGTTGGATAAAGTTATCGTTAACATTTCTAAAGCAGGATTCTTCTCATCTGACCGTACAATCGCTCAGTATAACGAAGATATCTGGCACTTGAACTAAGCTATAAGATTTATACTAATACACTTTCCTTAAAAGCGAATTTCGATTGAAATTCGCTTTTTTTGAATGCTGTGGATTTGAGTCAATCTTGTCTTAAAAAGATAGAAATCATAGATACAGTTAAGAGTTAGAAATACTGCTTTTTACTCTCTTTCAACCCTATATTTCTTCGTAGTTGATTACCTCATATTTCTTGTATTCGCTTACACAAAGTATTATAATATGATTGTAGGAAAGAAGGTGTTCTTATGTGGAAAAAATATTTTTCAAAATATAAATGGACTGATTTATTTTGGATACTATTTGTGATTTTGACATGTCTCTTGGCGGGTAATAGTAATCTTTACCCCCTTACCCATCAAGAAATCTCTTATCATGGGTGCTTATCGGGAATTACACTTGCCTTATTTCACTTACTATTTATTGATAAGTTTGTTATTTCGAATCGAAAATAAAGATTAGAGCTTTGAATTATTAAATTTCAACTCTCTTCAGATAGATAGTTTAAAAATTGCAATTTAAAACCGCATATCTTCTTGAAATGCGGTTTCTTTTTATGTGCCAATTACAGTGCTTTCCCAACCAAAATCTCTGCTTCAATGGTAATCTCTGTCAGTTGGCTCCAGTCAATCTTGCTCTGGTCGATGTGAAAGAGAAGAGGGGTCATGCTGAGTAGGGCTTGGAGTTGCTCTGCTGTGATAGTCTTAGTCAGAGAGGCCGTTTGGCTGGATAGGATGGTAAAGTGTTCTTGGAAATGATTTTTGATGTCTTGATTAGAATAATCCTTGTTTGTCAGCTGGTCCTGTACCCTTTGACGGATTTCTTTGAGGTGATTTTCAGTTGGGATAACCTTGATCAAGATACCGTCTTTGGATAAAACACGGCGGAATTCTCCATAGTTGGCAGGTGAAAAGATATCAAGCAGGATGTCCATGCTGGCATCTTTTATAGGAAGACGAGCCAGGTCGCCAACGAACCAATTGACTGCCCAGTTGGGTTCGCTCTTGGCAGCGATTTGGACTGAATCTTTGGAGATGTCGAAGGCATAGAAGGTTTTGTCAGGATGCCTTTCTTGAAGCTTGCGAGAATAGAAACCTTCACCACAACCGATATCTAAAATTGTTTTGGTATTTTTTGAGTTTGAAAGTAAATCAGAGACGACCTCTAGAATAGCCTGATAAAAGCCGGCTTCTAGGATTTGTTGACGGTTTTGAAAGTTTTCTTTGTCGTAGTTAGCAGATTGCTTGATTTGCGGTGCCAGATTGACATAGCCAAATTTAGCCAAGTCAAAAGAATGGCGATTGTTGCATTTGAGACTGCTCTCTACCAGAGTCAGATTTTCTTGGCAGATAGGACAGGCAAAGGCAGTCGCAGCAACGAAGCGCTGAAGTTTGGGTTTGAGATTTGTATTCATAGTTTAAGTGTATCAAAAGAGGCAAATGAAAGCAACTTTAGGAGTAAGTAGATGGGAGATTCAGTAGAAATAAAACTAATACTCTTCGAAAATCTCTTCAAACCACGTCAACGTCGCCTTGCCGTAGGTATGGTTACTGACTTCGTCAGTTCTATCTACAACCTCAAAGCAGTGCTTTGAGCAACCTGCGGCTAGTTTCCTAGTTTGCTCTTTGATTTTCATTGAGTATAATTCTCCAATTTATAAAATGAAATTGCTTTTATATCTAAATTGCTATATAATAATGATAAGGAGGAAATAAGTATGTTAAAAGAAGTATTAAGCGTCGCAAAAGTTGCGAAAAAATCTTCATTATTTTTGGGTGGTGTCGCATTTGGTACCCTTGGTTTGAAAATCTTAGCAAGTAAGGAAGCTAAAAAAGGTTATTCTAAAGCTTTGGCTAAGGCTTACAAGTTGAAAGACGAGCTAGATGCATCTGTTTCTGTTGTGAAACAACATGGAGACGATGTTTTGCAAGATGCTAAATATTTGTATGAGCAAGAGAAAAAAGAAGAGCAATTAGATAGCCTTATAGGGGAATAATATGTCTTTTAAAGTGCTACATAGAGGATACCAACATATCCGACTATCATCTTCTTTTTCACTCACCTTGGATATTCAAGACTATCTTCGTTCCTTGGTGAGAGATGAAAAGGGGATTGAGGCCATCCAGTTTTACATGGATCAACAGCACTTTACTCTACGCATAAAAGAAGGCTTTTCTGTATTAGATAATGCAGAAGCCTTTTTAAAAAGAATTGATAAAGGGAAAGTTTCTGAGTTGATGACTCTTCCCATTCGTAGAGAAGAGAGTGCTTATTCTATTGTTTCAGGTGCAGCGATTAAGCGTGTGCTTTTTCGTAGTTTTGTGCCGTATCCTATTCGCTATATATGGACTTGTTATCAGGCTTTTGGATATGTTAAAGAAGCCTATCAAACACTAGCGCGTAAGGAACTAACGATGGAAGTCTTGGACTGTTCGGCTATTTTATTGTCTTTGTTTATGAACCAATCCAAGACTGCCAGCAACATCATGTTTATGCTTGATTTGGGGAATCATTTAGATCAGTGGTCCTTGAAAAAAACTGCAACAGATTTAGAACAGAGTCTTCTTGCAAAAGAGAGCGATGTATTCTTGGTACAGGGCGATACGGTCGTTGGTATCAAGAGTTCCGATGTTCAAATAGGAGATGTCTTGGTCCTATCTCAAGGAAATGAAATTCTGTTTGATGGACAAGTAGTTTCAGGTTTAGGTATGGTCAACGAAAGTTCCTTGACGGGAGAGAGTTTTCCAGTTGAAAAAAGAGAGTCTGATTTGGTTTGTGCAAACACAGTCTTGGAGACTGGGGAGCTACGCATTCGTGTAACCGATAATCAGATGAACAGCCGTATTTTACAGCTGATTGAGTTGATGAAGAAATCTGAAGAAAACAAGAAAACGAAACAACGCTATTTCATCAAGATGGCGGACAAGGTCGTCAAATATAATTTCTTGGGGGCTGGTCTGACTTACCTATTAACGGGCTCTTTTTCTAAGGCTATTTCATTCCTATTGGTTGATTTCTCCTGCGCTTTGAAAATCTCTACTCCTGTAGCTTATTTGACAGCTATCAAGGAGGGGTTGAACCGTGAAATGGTGATTAAGGATGGAGATGTTCTAGAGAAATATCTGGAAGTTGATACTTTCTTGTTTGATAAGACAGGAACAATCACAACTAGCTATCCTATAGTTGAAAAGGTGTTACCTTTTGGGGATTATAGCGAGGAAGATATTCTCAGAATCAGTGCCTGTCTTGAGGAACACATTTATCATCCTATTGCTAATGCCATTGTCAAACAAGCCGAGATAGAGGGGATTGAACATGAGGAAATGCATGGGAAACTCCAATATATCGCAAGCAAGGGGATCAAATCACATATTGATGGCCAACCAGTTGTTATTGGGAATTATGTCTTGATGCAGGATGAGCAAATTCATATCAGTTCAGAACAAAATGCTTTAATTGAAGAGTACAAGAATCACTACAATCTCTTATTCTTAGCCTATCAGAATGAATTGATTGGAATGTTCTGCATTCATACTCCTTTGAGAAAAGAAGCAAAAGCAGCCTTGGAGAAACTTAAGGCACAAGGGAAAAAATTGATTCTGGCAACAGGGGACACCTTGGTTAGAACAGAGGAATTAGTCAAAGATTTGCCGTTTGATCAGGTCTATACAGACTTGAAACCTGATGGGAAATTTGAGTTAGTAGAGGAACTGCAGAAAGCAGGTCACACTATTTTGATGGTTGGAGATGGATTGAATGACTCGGCGGCTCTAACCCTATCAGATATCGGTGTGGTGATGAATGAGAGTGCAGATATTTCTAAGCAGATGAGTGATATCTTATTGTTAGATAATCGCTTGGATTTCTTCCAAGAGTTGGATTCGCTATCATCATCTTTGCAAACACTTATCAAGAAGAATATTCAAGATACCGTTGTCGTAAATAGTAGTTTGATTGGCTTTGGCTTGTTTAATTGGCTCAGTCCTTCAAATCTCTCTATCTTACATAATCTAACAACCTTGCGCATTGTCCTGCGTAGTCTGTCTATTAAAAATAGATAGATGATAGTTATTAACAGAAAAAAGGAGTTACCTTTCTCGAGGTTAACTCCTTTGTTTATAGATAAATGTTGAATAGTTTAGTAAGTCAATACAAAGTATTTTTTCTTACCACGACGGATAACAGTTAGTTCGTTCTCTAACTTATCTGCGTCGCTCAAGACATAGTCAAGATCTTGGATACGATCGCCGTTTACGTAGATAGCTCCGTTTTGGACGTCTTCACGGGCTTGGCGTTTTGAGTTAACCACACCAGATGAAACGAGCAGTTCCACGATATTGTGGTTTTCGTCTTCTTGTACCTGGTAGTTTGGTACTCCACGAAGTCCTTGTTTGAGTTCTTTGACAGAAAGGTTTTTGATGTTTCCAGCAAAGAGTTGCTCAGTGATGTTGAGGGCTTCTTTGTAGGCTTCTTCGCCGTGAACAAGTGTTACGACTTCACGGGCCAAGACTTTTTGTGCCAAGCGTTCGTGTGGAGCAGCTTCGAACTGTTTGCGGATGTCTTCAATCTCCTCAAGTGACAAGAAAGTAAAGATTTTCAAGAAGCGAACAGCGTCAGCGTCCATAACATTCATCCAGAATTGGTACATTTCGTATGGAGAAGTCTTTTCAGGATTGAGCCAGACTGCGTTTCCTTCTGATTTACCAAATTTCTTACCAGTTGCATCTGTGATCAATGGAACAGTGATAACGTGGCCAGTCTTATCAGCTTTACGACGAAGCAATTCGGTACCAGCTGTCATATTTCCCCACTGGTCAGAACCACCGATTTGAAGCGTTACGTTATGGTCTTGGTTAAGAACGAAGAAGTCGTACCCTTGCATGATTTGGTAAGCAAACTCAGTGTAAGAAATTCCTGTTTCAATCCGTTTTTTCACAGACTCCTTGCTCATCATGTAGTTGACAGTGAAGTATTTTCCGATATCACGGAGGAAGTCAATGAAGCTGATGCTGCCAAACCAGTCGTAGTTGTTGACCATGACAGCCTTGTTTTCGCCATTTTCAAAGTCAAGAAAACGAGAAAGTTGTCCTTGGATAGACTTGACCCAGCCATCTACTGTGTCTTTTGTTTGGAGACTACGTTCAGCATCTTTGAAGGACGGATCTCCGATGAGACCTGTAGCACCGCCAACGAGCGCATAAGGTTTGTGACCTGCTAGCTGCAAGCGACGACTTGTCAAGATTGCGACAAGGTGGCCTAAGTGAAGGCTGTCAGCAGTTGGATCGTAGCCAGTATAATAAGAAACTTGACCTTCTTCTAGGGCTTTACGCAAAGCTTCTTCATCAGTCGTTTGAAAAATCAAACCACGCTCTTTTAGCTCATCAAAAATGTGCATGTGTCTTTTCTCCTTTTTAAAAATATTGTTTCTACCTATTGTATCACAAACTTGGGCAATAGCCTAGTAGAATAGGGAAGAAAGTGGCTATTTTATTGAAAGTTTACCTTTTATGGTATAATAGATAGAGTGAGGAAATCCATGCAAAATCAATTAAATGAATTAAAACGAAAAATGCTGGAATTTTTCCAGCAAGTAAAATCAAAAATAAATCATAAAAAATCAGAGAAAGTCTCAGAAGAGAAGAAGTCGGATGGGACAGGTGGGAGAATTCTATCTATTCTAGGTAGCATTTTAGTTGCTATAAAGGGAATTTTGAATACTCTTTTTATTCTAGGCTTTATCGGTGGGCTTTTTGGTGCTGGTGTAGCTCTTGGTTATGGAGTGGCTTTGTTTGACAAGGCCAAGGTTCCCCAAGCGGAGGACTTGGTCAAGCAGGTTAAAAATATTTCTTCCATCTCAGAAATTGTTTATGCAGATGGGAGTGTCATTGCTTCTATCGAGAGTGACCTACTGAGAACTTCTGTAACATCTGAGGAAATATCGGACAATCTCAAAAAGGCTATCGTTGCGACTGAGGACGAACATTTTCTTGAACATAAAGGGGTTGTGCCAAAAGCTGTGATTCGGGCGACTTTGGGAACCTTTGCAGGTTTGGGCTCATCTAGCGGGGGCTCGACCTTGACCCAACAGTTAATCAAGCAACAAGTGGTCGGAGATGCTCCTACCTTGGCTCGTAAGGCTACAGAAATTGTTGATGCCCTTGCCTTGGAACGTAGCATGAGCAAGGATGAAATCTTGACTACTTATCTCAATGTTGCTCCTTTTGGTCGAAATCATAAAGGACAGAATATTGCAGGTGCCCAGCAAGCTGCTGAAGGGATTTTCGGTATCGATGCCAACAAGCTGAGTATTCCCCAAGCCGCCTTCCTAGCAGGTTTGCCACAGAGTCCGATTACTTATTCCCCTTATGAAAATACTGGAGAGTTAAAGAGTGATGAAGACTTAGAACTTGGTTTGAAGCGGGCTAAGGATGTTCTCTACAACATGTACCGTACGGGTGCTCTGACTCAGGAAGAATACGACCAGTACAAGGATTACAATCTCAAACAAGATTTCTTACCATCAGGAACTGTCAGTGTTGTTTCTAGGGATTATCTCTACTTTACGGCTATGGCTGAAGCAACAGACCGCATGTATGATTATTTAGTTCAGCAGGACAATGTCTCTAGCCAAGAGTTGAAAAACGAGTCGATTCAAAAGGCCTATCATGAGCGTGCTGAGCAGGAACTAAGTAATGGCGGCTATAAAATCACTACAACGATCAATAAAAAAATCCATAACGCCATGCAAAATGCAGTTGCTAACTACGGACGTTTGGTAGATGATTTTACTGGGCAGCCTGAAGTAGGAAATGTTTTGATGGACAATAAAACGGGGGCTGTTCTAGGATTTGTTGGCGGTCGTAATTATCAGACAAACCAAAACAATCACGCCTTTGATACCAAGCGTTCGCCAGCCTCTACAACCAAGCCTTTGCTGGCTTACGGTATTGCCATTGACCAAGGCTTGATGGGAAGCGCTAGTATCTTGTCCAATTATCCGACAAAATTCTCTAATGGCAATCCTATCATGTATGTAAACAGTCCAGGTACAGGTATGATGACTCTGGGTGAAGCCCTGAACTATTCGTGGAATATCCCAGCCTATTGGACCTATCGCATGCTTCGTGAGAAGGGTGTGGATGTCAAGGGTTACATGGAGAAAATGGGTTACGAGATTCCAGAGTACGGTATCGAAAGCCTGCCTATGGGCGGTGGTATTGAAGTCACAGTCGCACAGCATACCAACGGTTATCAAACAATTGCCAATAACGGTGTTTACCATCAGAAACATGTGATTTCTAAGATTGAATCATCTGATGGTAGAGTAATCTATGAATTCCAAGACAAGCCAGTTCAAGTGTACTCGAAGGCAACAGCAACGATTATGCAGAGTTTGCTTCGTGAGGTGATTTCATCTCGAATCACTTCAAGTTTCCAAACAGACTTGGCTTCTATCAATTCAAGCTTAGCTCGTGCAGACTGGATTGGGAAGACTGGTACAACCAATGAAGATGAAAATATGTGGCTCATGCTTTCGACACCAAGATTGACTCTAGGTGGTTGGCTAGGTCATGATGACAACCGCCCAATGGCTAAGGGAGCTGGGCATTATCGAAATGCTAAATATATGGCTCACTTGGTCAATGCTATTCAACAAGCTGAGCCTGGTGTTTGGGGCAATGAACGCTTTAATCTTGATTCTAGTGTGACGCAATCTCAGGTCCTCAGATCTACAGGGCAGAAGCCGGGCAAAGTATCCGTTAATGGAAAAACGGTGGATCTTTCAGGGTCTACTGTAACGAGCTATTGGGCTAACAAGGCGGGGGCTCCTACGACCAGCTATCACTTTGCTATTGGAGGAAGTGAATCAGACTATCAAAATGCTTGGTCAAGTATTATTGGTAGTTTCTCATCTACACCAAGTTCAAGTAGTAGCTCAAGTAGTAGTTCTAGCAGTACATCAAGTTCATCATCTACACAACCAAATAGTAGAAGATAGGAAAGTGGCATGGATTGCCACTTTTTTCTTTTTTCCTTTCGTGTTACAATAAAGGTATGAATCAGTATCAGAAAAAGATTGTTAAAGGAACCATTTATTCGCTTCTATCAGGCTTAATCTGGGGAATCTGTGGGATTTTAGGAGAGTATTTCTTTACTCATTATCAGGTGTCCTCTGGTTGGATTACCTCTATGCGTTTGACACTGGCAGGGAGTCTTGTGCTTATTTGGTCTGCAATGCAATTAAAATCGCAAGTGCTAGATATCTGGCGAGACAAGAAGAATTACCTGCCCTTTTTAGCTTATGCTATTTTGGGAATTTTCTCAGTCCAGTATTTTTTCTATCTCTGCGTAGAATACTCAAATGCAGCGACAGCAACTATTTTACAGTTTATCAGTCCTGTCTTTATTCTCTTTTACAATCGCTTGGTTTATCACAAACGAGCCTCAAAAAGTGCTATTTTCTATGTTTTGATTGCCATGCTGGGTGTTTGCTTGATGGCGACAAAGGGAGATCTTTCTCAGTTATCCATGACCCCGCTAGCCCTTGTAACGGGTTTGCTGAGTGCCATGGGGGTCATGTTTAATGTTATCTTGCCCCAACCTTTTGCGAAACGCTATGGTTTTGTTCCCACGGTTGGGTGGGGAATGATTTTGGCAGGTTTATTTAGCAATGTCCTTTCGCCGGTTTATCAGCTTTCCTTTACTCTTGATATTTGGAGTATCTTGATTTGCCTTATTATCGCTTTCTTCGGGACGGCTTTTGCTTTTTTTATTTCCATGAAGGCAGTGTCCTTGGTTTCTCCCTTGGTGGTTTCTGTCATTAGTGCCAGTGAACCTCTCTCCTCTGCTCTCTTGAGTGTTTTGTTTTTAGGATTAGTGGTGGATTGGTCTCTTCTTCTAGCAATGGTCTTGATTATTTTACCCATGATTTTCCTATCGATAGAAGAAGCGAAAGAAAGTAAATAAAAAGTCTTTTCTTAATTCTAAAAGTGTGCTATACTAGAATAGTCAATAAAACACGGGGAGATAGTTGTGAAGAGTGTTTTTAGGTTGTATCGGTAGGGGCTTGCTTTTACCGACAGCACGTTTTATCTCACATCCCTAAAAATCATACCTAAAAACAAACAAAAAGGCTTCAAATTTGAGGCCTTTTTTGGTAGAATAGGTATCATTAAAATGAACTAGGAGGCGCTTATGACTGCTACAAAAATGAACGCTCAAGAAATTATTCAATTTATCGCCAATGCTGAAAAGAAAACCAGTGTTAAAGTAACCTTTGAGGGACAACTTGCAACTGCTGTACCAAGCTCTGTTGTCAAACTAGGGAATGTCCTATTCGGAGATTGGAAGGACGTGGCTCCCCTTCTCGATGGTTTGGTAGAAAATCAAGACTATGTTGTTGAGCAAGATGCTCGTAATTCTGCAGTTCCTTTGCTAGACAAACGTGCTATCAATGCTCGTATTGAGCCGGGTGCTATTATCCGTGACCAGGTTGAAATTGGTGACAATGCTGTTATCATGATGGGAGCGGTTATCAATATAGGTGCTGAAATTGGTGCAGGAACTATGATTGATATGGGGGCTATCCTTGGTGGCCGTGCTATCGTTGGGAAAAACAGTCACGTTGGTGCAGGTGCGGTTCTTGCAGGTGTGATTGAGCCAGCGAGCGCAGAACCAGTCCGTGTTGGAGACAATGTTCTCATCGGTGCCAACGCAGTGGTTATCGAAGGGGTCCAAATCGGTAGTGGTTCAGTTGTCGCAGCAGGAGCTATTGTTACCCAAGATGTCCCAGAAAACGTGGTAGTAGCAGGTGTTCCAGCTCGCATTATCAAAGAGATTGATGCCCAAACCCAACAAAAAACAGCGCTAGAGGATGCGCTTCGTACCTTATAATTGTAAAAGTAATAAAGAGGCGGAACCCTTCTTCCAGCCTCTTTCTGCTATATCGGAGGATAGATAGATGTTAGATTTGATTCAGACTAGACGAGATTTGCACCAGATTCCAGAGATTGGCCTGGAGGAGTTTAAGACTCATGCTTATTTGCTAGATGTGATTGAGAAATTGACTGCGGGCAAGAATTTTGTTCAAGTTCGTACTTGGCAGACTGGTATTTTGGTCTATTTGCAGGGAAGTCAACCAGAGCGTACTATTGGTTGGCGAACAGATATTGATGGCCTGCCTATCGTTGAACAAACAGGCCTTCCTTTTGCTTCTCAGCACCAAGGTCGTATGCACGCTTGTGGCCATGATTTCCACATGACTATTGCTTTGGGCTGTCTTGAACGAGCCCTTGAGGAGCAGCCAAAGAATAATCTGCTCTTCCTATTTCAACCTGCTGAAGAAAATGAGGCTGGTGGTATGCTCATGTATGAGGCTGGTGCTTTTGGAGATTGGTTGCCAGATCAATTTTATGGGCTTCATGTTCGGCCAGATTTGAAGGTTGGTCAGATTGCGACCAATACTCATACACTCTTTGCAGGGACTTGCGAGGTGAAGATTCGTTTCAAAGGCAAAGGTGGCCACGCAGCCTTTCCACATGAAGCTAATGACGCCTTGGTGGCTGCTAGTTACTTTGTGACCCAAGTACAGTCAGTGGTTAGCCGCAATGTTAATCCAATCGAGGGAGCGGTGGTGACCTTTGGCGTTTTTCAAGCTGGAACAACCAACAATGTCATCACAGACACAGCCTTTTTGCATGGAACTATTCGGGCCTTGACTCAAGATATGAGTCTCTTGGTGCAAAAGCGGGTCAAAACAGTTGCAGAAGGAGTTGCAGCTGCCTTTGATATGGAAGTCGAAGTGGAACTCAAGCAAGGTGGTTATCTGCCTGTTGAGAACGATCCAGCCTTGGCGCGTGAACTGATGGATTTCTTTGAAGAAAAAGAGGGAATTGAGTTGATTGATATCGAACCTGCTATGACAGGTGAGGATTTTGGTTATCTCCTTTCGAAGGTAGACGGCGTTATGTTTTGGCTGGGTATTGATAGTCCCTACGCCCTTCATCACCCTCAGATGACTCCTAAGGAAGAGGCTCTAGCAATTGGGGTGGATGCGGTCTCTAGTTTCCTGAAAAAGAAGGCAACAGAGTAGAGGGCTTGTCTATGAAATCGGAATTACGCAAGCAAGTCTTGCAAGAAATGAAGGCTATCCCTCGAGAGCAAAAACAGGCTATGGATCAAGCTTTGACAGAAGGACTTTTACAACACCCCTTCTACCAAGAAGCAAATACAATCGCAACCTATCTCTCTTTTTCTCATGAGTTTCAAACGCATGAACTGATTGAGCAGGCGCTGAGGGATGGCAAGAAGGTTCTAATACCCAAAACCTATCCCAAGGGGCGCATGGACTTTGTGGTCTATGATCCGCAACAACTGGTCAAAACTTCTTTTGGCTTACTGGAACCACAGGGAAATTTGGAAGTAGTGGATGCCTCTAAGATTGATTTGATTCATGTTCCTGGTCTGGCTTTTATGACAGAGGGCTATCGGATTGGATACGGTGGAGGCTATTATGACCGCTATCTTGAACATTTTACTGGTCATAGTATGAGTACAATCTACCCTTGTCAAGTTCAGCAATTCATGCCTGAAAATCATGATATTCCTGTTCAGGAGGTTTTGGTTGATGAAGGAAATCTTTGACAGACGTTATCCTGTGACGAGTTTCTTCCTATTAGTGACGACCCTGGTATTTCTACTAATGTTGGTGACCACAGGTGGAAATTTTGACAGGGCAGATACCCTATTTCGATTTGGAGCCATGTACGGGCCTGCAATTCGCCTCTTTCCTGAGCAGATTTGGCGTCTCTTATCGGCTATTTTTGTGCATATTGGGTGGGAGCATTTCATTGTTAATATGCTTTCGCTCTACTATCTTGGTAGGCAGGTAGAGGAGATTTTCGGTTCAAAGCAGTTTTTCTTTCTCTATCTCTTATCGGGAATGATGGGAAATCTCTTTGTTTTTGAGTTTAGTCCCAAATCTTTAGCAGCAGGGGCCTCCACTTCTCTTTACGGACTATTTGCTGCGATTATCATTCTTCGTTATGCTACGCGTAATCCTTATATCAAACAGCTAGGACAGTCTTATTTGACACTTTTTGTGATTAACATTATTGGAAGTGTTCTGATTCCAGGAATCAGCCTAGCTGGCCATATCGGTGGTGCAGTTGGTGGCGCATTTCTAGCAGTTATCTTTCCAGTTCGAGGAGAAAGACGGATGTATAGCTCTAGTCAGAGATTGGTAGCGACAGTACTATTTGTAGGACTCGCAGTCTTGCTTCTTTACAAGGGAATGGGATTTTGACGATCCTGGAAGAAAATTTATGTAATGAAAAAAGATAAGGCATTTTTTGAACCTTATCTTTTTATTTTATTCCTTCTCAGCTAATTCTTTTCCTAGTTGGATGAGGTAGTCTTTCAAGTCATCTTTGACTTGTGGGTGCTTGAGGGCGTAGTCAATAGATGTTTTCATAAAGCCAAACTTATCCCCAACGTCGTAACGGGCTCCTGTAAATTCACGAGCAAAAACACGTTGTGTTTTATTAAGCGTATCAATAGCGTCGGTAAGCTGGATTTCATTTCCAGCACCGGGAGCTTGATTTTCGAGGATTTCAAAAATTTCTGGTGTGAGCAGATAGCGTCCGATGATAGCTAGATCACTTGGAGCATCTTCTGGAGCTGGTTTTTCAACGAAAGTTTCGACACTGTAGAGACCATTGATTCCTTCGCCTTGAGGCGCGATAACTCCATATGCTGAAACTTCTTCATGAGGGACAGGCATAACAGCAATTGTTGATGCGTGAGTTGTCTCGTAATCGTTCATCAATTGTTTTGTCAAAGGAACAGCGTGGTCATCTGTGATATCCATTAGGTCGTCACCAAGCATGACAACGAAGGGTTCATTACCAACAAAAGCTTTTGCTTGTAAGACAGCATCTCCCAGACCACGAGGATGGCTTTGACGGATAAAGTGAAGGCGAATGCCAGTTGTTTCGTCTACCAATTTTAGCAAGTCGTGTTTGCCCTTTTCCTTGAGGTTGTACTCAAGCTCAAAGTTTGAGTCGAAGTGGTCCTCGATAGAACGTTTTGATTTACCAGTGACAACCAGAATATCCTCAATTCCTGATTTAAGAGCTTCTTCTACGATAAATTGGATAGTTGGTTTGTCTACAATTGGCAACATTTCTTTAGCAAGTGCTTTGGTGGCTGGTAAGAAACGAGTTCCGAGTCCAGCGGCAGGGATGACTGCTTTTCTAACTTTTGATGTCATAAGAATCCTTTCTTTCGAGGGTTAAGACCACTCATTCTCTGCTTTAAATTCATTGTTCATGATGTCATAAATGGCATCTTTGATATTGGTTCCTTGGTAGATAACTTGGTAAATGGCTTGTGTGATTGGCATATAAACCCCAAGTTCTTGCGCTAGCTCATAGGCTGCTCGGGTCGTCGAAATTCCTTCGATTACCATGCCCATATTGGCTTCGATATCAGCTAGGGATTCTCCGCGACCAAGGGCATCTCCAGCTCTCCAGTTACGAGAGTGGATGGAGGTTCCCGTTACGATCAAGTCTCCAACACCAGATAAGCCGCTATAGGTCAATGGACTGGCCCCGAGTGCTACCCCTAGGCGGGTAATTTCTGCTAGGCCTCGAGCGATGATGGCCGCCTTGGCATTGTCACCAAATCCCAGACCATGTAGAGCTCCGGCACCGACAGCGATAATGTTTTTAAGAGCACCAGCAGTTTCAACTCCAATAACATCCGTATTGGTATAAAGTCGGAAGTAGTGATTACTAAAGAGTTCTTGAACGTATTGAGCTGTTTGTAAATCTTTAGAAGCAGCAGTGATTAAAGTCAGGTCACGCACAATGGTCTCTTCTGCATGACTAGGACCTGAGACAACGACGATATCACTGCGGAGCTGCTCAGGAATTTCTTCTTCAAGGATGGTTGACAATCGTTTATGGCTATCAGGCTCTAATCCCTTTGATGCGTGCATGATGATAGCCTTATGGTCCAGGGTTTGTGCAACTTGTTGGGCAACAAGTCGTGTCACTTTTGTTGGGACAACAAACAAAATCGCATCCACATCCTTCAATGCTTCCGCTAAGTCAGTGTAGGCAATGATTTTGTCATCTAGAACGACATCTTTAAAGTAGTGTTTATTAGTATGGTGTGTATTAATTTCATTGATTTGTTCGGGAATATTTCCCCAAATACGTACCTCGTGTCCATTGTCATTTAAGACTTGTGAAAGGGCAGTTCCCCAAGAACCAGGCCCCAAGACGGCGACGGTTTGTTTTTTCATGTTTTCCTCCTTGATAGAGTTCTCTCTTTTATTTTATCACATTCTAGGGGATTTTGCACTTGCATTGCTGGGGGAGTGGTAGCTTTGTTGCTTGAAAAATATATAAAAACCGAGCCTAAGTATTAAACTCTTAGTCTCGGTTTTTATATTCCTTAAAGAATAGCTGGGTTTATTTCAATTGATCTGTAATGTCTTTTGATAATAACATTCCCAAATGATAAGTTTTATTGATATATGCAATGACATCATTGATATTTTCAGTCGTTTGAATTTTCTCTTTGATATCAGCCCTAAATGTTTCATCCTTCAAAAGTTGTTCTTGGTAAAGCCTTTGAAGTCTCTCCTTCTCGTACTTATTGAGCAGAAAAAGGAACACCAAGCTAATCACAACGAGGACATAAGCATATTGGCTCATAGAATATCTCCCTGTATGATAAAGAAATAGTAGTGAGTAGATTGAATTAGTGAAGCACCTAGCCAAATACCTGATAGGATTTGACATTCGTTACTTAGATTACTTTACAATAAAGTGATTAAAAGATTACGACATGAGCCTAACCAAATCGATATTATTTGGTTAGGTGAATTAGTGAAGCGTTTAGGCAATTCGCCATATAGCGATTGCCGTCAAGAGACTAGGAACTTTAGTTCCAGTCTCTTGTAACGATTTACATCTTCTCTGGCGCTTCTACTCCAAGCAAGCGAAGGGCTTCTTTGAGAACAACTGCAGTTGCGTAGCTGAGGGCCAGACGACTGTCGCGCTCAGGACTTTCATCCAAGATACGGGTATGTGCATAATATTTGTTAAAGGCTTGAGCCAAGCTAATCGCAAATTTCGCAATGATAGAAGGTTCAAAATTATCTGCTGCACGATTGATAATACGTGGGAAGTCTTGGATAAGTTTAATGATTTCCCAGCTTTCAGCATCATTCAGGCTGTAGTTGCTAGCTGTTTCTGGTTTGAAATCGGCTTTGCGTAAGATAGATTGGATACGAGCGTAGGCATATTGAACGTAAGGTCCAGTTTCACCCTCGAAGGATACCATAGCTTCTAGGTCGAAGTCATATCCGTTTGTACGGTCAGTCTTGAGGTCATAGAATTTAATGGCTCCAACTCCAACAGCATGTGCTACCTGATCTTTATTTTCTAATTCAGGATTTTTAGCTTCGATTTGGGCCTTGGCACGACTAACGGCCTCTGCAACAGTAGGCTCTAGTAAGATGACATTCCCTTTACGAGTAGAGAGTTTCTTCCCTTCTTTTGTAACCAAACCAAAAGGAACATGAGTAATATCTTCACTCCAGTCGTAGCCCATTTCTTGCAAGACAGCTTTGAGTTGTTTAAAGTGGGCAGATTGCTCTTGACCAACGACATAGATAGATTTAGCAAATTGGTATTCGTTTTTACGGTAAAGAGCTGCAGCCAAGTCACGTGTGATATAGAGAGTTGCTCCATCAGATTTCTTGATGAGGGCTGGATGTTCAATTCCATATTTCTCAAGATTCACAACTTGGGCACCTTCTGACTCAACAAGAAGTCCTTTTTCAGAAAGAATGTCTACAACTGCATCCATCTTATCATTGTAGAAGGCTTCTCCGTTGTAGCTGTCAAAGTCAACCTTCAATTCATTATAAAGGCGGTTAAATTCCACTAAACTTTCATCACGGAACCATTGCCAAAGAGCGAGAGCTTCCCCATCTCCATTTTCAAGTTTACGGAACCATTCGCGTGCTTCTTCATCCAAGCTAGGGTCATTTTCAGCTTCAGCATTGATGCGAACATAGAGTTTAAGAAGTTCATCGATTGGATGAGCTTTTACAGCTTCTTCGTCTCCCCATTTTTTGTAGGCAACAATCAGCATCCCAAACTGTTTACCCCAGTCTCCCAAATGATTGACCTTAACCGTTTGATAACCGATTTTTTGGAAAATATGTGACAAGCTATCTCCGATAACAGTTGAGCGCAGGTGACCGATAGAAAATGGTTTAGCGATATTGGGACTAGACATGTCGATCACAACATTTTCTTGTTTACCAATATTTTGGTCAGCATAGTGTTCTTTTTCAGTGATAACAGCTTGCAATACTTGAGTAGAAATGGCAGATTTATCAAGGAAAAAGTTAACGTAAGGTCCTGTTGCGACAACCTTTTCAAAGGCTTGACTGTTAATCTTTTCAGCCAGTTCAGCCGCAATCATTTGTGGTGCTTTACGCTCGACTTTTGCAAGAGAAAAAGCAGGGAAAGCGATGTCTCCCATTTCTGAGTTTTTAGGGGTTTCCAGTAAATTTAAAATAGCCTCTTGGTCCAGGCTATCAATGACGCTAGCCAACTCGCTAGCAATCAATTCTTTTGTATTCATTAAGAGCTCCTTTTTGGACTTTTCTACTATTTTATCACAATTTTAAAGAAAGAAGAAAAAATTTTTGAAATCTCCTATTTTTTTGGTATAATATAGTTATAAAATTAGTTATAAATATGCATATAAGAGGATTTTATGAGAAAAAGAGATCGACATCAGTTAATAAAAAAAATGATTACTGAGGAGAAATTAAGTACACAAAAAGAAATTCAAGATCGGTTGGAGGCGCACAATGTCTTTGTGACGCAGACAACCCTGTCTCGTGATTTGCGCGAAATCGGCTTGACCAAGGTCAAGAAAAATGATATGGTGTATTATGTACTAGCAAATGAGACAGAAAAGATTGATTTGGTAGAGTTTTTGTCTCATCATTTAGAAGGCGTTGCAAGAGCAGAGTTTACCTTGGTGCTTCATACCAAATTGGGAGAAGCCTCTGTTTTGGCCAATATTGTAGATGCAAACAAGGATGAATGGATTTTAGGAACAGTTGCTGGTGCCAATACCTTATTGGTCATTTGTCGAGACCAGCACGTTGCCAAACTCATGGAAGATCGTTTGCTAGATTTGATGAAAGATAAGTAAGGTCTTGGGAGTTGCTCTCAAGACTTATTTTTGACAAGGAGATACGGAAAATGGCGACAGAAAAGCTATCACCCGGCATGCAACAGTATGTGGATATTAAAAAGCAATATCCAGATGCTTTTTTGCTCTTTCGGATGGGTGATTTTTATGAATTGTTTTATGAGGATGCTGTCAATGCTGCGCAGATTCTGGAAATTTCTTTAACGAGTCGCAACAAGAATGCGGACAATCCGATTCCTATGGCGGGGGTTCCCTATCATTCTGCCCAACAGTACATTGATGTGTTGATTGAGCAGGGCTATAAGGTAGCCATTGCAGAACAGATGGAAGATCCTAAGCAAGCGGTTGGGGTTGTTAAACGAGAGGTTGTTCAGGTTATTACGCCTGGTACAGTAGTCGATAGCACTAAGCCGGACAGCCAGAACAATTTCTTGGTAGCTATAGACCGTGATGGCAGTCAGTTTGGCCTAGCTTATATGGACCTAGTGACAGGTGACTTTTATGTGACGGGTCTATTGGATTTCACGTTGGTTTGTGGAGAAATCCGTAATCTCAAGGCTCGAGAAGTGGTGCTGGGTTATGACTTGTCTGAGGCAGAAGAACAGATTCTCAGTCGCCAGATGAATCTGGTGCTTTCCTATGAAAAAGAAGGCTTTGAGGACCTTCATTTACTGGATTCACGATTGGCAGCTGTGGAGCAAGCGGCCTCTAGTAAGCTGCTTCAGTATGTCCATCGAACCCAGATGCGGGAATTGAACCACCTCAAACCTGTTATCCGATATGAAATCAAAGATTTCTTACAGATGGACTATGCGACCAAGGCTAGTCTGGATTTGGTTGAGAATGCCCGATCAGGCAAGAAGCAAGGCAGTCTTTTCTGGCTTTTGGATGAAACCAAAACAGCTATGGGAATGCGTCTCTTGCGTTCTTGGATTCATCGCCCCTTGATTGATAAGGAACGAATCGTCCAACGTCAAGAGGTCGTGCAGGTCTTTCTTGACCACTTCTTTGAGCGTAGTGATTTGACGGATAGTCTCAAGGGTGTTTATGACATCGAACGTTTGGCTAGTCGGGTTTCTTTTGGCAAGACCAATCCCAAGGATTTCTTGCAGCTGGCGACCACCTTGTCCAGTGTGCCACGGATTCGTGCGATTTTAGAAGGGATGGAGCAACCTGCTCTGACTTATCTTATCGAACAATTGGATGGGATCCCTGAGTTGGAGAGCTTGATTAGCGCAGCGATTGCTCCTGAAGCTTCTCATGTGATTACAGATGGTGGGATTATCCGGACTGGATTTGATGAGACTTTGGACAAGTACCGTCGTGTACTCAGAGAAGGGACTAGTTGGATTGCTGAGATTGAGGCTAAGGAGCGAGAAAACTCTGGCATCAGCACGCTCAAGATTGACTACAATAAAAAGGATGGCTACTATTTCCATGTGACCAATTCACAACTGGGAAATGTGCCAGCTCACTTTTTCCGCAAAGCAACGCTGAAAAACTCGGAACGTTTTGGAACTGAGGAATTAGCGCGTATCGAGGGAGATATGCTGGAGGCGCGTGAGAAGTCAGCCAACCTAGAGTATGAAATCTTTATGCGTATCCGTGAGGAAGTCAGCAAGTACATCCAGCGTTTGCAGGCTCTAGCTCAAGGAATTGCGACAGTTGATGTCTTACAAAGCTTGGCAGTTGTAGCTGAAACCCAGCATTTGATTCGACCAGAGTTCGGAGACGATTCGCAGATCGATATCCAGAAAGGGCGCCATGCTGTCGTTGAAAAAGTTATGGGAGCACAGACCTATATTCCTAATACTATTCAGATGGCAGAAGATACCAGTATCCAGTTGATTACAGGGCCTAACATGAGTGGGAAGTCGACCTATATGCGTCAGCTGGCCATGACGGCGGTTATGGCCCAGCTGGGTTCTTATGTGCCGGCTGAGAGCGCCCATTTGCCGATTTTTGATGCAATTTTTACTCGTATCGGAGCAGCAGATGATTTGGTTTCAGGTCAATCAACCTTTATGGTGGAGATGATGGAGGCCAACAATGCCATTTCGCATGCGACTAAGAATTCTTTGATTCTTTTTGATGAGTTAGGACGAGGAACTGCAACTTATGACGGGATGGCTTTAGCTCAGTCCATCATCGAATACATCCATGAGCACATCGGAGCCAAGACCCTATTTGCGACCCACTACCATGAGTTGACCAGTCTGGAGTCCAGCTTGGAGCATTTGGTCAATGTCCACGTGGCAACCTTGGAGCAGGATGGGCAGGTCACCTTCCTTCACAAGATAGAACCAGGACCAGCTGACAAATCCTATGGTATTCATGTGGCCAAGATTGCTGGTTTGCCAGCAGACCTCCTAGCAAGGGCGGATAAGATTTTGACCCAACTGGAGAGTCAGGGCACAGAGAGTCCTGCTCCCATGAGACAAACGAGTGCTGTCACTGAACAAATTTCACTCTTTGATACGTCAGCAGACCATCCTATCCTAGCAGAATTAGCTAAATTGGATATTTACAATATGACACCTATGCAGGCTATGAATGTCTTGGTTGAGTTAAAACAAAAATTATAAAGCCAAGAATGACTAGTCATTCTAGCTATATCAAGGAGACTTCTTTGACAAGTTCCTACTTTTTTGCTAGAATAACATCACACAAACAGAATGAAAAGGAGCTGACGCATTGTCGCTCCCTTTTGTCTATTTTTTAAGGAGAAAATATGCTGATTCAGAAAATCAAAACCTACAAGTGGCAGGCTTTGGCCTCGCTCCTGATGACAGGCTTGATGGTTGCTAGTTCACTTCTGCAACCGCGTTATCTGCAGGAAGTGTTAGACGCCCTACTTGCTGGGAAATATGAAGCCATTTATAGTATCGGGGCTTGGTTGATTGGTGTGGCCTTGGTCGGTCTGGTTGCTGGCGGGCTCAATGTTATCCTTGCAGCCTATATTGCTCAAGGAGTTTCATCCGACCTTCGGGAGGACGCCTTCCGTAAAATCCAAACCTTTTCTTATGCTAATATTGAACAATTTAATGCGGGAAATCTAGTCGTTCGAATGACCAACGATATCAACCAGATTCAGAACGTAGTCATGATGACCTTCCAAATTCTTTTCAGACTTCCCCTCTTGTTTATCGGTTCGTTTATCCTTGCGGTTCAAACTTTGCCATCTCTGTGGTGGGTGATTGTTCTCATGGTGATCTTAATTTTTGGTTTGACTGCTGTCATGATGGGGATGATGGGGCCTCGTTTTGCCAAGTTTCAAACCCTTCTTGAGCGCATCAATGCTATTGCCAAGGAAAATCTGCGCGGTGTTCGTGTGGTCAAGTCCTTTGTCCAAGAAAAAGAGCAGTTTGCGAAGTTTACAGAGGTCTCAGACGAGCTTCTTGGTCAAAACCTTTACATTGGTTATGCCTTTTCAGTAGTGGAACCCGTTATGATGTTAGTTGGCTATGGGGCGGTATTCCTCTCTATTTGGCTAGTTGCAGGGATGGTTCAGTCGGATCCATCTGTTGTTGGTTCCATTGCTTCCTTTGTTAATTACCTGAGCCAGATTATCTTTACCATTGTTATGGTTGGATTTTTGGGAAATTCTGTCAGCCGTGCCATGATTTCCATGCGTCGTATTCGAGAAATTCTTGACGCAGAGCCAGCTATGACATTCAAGGATGTCCCAGATGAAGAGTTGGTTGGAAGCCTTAGCTTTGAAAATGTAACCTTTACCTATCCAATGGACAAGGAACCGATGCTGAAAGATGTGACCTTTACTATTGAGCCTGGTCAAATGGTTGGTGTAGTTGGAGCGACTGGTGCAGGAAAATCAACCTTGGCTCAATTGATTCCACGTCTCTTTGACCCACAGGAAGGGGCCATCAAAATTGGAGACAAGGATATTCGAGAAGTGAGTGAAGGGACCCTGCGTAAAACTGTTTCTATCGTTCTCCAACGTGCCATTCTCTTTAGTGGAACGATTGCTGATAACTTGAGACAGGGTAAGGGAGATGCTACTCTATTTGAAATGGAGCGCGCAGCCAATATTGCTCAGGCCAGTGAATTCATTCATCGTATGGAGAAAACCTTTGAAAGTCCAGTTGAGGAACGAGGAACCAACTTCTCTGGTGGGCAAAAGCAAAGGATGTCGATTGCACGTGGGATTGTCAGCAATCCACGTATTCTAATTTTTGACGATTCGACCTCAGCCTTGGATGCCAAATCAGAGCGTTTGGTTCAGGAAGCTTTGAACAAGGACTTAAAAGGGACAACAACCATTATCATCGCTCAAAAGATTAGTTCGGTTGTCCATGCAGATAAAATCTTGGTTCTAGATCAAGGACGATTGATTGGTCAAGGAACGCACGCAGACTTGGTTGCAAACAATGCCGTTTACCGTGAAATCTATGAAACACAGAAAGGAAAGGAGGAGTAACATGAAGACAGTTCAATTTTTTTGGAATTATTTTAAAGTTTATAAGCTATCATTTGTAGTCGTTATCCTGATGATTGTTCTGGCGACTCTTGCCCAAGCCCTCTTTCCGGTCTTTTCTGGGCAGGCGGTGACGCAGCTAGCTAATTTAGTTCAAGCTTATCACAATGGCAATCCAGAACTTGTTTGGCAAAGCCTATCAGGAATCATGGTCAATCTTGGTCTGCTGGTTTTGGTTCTCTTTATCTCCAGTGTCATATACATGTGTCTCATGACGCGCGTGATTGCAGAGTCGACTAACGAGATGCGCAAAGGCCTCTTTGGCAAGCTTGCTCGGTTGACGGTTTCTTTCTTTGACCGCCGGCAAGATGGCGATATCTTGTCTCGTTTTACCAGTGATTTGGATAATATCCTTCAAGCCTTTAACGAAAGCCTGATTCAAGTCATGAGTAATATTGTTTTATATATCGGTCTGATTCTTGTCATGTTTTCGAGAAATGTGACGCTGACCCTCATCACTATCGCCAGCACACCAGTGGCCTTCCTCATGCTGATTTTCATCATAAAAATGGCACGCAAATACACCAACCTCCAGCAAAAAGAGGTTGGGAAACTCAACGCCTATATGGATGAGAGTATCTCAGGTCAAAAAGCCGTCATTGTCCAAGGAATTCAAGAAGATATGATGGCAGGATTTCTTGAACAAAATGAGCGCGTGCGCAAGGCAACCTTTAAAGGAAGAATGTTCTCAGGAATTCTTTTCCCTGTCATGAATGGGATGAGTTTGGTTAATACAGCCATCGTTATCTTTGCTGGTTCAGCTGTACTTTTAAATGATAAGACTATTGAAACAAGTACAGCCCTCGGTTTGATTGTTATGTTTGCCCAATTTTCACAGCAGTACTACCAGCCTATTATCCAAGTTGCAGCTAGTTGGGGAAGTCTTCAGTTGGCCTTTACAGGTGCTGAACGGATTCAGGAAATGTTTGACGCAGAGGAAGAAATCCGACCTGAAAAAGCTCCGGTCTTCAGTCAGTTGCAAGAAGGTGTCGAAATCAGTCATATTGATTTCTCATATTTGCCTGATAAACCTATTTTGAAAGATGTCAGCATTTCCGCTCCGAAAGGACAGATGACAGCGGTTGTTGGTCCGACAGGTTCAGGGAAAACGACTATTATGAACCTCATCAATCGCTTTTATGATGTTGATGCTGGCGGTATTTATTTTGACGGCAAAGACATTAGGGACTATGACTTGGATAGTCTCAGAAGCAAGGTGGGAATTGTCTTGCAAGATTCGGTCTTATTTAGCGGAACCATTCGAGACAATATCCGTTTTGGTGTGCCAGATGCCAGTCAGGAAGTGGTTGAGGCAGCTGCCAAGGCAACTCATATTCATGACTATATCGAAAGCTTGCCTGATAAATACGACACGCTTATCGATGATGACCAGAGCATCTTCTCAACAGGGCAGAAACAATTGATTTCCATTGCTCGAACGCTGATGACAGATCCAGAAGTTCTCATTCTAGATGAAGCAACTTCAAACGTAGATACGGTGACAGAAAGCAAGATTCAGCATGCCATGGAGGCAGTTGTAGCAGGCAGAACCAGTTTCGTTATTGCCCACCGCTTGAAAACCATTCTCAATGCAGATCAGATTATTGTCCTTAAAGATGGCGAAGTGATTGAACGTGGTAACCACCATGAACTCTTGAAGCTAGGTGGATTCTACTCAGAACTCTATCACAATCAATTTGTTTTCGAATAAGAAAAAAGTTGTCCTATGTGGGCAGCTTTTTCTTGTCTATAAAAAATATTTATCACAGCCTTAAAAAAAACATATTAGACGAAAGGCGTTTTGAGTGATATGATAGGACTATCGTTAACATTCGAAAGGAGAGACATCATGACTAGAACGGTTGTAGGAGTTGCTGCAAATCTATGTCCCGTAGACGCAGAAGGTAAAAACATTCACTCATCTGTATCTTGTAGATTCGCAGAGAGTATTCGTCAAGTCGGTGGTCTCCCTTTAGTCATTCCTGTTGGTGATGAGTCAGTTGTACGCGATTATGTAGAAATGATTGACAAACTTATCTTGACAGGCGGTCAAAATGTCCATCCTCAATTTTATGGAGAGAAAAAGACCATCGAGAGCGATGATTACAATCTAGTCCGTGATGAGTTTGAATTGGCACTCTTGAAAGAAGCGCTTCGTCAGAATAAACCAATTATGGCAATCTGTCGCGGTGTCCAACTTGTCAATGTTGCCTTTGGTGGAACCCTCAATCAAGAAATCGAAGGTCACTGGCAAGGACTACCTTTCGGAACATCTCACTCTATTGAGACAGTAGAAGGAAGTGTGGTGGCTAAGCTATTTGGAAAAGAAAGTCAGGTTAACTCGGTACATCGTCAAAGCATTAAAGATTTGGCACCTAATTTCCGTGTAACTGCTATTGATCCAAGAGACCAGACCATCGAAGCGATTGAGTCTATCGACGAGCACCGCATCATCGGTTTGCAGTGGCATCCAGAGTTTCTGGTTAATGAAGAAGATGGCAATTTAGAATTATTTGAGTATTTATTGAATGAACTGTAACGACTGGAACATCTAGTCGTTCTTTCTTTTATTTTTTCAAAATTTTTGGAATGCGGCATTTTTACGCAAACGTTTGAATTCTGATAAAAATTGGAGAAATTCGACAAAAAACTTGAAAAAAACGAAGGTAAGCGTTATGATAGAAAAGAAGAAATATTGGAGGAATAACATGTCACATATTAAATTTGATTATTCAAAAGTTTTAGACAAATTTGTTGCACCACATGAAGTGGAATACATGCAATCACAAGTAACAGCAGCAGATGAATTGATCCGTAAAGGGACTGGTGCTGGTAGCGACTTCTTGGGATGGTTGGATCTTCCTGAAAACTACGACCGTGAAGAATTTGACCGTATCTTGAAAGCTGCTGAGCAAATCAAATCAGACAGCGATGTCTTGGTTGTAATCGGTATCGGTGGCTCTTACCTTGGTGCCAAAGCAGCAATCGACTTCTTGAACCACCACTTTGCTAACTTGCAAACAAAAGAAGAACGCAAGGCTCCACAAATCCTTTACGCAGGAAACTCAATCTCATCTACTTACCTTGCTGACTTGGTAGAGTATGTTGCAGACAAAGACTTCTCAGTAAACGTGATTTCTAAATCAGGTACAACAACTGAACCAGCGATTGCTTTCCGTGTCTTCAAAGAACTTTTGGTTAAGAAATACGGTCAAGAAGAAGCTAACAAACGTATCTATGCAACAACTGACCGCCAAAAAGGTGCTGTTAAGGTTGAAGCAGACGCTAACGGTTGGGAAACATTTGTTGTTCCAGATGATATCGGTGGACGCTTCTCAGTATTGACAGCCGTTGGTTTGCTTCCAATCGCAGCATCAGGAGCTGACATCAAAGCCCTTATGGAAGGTGCGAATGCAGCTCGCAAAGACTACACTTCAGATAAAATCTCTGAAAACGAAGCTTACCAATACGCAGCAGTTCGTAACATCCTTTACCGTAAAGGTTATGCAACTGAGATCTTGGTAAACTACGAGCCATCACTTCAATACTTCTCAGAGTGGTGGAAACAATTGGCTGGTGAATCAGAAGGAAAAGACCAAAAAGGTATCTACCCAACTTCAGCCAACTTCTCAACGGACTTGCACTCACTTGGTCAATTTATCCAAGAAGGAACTCGTATCATGTTTGAAACAGTTGTCCGTGTTGACAAACCTCGTAAGAACGTGATTATCCCTAGCTTGGAAGAAGACCTTGACGGACTTGGTTACCTTCAAGGAAAAGACGTTGACTTTGTAAACAAAAAAGCGACTGATGGTGTTCTTCTTGCCCACACAGATGGTGACGTACCAAACATGTACGTGACTCTTCCAGAGCAAGACGCTTTCACTCTTGGTTATACAATCTACTTCTTCGAATTGGCTATCGCTCTTTCAGGTTACTTGAATGCTATCAACCCATTTGACCAACCAGGTGTTGAAGCTTACAAACGTAACATGTTTGCCCTTCTTGGAAAACCAGGATTTGAAGAATTGAGCAAAGAACTTAACGCACGTCTATAATAGAAGAAAAGAGTGGCTTGTCCACTCTTTTTACTCTCTTTATCCATAGAAATTGGCCTCAGCCAAGACTTGTGATATAATATAGAGAGCAAAAAGGCAGACGCCTAGAGACTTTATAGGAGAAACTATGTCAAAAGATATCCGCGTACGTTACGCACCAAGTCCAACAGGACTACTACACATCGGAAATGCCCGTACAGCATTGTTCAACTACCTTTACGCACGTCATCATGGTGGGACTTTTATTATTCGTATCGAAGATACTGACCGTAAACGTCATGTCGAAGATGGTGAACGTTCACAGCTTGAAAACCTTCGTTGGTTGGGTATGGATTGGGACGAAAGTCCAGAAACACATGAAAATTACCGCCAGTCTGAGCGTTTGGACTTGTATCAAAAATACATTGACCAACTATTAGCTGAAGGAAAAGCCTACAAATCTTACGTTACAGAAGAAGAATTGGCAGCTGAACGCGAACGCCAAGAAGCAGCTGGTGAAACACCACGCTACATCAACGAATACCTTGGTATGAGTGAGGAAGAAAAAGCAGTTTACATCGCAGAACGTGAAGCAGCTGGTATCATCCCAACGGTTCGTTTGGCTGTCAATGAGTCAGGTATCTACAAGTGGCATGATATGGTCAAAGGCGATATCGAATTTGAAGGTGGTAATATTGGTGGTGACTGGGTCATCCAAAAGAAAGACGGTTACCCAACTTACAACTTTGCCGTTGTTATCGATGACCACGATATGCAAATCTCTCACGTTATTCGTGGAGACGACCACATTGCTAATACGCCAAAACAGCTCATGGTTTATGAAGCGCTTGGTTGGGAAGCACCAGAGTTTGGTCACATGACCTTAATCATCAACTCTGAAACTGGTAAAAAATTGTCTAAACGTGACACCAACACCCTTCAGTTTATCGAAGACTACCGTAAAAAAGGTTATTTACCAGAAGCAGTCTTTAACTTTATTGCTCTTCTTGGTTGGAACCCAGGTGGCGAAGATGAAATCTTCTCTCGTGAAGAGCTCATTAAACTTTTCGATGAAAATCGCCTCAGCAAGTCTCCAGCAGCCTTCGATCAGAAAAAACTTGACTGGATGAGCAACGATTATATCAAGAATGCAGACCTAGAAACCATCTTTGAAATGGCAAAACCATTCTTAGAAGAAGCGGGTCGATTGACAGACAAGGCTGAAAAATTAGTTGAGCTCTATAAACCACAAATGAAATCAGTAGATGAGATTATCCCATTGACGGATCTCTTCTTCTCAGATTTCCCAGAATTGACAGAAGCAGAGCGCGAAGTCATGACTGGAGAAACAGTTCCAACAGTTCTTGAAGCCTTCAAAGCAAAACTCGAAGCGATGACAGATGATGAATTTGTGACAGAGAATATCTTCCCACAAATTAAAGCAGTTCAAAAAGAAACAGGTATTAAAGGAAAAAATCTCTTCATGCCAATTCGTATTGCTGTTTCAGGTGAAATGCATGGACCAGAATTACCAGATACGATCTTCTTGTTAGGTCGTGAAAAATCAATCCAGCATATCGAAAATATGTTAAAAGAAATCTCTAAATAAGAAGGGTACAATAATGGACATCTGGGAAAAGATGTACGAAGAAGCACAGAAACTATACGATCCACATGAAGTATCTGATTTTGTTTACGCCAACCATGTTGTAGCCGCAGTGGAAGCAGAAGATGGAGAAATATTTACAGGTTTCTGTATGGAGGGAACCTGTGGTGTTTTCCATCTCTGCGCAGAGCGTGCGGCACTCTTTAATATGTACCAATTTTCAGGGCAAACTAAGGTTAAGAAAGTATTAGCCTTTCGAGACAAACCGCCGTATGGTGGAAGTTCGGGTATGCCTTGTGGCGCTTGCAGAGAATTTCTATTAGAGTTGAACGCTGAAAATAAAGATGCAGAATTTATGATGGATTACAATAGAAGAAAGACTGTGAGAGTCGCAGAACTAATGCCCTATTGGTGGGGAGAAGAACGTGCTTCTAAGTTTGATAAATAATAAAAGAGTCAGTTTAATTCTGGCTCTTTTATTATAAGTTGAAAAAGTCGATTTGAAAAAAATGAAAAAAATTAGAAAAAGGTGTTGACAAAGTTTGAAAAGTCGGTATAATAGTAAGAGTTGAAAATAACAACTCTGGTCCGTTGGTCAAGGGGTTAAG
>CAJNCG010000005.1 GCA_905221205.1 bacterium
GGAAGTAGCTCAGCTTGGTAGAGTACTTGGTTTGGGACCAAGGTGTCGCAGGTTCGAATCCTGTCTTCCCGATTCATTACAGAGATACGTAAGAGTATCTTTTTTTTAAAACTAGATATTATATACATTAAGAGAGAATCAGTTTGGTTCTCTCTTTTTTTGGCTCTATAATATTTGTAGTGGGGATATTATGGAGCCTATTTTTGTGTAGAAAAAAGTCCCATATGACCTATAATGAAAAGCGACAAAACAACTCGATATCAAAGACCCAAACATCAAAATTGTAGATATCATCAATATGGATACACATAAGGAAATAATCACCAAACTGGATTATGAGCCTCCATCGTGTCCTAACTGTGGAAGTCAAATGAAGAAATATGACTTTCAAAAATCGTCTAAAATTCCTTTAAAATCAGCGTATACTTTTTGTCTCCAGTCTTTTCAATAAATACTGTAGTTTAGGTATACACATTGAAATTTAACAGATTTTATAACTCTTATAAATTTTTAAGAAAGCAATAGGAGAGTTTCTGTTGAGCCTATAGTATATGTTTTTATGTTATAAAAATTACTGCTATCAAAATTTTAAATAAGTATTAGTTTACATTATAGTGTGAATTGGGTTTGATATTTCCTTTGAGGAGGCTACCTTAGATTTTTCTACTTGTGTTTTATTGTATAGTGTATCTTGCTTATTTTGAACAGAATTTTTATGACATTTGTCATATTTCCTAGTGACAGAAGCATCTAGCTCCGCAAACTTCAAAGAGCTATAATTGAAGTATGAAGTGGAGGAAGAAGAAATGAAAAATAAAATGATTGTCGCAGTGAGTTTAGTAGCAGCAGGAGTTATGACCTATCTCATGTTTTCGGGATTGGATGAGGATTTCTACCATTTTCCTTGGGAGCTATTTGCAGGATTTGGAATCATGTCTTGGTTGATCCGAGAAGGTTTGAAATTAGTCTCAGATGTGAAAAAGGAGTTTGAAAAATGAAAAAAGCGTTTCTCTATCTTTTTATTGGACTATCACTAGTGGTATGGTTGGTAGAAATGTTTACAGGTTGGTTTGATCAAGCCTTCCTTCACCAATTCATCCGTGGTGCCTGGGGACTAGGATTTATGATTTTTATCGCCTTTCCTATAGGGATGGAATGGCTGAAAGGAGAATATCATGAACATGATTAAGGTACAAGGATTGCATAAAAGCATCAAGGGTAAAGCTATTTTGAAGGATATTTCCTTTGAGGTAGCTGAAGGTGAATGCGTCGCCTTGATTGGGCCAAATGGTGCTGGAAAGACAACACTCTTGGACTGTTTGCTCGGAGATAAATTGGTCTCCAGCGGTCAAGTATCCATCCAAGGCTTGCCAGTGACGAGCTCTAAGTTAGACTACACAAGATCCTACCTCCCTCAAGAAAATGTCATCGTTCAGAAATTAAAGGTCAAAGAGTTGATTGCTTTCTTTCAAAGCATTTACCCAAATCCCTTGAGCAACCAGGAAATCGATCAACTATTGCAGTTTGACCAGCAACAAAAAGAGCAATTCGCAGAAAAATTGTCAGGTGGACAAAAGCGTCTCTTCTCTTTTGTCTTGACCTTGATTGGGCGACCAAAGCTTGTCTTTTTAGATGAACCAACTGCTGCCATGGATACTTCAACTCGTCAACGCTTTTGGGAAATTGTTCAGGAACTAAAAGCTAAGGGAGTTACCATTCTCTATTCCTCCCATTATATCGAAGAGGTAGAGCATACAGCGGACCGAATCTTGGTCTTTAATAAGGGAGAGTTGATTCGCGATACAACACCTCTAGCTATGCGTAGTGAGGAGATTGAAAAGCACTTTATCCTTCCTCTAGCATATAAGGAAGTTGTCGAACAGTCAAACTTGGTTGAAAACTGGTCACAAAAACAGGATGCTCTACAAGTAGTCACACGCGAAGCAGATGCTTTCTGGGAACTATTAGTCCGAGCAGGATGTAGGATTCAAGAAATTGAAGTCAATAATCGTAGCTTACTGGATACAATCTTTGAAGAAACACAAAAGGGAGATGACTAAGATGAAACAATGGATAGCATTAAATAAGATAGAATTTCTATTGACCAAACGACAATTAGTCTACTATCTATTATCCGTAGGGATGCCGACAGCCTTCTATTTATTCTTTTCAGGCATGTACCAGGACACACCAGGTGGACCGGCTAATTTTATGCGTGATTACCTCATCTCCATGACAGCCTTTTCCATGATGTCGACAGCTATGTTTTCATTCCCAGCTGTTTTACATACAGATAAAATCAACAACTGGCAGAAAACATTGCGCCATACTCCGGTAAATATGGTAGAATATTATCTATCAAAGATAACAAGTATGATGGTTGATTATTTGGTCTCAATCCTGGTTGTTTTCTCAGTTGGGCACTTGGTTAGAGGTGTGGATATGCCTCTAGGAAGCTGGATTGGAGCTGCGATTTTGCTGATTGCGGGAAGTATTGCTTTTGTAGCGCTTGGCTTGACCTTGACTCTCTTGCCGACTAGTCAGCTGATGTCTGTCGTGGGCAATCTTCTTTACTTTGGCTTGGCTGTTTTAGGCGGACTCTGGATGCCCATCTCTTTATTTCCAGACTGGATGCAAGCAATCGGGAAGCGTCTACCAAGCTATCAGTTGATGGAATTAATCAAGACCTTCTTAAATGAGGGTGGCATTAATCTATTAGCGACAGTTTATTTACTTGTTTTTTCAGCAGTTTTGTTTGGTTGGACCATTTACCTTCAAGGTCATAAGGAGAATGCTTAATGCTT
Organism: bacterium; assembly: GCA_905221205.1. Classification (GTDB taxonomy): domain Bacteria; phylum Bacillota; class Bacilli; order Lactobacillales; family Streptococcaceae; genus Streptococcus. The sequence goes on from CAJNCG010000005.1 coordinate 2,805, forward strand.
GAAAGACTGAAAAGCATAGACTATATGTACTGGGCCAGTTTGATTTTTATGGTTTTTCCCATCGTTCCTGTAATGACTGGGGAAATTCCTAGCTGGCATTTATTGATTGATATTCTATTTGTAGTGGCTTACTTAGGCGTTTTAACCACCAAGAGCCAGCGCTTATCCTGGCTCTGTTGGATTATCATGCTAGCCTATGTAGCTGGGGATACCGCCTTTGTTGGTGTAAATTATATCTGGTTCTTCTTTTTCCTTGCTAATCTCTTAATTTACCATTTTGGCGTACGTAGTTTTAATTCTTTACATGTCCGGACTTTTCTCCTTGCTCAATTCCTTGTTGTGGGGCAACTGTTGATTTTTCAGGAAGTTGAAGTTGAGTTTCTAGTCTATCTACTTGGAATTCTCACTTTTATCGATTTAATGACTTTTGGCTTGGTTCGCATTCGTCTTGTGGAGGATTTGAAAGAAGCTCAGGCTAAGCAAAATGCCCAGATAAATCTATTGCTTGCTGAAAATGAACGCAGTCGTATCGGTCAGGATTTGCATGATAGTCTGGGACACACCTTTGCTATGCTTAGTGTTAAAACTGATCTAGCCTTGCAGTTATTTCAAATACAGGCTTATCCACAGGTGGAAAAGGAATTAAAAGAAATACAGCAAATTAGCAAAGAATCAATGCGTGAAGTGCGAACCATTGTGGAAAATCTTAAGTCTAGAACTTTGACATCCGAACTAGAGACTGTGAAAAAGATGTTAGAAATTGCTGGAATTGAGGTGGAAATAGCTAATCAACTAGATACAGCTAGCTTAACTCAGGAATTGGAGTCAACGGCTTCCATGATTTTGCTTGAATTAGTGACCAACATCGTCAAACATGCTAAAGCGTCTAAAGTCTACTTGAAATTAGAACGGACAGAGAAAGAACTCATTCTAACAGTGAGAGATGATGGCTGTGGCTTTACTTATATAAAGGGGGATGACCTCCATACAGTTCGAGATCGTGTTCTTCCATTTTCGGGAGAAGTAAAGGTAATTAGTCAGAAACATCCAACGGAAGTGCAAGTTCGACTACCTTATAAGGAGAGAAACTAAGATGAAAGTATTAGTCGCAGAAGATCAAAGTATGTTGCGAGATGCCATGTGCCAGTTGCTCACGCTTCAACCGGATGTAGAGTCTGTCTTTCAAGCCAAGAATGGACAAGAAGCAATCCAACTCTTAGGAAAGGAGTCCGTAGATATCGCCATCCTTGATGTAGAGATGCCTGTTAAGACAGGTCTTGAAGTGCTAGAATGGGTACGAGCAGAAAAGCTAGAAACAAAGGTGGTTGTTGTAACGACCTTCAAGCGTCCTGGTTATTTTGAACGTGCGGTCAAGGCTGGAGTGGATGCTTATGTCTTGAAAGAAAGAAGCATTGCAGACCTCATGCAAACCTTGCATACTGTCCTCGAAGGACGCAAGGAGTATTCACCTGAATTGATGGAAGTGGTGATGACGCATCCTAACCCGTTAACAGAGCAAGAAATCGCCGTTTTAAAGGGAATTGCTCAAGGCTTGTCTAACCAAGAAATTGCAGATCAACTCTATCTATCAAACGGAACCGTCCGAAACTATGTCACCAATATTCTTTCGAAACTAGATGCTAGTAATCGAACAGATGCAGCTAATATCGCGAAAGAATCTGGTTGGTTGTGATGATATAATATTTTTCTGAACATTATGTGCTAAAAATGATGGGATTGAATGGATCAATACCTAACTTTAGGAGGGATTTATTCCTCCTTTTCTTTCTTTTGGGAGCAATACAAACGAGCTAAAAATAACAATAAAAAAGAAAAATATCTTGACAAGCAAGGGAAAAATTTGTTACAATAATAGACGGTACTTTTTACTTTTGGTCTCTCAAGAGTGTACAGGGACGTGCTGACAAATGTTGCAAAAGTACACACAGATGATAGCTGTCACCAAGTGTATCATCACCAAAAATAAAAAAACACAGGAGAATGTAGATGCCTACAATTAACCAATTGGTTCGCAAACCGCGTAAATCAAAAGTAGAAAAATCTAAATCACCAGCTTTGAACGTTGGTTACAACAGTCATAAAAAAGTTCAAACAAACGTTTCTTCACCACAAAAACGTGGTGTTGCAACTCGTGTTGGAACAATGACACCTAAAAAACCTAACTCAGCCCTTCGTAAATTCGCTCGTGTACGTTTGAGCAACCTTATCGAAGTTACTGCCTACATCCCAGGTATCGGACACAACTTGCAAGAACACAGCGTGGTTCTTCTTCGCGGTGGACGTGTAAAAGACCTTCCAGGGGTACGTTACCATATCGTCCGTGGTGCACTTGATACTGCAGGTGTTAACGATCGTAAACAAGGCCGTTCTAAATACGGTACTAAACGTCCAAAAGCATAAGGAAAGGGGATAAAGAGAAATGAGTCGTAAAAATAGAGCTCCAAAACGTGACGTATTGCCAGATCCGCTTTACAATTCACAATTAGTTACTCGTCTTATCAACCGCGTTATGCTTGACGGTAAACGTGGTACAGCTGCTTCAATCGTTTACGGTGCTTTTGAACAAATCAAAGAAGCTACTGGCAACGATGCACTTGAAGTATTTGAAACAGCTATGGAAAACATCATGCCTGTACTTGAAGTACGTGCACGTCGTGTTGGTGGATCTAACTACCAAGTCCCAGTTGAAGTTCGTCCAGAACGTCGTACAACACTTGGACTTCGTTGGTTGGTAACAATTGCTCGTCTTCGTGGTGAACACACAATGCAAGACCGTCTTGCAAAAGAAATCTTGGATGCTGCTAACAACACTGGTGCAGCTGTTAAGAAACGTGAAGACACTCACCGTATGGCTGAAGCTAACCGTGCATTCGCACACTTCCGTTGGTAAGAATAAGATACTAAGGGCGTTAAAAAAGCGACTGAAAATTAGGAAGCTTGACGCGGAATCAACGATTCTAGGAAAGCTTATCTATTTTCCAAGATTTTAGCCCGAGTTCAATTGAGCTCAATCAGCTCTTAGCTACAACTCAACTTACCATCTCGTAAGTTGAAACCAACAATAGCATGAAAAGATTGAGAACGGGTAGGTCCTGCCTATCCGTTTTTATTAAAATCGTGTTATAATAGAATAGAAATCAAAAATAAATAGGAGAAACAAACCTCATGGCACGCGAATTTTCACTTGAAAAAACTCGTAATATCGGTATCATGGCTCACGTCGATGCTGGTAAAACAACAACTACTGAGCGTATTCTTTACTACACTGGTAAAATCCACAAAATCGGTGAAACTCACGAAGGTGCGTCACAAATGGACTGGATGGAGCAAGAGCAAGAACGTGGTATCACTATCACATCTGCTGCGACAACAGCTCAATGGAACAACCACCGCGTAAACATCATCGACACACCAGGACACGTGGACTTCACAATCGAAGTACAACGTTCTCTTCGTGTATTGGATGGTGCAGTTACCGTTCTTGACTCACAATCAGGTGTTGAACCTCAAACTGAAACAGTTTGGCGTCAAGCAACTGAGTACGGAGTTCCACGTATCGTATTTGCCAACAAAATGGACAAAATCGGTGCTGACTTCCTTTACTCTGTAAGCACACTTCACGATCGTCTTCAAGCAAATGCACACCCAATCCAATTGCCAATCGGTTCTGAAGATGACTTCCGTGGTATCATCGACTTGATCAAGATGAAAGCTGAAATCTATACTAACGACCTTGGTACAGATATCCTTGAAGAAGACATCCCAGCTGAATACCTTGAACAAGCTCAAGAATACCGTGAAAAATTGATCGAAGCAGTTGCTGAAACTGACGAAGAATTGATGATGAAATACCTTGAAGGTGAAGAAATCACTAACGAAGAATTGAAAGCTGGTATCCGTAAAGCGACTATCAACGTTGAATTCTTCCCAGTATTGTGTGGTTCTGCCTTCAAGAACAAAGGTGTTCAATTGATGCTTGATGCGGTTATCGACTACCTTCCAAGCCCACTTGACATCCCAGCAATCAAAGGTATCAACCCAGATACAGACGAAGAAGAAACTCGTCCAGCATCTGACGAAGAGCCATTTGCAGCTCTTGCCTTCAAGATCATGACAGACCCATTCGTAGGTCGTTTGACATTCTTCCGTGTTTACTCAGGTGTTCTTCAATCAGGTTCTTACGTATTGAACACTTCTAAAGGCAAACGTGAACGTATCGGACGTATCCTTCAAATGCACGCTAACAGCCGTCAAGAAATCGACACTGTTTATTCAGGTGATATCGCTGCTGCCGTTGGTTTGAAAGATACTACAACTGGTGACTCATTGACAGATGAAAAAGCTAAAATCATCCTTGAGTCAATCAACGTTCCAGAACCAGTTATCCAATTGATGGTTGAGCCAAAATCTAAAGCTGACCAAGACAAGATGGGTATCGCCCTTCAAAAATTGGCTGAAGAAGATCCAACATTCCGCGTTGAAACAAACGTTGAAACTGGTGAAACAGTTATCTCTGGTATGGGTGAGCTTCACCTTGACGTCCTTGTTGACCGTATGCGTCGTGAGTTCAAAGTTGAAGCGAACGTAGGTGCTCCTCAAGTATCTTACCGTGAAACATTCCGCGCTTCTACTCAAGCACGTGGATTCTTCAAACGTCAATCTGGTGGTAAAGGTCAATTCGGTGATGTATGGATTGAATTTACTCCAAATGAAGAAGGTAAAGGATTCGAATTCGAAAACGCAATCGTCGGTGGTGTGGTTCCTCGCGAATTTATCCCAGCGGTTGAAAAAGGTTTAGTAGAATCTATGGCTAACGGTGTTCTTGCAGGTTACCCAATGGTTGACGTTAAAGCTAAGCTTTACGATGGTTCATACCACGATGTCGACTCATCTGAAACTGCCTTCAAGATTGCGGCTTCACTTGCCCTTAAAGAAGCTGCTAAATCAGCACAACCAGCTATCCTTGAACCAATGATGCTTGTAACAATCACTGTTCCAGAAGAAAACCTTGGTGATGTTATGGGTCACGTAACTGCTCGTCGTGGACGTGTTGATGGTATGGAAGCACACGGTAACAGCCAAATTGTTCGTGCTTACGTTCCACTTGCTGAAATGTTCGGTTACGCAACAGTTCTTCGTTCTGCATCTCAAGGACGTGGTACATTCATGATGGTATTTGACCACTACGAAGATGTACCTAAGTCAGTACAAGAAGAAATCATTAAGAAAAACAAAGGTGAAGACTAATCTGTCCTCACTCTAGAAGGAAGTCACTTAGTGGCTTCCTTTTGTCTTTAGAAAATACCTCTAAATATGGTAAAATAGTAGGAGAATAATGTGAGGAAAATGAATGTCAAATAGTTTTGAAATTTTGATGAATCAACTGGGGATGCCTGCTGAAATGAGACAGGCTCCTGCTTTATCACAGGCTGATATTGAGCGAGTTGTAGTTCATAAAATTAGTAAGGTATGGGAGTTTCATTTCGTATTTTCTAATATTTTACCGATTGAAATCTTTTTAGAATTAAAGAAGGGTTTGAGTGAGGAATTTTCTAAGACAGGAAATAAAGCTGTTTTTGAAATCAAGGCTCTATCTCAAGAATTTTCAAATCAACTTTTACAAGCCTATTATAGAGAGGCTTTTTCTGAGGGGCCATGTGCTAGTCAAGGTTTTAAGTCCCTTTATCAAAATCTGCAAGTTCGTGCTGAGGGCAATCAACTCCTTATTGAAGGATCAGAGGCGATCGATAAGGAACACTTTAAGAAAAATCATCTTCCTAATTTAACTAAACAACTTGAAAAATTTGGCTTTCCAACTTTTAACTGTCAAGTAGAAAAGAATGATGTGCTGACTCAAGAGCAGGAAGAAGCCTTTCATGCTGAAAATGAGCAGATTGTTCAAGCTGCCAATGAGGAAGCGCTCCGTGCGATGGAGCAACTGGAACAGATGGCACCTCCTCCAGCAGAAGAGAAACCAGCCTTTGATTTTCAAGCCAAAAAAGCTGCAGCTAAACCGAAGCTGGATAAGGCGGAGATTACTCCTATGATCGAAGTGACAACTGAGGAAAATCGTCTGGTCTTTGAAGGGGTTGTTTTTGATGTAGAGCAAAAAGTGACCAGAACGGGTCGTGTTTTAATCAACTTTAAAATGACGGACTACACTTCAAGTTTTTCTATGCAAAAGTGGGTTAAAAATGAGGAAGAGGCTAAGAAATTTGATCTCATCAAGAAGAATTCTTGGCTCCGAGTGCGTGGGAATGTGGAGATGAATAACTTCACACGCGATTTGACCATGAATGTGCAGGATGTGCAAGAAGTTGTTCACTATGAGCGGAAGGATTTGATGCCAGAAGGTGAGCGTCGGGTTGAGTTTCATGCCCATACAAATATGTCGACCATGGATGCTCTACCAGAGGTTGAAGAAATCGTTGCGACAGCTGCTAAGTGGGGACACAAAGCAGTTGCTATCACGGACCACGGGAATGTCCAGTCCTTCCCACACGGATATAAGGCGGCTAAAAAAGCTGGAATTCAGCTAATCTATGGAATGGAAGCCAATATCGTGGAGGACCGGGTTCCTATCGTCTACAACGAAGTGGAGATGGACTTGTCAGAAGCAACCTATGTGGTCTTTGACGTGGAAACGACGGGGCTTTCAGCTATCTATAATGATTTGATTCAGGTTGCAGCCTCTAAGATGTACAAGGGGAATGTCATTGCCGAATTTGATGAATTTATCAATCCTGGACATCCTTTGTCAGCCTTTACCACGGAGTTGACTGGTATTACAGATGATCATGTCAAAAATGCTAAACCACTGGAACAAGTTCTGCAAGAATTCCAAGAATTTTGCAAGGATACAGTCTTAGTCGCCCACAATGCGACCTTTGACGTTGGCTTTATGAATGCCAATTATGAGCGTCATGGTCTTCCAAGGATTAGCCGACCAGTTATTGATACGCTGGAGTTTGCTAGAAATCTCTATCCTGAGTATAAACGTCATGGTTTGGGACCTTTGACTAAGCGTTTTGGTGTGGCCTTGGAACATCACCACATGGCCAACTACGATGCGGAAGCGACTGGTCGTCTACTTTTCATTTTTATAAAAGAGGTGGCAGAAAAACATGGTGTGACTGATCTAGCTAGACTCAACATTGATCTAATCAGTCCAGATTCTTATAAAAAAGCTCGGATTAAGCATGCGACCATTTATGTCAAGAATCAGGTAGGTCTAAAAAATATCTTTAAACTGGTTTCTTTGTCCAATACCAAGTACTTTGAAGGTGTTCCGAGGATACCGAGAACGGTTCTAGATGCCCATCGGGAGGGCCTGATTTTAGGGTCGGCTTGCTCCGAGGGTGAAGTTTTTGACGCGGTTGTTTCCCAAGGTGTGGATGCGGCGGTTGAGGTGGCCAAGTATTATGACTTTATCGAGGTCATGCCACCAGCTATCTATGCTCCCTTGATTGCTAAAGAGCAGATCAAGGATATGGAGGAGCTCCAGACTATTATCAAGAGTTTGATAGAGGTTGGAGACCGCCTTGGCAAGCCCGTTTTGGCTACGGGAAATGTCCACTATATCGAACCGGAAGAAGAAATTTATCGTGAAATTATTGTTCGTAGTTTGGGTCAGGGGGCGATGATTAACCGAACTATTGGTCATGGTGAACATGCCCAACCAGCTCCTCTCCCCAAAGCTCATTTTAGAACGACTAATGAGATGTTGGATGAATTTGCCTTCTTGGGAGAGGATTTGGCTCGTAAACTGGTTATTGAAAATCCAAATACTTTGGCAGAGACCTTTGAACCTGTTGAAGTTGTAAAAGGTGATTTGTACACACCTTTTATCGACAAGGCTGAAGAAACGGTCGCTGAGTTGACCTATAAGAAAGCCTTTGAGATTTATGGAAATCCGCTGCCAGATATTGTTGATTTGCGAATTGAAAAAGAATTAACTTCTATTCTAGGGAATGGATTTGCCGTTATTTACCTGGCTTCCCAGATGCTGGTGCAACGTTCCAATGAACGGGGTTACTTGGTTGGTTCTCGTGGGTCTGTTGGGTCCAGTTTTGTTGCGACCATGATTGGGATTACGGAGGTTAATCCTCTCTCTCCTCACTATGTCTGTGGTCAGTGTCAGTACAGTGAGTTTATTACCGATGGTTCTTATGGTTCCGGTTTTGATATGCCTAATAAGGATTGTCCAAACTGTGGCCACAAACTCAGTAAAAATGGGCAGGATATTCCGTTTGAGACCTTCCTCGGTTTTGATGGGGACAAGGTTCCCGATATTGACTTGAACTTCTCGGGAGAAGACCAGCCTAGCGCCCACTTAGATGTGCGTGATATCTTTGGTGAAGAATATGCCTTCCGTGCAGGAACGGTTGGTACGGTGGCTGCTAAGACTGCCTATGGATTTGTAAAGGGCTATGAGAGAGATTACGGGAAGTTTTATCGTGATGCAGAGGTGGAACGACTTGCTCAAGGTGCTGCTGGTGTCAAGCGGACAACGGGACAACACCCGGGGGGAATCGTTGTTATTCCTAACTACATGGATGTTTACGATTTTACGCCTGTCCAGTATCCAGCGGATGATGTGACGGCTGAATGGCAGACCACTCACTTTAACTTCCATGATATCGATGAGAACGTCCTCAAACTCGATGTGCTGGGGCATGATGATCCGACCATGATTCGGAAACTGCAGGACTTGTCTGGGATTGATCCTAATGAAATTCCTATGGATGATGAAGGCGTGATGGCCCTATTTTCTGGGACTGATGTGCTAGGGGTGACTCCTGAACAAATCGGAACGCCGACGGGGATGTTGGGAATTCCAGAGTTTGGAACCAACTTTGTACGTGGGATGGTAGATGAGACGCATCCGACGACTTTTGCAGAGTTGCTTCAGCTTTCAGGTCTGTCCCACGGTACCGATGTGTGGTTGGGGAATGCTCAGGATTTGATCAAGCAAGGAATTGCGGACCTGTCGACCGTTATCGGTTGTCGGGACGACATCATGGTTTACCTCATGCATGCTGGTCTCGAGCCTAAGATGGCCTTTACCATCATGGAACGAGTACGTAAGGGCTTGTGGCTGAAGATTTCTGAAGAGGAGCGAAATGGCTACATCGAAGCCATGAAGGCCAATAAGGTGCCAGAGTGGTATATCGAATCCTGTGGGAAAATTAAGTACATGTTCCCTAAAGCCCATGCGGCAGCCTACGTTATGATGGCCTTGCGTGTAGCTTACTTCAAGGTTCACCATCCCATTTATTACTACTGTGCTTACTTCTCCATTCGTGCCAAGGCTTTTGATATCAAGACCATGGGGGCGGGCTTGGAGGCTATCAAGCGCAGAATGGAAGAAATCTCTGAAAAACGGAAGAACAATGAGGCTTCTAATGTGGAAATTGATCTCTATACAACTCTTGAGATTGTCAATGAAATGTGGGAACGTGGTTTCAAGTTTGGGAAGTTAGACCTCTACCGTAGTGATGCGACTGAATTCATCATTGACGGAGATACACTGATTCCACCATTTGTCGCTATGGATGGTCTGGGAGAGAACGTCGCTAAGCAGTTGGTGCGAGCGCGTGAAGAGGGAGAATTCCTCTCTAAAACAGAACTACGCAAGCGTGGAGGGCTCTCATCAACCTTGGTTGAAAAAATGGATGAAATGGGAATTCTGGGCAATATGCCAGAGGATAACCAGTTGAGTTTGTTTGATGAGTTGTTTTAAGAATTAGAACGGAGAACATCTTTATGAAACTTAGAATCTTTGCGGAAGATAAACCTGCTGAGAAGGTATTTGAATATCAATTAGAACTTGCTGATCAGACAATTCTTCTATCAACAGCACTCTTGTCAGGTGCTATTGCTTTGGCAGGATTATTTTCTGCTTTGAAAGAAAAATAAAAATAGAAAAGGACAAATAAAATGGTTTTACCAAATTTTAAAGAAAATCTAGAAAAATATGCGAAATTGTTGGTTGCGAATGGGATTAACGTGCAGCCTGGTCACACTTTGGCTCTTTCTATCGATGTGGAGCAACGCGAGTTGGCTCATTTAATTGTGAAAGAAGCTTATGCTTTGGGGGCACATGAGGTTATCGTTCAGTGGACAGATGATGTGATTAACCGTGAGAAATTTCTCCATGCGCCGATGGAGCGTCTGGACAATGTGCCAGAATATAAGATTGCTGAGATGAACTATCTCTTGGAGAACAAGGCTAGCCGTCTTGGTGTCCGTTCTTCTGATCCAGGTGCCTTGAACGGAGTGGATGCTGACAAGCTTTCAGCTTCTGCTAAAGCTATGGGACTTGCTATGAAGCCAATGCGTATCGCAACTCAATCCAACAAGGTTAGCTGGACTGTAGCAGCCGCTGCTGGACTTGAGTGGGCTAAGAAAGTCTTTCCAAATGCAGCGAGCGATGAAGAAGCAGTAGATTTTCTTTGGGATCAAATCTTCAAAACCTGCCGAGTCTACGAAGAAGATCCTGTTAAGGCCTGGGAAGAACACGCTGCTATCCTCAAGAGCAAGGCAGATATGCTTAATAAAGAGCAGTTTTCAGCTCTTCACTACACAGCGCCAGGAACTGATTTGACACTTGGTTTGCCGAAGAACCACGTTTGGGAATCAGCTGGTGCTATCAATGCACAGGGAGAAGGATTCTTGCCAAATATGCCGACAGAGGAAGTTTTCACAGCGCCTGATTTCCGTCGCGCAGATGGTTATGTCACTTCTACAAAACCGCTTAGCTATAACGGAAATATCATCGAAGGTATTAAGGTAACCTTTAAGGATGGACAAATCGTTGACATCACTGCTGAGAAGGGCGATCAAGTCATGAAAGACCTTGTCTTTGAAAATGCGGGTGCGCGTGCCTTGGGTGAATGTGCCTTGGTACCAGATCCAAGCCCAATTTCTCAGTCAGGTATTACCTTCTTCAACACCCTTTTCGATGAGAATGCTTCAAACCACTTGGCTATCGGTGCAGCCTATGCGACTAGCGTTGTTGGTGGAGCAGATATGAGCGAAGAAGAGCTTGAAGCTGCAGGACTTAACCGTTCAGATGTTCACGTGGACTTTATGATTGGTTCTAACCAAATGGATATCGATGGTATCCGTGAGGATGGAACACGTGTGCCACTCTTCCGTAACGGAAATTGGGCAAATTAGGGAGCCAAGATGATAGGAAGTATGTTTGTTGGTCTCCTAGTGGGACTCTTAGCAGGTGCTTTGACCAATCGTGGAGAACGTATGGGATGCTTTGGAAAAATGTTCCTCGGTTGGATTGGTGCCTTTCTGGGGCACTTGCTCTTTGGAACGTGGGGGCCAGTTTTATCAGGAACAGCCATTATTCCGGCAGTACTAGGTTCCATGATTGTCTTAGCTATTTTTTGGAGACGAGGAAGTTAATTTCCTAAATCGGAAATGAAAAGGAGGTTGGTCATTGAGACAGCCTCCTTTTGAGTATGATATAATAGTTCTATGAGATTAGATAAATTTTTAGTTGCCTGCGCTGTGGGGAGCCGGACTGAGGTCAAAAATTTGATCAAGGCTGGGCGCGTGACGGTAAATGGTAAAAAAGAGAAATCAGCTAAATTGCAGATTGATGAAAAAATAGATGAGATTCGCTTTGATGGGCAAGTGTTGGAGTATGAAGAGTTTGTCTACTACATGATGAACAAACCCCAAGGAGTTATTTCAGCGACTGAGGATCCCAAGCACAGAACCGTGTTGGACTTGCTGGATGATATTGCTCGGACCAAGGAAGTTTTTCCAGTAGGGCGCTTGGATATTGATACGCATGGCCTCCTACTCTTGACCAATGATGGCAAGCTTGCTCATGCTCTTCTTTCGCCCAAGCGTCATGTGGGCAAGACTTATCTGGCTCTGGTCAAGGGAATTATGACCCAAGAAGACGTGGAGTCATTTGCCAAGGGAATTCCTCTTAAAGACTTTACTTGTCAGCCTGCTAAACTGGAACTTGTTTCCATAGATACAGCAAAGAATCAGAGCCAAATCCGCGTGACTATTGCAGAAGGGAAGTTCCATCAGGTTAAGCGTATGGTGGCTTACTGTGGCAAGGAAGTAGTGGACCTACAGCGTTTGACTATGGGAACTCTGATTTTAGATGAGAACTTGCAGAGAGGGGAATGGCGTCGCTTGACCAAGGAGGAATTAGAAGTTCTTCTTGCGAGTATTGCTTAATTTGGTTTATATTCAAAAAAGGTGAGGAAGAATATCCTTGCCTTTTATGTTTTTCAGTTGCTTACTTTGTGAAAAGAGTTATAATAGACTGTAGAATAAAAGGAGGAATCTATGAACGCGATTCAAGAATCATTTACTGATAAATTATTTGCCAACTATGAAGCAAATGTAAAATACCAAGCGATTGAAAATGCTGCCAGCCACAACGGAATTTTTGCAGCTCTAGAACGTCGCCAAAGCCATGTAGACAATACGCCTGTTTTCTCATTGGATTTGACCAAGGACAAGGTAACCAACCAGAAAGCGTCTGGTCGTTGCTGGATGTTTGCAGCTCTCAACACCTTCCGCCACAAACTCATCTCGCAATATAAATTGGAAAATTTTGAGTTATCACAGGCCCACACATTCTTCTGGGACAAGTATGAGAAATCAAACTGGTTCTTGGAGCAAGTGATTGCGACTGCAGACCAAGACTTGACAAGCCGTAAGGTTAAATTCCTACTTCAAACACCTCAACAAGATGGTGGCCAATGGGATATGGTCGTTTCTCTCTTTGAGAAATATGGTGTCGTGCCTAAGTCAGTTTACCCTGAGTCCGTTTCATCTAGCAGCAGCCGTGAGCTAAATGCAATCCTCAACAAATTGCTTCGCCAAGATGCTCAAATCTTGCGTGACTTGCTTGCTTCTGGTGCAGACCAAGCGACTGTCCAAGCTAAGAAAGAAGACCTCTTGCAAGAAATTTTTAACTTCCTTGCTATGTCTTTAGGGCTTCCACCACGTAAATTTGACTTTGCTTATCGCGATAAGGATAACAACTACCAAAGCGAAAAGGGTATCACGCCACAAGAATTTTACAAGAAATATGTCAATCTTCCTCTAGAAGATTACGTTTCTGTTATCAATGCCCCAACTGCTGACAAACCTTACGGCCAATCTTACACAGTTGAGATGTTGGGAAATGTTGTTGGTAGCCGTGCAGTTCGTTACATCAACGTACCGATGGAACGCTTGAAAGAATTGGCGATTGCCCAAATGCAAGCAGGTGAGACTGTTTGGTTTGGTTCTGATGTTGGTCAGCTTAGCAACCGAAAAGCTGGAATCCTTGCGACTGATGTTTATGACTTTGAATCAAGCATGGACATTAAACTCACTCAAGACAAGGCTGGACGTTTGGACTACAGCGAAAGCTTGATGACCCACGCCATGGTCTTGACAGGTGTGGATTTGGACGAAAATGGCAAATCAACCAAGTGGAAGGTTGAAAACTCTTGGGGAGACAAGGTCGGTACAGATGGTTACTTTGTTGCCTCAGACGCTTGGATGGACGAATACACTTACCAAATCGTTGTCCGTAAAGAATTGCTGACAGCAGAAGAACAAGCTGCTTATGAAGCAGAACCAATCGTGCTTGCACCATGGGATCCAATGGGAGCCTTGGCAGAATAATACTCAATGAAAATTAAAGAGCAAACTAGGAAGCTAGCCGCAGGCTGTACTTGAGTACGGTAAGGCGACGCTGACGTGGTTTGAAAGTATAAAAGCATAGAAAAAAGGAATCAGGCTTAGAACCTGGTTCCTTTTAAGTTGCTTGATTACATGATACCGAAGAAACGAGCTGCGATACCTACTGCAAAGAGAGCAAGGATGATTGAGATTGGTGATACTTTTTTCTTAAGTAACCACATGCAAAGGAAAGTAAGGAGAAGTCCCATTAATCCTGGAATCAATGAGTTCAACTGACCTTGAAGGGTTTGTGGTTGAATCTTATCTAGGCTCAATCCACCAAGTGCTTGACCAAGGATACCTTTCAATTCAGCACCCGATACAGGACCTTCTGGGAAGTTGATGTAGGCACCTTCAGCCAATTGTTTACCTGGAAGGTTAACAGTGAAGTTGATCGATACCCAACGTTGTACAAGAACGGCAAGAATGAACATACCAAGGATAGAAGCACCTTTAGTGATGTCTTTCAAGATACCACCAGACATGTCTTTAGTGATTTCAGAACCAGCCTTGTAACCAAACTCTTGTGTGTACCATAGGAAGGCCATACGGATCGCATTCCATCCGAAGAAGAAGAGAAGTGGACCAACCAAGTTACCAGATGCAGCAAGGGATGCACCAAGAGCTCCAAGGATAGGACGAACTGTAAACCAGAATACTGGGTCACCGATACCAGCAAGAGGTCCCATCATACCGATTTTAACCCCTTGGATAGCAGCGTCATCAATTTCAACACCGTTAGCACGTTCTTCTTCAAGTGCAAGAGTAACCCCCATGATTGGAGCAGCTACGTATGGGTGAGTGTTAAAGAACTCAAGGTGGCGCTCAAGAGCAGCAGCTTGGTCTTCTTTAGTAGTGTACAATTTTTTGATAGCTGGGATCAATGAATAAGCCCAACCCAAGTTTTGCATACGCTCGTAGTTCCAAGAACCTTGAAGGAATTGTGAACGCCACCAAACTTTTTTACGATCTGATTTTGATAATTGAAGTTTTTCAGTCATGATTGTTCCCCTTTCTAGTAGTCTTCTAGGATATCACCGATTGGGTCGTTAGAAGTCGCAGCTCCGCCGCCACCGTTACCACCTTGTTTTGAAAGGTTAAGGTAGATGAAGGCAAGGGCAACACCGACTACACCAAGGGCAATCAAAGTCAATTGAGAAATGGCAGCAAGAGCAAAACCGATAGCGAAGAATGGCCATACTTCACGAGTTGCCATCATGTTGATAACCATAGCGTAACCAACGGCAACGACCATAGCACCACCGACAGCCATACCACCATTCAACCAGTCTGGCATCAATTTAAGAGCGTCTTGAACGGCAGAAGCTGGGATAGCGATAAGGAAGGCTGCAGGGATAGCAATACGAAGACCTTGAAGAAGAAGTGCGATAAAGTGAGCACGTTCAACAGCTGCAATATTTCCTTCTTTAGCAGCAGCATCTGCAGTGTGAACCAAACCAACTGAGATTGTACGAACAATCATAGTCAAGAAAAGTCCAGCTACGGCAAGAGGGATAGCTGTTGCTGTTGCAACGGCGATACCTTCAGTAGTAAAGTTACCACCTTTGATCAAGATGATTGCTGCGGCAACAGATGCAAGAGCAGCGTCAGGAGCTACGGCAGCTCCGATGTTTGCCCAACCAAGGGCAATCATTTGAAGTGATCCACCAAGCATAACCCCTGCTTCGAGGTTACCAGTTGCAAGTCCGATAAGGGTACATGCGACGATTGGTTGATGGAATTGGAATTGGTCGAGGATACCTTCAAGACCTGCAAGGAAGGCAACAACTACAACCAAGACAGCAGAAATAATTGAAATATCTGACATGGTTTTATTCCTTTTCTATTTAATGATAATAAAGTGAAAAATTTTCTTAGAATTCTTCTATAGTTTGATATTTGTTATTGAACGTTGGCTTTGCTAATCAAGTCAAACAAATCTTTTTTAGTGTCGTTTGGTACTTTACGTACATCAAATTCAACACCGAGGTCACGCATTTTTTCAAATGTAGCAACGTCATCTTTGTCCATAGACAAAACGTTGTTGACCATTGTTTTACCTGTTGAGTGAGCCATTGATCCTACGTTAAGGGTCTTGATTGGCACGCCACCTTCGATTGCACGAAGCGCATCTTGAGGTGTTTCAAACAAGATAAGGGCATGTGTTTCTCCAAAGCGTGGGTCTTTTGAAACCTCAATCAATTTTTGAATTGGAACCACATTGGCTCTGACATTATTTGGAGCTGCTTGTTTAATCAATTCTTTACGAAGATCGTCGTTGGCAACGTTATCTGAAGCAACGATAATACGGTCTGCTTTTGAATCTGGAGTCCAAGCAGTTGCAACCTGACCGTGAAGGAGACGTGTGTCAAGACGAGCAAGATTGATTTTCAATTTACCATCCCCGATAACAGTTCCTTCTGGGATAGCAGCTTGGGCAACTGGAGCAGCTGCAGCACTTGCAACTTCTTCAGCTGGATTGAGCTCTTCTGGAAGAGCTTTGATGCCATCTTTGGCTTCTTTAATAATATTAGCAGCAACTTTTTCTACACCTGCAGCAGCGTCCATCAGGCGCTCTGTGTAGGCTTGAATTAACATCGGTAAGTTAAGTCCTGTGATGATGGCAAACTTACGCTCAGGATTTTCTCCCATCACGCGACTAGCTTGGTTAAATGGAGATCCACTCCAAAGGTCAGCCAAAACTAGAACCTCATCTTCTGCGTCAAATGCAGCAACAGCGTTATTAAACTTAGCGTATAAATCATCAGGACCTTCATTTGGCATAAAGGTTACAACTTGAACCTTTTCTTGTTCACCAAAGATCATAGATCCTGACTGATGAATACCCGCAGCAAATTCGCCGTGGCTCGCAATAATGATTCCGATACTCATTATTGTCATTCCTCCTTTTTTGTTTTAGTTTTCGTTTAAGAAAACTTTAAGACTAAATAAGTATAAACCGTTTTCATCTAAAAATCAACTATTTATCATAAAATAATTAAAAAGCTTATATCTGAAAATGTTGATATATTAAGTTTTAAGAGAGGTTTTTTTGAATCACTATTTAAAAATTTAATATAAAAAAGTTGGAAGTAGCTTCCAACTTTTAAAATAAGTTTCTATTAGATTAGTGGGTGAAGTCGAGTACCATACGTCCTTGGATTTGACCTTTTTCCATTTCGTCGAAAATGGCTACAGCATCTTCTACTGGACGTTTTTGGACAACTGGAACTACTAAACCTTCTGCACCGAATTGGAAGGCTTCTTCCAAGTCTTTACGAGTTCCAACAAGAGAACCGATGACTTGGATTCCATCGAGGACGGTTTTCACGATGCTGAGTTCCATCATTTCAGAAGGAAGACCAACAGCGACTACGCGACCACCGGCACGAACGGAGTCAACAGCCTGATTGAAGGCAACTTTAGATACAGCAGTTACGACAGCTGAATGAGCTCCTCCATCAGTTTTTTCCTTGATGAGTCCTGGGACATCATCAACTTCTAGACCGTTAATCACAATGTCCGCACCTACTTCTTTTGCAAGGGCAAGTTTGTCGTTATTGATATCGACTGCGATGACATGAGCATTGAATACTTTTTTAGCATATTGAACAGCTAGGTTACCAAGCCCACCGGCACCATAAAGGACAACCCATTGGCCTGGTTCAACTTTGGCCTCTTTAATAGCTTTATAGGTTGTTACACCAGCACATGTGATAGAAGAAGCTTGGGCTGGATCAAGTCCGTCAGGAACTTTGACAGCATAGTCTGCAGTTACAATACATTGTTCAGCCATACCACCATCTACTGAGTAGCCAGCATTTTTTACTGTACGGCAAAGAGTTTCACGGCCAGTAGTACAGTATTCGCAAGTGCCACATCCTTCAAAGAACCAAGCAACGCTGACGCGGTCGCCGACTTTAAGGCTTTTCACATCTGGGGCAATTTCTTTAACGATACCAACACCTTCATGTCCTAAAACACGTCCTGGTACTTGACCAAAGTCACCATGGGCAACGTGGAGGTCAGTGTGGCAAACACCACAGTATTCAATTTCTACAAGTGCTTCCCCAGTTTCAAGTGGACGGAGTACTTTTTCTTCAACAGCAACACCAGTGCTTTCTGGATTTACAACAACAGCTTTCATAGCTATCCTCCTTGATATTGACCGAGAACAGGGACAACGGGACTGGATTGATTTTGTGTCAACAGAGTCGAGTGTGACGAGCTCTCTTGTATTTATATGTGAAGTATATCACAAAAGAAAGCCTTTTCCAAGGTTTTGGAGGCAAAAAATAGAATAATCGATTAACTGGTTGATGAGACTGTGAAAAGAGCACAAAGACCAGCTCGCAAGCTGGTCATACTCTTCGAAAATCTCTTCAAACCACGTCAGCTTCGCCTTGCCGTATATATGTTACTGACTTCGTCAGTTTCATCTACAGCCTCAAAGCAGTGCTTTGAGCAACCTACGGCTAGCTTCCTAGTTTGTTCTTTGATTTTCGTTGAGTATCAGTATAGGCTATAAGAATAAGTCTTGCAGGGTTTTGGCAACCCCATCTTGGTCATTGGTCAGGGAAATTTGCTCATCCGCATAAGGGAGTAGCTCTGGATTGGCATTTTTCATGGCATAGCCCTTCCCAGCAAAAGCTAGCATTTCGGTATCATTGTGTTCATCACCAAAAGCAATCAAATCTTTTTTGTCACGGTTCATTACCTTGAGCAAGTAGTCCAAAGCAAAGGCCTTGTTGACACCTTTGGGAGTACATTCAAGGATATTGAGCGGACCACCCCAAGTATTAATAGAAAGTTGATGCTGGTAGAAAGCGTTCATTTCTTTTGCCAAGGCATACTTGTCACTGGCTCTGGTCTGCAACAGAATACAGTTAGGATTCTTGGTCACCAATTCAGGCTGAAATTGATTTTCAGGCTGGAAAGCTTCTACACCAAATAGTTTGGGATTGGCAATTTCTTCATTAGGATTTGTAATGTAGAATTTTTTACGATATTCTCCAGCGATAAAATCGGCTTGAATATCCTCTGAACGTTGAACCATATCTAGCAGGTATTTTTTGTCTACGGTCAAACACTTTTCAAAGTCCCAAACTTGGTCTGGTAAATGAGTGAGGGAACCATTGAAGTTAATCATAGGAGTGTCTAAGCCTAGCTCACGGTAAAAATCTTTTGACATACGGTAAGGGCGACCTGTCGTAATAATAACCTGATGCCCTTTTTCAGCAACTTTTTTAATGGTTTCTTTGGTAAAGTCAGAAATTTGACTGTCTGAGTTGAGCAGGGTTCCATCCAGGTCAACTGCAATAATTTTTTTCGTCATAGGGACCTTTCTATTGTCTTTTCAGATAAGATGTCTACTATTATAACAGAAAGCAGGCAGAAAAGCAGATTCGAAACCAAAAATGAAATTTCATCAAATTCTTAAATAAATCAAACAAAGATATTGAAAAAGTGAATGATAAATGATATAATTCTATTATTGTTCGTAAAAATTAAAAGGAGATTGATAATGGACAAATTATTTAAACTAAAAGAGAACGGTACAGACGTTCGTACAGAGGTTCTCGCTGGTTTAACAACTTTCTTTGCAATGAGCTATATTCTCTTTGTAAACCCACAAATTCTTTCGCAAACAGGAATGCCTGCTCAGGGCGTTTTCCTTGCAACGATTATCGGTGCAGTTGCTGGTACCTTGATGATGGCCTTCTATGCTAACTTGCCATACGCTCAAGCGCCAGGTATGGGACTCAATGCCTTCTTTACCTTTACAGTCGTATTTGGACTTGGTTATTCATGGCAAGAAGCCTTGGCTATGGTCTTCATTTGTGGGGTCATCTCATTGATTATTACCTTGACAAATGTTCGTAAAATGATCATTGAATCGATTCCAAATGCTCTTCGCTCAGCTATTTCAGCTGGTATCGGTGTCTTCCTTGCCTACGTGGGGATTAAGAATGCTGGACTTTTGAAATTCTCTATCGATCCAGGAAATTACACGGTTGCAGGAGAAGGGGCTGACAAGGCTCAAGCAGCGATTACAGCAAATGCGTCAGCAGTTCCAGGATTGGTCAGCTTTAATAATCCTGCTGTTTTGGTGGCTCTTGCAGGACTTGCTATTACGATCTTCTTTGTTATCAAAGGGATTAAAGGGGGAATTATCCTCTCTATCTTGACAACAACTGTTCTTGCTATCGCAGTTGGTTTGGTAGATTTGTCTAGTATCGATTTTGCTAATAACCATGTTGGTGCAGCCTTTGAAGACTTGAAGACAGTCTTTGGTGCAGCTCTTGGTTCAGAAGGTTTGGGAGCTTTGATTTCAGATACAGCTCGCTTGCCTGAAACTCTGATGGCCATTCTTGCCTTCTCATTGACAGATATTTTTGACACAATTGGTACCTTGATCGGTACAGGTGAAAAAGTTGGTATCGTAGCGACAAATGGTGAAAATCACCAATCAGCTAAGTTGGACAAGGCTCTTTACTCTGACTTGATCGGTACTTCAATTGGTGCCATCGCAGGTACTTCAAACGTTACGACTTATGTTGAGTCTGCTGCTGGTATCGGTGCAGGTGGGCGTACTGGTTTGACAGCCTTGGTTGTAGCTATCTGTTTTGCAATTTCAAGCTTCTTTAGCCCACTTCTAGCGATCGTACCAACAGCCGCTACAGCTCCAATCTTGATTATCGTTGGGATTATGATGTTAGCTAGCTTGAAAAATATCCATTGGGATGATATGTCTGAAGCAGTTCCTGCTTTCTTCACATCTATCTTTATGGGATTCAGCTACTCTATCACTCAAGGGATTGCAGTTGGTTTCTTGACTTACACTTTGACTAAGCTTGTCAAAGGTCAAGCTAAAGATGTTCATGTTATGATTTGGATTTTGGATGCCTTGTTTATCCTTAACTACATCAGCATGGCCCTATAATAGAATTACCCAGGGGGATTTCCCCCTTTTTTTAATACAAAGTCTAGGAGATGAATGATGGAAGAGAAAAGTATGTGGAAAGAATTATTGAATCGTGCAGGCTGGCTGTTAATCTTTTTGCTAGCGACAATTTTATATCAGATTCCTATAGGGGTTACTGCTATTTTAACTTTAAATGCAGTACCACTGTTACAGTCAGGACTGATAGTTGCTGGTATTTCGATTGTAGTGTTGGCACTATTTATTTTTGGAGCTCGTAAAAAGCAATTAGCAAGTTTTAATTTTTCTTTTTTTAGAGCTAAGGATTTGGCACGATTGTGTTTGAGTTATCTAGTTATTATCGGGTCAAATATACTTGGTTCCATCTTATTGCAACTGTCAAATGAGACGACAACAAGTAATCAGTCTCAGATTAACGATATGGTTCAGAATAGTTCTCTGATTTCCAGCTTCTTCTTGCTAGTCTTGCTTGCTCCGATTTGTGAGGAAATCTTGTGCCGTGGGATTGTTCCTAAAAAGATTTTCCGAGGCAAGGAGAACTTGGGATTTGTAGTCGGTACGATTGTGTTTGC
This sequence comes from bacterium, assembly GCA_905221205.1. Taxonomy (GTDB): domain Bacteria; phylum Bacillota; class Bacilli; order Lactobacillales; family Streptococcaceae; genus Streptococcus. The sequence continues at coordinate 24,060 of CAJNCG010000005.1, forward strand.
TTTATTGCATCAACCAAGTAATTTACCTTCTTTATTGATTTATGGAGGTATGTCGATCGTTCTGTCTTGGACGGCTTACAAGACCCAACGTTTGGAAATGTCTATCTTGCTTCACATGATTGTGAATGGGGTTGCTTTCTGTTTGTTGGCTCTTGTGGTGATCGTGAGTCGGACATTAGGGCTTTCTGTTTAAGAATTTTGACAATTGCTTACTTGTTTCTACTGGGAAAAAGATGAATGCAATCGTGTCCATCTTTTTCTTTTTATGGTAAAATAGAGAAATAATATGGTGAAAAGCCTTGAGGGAGTGACCGATATGTCAACTAAAGCCAATCATGCAAAGACAGCTATTTGCGGAATTATCAATGTAACCCCAGACTCCTTTTCGGACGGTGGTCAATTTTTTGCTCTTGAGCAGGCACTCCAGCAGGCTCGTAAATTAATAGCAGAAGGGGCTAGTATGCTAGATATCGGCGGAGAATCGACTCGGCCGGGAAGTAGCTATGTTGAGATAGAAGAGGAAATCCAGCGTGTTGTTCCAGTGATTAAAGCGATTCGCAATGAAAGTGATGTTCTCATCTCTATCGATACTTGGAAAAGTCAGGTGGCAGAGGCTGCTTTGACTGCAGGTGCCAATCTGGTCAATGATATCACTGGTCTCATGGGAGATGAGAAAATGGCGGATGTGGTTGCTAAGGCTGGAGCGAAAGTGGTCATCATGTTTAATCCAGTCATGGCTCGACCTCAGCACCCTAGCTCGCTTATCTTTCCTCATTTTGGCTTTGGTCAAGCTTTTACAGAGGAAGAGTTAGCTGACTATGAAAAAATGCCAATCGAAGACTTGATGGAGGCTTTCTTTGACAGAGCCCTAGCGAGAGCGGACGAAGCGGGTATTGCACAAGAAAATATCCTGCTGGATCCAGGAATCGGCTTTGGTCTTACCAAGAAAGAAAATCTGCTCCTTTTACGGGACTTGGATAAACTCCATCAGAAAGGCTATCCAGTCTTTCTTGGAGTTTCGCGCAAGCGGTTTGTCATCAATATCCTAGAAGAAAATGGTTTTGAAGTCAATCCTGAGACAGAACTTGGTTTCCGCAATCGGGATACGGCCTCTGCTCATGTAACCAGTATCGCTGCGAGACAGGGTGTGGAAGTGGTGCGCGTGCATGACGTAGCCAGTCACAAGATGGCGGTTGAAATTGCCTCCGCTATTCGTCTAGCTGATGATGCAGAAAACCTAGATTTAAAACAATACAAATAAGATGAAAGAAATTCAAAACAATCAGTGGATTGCCAACTACCGGACGGACCAACCGCATTTTGGCTTAGAACGCATGGTGGAACTATTAGCTTTGCGTGGTAATCCCCATCTCAAACTCAAGGTCATCCATATCGGAGGAACCAATGGCAAGGGTTCGACCATTGCTTTTTTGAAAAATATGCTAGAAAAGCTAGATCTGAGAGTAGGCGTATTCAGCTCGCCCTATCTCATTCATTACACAGACCAGATTAGCATCAATGGAGAATCTATCCCAGAAGCGAGACTAGAGGCTCTCATGGCAGACTATCAGTCTTTGATTGAGGGGGAATCGGCTGCCAATTTGCAGGGAACAACCGAGTTTGAGATTATCACAGCTATAGCCTATGATTACTTTGCCTCAGAGCAAGTAGATGTGGCTATCATGGAAGTGGGCATGGGTGGCCTTCTGGATAGTACCAATGTTTGCCAGCCAATTTTAACAGGAATTACAACTATTGGATTGGACCATGTAGCTCTTTTAGGTGACAGCTTGGAAGCCATAGCAGAGCAGAAGTCTGGTATTATCAAACAAGGAATTCCTTTGGTAACAGGGCGTATTGCTCCAGAAGCGCTAGCTGTGATTGACTCTATTGCAGCAACTAAAAATGCACCGAGACTTGACTATGGGAAAGATTATCAAGTTAGTCATCAAAAGAGTATGGTAACGGGGGAAGTCTTTGATTATACCAGTTCTGTCAGACAAGGTCGTTTCCAGACTGGTTTGCTTGGTTTGCACCAGATAGAGAATGCTGGGATGGCCCTAGCTTTGCTTGATACTTTTTGTCAAGAAGATGGTCGAGAACTAGCAAGCAATGACTTGCTTGCTCAAGCATTGGAAGAAACAAGTTGGCCAGGGCGTCTGGAGGTCGTGTCAAGGGAACCCTTGATGATTTTGGATGGAGCCCACAATCCTCACGCTATCAAGGCTTTATTAGCCACATTGCAAGAACGCTTTGCGGATTATCATAAGGAGATCCTCTTTACCTGCATCAAAACCAAGGCCTTGGAAGATATGTTGGACTTGCTGGGGGGCATACCAGATGCCGAGCTTACCCTGACACATTTTGACGATAGTCGGGCAACTGATGAAAGTGTGCTGAAAGAGGCAACTAAGTCTAGAAATCTCAGCTACCAAGGTTGGCAGGAATTTCTAGAGCAAAAATTGACAAATAAAAAAGAAGAGAAACAAACAGTTAGGATTGTCACAGGTTCCTTGTATTTCTTGAGCCAAGTGAGATCCTATCTGATGGAGAGGAAGAACGAGAATGGATACACAAAAAATTGAAGCAGCTGTAAAAATGATTATCGAGGCTGTAGGAGAGGACGCTAACCGCGAGGGCTTGCAGGAAACACCTGCTCGTGTAGCCCGTATGTACCAAGAGATTTTTTCAGGTCTTGGTCAAACAGCGGAGGAACATTTGTCAAAATCCTTTGAGATTATTGATGACAACATGGTAGTAGAAAAGGATATCTTTTTCCACACCATGTGTGAGCACCACTTCTTGCCATTTTATGGTAGAGCGCACATTGCTTACATTCCAGATGGTCGTGTGGCAGGCTTGTCTAAGCTAGCCCGTACGGTTGAAGTTTATTCTAAAAAACCACAAATTCAAGAACGATTGAATATCGAAGTGGCCGATGCCTTGATGGAGTATCTGGGTGCTAAGGGAGCCTTTGTTGTCATTGAGGCGGAGCATATGTGTATGAGTATGCGTGGTGTCAGAAAACCAGGAACTGCAACCTTGACGACAGTAGCTCGTGGTTTGTTTGAAACAGATAAGGACCTCCGAGATCAGGCTTATCGTTTAATGGGACTATAATACTCTTCGAAAATCAAATTCAAACCACGTCAGCTTCCATCTGCAACCTCAAAACAGTGTTTTGAGCAGCCTGCGGCTAGCTTCCTAGTTTGCACTTTGATTTTCATTGAGTATAAAAAGAATCCGCTTTAAGCGGATTTTTCTAGAAAGGACTAGTTATGGATCAACTGCAGATTAAAGATTTGGAAATTTTTGCCTATCATGGCCTTTTTCCTAGTGAGAAAGAATTGGGGCAGAAGTTTGTCGTTTCAGCCATCCTATCCTATGATATGACCAAGGCAGCGACAGACTTGGATTTATCATCCTCTGTCCATTACGGAGAACTGTGTCAGCAGTGGACGACTTGGTTTCAGGAAACCACTGAGGACTTGATTGAAACGGTAGCCTATAAATTGGTAGAACGTACTTTTGAGACCTATCCTCTTGTTCAAGAAATAAAGTTGGAACTGAAAAAACCTTGGGCACCGGTTCATTTGCCGCTAGACACTTGCTCAGTGACCATTCATCGTCGCAAGCAACGGGCCTTTATCGCCCTGGGAAGCAATATGGGGGATAAGCAAGCAAACTTGGAGCAAGCTATTGACAAACTGCGAGCTCGTGGCATCCATATTCTCAAAGAGTCCAGTGTCTTAGCGACGGAGCCATGGGGTGGAGTGGAGCAGGATAGCTTTGCAAATCAAGTGGTTGAGGTGGAAACCTGGCTACCAGCACCAGTCTTGTTAGAAAGCTTGTTAGCCATTGAGTCAGAGCTGGGACGAGTTAGAGAAGTGCATTGGGGACCTCGTTTGATTGATTTGGACTTACTCTTTGTGGAGGACCAGGTCATTTATACAGACGACCTCATCTTGCCTCATCCTTACATAGCAGAACGCCTTTTTGTTCTTGAGTCTCTACAAGAAATTGCGCCTCATTTTATCCATCCGACATTAAAGCAACCTATCCGCAACTTGTATGATGCTTTGAAAAAATAGAAAAAACTCTAGTTTTCAGTTACTTGCAACTGAAGGCTAGAGTTTTTATACTCTTCGAAAATCTCTTCAAACCACGTCAGCGTTGCCTTACCGTATGTATGGTTACTGACTTCGTCAGTTCTATCTGCAACCTCAAAACAGTGTTTTGAGCTGACTTCGTCAGTTCTATCCACAACCTCAAAGCAGTGCTTTGAGCAACCTGCGGCTAGCTTACTAGTTTGCTCTTTGATTTTCCTTGAGTATTAAAATAGGTCATTTTCTTCTGGGAGGAGGATAGTCTCTCTACCATCCATGTCTAAAACCAGGACTCTCGGGGGATAGAGAGGGTCGAAAGGATGGTTAAAGTCAAAATCAATGGCTGTAGGGAGGTGTTGACTTGAGAAGTGGAAGGTAATTTTGCCTTGGTTATTAAGTAATTGAAACTCAAGTTCTTCTTCCAATTCAAAGACATTTTTTAAGAAATGGTCGATGATATACCAAAAAGAGTCAATGACATCATCAGGCAAGCTGGTAACGATGCCAAAACTAGCCGATCGCATGTGGGTATTGGTAAAAGCCATATTTCTGCCCCCTTTCTTTTCCCTTATCATACAGCAAACAGGATTAAAAATCAAGAAAAGGTTATTTTTTCTTCATAAACATAGCTTCCTATGAAATTTTTTTCAAACAATCTTCAAAAAATACTTGAAAGTGTTTACAAATAGTGATAAAATGGAATAAGTAGAATCATGAAAACGAAATTTTCATACCGTCTCTTTTTTAGAGTCTCGTGAGGTATGATATAGAAAGGAAATGGAATGAATACAGACGATACAGTAACGATTTATGATGTCGCCCGTGAAGCAGGAGTTTCAATGGCAACTGTTAGCCGTGTAGTCAATGGCAATAAGAATGTAAAAGAGAACACCCGTAAAAAAGTGCTTGAGGTGATTGACCGTTTGGATTACCGTCCAAATGCCGTGGCGCGTGGTCTTGCAAGTAAAAAGACAACCACTGTCGGTGTCGTGATCCCAAATATTACTAATGGTTATTTCTCAACGCTTGCTAAAGGGATTGATGATATCGCTGAAATGTACAAGTACAATATCGTCCTTGCTAACAGTGATGAGGATGATGACAAGGAAGTTTCAGTTGTCAATACTCTGTTTTCTAAGCAAGTGGATGGTATCATCTTTATGGGTTACCACTTGACTGAAAAAATTCGTTCAGAATTTTCTCGTTCTCGGACACCAGTTGTTCTGGCAGGGACAGTGGATGTAGAACATCAACTTCCAAGTGTTAATATTGATTACAAACAAGCTACGATTGATGCAGTGACCTACCTTGCTAAAGAGAACGAACGCATTGCTTTCGTTAGCGGTCCACTAGTGGACGACATCAATGGTAAGGTTCGTTTGGTTGGCTACAAGGAAGCCTTGAAAAAAGCAGGGATTTCTTATAGCGAAGGCTTGGTATTTGAGTCTAAATACACTTACGAAGATGGCTATGCCTTGGCAGAACGCTTGATTTCATCAAATGCAACTGCAGCAGTTGTGACAGGTGACGAATTGGCAGCAGGTGTCTTGAATGGTTTGGCTGACCACGGTGTGTCAGTGCCGGAAGAGTTTGAAATCATTACTAGCGATGATTCACAAATCTCACGCTTTACCCGTCCAAACTTGACAACGATTGCCCAACCTCTTTATGACCTTGGTGCCATCAGTATGCGTATGTTGACGAAGATTATGCACAAGGAAGAGTTGGAAGAACGCGAAGTTCTCTTGCCTCATGGTTTGACAGAACGTCGTTCAACACGAAAACGTAAATAGAAAAAATCAGGGGATCTTGAAGATTTCCTGATTTTGCTTTCTGGAGAAGAGACCTAGCCTTCCATATAGTCTTTCAAAGCCTGTCCTGTTAGTCCAGCATTGAGAGCGATGAGGAGTTTCAAGCGGGCTTTTTGGGCGTTGAGTTCTTTAACAAAGAAGACACCAGATTTTTGTAACTGCACGCCCCCACCTTGGTAGGCATAAACAGGTTCTGCAATACCGTTAAAGCATCGTGAAACAAGGGCGACTGGGATTCCTTTTTGTAGGAGACTTTCTAATTTTTGAGCCGTTTCTTTGGGAATATTACCAGCTCCGAAGGCTTGGATAATCAGGCCGTCCAATTGTTCCAAATCCAGCATATCAATCAGCTCATCTGTCATACCCGCATAAGCTGAGATGATAGGGACTAAACCTTGTATGTGATCAAGGTCAAAGCGGACACGGGGTTCAGCTGTTTTGAAGTAGAGGATTTCGTGTTTCATAATCAGACCAAGTGGGCCGTGAGTAGGAGTCTGGAAGGTGCTGACGTTGGTGGTATGCGTTTTGGTGACATACTTGGCAGCGTGGATTTCATCGTTCATAACGACCAAAACTCCTTTGTCAGCAGCCCTGTCATCGCTAGCCACTCGTAGAGCACTCAGATAATTATAGACACCATCACTACCGAGTTCATTGGAGCTACGCATGGCCCCTGTTAGTATGATAGGCATGTGGGGAACTTCCATGGTGTCAAGGAAATAGGCTGTTTCTTCCAAAGTGTCGGTCCCGTGTGTGATTACCACCCCATCGTAGTTATCTGCTTCCTCTTTGATTTTTTGGTAGAGAGCCAGCATATGTTTGGGCTTGATATGGGGGCTTGGCAGGTTAAAAAAGTCTAGGGAGTGGACTTGGATTCCTTCGAGAGGATTGGACACATGGTTCATGGGATTATCTGAACTGGTCACAACAGCACCAGAAGCATCGGCCTGCATGGAAATAGTTCCACCCGTATGTAAAACAAGGATTTTCTTAGGCATGATTTACTCACTCTTTCTGAAATGTGGTATAATCATTGTATCACAAAAGGGGAGATTGGGATAGGATGGAAGTCAAAGCTGTTTTTTTTGATATCGATGGAACCTTGGTCAACGATCGCAAGAGTGTTTTGAAATCCACTAAGGACGCGATTAAGATTGTCAAAGAACAAGGGGTGCTGGTTGGCGTAGCGACAGGACGAGGACCTTTTTTTGTTAAGGAATTGATGGACGATTTGGATCTGGACTTTGCGGTAACCTATAATGGCCAGTATATCTTTACTAAAGACAGAGTCTTGTTCACGAGCCCGATTTCCAAGTTACATTTGCGCCAGCTAATTAGCTATGCTAAAAAAGAGGGCAAGGAAATTGCCCTAGGGACCAAGGATGCTATGCTAGGTTCTAAAATCATGTCTTTTGGTCTGGGTTCTTTTTCCCAACGAATCAGTCGCTTCGTTCCCTCAGTTTTAACTCGGACAGTGAGTCATTCCTTTAATCGTATGGTCAGCAAGGTTGTTCCCCAAAGGGAAGAAGACTTGCTTGATCTGATGAATCAACCTATCTACCAAGTCTTGATGCTGATGACGCCAGAAGAATCTGAGAAGGCGGCAGCTGATTTTGAAGATTTGAAATTAACACGTAGCAATCCTTTTGCTGCAGATGTCATCAATCAAGGAAACTCCAAATTAGAAGGCATTCGCCGAGTTGGGAAGGAATATGGCTTTGACCTCAACCAAGTCATGGCCTTTGGTGACTCAGATAACGACCTTGAAATGCTGGCGGGTGTCGGTATGTCCGTTGCTATGGGAAATGGTAGTAGCAGTGTTAAGGAAGTCGCCAAACACATCACGACCAGCAATCAGCAAGACGGGATTCACAAGGCCTTGGAACATTTTGGTGTTTTGGCTTCAGAAAAAGTTTTTGTCAGTCGTGACTATCATTTCAATAAGGTCAAGACCTTCCACCACATGATGGATGAACGGACACAAGAAGAACCGCGGGCTTGGGATTTAGAAGGTGCAACCCATAGGGCTGGGTTTAAAATAGAAGAATTGGTTGAGTTTGTTCGAGCTGCCAGTCCTTCGGAAGAGGATTTTGGTCAAGCTTTATCGCAACTTCATCAGGCCCTTGATAAGGCAGCAGATAAAGTAGCCAAGAAGACACCTGCTCAGCAAGATTTGGTAGGGCAGGTGGATGCCTTGATTGACACGCTCTACTTTACCTATGGTAGTTTTGTTTTGATGGGGGTGGATCCAGAACGTATTTTTGATATTGTCCATCAGGCCAATATGGGGAAAATTTTCCCAGATGGCAAGGCTCATTTTGATCCAGTGACCCATAAAATCTTAAAACCAGATGATTGGGAAGAAAAATATGCTCCAGAGCCTGCTATTAAAAAGGAACTGCAGCGCCAGCTCAAGGCTTATGAACGCCATAAAGAGAGAAATAATACTCAATGAAAATCAAAGAGCAAACTAGGAAACTAGCCGCAGGCTGCTCAAAGCACTGCTTTGAGGTTGTAGATGAAACTGACGAAGTCAGCTCAAAACACTGTTTTGAGGTTGTGGATAGAACTGACGAAGTCAGTAACTATACGTACGGCAAAGCAACGTTGACATGGTTTGAAGAGATTTTCGAAGAGTATAAATAGTAAACAAAAAGGAGCGCTGAGCTCCTTTTCTTTGTGATTATAAGGTTTTTTCTTGTTCTCTCACAACCAGCAAATCGACCTTAGCATGGCGGAGGATATATTCAGATGAAGAACCGACCAAGAGGCGTTCAAAGGCGTTGAGACCAGTTGCGCCAACGAGGATGAGGTCCACTTCCTCAGCATCTGGAATAGTACGTGCCAAGAGAGTCTTTGGATTTCCCATTTCAATGACGATATGAACATCTGTCACACCAGCATCTTTCGCACGTTTTTCGTACTCTTTCATCAGACTTTCAGCGTCGACTTGGAGTTCTTCGTAAACTTCAGCATCAAAGGTGGATACGCTTTGGAGAGCGCGTGTGTCAATGACATGAGCGATGGTGAGTTTAGCGTCGTTTCGTAGAGCAGAATGAACTCCCTTGACAAAAGCTAAGTCTGCTTCCTTAGAACCATCGATTGCGACCATAATATTTTGGTAACGTTGTGCCATAATGAAACCTCCTGAAATTTTCTTACTATAATTGTAAACCTTTTCACTATAGAAGTAAAGTAAAAAAAGTATTTTTCAAAAGAATGTTAGCGCTTAAAATCTATATAAATATATGATAAAATAAAAGAAAGGATAGCAGGAAAGAAGTGAAGGGAGGGAGAATGATGAAAAACTCTTTTCAAGAATCAAAAAAATCAAATTTCCTTTATTATGGAATCATCCTAGTTTCTGTCTTGGTAGAAGTGATTATGATCTGGCAATTAGAAAAGTTGATTCCACTTCTCTATCCAGCTTTTATTGGCTTTTTAGTCTTTCACCTACTCTACCATCTGATATTATTCCTAGTTGCAAAAAGAAGTGGGCGCTGGGCTTACTTGATGATATGGGGGCTTTTCCTCATGTTCAATCTTCTCTATGACTCCTTTTTAGGTCTGCTTTTTCTAGGTTTATCTTTTGGTATGTGATCTTTCTTTGGCAAAATACCTACTATCACAGCTGTCTCGGCCTCGCTTTTAGTGAGGCTTTTCTTCTATGCGAAACTAGCAACACATTTCAGTAAACTTGTCGCATTCTCTTTCTAGTGGTATAATGTTACTATCCTGATGAATTGAGGAAACAAGATGAAAGAATATAACAAGTCTAGTAAGTTAGAGCATGTTGCTTATGATATCCGTGGCCCTGTTTTGGAAGAAGCCATGCGGATGCGAGCAAACGGAGAAAAGATTTTACGTCTAAATACAGGAAATCCAGCAGAATTTGGCTTTACAGCGCCAGACGAGGTCATTCATGACTTGATTATGAATGCGCGTGATAGTGAAGGATATTCTGACTCCAAAGGGATTTTCTCAGCCCGTAAGGCCATCATGCAGTATTGCCAGCTGAAGAAATTCCCAAACGTGGATATTGATGATATCTACCTTGGAAATGGTGTCAGCGAGCTGATTGTTATGTCCATGCAGGGGCTTTTGGACAACGGAGATGAGGTCTTGGTGCCTATGCCAGACTATCCTCTCTGGACAGCCGCTGTCAGCCTAGCTGGAGGAAATGCCGTTCACTATGTCTGTGATGAGGCTGCAGAATGGTATCCAGATATTGACGATATCAAGTCAAAAATCACTTCCAATACCAAGGCAATTGTCCTTATCAATCCAAATAACCCAACCGGAGCCCTTTATCCTAAGGAACTCTTGTTGGAAATCATTGAAATTGCCCGTCAGAACGATTTGATTATCTTTGCGGATGAAATTTACGACCGCATGGTAATGGATGGTCATGTGCATACGCCTGTGGCGAGCCTGGCGCCAGATGTCTTCTGTGTCAGCATGAATGGTCTGTCAAAATCTCATCGTATCGCTGGTTTCCGTGTGGGTTGGATGGTCTTGTCTGGGCCTAAGACACACGTTAAAGGCTATATCGAAGGTCTCAATATGCTGTCCAATATGCGCCTTTGCTCTAACGTTTTGGCCCAACAAGTCGTACAAACTTCCTTGGGTGGTCACCAATCAGTTGATGAATTGCTCCTTCCTGGTGGTCGCATCTATGAGCAAAGAAATTTCATTTACAATGCCATTCAAGATATTCCAGGATTGTCTGCGGTTAAACCTAAGGCTGGACTCTATATCTTCCCTAAAATCGACCGCAATATGTACCGTATCGATGATGATGAGCAGTTTGTCCTTGATTTCTTGAAGCAGGAAAAGGTTCTCTTGGTTCATGGTCGAGGTTTTAACTGGCAGGAACCAGACCACTTCCGTATCGTTTATCTTCCGCGTGTTGATGAACTAGCCCAAATCCAAGAAAAGATGACTCGTTTCTTGAAACAGTATCGTAGATAGGGCTTACATTAGAAAAAGCTGGAAACATTTGCCTAGAGCTATTGACAAAAGTGAAAGAATCAGATAGAATAGTGAAGTATGTTTAGTAACTGATCACTTTATAGCCGGCTAAACGAATACAAAATCTATGAGGAGGTATTCATCGTGAAACGTACTTATCAACCAAGTAAACTTCGTCGTGCGCGCAAACACGGATTCCGTAACCGCATGTCAACTAAAAACGGTCGTCGCGTATTGGCAGCTCGTCGTCGTAAAGGACGCAAAGTTTTGGCTGCATAATCCAAACGAACTATATCAAAAATCAGTAGGAACTCGAGTCTACTGATTTTTATTTTTGTAAAAAAGTACAAAAGGCTTTATATTTTTGCTCAAATGGTGTATAATATTTCACATACTGTAAAAAATGGAGAATAATCATGAAGAAATCAAAAGTTATGCTTTTTGGAGCTATGGCTTTGACAGCAGGTCTAGCTTTAGCAGCGTGTGGGTCATCTCAATCAAGTAATGCAGATAAGACTTACTCTTATATCTTTGTCAATAACCCAGATACCTTGGATTATATTACTTCTACTCGAGACTCTACATCTAGTATCACAGCCAACTTGATTGATGGCTTGTTGGAAAATGACCAGTATGGCAATCTCATCCCCTCTATGGCTGAGTCATGGACGGTGTCAAAAGATGGTTTGACTTACACTTATAAAATCCGTCAGGGGGCTAAATGGTATACTTCTGAAGGAGAAGAGTATGCGGATGTAACAGCTCATGACTTTGTGACTGGTCTCAAGTATGCGGCTGATAAAAAGGCTGAAAACTTGTACTTGGTACAAGACTCCATCAAGGGTCTAGCAGACTATGTTGAAGGAAAATCATCTGATTTTGGAACTGTTGGTGTGAAGGCTGTGGATGATTACACACTACAATACACCCTCAACCAACCTGAAACTTATTGGAACTCTAAAACAACAGCAAGTATTCTTAGTCCTGTAAATGAAGCCTTCTTGAAGTCTAAGGGAGATGACTTTGGAAGTGTGACACCATCAAGTATCTTGTCAAATGGTCCTTACTTGTTTAAGTCCTTCACCTCAAAATCTTTGATTGAATTTGATAAAAATCCTAATTACTGGGATAAGGACAATGTTAAAATCGAGAAAGTGAAACTCTCATTCTTTGACGGTTCTGACCAAGACAGCATTGCTAGAGGTTTCTTGGATGGTAACTATACAGATGGTCGTATCTTCCCAACAAGTTCAGTCTTTGCTGAACTCAAGAAGGGAAATGAGGACAAGATTACCTATACACCACAAAACTCAGTTACTTTCTACTATCTTTTCAACGTCAATCGTCAAAGCTACAAGCAGACTATGAAGCAGTCTGATAAGGAAAAGACAGATTCACGCGCAGCTATGCAAAATAAAGATTTCCGTCAGGCTATCAACTTTGCTTTTGACCGTCATGCTTATGCAGCGCAGACAAATGGTGAAGATGGAGCAGACCGTATCTTGCGTAACACGGTTACACCAAGTAACTTTGTCCAAGTTGGCGATAAGAACTTTGGTGATATTGTCAATGAAAAAATTGTTAACTACAGTAAAGATTGGGCCAATATCAACCTAAACGATGGTAAGCAAGCCTTCTTGAACCCTGACAAGGCCAAAGAGAAATTTGCTAAGGCCAAAGAAAGCCTGCAAGCACAGGGAGTAACCTTCCCAATTCATTTGGATATGCCAGTTGACCAGACTGCTAAGTTAGATGTACAACAGGCCGGATCTTTCAAACAAACAGTGGAAGAAACTCTTGGTAAGGATAATGTGGTTATCGATGTTATCCAACTATCTCCGGATGAAAAAGACCAGGCAACCTACTTTGCAGATACAGCAGAACAAAAAGACTACGACATCGACATCTCAGGATGGGGTGGAGACTACTCAGATCCTAAGACTTACCTAGCCATCCTTGATCCAGAAACAGGTTCTCAGTTGAAAAACATGGGCTTGACTGAAGGAAAAGATAAGGAAGTCAAGGACAAGATTGGTCTTTCTGACTACAAGAAACTCTTGGATGAGGCCGACGCTGAAATCACAGATACTCAAGCTCGCTATGAAAAATATGCTGAAGCCCAAGCTTGGTTGACGGATAGCGCCTTGTTCCTACCAGTTCAAAGTGGTGGAGCCAACCCAATCTTCCGTAAGACTGTACCGTTTACAGGTCCATTCTCATTCGTTGGTCATAAGGGAAATGCAGACAACTATAAATATGTTGAACTGCAAAAAGAACCAGTAACTGCTAAACAGTACCAAGAACTCTATGAAAAATGGCTAAAAGAAAAAGCTGAGTCAAATAAAAAAGCTCAGGAAGATTTAGCTAACCATATTCAATAGTATTCCTAGTCATGCTTTTCAGTTAATACTCTTCGAAAATCTCTTCAAACCACGTCAGCGTTGCCTTACCGTAGGTATGTTACTGACTTCGTCAGTTCTATCTGCAACCTCAAAACAGTGTTTTGAGCTGACTTCGTCAGTTTCATCTACAACCTCAAAGCAGTGCTTTGAGCAGCCTGCGGCTAGCTTCCTAGTTTGCTCTTTGATTTTCATTGAGTATAAGCATAGTGGCTGGATTCAGAAAAAGGCCCTACCAGACGCTTTTGATTCTGGTAGGGCCTTTTCTTTATTCTTTTAAGTGATAAGAGTAGCTAGCGACAACGACGTCTTGGTGCCAACGGAGGGCGTATTTGAGTTTGAGGCTCATTTGATTGTGTAGAATATTTTGCCAAGGTTTATTAGGGATAAACTGGGGAACGAGGACAGTGACTGTATAGTTCTTTCTCTGGGCCTCCTCAGAGATTCGTTTAACATACTTGACAGTAGGGGTGATGATGTCGCGGTAGCTGGTCTTGATGTTCTTCAGAGTAATGGTTGGGAAGTAATCGGCAAATTCTTGGAGAATTTCTTGGTCTTTTTCTGCTGTTTCCTTAGTAGAAATGTGCATAGCTAGGACTTCATCTCCGATACTTTGAGCGTAGTTAATGGCTCCAACGCTGACTCGGGTGACATTTCCTACGAGGACGAGGACAAGATTGCCATCGTAGGTACGTTTTTCGATTCCTTCATAGAGACGCAGTTGTTGGGCCACTTTTTGGTAATGACTGTGAATGGCCAAGAAAAGTAGTGTGAGTACGAGAATAATCGGGAAGAAAGGCCAGATATCACCGAGGCGGAAAAAGAGCAGGATTAGCACGATAGCGTAGCAAATGATAGCCCCAAGGATATTGGCAAGGGCAGGTTTTAAGAAATTTGTCCCTTTTTCTTTTTTCCAATGACGAATCATCCCAGTCTGAGAAAGGGCAAAGGGAACGAAGACCCCAATAGTATAAAGAGGAATCAAACGTTCGGTATTGCCGTTAAAAATGAGAAGAAGGATCATAGCCCCAAAGGCCAGAGTTAAGATACCGTTGGAGTAGCCGAGACGATCCCCTTTTTCCATAAAGAGATGGGGCATATATTTGTTTTTAGCCATATTGTAGGCCAGCATAGGGAAGGCTGAAAAGCCAGTATTTGCTGCTACGGCTAAAATCAAGGCTGTGGAGAATTGGAAGGTATAATAGCCAAGGTGTCCTAAGAAGGAATTACCAAGGATACCTTGAGCCATCTGTGAAAGAATAGTTTCTCCGTGTTGAGGCATAATCCCCATCCAGTAGTTTAGGAAGGTAATACCAGCAAAAAGAAATCCTAGAATCAGTGACATGATGGTCAAGGTTTGAGCGGCATTCTTTTCTTTTGGAGTCTTGAAAAAGGGAACGGCATTTGAAATAGCTTCAACCCCTGTCAGAGAGGCAGAACCACTGGTAAAGGCTCTTAGAATGAGAACGATAGACAGACTCGGTACAGCATGCCCTATAGGAGAAGTCGCCTGATAGCTGAGAGAACCTGTCGCTAGTTGAAAGATTCCATAGAGCAAGAGAAAGACAGTACTAATGATAAAGAGATAGACAGGAATCATTAGTGAACTGGCAGATTCTTTCAACCCCCGTAAGTTCAAGAGCATGAGCAAGCAAACCAGAAAAATGGAGATGTGAAGGTTGTAAGGGTGGAGGGCAGGGAGGGCTGCTGTGATAGCGTCAGCTCCAGATGACACCGATACCGCCACAGTTAGCATATAGTCAACCAGCAGACTACCTCCAGCAATCAAGCCTAGCTCGGGCGATAGATTTTCTCGAGTAACCATATAGGCCCCTCCTCCTTGAGGGTAGGCGTGGATAATTTGACGGTAGGAAACGGTCAGACTGGTCAGGAGTAGGAGGACAAAAAGGCCGATAGGAAGGCTCCACCATATAGCAAGTGGAGAGAGACTAGCCAAGACGAGGACTACTTGCTCAGGCCCATAGGCAATGGAAGATAGAGCGTCGCTTGACAACATGGCCAAGGCCTGCATTTTTCCCAGCAGCCCTCCCTCGCCTTCTGTTAAGGACTTAAGAGGACGACCGATAAAGGTCTGTTTTAATTTTGTAAACATGGTATTTTCCTTTTCTGAAAATTTCAATAAGTGCTATTATACTGCTTTGGAAAAATAGCGTCAAGAGACGACGATGGATTTTAGAATATTTTTTACAGATGAGGAGAGAAGGCAGTTTTTTGGTATAATAGAAGATAGAAAACGAGGTTAGAAGAGATGATTTTTGATACACATACACACTTGAATGTAGAAGAATTTGCAGGTCGTGAGGCAGAAGAAATTGCTTTGGCTGCTGAGATGGGTGTGACACAGATGAATATTGTTGGTTTTGATAAGCCGACGATTGAGCGTGCTTTGGAGTTGGTGGATGAGTACGACCAACTCTACGCAACTATTGGTTGGCATCCGACAGAGGCAGGGACTTATACGGAGGAAGTCGAGGCTTACTTGTTGGATAAGTTAAAACATCCCAAGATTGTTGCCTTGGGTGAGATTGGTTTGGACTACCATTGGATGACAGCGTCCAAAGAAGTGCAGGAGCAGGTTTTTCGCCGTCAGATTCAGTTATCTAAGGACTTGGATTTGCCTTTTGTGGTCCATACCCGTGATGCGCTGGAAGATACCTATGAGATTATCAAGAGCGAGGGCGTTGGTCCTCGTGGTGGTATCATGCATTCTTTCTCAGGAACTCTTGAATGGGCAGAGAAGTTTGTCGCGCTTGGTATGACTATTTCCTTTTCAGGAGTGGTGACTTTTAAGAAGGCAACCGATATCCAAGAAGCGGCTAGAGAACTTCCTTTGGACAAGATTTTGGTGGAAACGGATGCGCCTTATTTGGCTCCTGTTCCTAAACGGGGTCGCGAAAACAAAACAGCCTATACTCGCTATGTAGTAGATTTTATCGCGGATTTGCGTGGCATGACGACAGAAGAGCTAGCGGCGGCAACGACTGCAAATGCAGAGCGCATTTTTGGATTGGACAACAAGTAATGAAAGAAAGAATTTCCCAAGTCATCGTGGTTGAAGGTCGCGACGATACGGCCAATCTTAAACGTCATTTCGAGGTAGAGACTTATGAGACTCGAGGTTCTGCCATTAATGACCAGGATATAGAGCGGATTCAGCGTCTACACCAACGACATGGAGTCATTGTCTTTACAGACCCGGATTTTAATGGGGAGCGGATTCGGCGCATGATCATGACGGCCATTCCAACAGTCCAGCATGCCTTCCTCAAACGAGATGAAGCTGTTCCCAAATCCAAGACCAAGGGGCGGTCTTTGGGAATTGAGCATGCTAGCTATGAAGACCTGAAAACGGCTCTAGCTCAGGTGACAGAACAATTTGAACAGGAGAGTCAATTTGACATCAGTCGTAGCGACTTGATTCGCCTTGGTTTTCTAGCAGGGGCAGATAGCCGTAAGCGACGAGAATATTTAGGAGAGGCTCTCCGAATTGGCTATTCCAACGGCAAGCAACTCCTTAAACGCCTAGAGTTGTTTGGGGTCTCCTTGGCAGAAGTGGAAGAAGCTATGAAATCTTATGAGAACAGCTAAGCAGCCCCCAAATGTAAGGGGAATGTGTTACAATAGAGATAAGTAGATTTATTTCAGAAAATTCATTTTGATAACATCTAAATAGAGGTTTATAAGGAAAGAGCGAAATGAAAATACAAGTTGACAGAGATTCTATCTGTATGGGAGATGATGTTTTACCACATA
Source organism: bacterium (assembly GCA_905221205.1). Taxonomy (GTDB): domain Bacteria; phylum Bacillota; class Bacilli; order Lactobacillales; family Streptococcaceae; genus Streptococcus. Next base: position 41,121 of record CAJNCG010000005.1, read on the forward strand.
TGGTAGAATTAGAAGTATCAGAAGATATGACGGTAGAGGAATTCTGTAGGTTCCTTCAAAAGGACAGATATTTGCCTAATTTAGACTGGGCAGAATGGCACCTCCTACATGATGGAAAAACAGTGGCCACTTATCATACTAAAACAAAAGAACTGACAAATCCAAATATCTATTTAAAAGACCTGATGTACCAGAGTTCAGGAAAGAGTCATTTTGTTTGGATACATTGTCGCATAGATTAGAAAAGAGAATAGATGAGAATTGCAGATTATAGCGTGACCAAGGCAGTGCTAGAGCGTCACGGTTTCACCTTTAAGAAGTCCTTCGGGCAAAATTTCTTGACGGATACTAATATCCTTCAAAAAATTGTGGATACGGCTGAAATTGATGACCAGGTTAATGTTATCGAAATCGGGCCAGGGATTGGTGCCTTGACAGAATTTTTGGCTGAGCGTGCGGCTCAAGTCATGGCCTTTGAGATTGACCACCGTTTGGTACCGATTTTGGCAGATACTCTTCGTGATTTTGACAATGTAACAGTGGTTAACGAGGACATTCTCAAAGTGGATTTGGCACAACATATCCAGAATTTCAAAAATCCTGACCTGCCAATCAAGGTAGTAGCTAACTTGCCTTACTATATCACGACGCCTATTCTCATGCACTTAATTGAGAGTGGCATTCCTTTTAGTGAATTTGTGGTCATGATGCAGAAAGAAGTGGCGGATCGTATCTCCGCTCAACCCAATACCAAGGCTTACGGTAGTTTGTCGATTGCAGTTCAGTATTACATGACCGCCAAGGTTGCCTTTATCGTGCCGCGTACGGTCTTTGTGCCAGCGCCAAATGTGGACTCAGCCATTTTGAAAATGGTGCGTCGTCCAGAACCAGCTGTAGCAGTAGAAGACGAGAACTTCTTCTTTAAGGTTTCCAAGGCTAGTTTTACCCATCGCCGCAAGACCTTATGGAATAACCTGACAGGTTACTTTGGCAAGACTGAAGAAGTCAAGGATAAATTGACCGAGGCATTGGATCAAGCGGGCTTGTCACCAAGTGTACGTGGGGAAGCTCTCAGCTTGGCAGAGTTTGCCAGCCTAGCAGATGCGCTTAAAGGACAAGGACTCTAAGATGCAGGGACAAATCATTAAAGCCTTGGCGGGGTTCTACTATGTGGAGAGTGATGGTCAGGTTTATCAAACACGGGCGCGTGGGAATTTCCGTAAAAAAGGCCATACACCCTACGTTGGGGATTGGGTAGATTTTTCCGCCGAGGAAAATTCAGAGGGTTATATCCTCAAAATTCACGAACGGAAAAACAGTCTGGTCCGTCCGCCTATTGTCAATATTGACCAAGCCGTGGTGATCATGTCCGTCAAGGAACCGGACTTCAACAGCAATTTGCTGGATCGTTTCTTGGTTCTTCTGGAGCACAAGGGTATCCACCCTATCGTTTATATTTCCAAAATGGACTTGCTGGAAGATAGAGGAGAACTGGATTTTTACCAACAAACCTATGGTGACATTGGTTATGAGTTTGTGACCAGTAAGGAGGAACTCCTGCCCTTGTTAAGAGGAAAGGTTACGGTCTTTATGGGCCAGACGGGTGTTGGGAAATCAACTCTTCTCAATAAAATCGCACCAGACCTCAATCTTGAAACAGGAGAAATCTCAGATAGTCTAGGTCGCGGGCGCCATACCACTAGAGCTGTTAGTTTTTACAATCTCAATGGAGGTAAAATCGCGGACACACCAGGCTTTTCATCACTGGATTATGAAGTGTCAACGGCTGAAGACCTTAATCAAGCCTTTCCAGAGATTGCTAGTGTCAGCCAAGATTGTAAGTTTCGTACTTGTACCCATACCCATGAGCCTTCTTGTGCGGTCAAGCTAGCTGTTGAAGAGGGTACCATTGCAACCTTCCGTTTTGACAACTACCTGCAATTCCTCAGCGAAATTGAAAATCGCAGAGAAACCTATAAAAAAGTCAGCAAAAAAATTCCAAAATAAGGAGAAACCTATGTCTCAATACAAGATTGCTCCGTCAATTCTGGCAGCAGATTATGCCAACTTTGAACGTGAAATCAAACTCCTAGAAGCAACTGGGGCAGAGTATGCCCATATCGATATCATGGATGGGCACTTTGTGCCACAAATTAGTTTTGGTGCAGGTGTGGTCGAAGCTCTTCGCCCTCATAGCAAGATGGTCTTTGACTGCCACTTGATGGTAGCTAATCCAGAGCATCATTTAGAAGATTTTGCGCGTGCAGGGGCGGATATCATCAGTATTCATGTGGAAACAACACCTCATATTCATGGCGCCCTCCAAAAGATTCGTTCGCTTGGTGTCAAACCTTCGGTTGTTATCAATCCTGGTACGCCTGTTGAGGCTATCAAGCATGTCCTTCATCTTGTTGATCAAGTTTTAGTCATGACAGTTAACCCAGGCTTTGGTGGGCAAACCTTCCTGCCAGAAACCATGGATAAGGTCCGTGAGTTGGTTGTCCTTCGTGAGGAAAAAGGTTTGAACTTTGAGATTGAAGTGGATGGTGGGATTGATGACCAAACTATTGCTCTAGCCAAAGAAGCTGGTGCAACCGTTTTTGTAGCAGGTTCCTATGTCTTTAAGGGAGATGTCAATGAGCGAGTACAAACTCTCAGAAAACAACTGGACTAGGGTTGCCGTTTTTGCAGGCGGAGACCGTGGCCATTATCGGACAGACTTTGATTGCTTTGTCGGTGTGGATCGAGGATCGCTCTGGGTCTTGGAAGAAAAGATGCCTCTTGCTCTAGCAGTTGGGGATTTTGATTCTGTTACTGCAGAAGAGCGACAGGTGATTCAAAAACGTGCCCAGCATTTTGTTCAAGCCCGACCAGAAAAAGATGATACAGATCTGGAATTGGCTCTCTTAACCATCTTTGAGCAAAATCCTCATGCTCAAGTTACTATTTTCGGTGCTTTGGGTGGTCGTATCGACCATATGCTGGCCAATGTCTTTTTACCTAGCAATCCCAAATTAGCACCCTATATGCGCCAAATAGCGATTGAAGATGGGCAAAACTTGATTGCCTATTGTCCAGAAGGGACCAGTCAGTTACAGCCTCGTTCAGACTACGACTATCTAGCCTTTATGCCGGTTCGGGATAGCCAGCTGACCATTCTTGGTGCTAAGTATGAGTTGACAGAGGAAAATTTTTTCTTTAAAAAAGTGTACGCTTCTAACGAATATATAGATAGGGAAGTGTCGGTGACTTGCCCAGATGGCTATGTGGTTGTACTGCATAGCAAGGACAGGAGGTAGGATGGAAAGTTTACTTGTTCTATTATTAATTGCCAACCTAGCTGGGCTTTTTCTCATTTGGCAAAGGCAGGATAAGCAGGAAAAACATTTAAGCAAGAGCTTGGAGGATCAGGCAGATCATCTGTCAGATCAGTTAGATTATCGTTTTGAACAAGCCAGACAAGCCAGCCAGCTGGACCAAAAAGATTTGGAAGTGGCTGTCAGCGACCGTTTGCAAGAAGTGCGAATGGAATTGCACCAAGGCTTGACTCAAGTTCGTCAAGAAATGACAGAGAATCTCTTGCAAACTAGAGATAAGACCGACCAACGGCTTCAAGCCTTGCAGGAATCAAATGAGCAACGTTTGGAACAAATGCGCCAGACAGTCGAGGAAAAGTTAGAAAAGACCTTGCAGACGCGCTTGCAGGCTTCCTTTGAGACAGTTTCCAAGCAATTGGAGTCTGTCAATCGTGGCCTTGGAGAAATGCAGACAGTTGCCCGTGATGTCGGAGCCCTCAACAAGGTTCTCTCTGGAACCAAAACGCGAGGAATTTTGGGCGAATTGCAATTGGGGCAAATCATAGAAGACATCATGACCCCTGCCCAGTATGAACGAGAATACGCAACGGTTGAAAACTCCAGCGAACGAGTGGAGTATGCTATCAAGTTACCTGGACAAGGCGACCAGGAATATGTCTACCTACCAATCGACTCCAAGTTTCCATTGGCGGATTATTACCGCCTAGAAGAAGCCTATGAAGCAGGTGACAAGGACGAAATCGAACGCTGTCGTAAGTCACTTCTAGCAAGCGTCAAACGATTTGCCAAGGATATTAAGAGCAAGTACATAGCACCACCTCGGACGACCAATTTTGGAGTCTTGTTTGTTCCGACAGAAGGTCTCTACTCAGAAATCGTCCGCAATCCGGTCTTCTTTGATGATTTGAGACGGGAAGAGCAGATTATTGTCGCAGGGCCAAGTACCTTGTCGGCTCTGCTTAACTCCCTATCAGTTGGCTTCAAGACTCTCAATATCCAAAAGAGTGCTGACCATATCAGTAAGACCCTTGCTAGCGTCAAGACTGAGTTTGGCAAGTTTGGTGGCATTCTGGTCAAGGCACAAAAACATCTTCAACATGCCTCTGGCAATATTGATGAATTATTAAACCGTCGCACTACAGCTATCGAGCGAACGCTCCGTCACATTGAGCTATCAGAAGGTGAGCCTGCGCTTGATTTACTCCATTTCCAAGAAAATGAGGAAGAATATGAAGATTAGTCACATGAAAAAAGATGAGCTGTTTGAAGGCTTTTACCTAATCAAGTCAGCTGACCTGAGACAAACTCGCGCTGGGAAAAATTACCTAGCCTTTACCTTCCAAGATGATAGTGGCGAGATTGAAGGGAAACTCTGGGATGCCCAGCCCCATAATGTTGAGGCCTTTACTGCAGGTAAGGTTGTTCACATGAAAGGGCGCCGAGAAGTTTATAACAACACCCCTCAGGTCAATCAAATTACTCTCCGCCTGCCTCAACCTGGTGAACCCAATGATCCAGCTGATTTCAAGGTCAAGTCGCCAGTTGATGTCAAGGAAATCCGTGACTATATGGCGCAAATGATTTTCAAAATTGAAAATCCTGTTTGGCAACGAATTGTCCGAAATCTCTACACCAAGTACGATAAGGAATTTTACTCTTATCCAGCAGCCAAGACCAACCACCATGCCTTTGAAACAGGTTTGGCCTATCATACGGCGACCATGGTGCGCTTGGCAGATGCCATTAGCGAGGTCTATCCTCAGCTCAATAAGAGCCTGCTCTATGCAGGAATTATGCTACATGACTTGGCCAAGGTTATTGAGTTGACGGGACCAGACCAAACGGAGTATACAGTGCGAGGCAATCTCCTTGGGCATATTGCTCTGATTGATAGTGAAATTACTAAGACAGTGATGGAACTCGGCATCGATGACACCAAGGAAGAAGTCGTTCTGCTCCGCCACGTTATCCTCAGTCACCACGGTTTATTAGAGTACGGAAGTCCAGTTCGTCCACGTATCATGGAGGCAGAGATTATCCATATGATTGATAATCTGGATGCTAGCATGATGATGATGTCAACAGCTCTTGCTCTGGTGGATAAGGGAGAGATGACCAATAAAATCTTTGCTATGGACAATCGTTCCTTCTACAAACCAGATTTAGATTAATAATTTAAGAAAAACGAGCATTTTTTAGGGCAAGAATGTTCGTTTTTTTATGTGAATATGGTATAATGGATAAAATATCAAAATTAAATGAAATGGGAAATAGAAATGAAATTAAGAAGAAGTGATCGGATGGTTGTCATTTCCAACTATTTGATTAATAATCCTTATAAACTAACTAGTCTTAATACTTTTGCTGAAAAGTATGAATCTGCTAAATCATCCATCTCAGAAGATATCGTGATTATCAAACGTGCCTTTGAGGAAATCGAAATCGGCCACATCCAGACAGTTACTGGGGCTGGTGGAGGTGTCATCTTCACACCATCAATCTCAAGCCATGATGCCAAGGAAATGGTTGAGGACTTGCGTGCTAAGTTATCAGAGAGTGACCGTATCTTGCCAGGTGGCTATATCTATTTGTCAGATTTGCTTAGCACACCAGCTATCTTGAAAAATATTGGTCGCATTATTGCCAAGAGCTTTATGGACCAAAAAATTGATGCAGTTATGACAGTAGCGACTAAGGGTGTGCCACTTGCAAATGCAGTTGCTAATGTCCTCAATGTTCCTTTTGTCATTGTGCGCCGTGACTTGAAAATTACCGAAGGTTCAACTGTCAGCGTCAACTATGTATCTGGTTCAAGTGGTGACCGAATTGAGAAAATGTTCCTTTCAAAACGCAGTCTAAAGGCCGGCAGCCGTGTCTTGATTGTGGATGACTTCTTGAAAGGTGGCGGAACGGTCAACGGGATGATCAGCCTCTTGCGTGAGTTCGATTCTGAACTAGCTGGTGTCGCAGTCTTTGCGGACAATGCCCAAGAAGAACGTGAAAAGCAATTTGACTACAAGTCACTCTTGAAGGTAACCAATATTGATGTCAAGAATCAAGCCATCGATGTTGAGATTGGCAATATCTTTGACGAAGATAAATAAGAGATAGAACTAAAGGTTGGAACGATTGTCCCAGCCTTTCTTTGCAAATAGAATAGAAGGAAGCTTATGAAAACACCATTTATCAATAGAGAAGAGTTAGAAGCGATTGTTGCCGAGTTCCCGACTCCCTTTCACTTGTATGATGAGAAGGGGATTCGTGAGAAGGCAAGAGCTGTCAACCAAGCCTTTGCATGGAACAAGGGATTTAAGGAATATTTTGCAGTTAAGGCTACTCCAACACCAGCTATCTTGAAAATCCTTCAAGAGGAAGGTTGTGGCGTGGACTGTTCTAGTTATGTAGAGCTCTTGATGAGTCATAAACTGGATTTTCCGGGTTCTGAGATTATGTTCTCTTCTAATAATACACCAGACAAGGAATATGCCTATGCGCGTGAATTAGGTGCGACCATTAACTTGGATGCTTTTGAAGATATTGAACATCTAGAGCGTGCAGCAGGCATTCCAGAAATTATCTCTTGTCGTTACAATCCAGGCGGTGTTTTTGAACTGGGGACAGACATTATGGACAATCCTGGAGAAGCTAAGTTTGGTATGACTAAGGAGCAGCTCTTTGAAGCTTTTGCAATTTTGAAGGAAAAAGGAGTCAAGAATTTTGGGATTCACTCCTTCCTAGCATCCAATACCGTGACCCATCTCTATTATCCAGAGTTGGCGCGTCAGCTCTTTGAATTGGCTGTTGAAATCAAGGAAAAGTTGGATATTTCGCTAGACTTTATCAATCTTTCTGGTGGTATTGGTGTTAACTATCGTCCAGATCAGGAACCAAATGACATCGCCTTGATTGGTGAGGGAGTTCGTAAGGTTTATGAAGAGGTTCTTACGCCATCTGGTCTTGGTCAGGTCAAGATTTTCACAGAATTGGGTCGCTTTATGTTAGCCCCTCACGGTGCTTTAGTCACAAGAGTTACTCATAAGAAAAAAACTTACCGTACCTATCTAGGTGTGGATGCATCAGCAGTCAACCTCATGCGTCCAGCCATGTATGGAGCCTATCACCATATCACCAATCTGACTCACCCAGATGGACCAGCTGAAGTAGTAGATGTGGTCGGTTCACTCTGCGAAAACAATGATAAGTTTGCAGTGAATCGCGAGTTACCTCATACAGAAATCGGTGATTTGCTGGTAATTCATGATACAGGTGCTCACGGTTTTTCAATGGGCTACCAGTACAACGCCAAACTTCGTTCTGCGGAAATCCTCTATACCGAAGAAGGTAAAGCTCGTCAAATCCGCCGTGCAGAGCGCCCTGAGGACTATTTTGCAACCTTGTATGGTTTTGATTTTGAAGAATAAAATGATAATTAATTGAAAATGAAATTGAAAAACAGATTGCTTTCTAAAAAATAGACAAAAATCTTGTTTTTCCTTCAAGTCGTGATATAATAAAACTATAAAACGTTTTCAAGGAAGGTAACGATATGTCTGAAGAAACAATTGATTATGGACAAGTGACAGGAATGGTGCATTCGACAGAAAGTTTTGGTTCGGTAGATGGGCCTGGTATTCGTTTTATTGTCTTTTTGCAAGGCTGTCACATGCGTTGCCAGTATTGCCACAACCCGGACACTTGGGCTATGGAGTCCAATAAATCACGTGAACGGACGGTAGATGATGTCTTGACAGAGGCCTTGCGCTATCGCGGTTTCTGGGGGAATAAGGGTGGTATTACAGTTAGTGGGGGAGAAGCCCTCTTGCAGATTGATTTCCTGATTGCCCTCTTCACAAAGGCTAAGGAACAAGGAATCCACTGTACCTTGGATACCTGTGCTCTTCCTTTCCGTAATAAACCACGTTACCTTGAAAAATTTGACAAACTCATGGCTGTCACTGACTTGGTTCTCTTGGATATCAAGGAAATCAACGAAGAACAGCACAAGATTGTCACTAGCCAAACCAATAAAAACATCCTGGCCTGTGCCCAGTATCTATCAGATATTGGAAAACCTGTCTGGATTCGCCACGTGTTAGTTCCAGGCTTAACAGACAGAGACGATGACTTGATTGAACTTGGTAAGTTCGTCAAGACCCTCAAAAATGTTGATAAGTTTGAAATCCTTCCTTATCATACCATGGGTGAGTTCAAGTGGCGTGAATTGGGAATTCCATATTCGCTTGAAGGAGTCAAACCACCAACAGCAGACCGCGTGAAAAACGCTAAAAAACTCATGGATACCGAAAGTTATCAAGATTACATGAAACGTGTACATGGATAAAATAATAAAGAAGCCTGATGGAGACATCGGGCTTTTGACTTGCAAAAAGACTTAGCCATCCAGCTAAGCCTTTTTCTTCTTATCTCGAACGTTGTTTTCCAGCGTTGCGATTTTTGTGTTTTTTCTTGCTTGTGATAGCAGTTGGTTGTTCAGGGGTAACGTCTTTTCGTCCGTTTGATGTTGAGAAAGCATTTGCCTTTGGTGGGTTTTTCGCCAATTCTTCACGGACTTTTTTGCGAAGTTTTGGACGAACGATATAGTTGACGATGAACTGTTGGAGAATCATCATGAAACCACCGACAACCCAGTAAAGTGTGACACTAGCTGGTGAGAAGAGGGAGAAGACGACAATCATGAGTGGGCTCATGTAAATCATTTTCTTGATCTGTTCTCTTTGCATTTCATCTTCTACTCCGTGAAGTGAAAGGAGTGATTGAAGATAGTAAAGAATACCAGCACAGGCAACCAAAATCATACTTGGAGAACCTAGAGGAATTCCTAGGTAGCTTGCTTGAGCAACACCTTCAGTATGTTGGGCAGCAAAGTAGATAGCAGAGAAGAAAGGCATTTGAAGGAGGATAGGGAAACATCCTACACCACCAAACATGCTGATGCCGTGCTCTTTTTGAGCAGCAAAGAGAGCTTGTTGGGCTTCGAGTTTTTCTTCTTGAGTTGTTGCTTCTTTGAGACGAGTTTGATGTGGCTCAAGGACGTGCTTGAGGGCGTTCATCTTTTCAGAGTGAAGCGTTGCCTTCCATGATTGGTAGATACCAAGTGGCAAGATAATCAAGCGCACGATAATAGTTACGATGATGATACCAACCCCAAAACCAAGTCCCTTGTCATTGGCGAAGTACTTGATAGCTTCAGCCATAGGAGCTCCGATAGTATTCCAAATAAATCCTGTTGGCTGGCCTGTGGTTTTATCGACATTGACACAGCCAGTTAAGACTAGTAACATAGCCACTCCCATAGCTGAGAGTGCAAAACGTTTAATAGATTTCACTGTTTTTATTCCTTCTTTAAAAATTATACCTTTCTATTCTACTGTTTTTTTACAAAATATACAATAGTTCTAGAGACCTAATTTGCGATTTTGAAGTCAGGGTAGGGAGGAAAGTTACTCAGTTTGACATCTAAGTAGCTGACTTTTGAAAAAGGTGTCGGACCTTTTCGGATTTCTTGGATAAATTTTGCCATGATAGCAGATGAGTCTGCTTGGGCTAAGATTTCTACTGTGCCATCGTCGTTATTCCATACTCGGCCTGTGATACCACCAATTTCAAGCGCCAAGCTGTAAACACCCCAACGAAAGCCGACCCCCTGTACCCTACCTTGGGCAATCATTCTAACCTTTTGCATACCAAACCTCTTTGATTGTGTTATAATATTTCTATGACTATTATAACCTCAAAAGCCAATTCTGTGGTAAAAAATGCCAAGAAATTACATCAAAAAAAATACCGCAAGTCTGCCTATTTAATTGAAGGCTGGCACTTGTTTGAAGAAACTGTTCAAGCTGGAGTGACGATTGAGAAAATCTTTGCTCTGGAAAATTATCGAGATCAGTTAGCCTCTTTTCCGCAAACTGTCTGGGTGTCAGAGGACATTTTGCTAGATTTGGCGGATTCTCAGACTCCACAGGGAATTGTTGCCGTCGTTCAAAAAGAAGAAGAAGTAGGGCAAGCTGACTTTAGTCAGGGCAAGTTCTTATTTTTGGAAGATGTGCAAGATCCTGGTAATGTAGGAACTATCATTCGGACTGCGGATGCAGCAGGCTTTACAGGAGTGATTGTTTCAGATAAGTCGGCAGACATCTACAGTCTCAAGACCTTACGTTCTATGCAAGGCAGTCATTTTCATCTGCCTATTTATCGGATGTCGAGCCAAGCGCTGCTTGAGGAAGCTAAAGAGGCAGGTATTCCAGTGCTAGCAACCACTCTTTCCAAGGATTCTAAAGATTATCGTGACTTGCCACATTTAGATCAGTTTGTCTTGGTTATGGGAAATGAAGGGCAAGGAATTAGTTCCCTCATGGCTGAAAGTGCAGACCAGTTGGTTCACATTAGCATGAAGGGTCAGGCAGAGAGTCTCAATGTTGCAGTTGCAGCCGGTATTTTGATTTTCCATTTAAGCTAATTTTAACTTTCTTTGTTATAATCAAGGAAAGATATTCATAGAAAAGGAGAAAAGATGAATCATACTATTATACAAGACCGTACTGGTCTCAATCAATTTTACGCTAAGGTTTATGCCTTTGTTGGGCTAGGAATCGGGCTATCCGCCTTGGTATCTGGCCTCATGTTGACGGTCTTTCAGTCTCAGTTGGTTTACTTTTTGATGCAGGGACGTCTCTGGTTGACCATTGCAACCCTTGCGGAGCTAGCACTAGTCTTCGTTGCTAGTAACATGGCCTTAAAGAATAGTCCAGCCGCTCTTCCAGTATTTTTACTTTACTCAGTATTAAATGGCTTTACTCTTAGTTTTGTGGTAGCTTTCTATACTCCGGGTACAGTTTTATCCGCCTTTGTATCGAGCGCCCTTCTCTTCTTTGTCATGGCAGCAGTTGGTATGGTAACCAAGAAAGACTTGAGTGGCCTTGGTCGAGCAATGATGGCAGCTCTTATCGGTTTGCTGCTTGCCATGGTAGTCAATATTTTCTTAGCTAGCGGTTTCTTTGATTATATGATTAGCGTAGCCATGGTCTTGGTATTCTCTGGGCTGATTGCTTGGGATAACCAAAGAATTCGCTATGCTTATGAACAATCGCAAGGTCGTGTGGCGACAGGCTGGGTTGTGTCAATGGCTCTCAGTATTTATCTTGATTTTATAAATCTTTTCCTAAGCATTTTACGTATCTTTGGTCGCAATGACTAGAAGGTCCCTAACATCAGTGTTCCAAGGAGCACTGATTTTTTTAAATTTTCTCTTTTCTTTTCTTGGAAATAGGTGTATAATGCTTTTAATTAATTTTTGAGGAGTAGCCTATGAAGAAAAGTTTTATCCATCAACAAGAAGAAATTTCCTTTGTCAAAAACACTTTTACCCAGTATTTGAAAGATAAGCTAGAAGTTGTTGAAGTTCAAGGTCCTATCTTGAGCAAGGTCGGTGACGGGATGCAGGATAACCTGTCTGGTGTGGAAAATCCAGTATCTGTTAAGGTTTTGCAGATTCCTGATGAAACTTATGAAGTGGTGCACTCACTTGCTAAATGGAAACGTCATACTTTGGCCCGTTTTGGTTTCGGTGAAGGTGAAGGTCTTTTTGTTCACATGAAGGCCCTTCGTCCGGACGAAGATTCACTGGATGCGACCCACTCTGTTTATGTTGACCAGTGGGACTGGGAAAAAGTCATTCCAAATGGACAACGTAATATCGCTTATCTAAAAGAAACTGTAGAGAAGATTTACAAGGCTATTCGCCTGACTGAGCTAGCTGTTGAAGCCCGCTATGATATTGAGTCTATCTTGCCAAAACAAATCACCTTTATCCACACAGAAGAGTTGGTAGAACGCTACCCAGACTTGACTCCAAAAGAACGTGAAAATGCGATCTGTAAAGAATTTGGAGCGGTCTTCTTGATTGGTATCGGTGGGGAATTACCAGACGGTAAACCGCACGATGGACGTGCGCCAGATTACGATGACTGGACAAGTGAGTCTGAAAATGGCTACAAGGGTCTTAATGGCGATATTCTGGTTTGGAATGAGTCTCTGGGTGGAGCCTTTGAGTTGTCTTCTATGGGAATCCGTGTAGATGAAGAAACGCTTCGCCGTCAGGTTGCCATCACAGGTGATGAAGACCGCTTGGAATTGGAATGGCACAAGGCTTTGTTGAATGGCCTATTCCCATTGACGATCGGTGGAGGAATCGGACAATCTCGTATGGCCATGTTCTTACTTCGCAAGAAACATATCGGAGAAGTGCAAACAAGTGTCTGGCCTCAAGAAGTCCGCGATACTTACGAAAATATTTTGTAGAGAATCGAACCGCAAGGTTCGGTTTTCGTTCTCTTTTCGCCCATAATTTGGTATAATAAACGGTATGAAAATCGTATCAGGAATCTATGGGGGACGTCCCCTCAAGACGCTAGAAGGAAAGATAACAAGACCTACTTCGGATAAGGTTAGGGGAGCCATTTTTAATATGATTGGTCCCTACTTTGAAGGGGGACGAGTCTTGGATCTTTATGCAGGTAGTGGTGGTTTATCTATCGAGGCAGTATCGCGTGGCATGGCTAGCGCTGTTTTGGTGGAGCGAGATCGTAAGGCTCAGGCTATCGTGGCTGAAAATATCCAGATGACCAAGGAAGTTGGAAAATTTCAACTCCTCAAGATGGATGCGGAACGAGCCTTGGAGCAGGTATCTGGGGAATTCGACCTCATTTTCTTAGACCCTCCCTATGCCAAGGAACAAATCGTAGCAGATATTGAAAAAATGGCTGAGAGAGAGCTTTTTTCTGAAGATGTCATGGTCGTGTGTGAGACGGATAAAGCCGTTGAACTTCCAGAAGAAATTGCCTGCCTGGGCATCTGGAAGGAAAAAATTTATGGAATTAGTAAGGTGACAGTCTATGTCAGATAAGATTGGCTTATTCACAGGTTCATTTGATCCGATGACAAATGGGCATCTGGATATGATTGAACGGGCTAGCAAACTTTTTGATAAGCTCTATGTGGGTATTTTTTTTAATCCTCACAAACAAGGATTTCTCCCTATCGAAAATCGTAAACGGGGGTTAGAAAAGGCTGTGAAACATTTGGAAAATGTTGAAGTCGTGTCTTCACATGATGAATTGGTGGTTGATGTCGCAAAAAGACTGGGTGCTACTTGTCTAGTGCGGGGGTTGAGAAATGCGGCGGATTTGCAATATGAAGCCAGTTTTGATTACTACAACCATCAGCTGTCTCCTGATATAGAGACCATATATTTACATAGCCGACCTGAACATCTCTATATCAGTTCATCTGGTGTTAGAGAGCTGCTGAAGTTTGGTCAGGATGTTGCCTGCTATGTTCCTGAGAGTATTTTGGAGGAAATAAGAAATGAAAAAAAAGATTAGATGGCCCTTATACGTCATTGCGGCCTTGATAGCGACTTTCTTGGCATTTGTAGTGCCCTTGCCCTACTATATAGAGGTTCCAGGTGGTTCGGAAGATATTCGCCAAGTCCTCAAAGTCAATGATACAGAAGATAAGGAAGCTGGGGCCTATCAATTCGTTACGGTTGGTGTCCAACATGCCACTTTAGCCCATATGATTTATGCTTGGTTGACGCCTTTTACAGATATTCGTAGTGCCCAAGAGACTACAGGTGGCTCTTCCGATGTGGAATTTATGCGGATCAATCAATTCTACATGCAGACATCACAAAATATGGCCAAGTATCAAGGTCTAAAAACAGCTGGTAAGGATATTGAACTTAAATACCTTGGGGTTTATGTTTTGACTGTGACGGATAATTCGACCTTTAAAGGGATTCTCAACATCTCTGATACAGTCACAGCAGTCAATGATCAGACTTTTGACAGTTCTAAAGATTTGATTGATTACGTCAATTCTCAAAAACTAGGGGACTCCGTCAAGGTCACCTATGAAGAGGATGGGCAAACCAAGTCTGCAGAAGGTAAGATTATCACCTTGGAAAATGGCAAAAATGGGATTGGAATTGGCTTGATTGACCGTACAGAAGTAACCAGTGATGTTCCAATTCGTTTTTCAACAGCTGGTATCGGTGGTCCAAGTGCAGGTCTCATGTTTAGTTTAGCTATCTATACTCAAATTGCTGACCCAGGCCTTCGTAACGGCCGTATCGTTGCCGGTACAGGAACCATTGATCGCGATGGTAATGTGGGGGACATTGGAGGTATTGATAAGAAAGTTGTAGCTTCGGCTAGAGAAGGTGCCGCGATTTTCTTTGCACCTGATAACCCTGTTAGCGAAGAAGAACAAAAAGCACATCCGGATGCGAAAAACAACTACCAAACAGCTTTGGAAGCAGCTAAAACAATTAAGACGGATATGAAAATTGTGCCTGTTAAAACCCTACAAGATGCAATTGATTACTTGAAAAATAATCCCTAGTTTTTAAGTGAAGTTTCCAAACTAGCGCACAAACAGAGAAGATGGTATAATAGTCAAATGGTTCAATTATTATTCACTCTAAGCAGTCACATGCTCTTTATTTATGTGAGTTTTTACCTTTTAAAGGATCTTGTTAGATGGGAAAAGGTTTTAAAAGTTACAGCTGAAAATACAAGAAAAGTTCGTTTATTAGTAGCCTTTTTCAGCATTGTAATGGGCTACATCATGAGTTCTTTCTTTATCAGCCTATATCAGTTGTGGCAAGAAGCGTTTAGAGGATTATTATAAAATCAAATGTAAAGGAAATAAGTATGGAAAAAATTGTGGTTCAAGGTGGCGATAATCGTCTGGTAGGAAGTGTTACGATCGAAGGGGCAAAGAATGCAGTCTTGCCCTTGTTGGCGGCGACTATTCTAGCCAGTGAAGGAAAGACCGTCTTGCAGAATGTTCCTATCTTGTCAGATGTTTTCACTATGAATCAGGTGGTTCGTGGTTTGAATGCCAAGGTAGATTTTGATGAGGAAGCTCATCTTGTTGAGGTGGACGCGACTGGCGATATCACTGAGGAAGCTCCTTACAAGTATGTCAGCAAGATGCGCGCATCCATCGTTGTCTTGGGGCCAATTCTTGCTCGTGTAGGTCATGCCAAGGTATCCATGCCAGGAGGTTGTACGATTGGTAGCCGCCCTATTGATCTTCATTTGAAAGGTCTGGAAGCTATGGGTGCAAAAATTAGTCAGACAGCTGGTTACATCGAAGCCAAGGCTGATCGCTTACATGGCGCTCATATCTATATGGACTTCCCAAGTGTTGGTGCTACGCAGAACTTGATGATGGCAGCGACCCTAGCTGATGGGGTGACAGTGATTGAAAATGCTGCGCGTGAGCCTGAGATTGTTGACCTAGCCATTCTCCTCAATGAAATGGGAGCTAAGGTTAAGGGTGCTGGTACAGAGACCATTACCATTACCGGTGTTGAGAAACTTCATGGTACGACTCACAATGTAGTCCAAGACCGTATCGAAGCAGGAACCTTTATGGTAGCTGCTGCCATGACTGGTGGTGATGTCTTGATTAAAGACGCTGTCTGGGAGCACAACCGTCCCTTGATTGCCAAATTGCTTGAAATGGGAGTGGAAGTGACAGAGGAGACTGAAGGAATTCGAGTTCGCTCTCAACTAGAAAATTTAAAAGCTGTTCATGTGAAAACCTTGCCCCACCCAGGTTTTCCAACGGATATGCAGGCCCAATTTACAGCCTTGATGACCGTCGCAAAAGGGGAATCAACTATGGTGGAGACAGTTTTCGAAAATCGTTTCCAACATCTAGAAGAAATGCGTCGCATGGGCTTGCACTCTGAGATTATCCGTGATACAGCTCGTATTGTTGGTGGTCAACCTTTGCAGGGGGCAGAAGTTCTTTCAACTGACCTTCGTGCCAGTGCTGCCTTGATTTTGACAGGTTTGGTAGCACAAGGAGAAACTGTAGTTGGTAAATTGGTTCACTTGGATAGAGGTTACTACCGTTTCCATGAGAAGTTAGCGCAGCTAGGTGCTAAGATTCAGCGGATTGAGGCAAGTGATGAAGATGAATAAGAAATCAAGCTACGTAATCAAGCGTTTACTTCTAGTTATTTTGGTGCTGTTTTTAGGTGCTCTAGCCCTAGGAATTGGCTTAATGGTAGGTTATGGAATCTTGGGCAAGGGTCAAGATCCATGGGCTATCCTGTCTCCAGCAAAATGGCAGGAATTGATTCATAAATTTACAGGAAATTAGGCTGGAGAACCAGTCTTTTTCTAGAGATAAGGAGAAAAATGGATAAAAAAACAAGACAGACACTGATTGGACTGCTAGTGTTATTGCTTTTGTCTGCAGGGAGCTATTATATCAAGCAGATGCAGTCGGCACCTAATAGTCCCAAAACAAAGGTTAGTCAGAAAAAACAATCGTCTGAAGCTCCTAGTCAATCATTGGCAGAAAGTGTCTTAACAGACGCAGTCAAGAGTCAAATAAAAGGGAGTCTGGAGTGGAATGGATCAGGTGCTTTTATCGTCAATGGTAATAAAACAAATCTAGATGCCAAGGTTTCAAGTAAGCCCTACGCTGATAATAAAACAAAGACAGTGGGCAAAGAAACAGTGCCAACCGTAGCAAATGCCCTCTTGTCTAAGGCTACTCGCCAGTACAAGAATCGTGAAGAAACTGGGAATGGTTCGACTTCATGGACTCCTCCAGGCTGGCATCAGGTTAAGAATCTAAAGGGTACTTATACCCATGCGGTCGATAGAGGTCACTTGTTAGGCTATGCCTTAATTGGTGGCTTGGATGGTTTTGATGCCTCGACAAGCAATCCTAAAAACATTGCTGTTCAAACAGCTTGGGCAAATCAGGCGCAAGCCGAGGATTCGACAGGGCAAAACTACTATGAAAGCATGGTGCGTAAAGCCTTGGACCAAAACAAGCGTGTCCGTTACCGTGTGACCCTTTATTACGCTACAAATGAGGATTTAGTACCTTCAGCTTCACAGATTGAAGCCAAGTCTTCAGATGGAGAATTGGAATTCAATGTTCTAGTTCCTAATGTTCAAAAGGGGCTACAACTGGATTACCGAACTGGAGAAGTAACGGTCACTCAGTAAAAGATAAGATAAACTCCTATGTCACTTGTGGATGTAGGAGTTCTTTTTAGACAATTTAAGTAGGACTAGAATAGACACTGATACTCAATGAAAATCAAAGTGCAAACTAGGAAGCTAGCCGCAGGTTGCTCAAAGCACAGCTTTTAGGTTGCAGATAAAGCTGACGTAGTTTGAAGAGTATGAGAAAAAATAATATGTACTGGACTAAATTTTGTGATATAATAAAGGACAAGTTACTATTTTAGGAGAAGAACTATGGAAGACCCAAGTAGTCAGAATTTGTTGCTACAATTTGTTTTATTGTTTATCTTGACGGTATTAAATGCCTTTTTCTCAGCCACAGAAATGGCCATGGTGTCACTAAACCGTGCGCGGGTTGAACAAAAGGCAGAAGAAGGAGATAGACGCTATATCCGTCTGCTGAAGGTGCTAGAAAATCCTAACCACTTTTTATCAACCATTCAAGTAGGGATTACCCTGATTACGATTTTGTCAGGGGCGAGTTTGGCAGAAACTTTGGGACGAGAAATTGCATCTTGGCTTGGAAATAGCGAAACAGCTTATGCTATTTCAAGTTTTCTATCTTTAGCATTTTTGACTTATATTTCTATCGTTTTTGGGGAATTGTATCCTAAGAGAATCGCTCTTAATCTAAAAGATGCCTTGGCAATTCGTACAGCGCCAGTTATCATTGGCCTGGGGAAACTAGTTAGTCCCTTTGTCTGGCTCTTATCTGCGTCTACCAATCTTTTGAGTCGTTTGACTCCAATGACCTTTGACGATGCTGACGAAAAAATGACCCGTGATGAAATTGAGTACATGCTGACAAATAGTGAAGAAACACTTGATGCTGACGAAATTGAGATGTTACAGGGGATTTTTTCACTGGACGAATTGATGGCCAGAGAAGTCATGGTTCCTCGGACGGATGCCTTCATGGTCGATATTCAGGATGACAATCAGGCTATTATTGAAAGTATTTTAAAGCAAAATTATTCTCGTATCCCTGTCTATGATGGAGACAAGGATAATGTAATCGGTTTGATTCATACCAAGCGCCTGCTCAATGCAGCCTTTGTGGACGGCTTTGACAATATTGTTTGGAGACGTATTTTACAAACACCGCTTTTTGTACCCGAGACGATTTTTGTGGATGATCTTTTAAAAGCTCTTCGCAATACGCAAAATCAAATGGCAATCTTGCTAGATGAATATGGTGGGATGGCTGGTTTGGTAACCCTAGAAGACCTCTTAGAGGAAATTGTAGGGGAAATCGATGACGAAACAGATAAGGCTGAAATCGAAGTTCATAAAATTGGAGAAGATACTTATATAGTTCAAGGTACCATGAATCTCAATGACTTTAATGACTACTTTGATGTTGAACTGGAAAGTGATGATGTTGATACCATCGCTGGTTATTATTTGACAGGAGTTGGGACCATTCCAACGACTGAGAAACTCAGCTATGAATTGGTCAGCCAAAACAAACAGCTTATCTTAACCAATGATAAAGTGAAAAATGGACGTGTTACCAAGGTAAAAGTCCAAATTACCGAAGTTGAAATAGAAGAAGAAACAGAGTAAACTAGAGGCTTTTGTCACCAGGCGTGACGAAGCTTTTTTCAGTTGATTTCAAAAGGGAATTGTGTCCTCGAAAAACTCAGCCCTAAACTTGCCCCAAAAGTTTTTTAAAGTTATACGTATTTATTCGAGGAAAAAGAAAAAGCCCTTTAAATTGGGCTTTCTGTTTAAATGAAACCTGATAAATCAAGTTATAGAAGGCGGTAGACGGATTTGAACCGACGATCAAGCTTTTGCAGAGCCGTGCCTTACCACTTGGCTATACCGCCTTAACGTTTATTATTATACCTTGAAAATGATTTTCAGTCAATAGCTTTTTCAGATTTTTTGTGTCAATAAGCCTAAATATTCTGAAAATTCGTTTACTTTTCTTGAAATCTATGATATAATTGATGATAACCTATACTTTATTTATAAGAGGAGTAAATAAATGAAAAAAAGTCAAGTGCTTGCTGTAGCGGGAGCTACCTTATTAGCGTCAGGAGTTCTAGCTGCGTGTTCAAACACTAGTTCAAATAATGCTAAACTAGCAAAAGATTACCAATATGTTTATCAAACAGATCCAGAAACCTTGGATTATATCGTCAGCAATATCGATTCAACATCATTCGTCACAACAAATGCTGTAGATGGTTTGTTGGCTAACGATAAATATGGTAATTTGGTTCCTTCTATTGCTGAATCATGGACAGTTTCAAAAGATGGTTTGACTTATACCTATAAAATCCGTAAGGATGCTAAATGGGTAACTGCAGAGGGAGAAGAATATGCTCCTGTCACTGCTAAAGACTTCGTTACTGGTTTGAAACATGCGGTAGATGGAAAATCAAAAGGACTTTCAATCGTTAGCTCTTCTATTAAAGGATTAGAAGCATACATCAAGGGTGAAACAAGTGATTTTTCAACCGTTGGAGTAAAAGCAGTTGATGATCAAACACTAGAATATACCTTGAACCAGCCAGAAACTTTCTGGAATGACAAGACAACTAGTGGTGTTTTGATGCCAGTTAATGAAGAATTCTTAGCTTCAAAAGGGGAAGGTTTTGGTGCCCCAACAGATGCTAACTCTATTCTTTATAACGGTCCATTTGTCTTGAAAGCTGTAACTCCTAAATCATCTATCGAGATGGCTAAAAATGACGCTTACTGGGATAAAGAAAATGTAAAAATTGAGAACGTTAAGTTCACTTTCTGGGATGGTAAGGATCAAGATGTAATTGCCAAAGGTTTTTCTGATGGTCAATATAGCAAAGCTCGTATCTTCCCTACAAGTTCTACATATGAAAAATATGCAGCTGACTTCAAAGATAACATTTACTTTAACGAACCAGGTGCGGGTGTTGCGACTGTCAGCTTGAACTATGGTCGTACAACTTATAACCACACTGCCAAAACAAGTGATGCCCAAAAGACATCTACTAAGAAAGCCTTGTTAAACAAGGAATTCCGTCAAGCCTTGAACTTTGCGGTAGATCGCAGTTCTTATTCAGCTCAAACAAATGGTACTGATGGAGCTGCAGTAGCCATCCGTAATACATTCGCACCATATAATCTTCAAGTTGGTAAGAAAACATTTGGTGAATTGGTGCAAGATAGCTTGGCTAAGACAAATTCTTCTACTTGGTCAAACGTATCTCTAGCAGATTCTCAAAATGGCCTTTACAATGAAGAAAAAGCGAAAGAAGTCTTTGCTAAAGCTAAATCAAGCCTACAAGCTGAAGGTGTTGAATTCCCAATCCACTTGGATGCCTTGGTTATCCAAGAATCAACAGCGGTTGTAAACCGTGTCCAATCATTGAAGCAATCGATTGAAAAAGTATTGGGTTCAGACAATGTTGTTGTAGACTTGCAACAAATGACTCAAGCAGAAGCTTTACCAATTTCATTTAGTGCTCCAACAGCTAAAGAGCAAGACTGGGATATTCATACTTTGCTAGGATGGAACCCTGACTATCAAGATCCTTCTACTTTCTTGGATCAGTTCGTCCTTAAGGGAGGAAGTACTCGTCTTTACCTTGGTATTGACCAAAACACTGATGCATCAGTATTAAGCAAACTTGGTTTAGCTGACTATGGAAAATTACTTGATGACGCAAACAGCGAAAACCAAGATGTTCAAAAACGTTATGAAAAATACGCAGTAGCACAAGCTTGGTTGACTGACAATGCTTTGACAATTCCAGTAATGGCTTCTCCTAAAGAAACAGCCGTTTCATATGTTTCAAAAGTTCTACCATTTAGCTCTTCATATTCTGTAGCTGGTCTTAAAGGTGAAAATGCAGGATACTTGAAGTATACTGAAGTTGGTGAAAAAGCAATCACCAAAGAAGAGTATGAAAAAGCTCGTGAAAAATGGTTGAAAGAAAAGACTGAGTCAAACGAAAAAGCTCAAAAAGAATTGGCAAGTCATGTGAAGTAAATAATTTTCAATAGAACTTTCTCTCCATGAGGAGAAGGTTCTTTTGGGATTTTTAAAGGAAATGATATGAAAAAATATATTTTTATGCGTGTTTTGCGGTCATTGGTTTCTATCTTTTTAGTAACAACCTTGACTTACACGATTATCTATACAATGGTTCCTCGAAAATTGATTTTCAAACAGGATACCAACTATAACAAGATTGCGACAACTGCTGATAAACGTGATAACTATGAGAATACCGTTTATGAGCGTATGGGCTATATCGAGTACTACGATACCAAAGAGTTGCAAGAGAAAGCTAGCCAGATGGATGCCTCTGTAACAGTTGAAGCGAATGACACCAACAAGGCTATCTATGAAAAATACATCAAACAAATTGGTCATGGTTGGACCTTGGGAGAATTTACTGAAAGTGGCCAATTCTACGCTACTCGTGAAATTCCAATTTTTGAACGTGTTTTCAAATTCTATGCTAACTTGATTGACATTGACCATACAAATAAAATTCAAGACCCTGACAATCCAGACTTGAAA
Organism: bacterium; assembly: GCA_905221205.1. Classification (GTDB taxonomy): domain Bacteria; phylum Bacillota; class Bacilli; order Lactobacillales; family Streptococcaceae; genus Streptococcus. Next base: position 63,041 of record CAJNCG010000005.1, read on the forward strand.
CGTTACCTTCGTTTCGAAAATGATCCAGCGATTGGATGGTCATTGGTTGGTTCAGGAACTAAACACAAATATCTCTTGTACTTCAACAGTCAGTTCCCATTTGTTCATCAAAACTTTGTGAACATTAATTTAGGTGACTCTTATCCAACCTATGCTAATAGTCCTGTTTTACAGGTTATTACTCAGGGACAAGGGCAAACAAAAACTTCGCAAGTTCAGTTCCCAACAGGTAAGAAAACTTCTTCTGTAAATATTTACTCAAGAACCTACAAATCACCTAGTCAGGCTGATTCTCGTGAAGTAGCCAACTACGGAAAAGATGATCCTTATACAGCTACTGAAAGTAACTACCAATATCCGTCTATGATTGCCAGCTCTGCTGTCGTTGGATTGATTGGTTTGGTGATTTCTTATGCGATTGCCGTGCCACTTGGTTCAGCTATGGCTCGCTTCAAGAACACTTGGATTGATAGCTTCTCAACAGGGGCTTTGACCTTCTTGATGGCTCTTCCAACAATTGCCTTGGTTTATATCGTTCGTTTGGCTGGTTCTTCAATCGGATTGCCAGATTCATTCCCTATCTTGGGCGCTGGAGATTGGCGTTCATATGTCTTACCAGCAGTTATCCTTGGTTTATTGGGGGCTCCTGGTACAGCTATTTGGATTCGTCGTTACATGATTGACTTGCAATCACAAGATTTTGTACGTTTTGCTCGTGCAAAAGGTTTGTCTGAAAAAGAAATTTCAAACAAACACATCTTTAAAAATGCCATGGTTCCGCTGGTTTCAGGAATTCCTGGTGCCGTTATCGGGGTTATCGGTGGTGCAACTCTTACTGAAACAGTCTTCGCCTTCCCAGGTATGGGTAAAATGTTGATTGACTCTGTAAAAGCATCTAATAACTCGATGGTCGTTGGTCTTGTCTTCATCTTTACATGTATTTCTATCTTCTCGCTTCTTTTAGGAGATATTTGGATGACCATTATTGACCCACGTATTAAATTGACTGAGAAAGGAGGCAAATAATGTCTACAATCGATAAAGAAAAATTTCAGTTCGTAAAACGTGACGATTTTGCCTCTGAAGCCATTGATGCGCCAGCCTATTCTTACTGGGGCTCAGTGTTTAGACAATTTATGAAGAAAAAATCAACTGTAGTCATGTTGGGAATCTTGGTAGCCATCATTTTGATGAGTTTCATCTACCCAATGTTTTCTAAGTTTGATTTTAATGATGTCAGCAAGGTAAACGACTTTAGTGCTCGTTATATCAAGCCAAATGCGGAGCATTGGTTCGGTACTGACAGTAACGGTAAATCGCTCTTTGACGGTGTTTGGTTTGGAGCTCGTAACTCTATCCTCATTTCTGTGATTGCGACAGTGATTAACTTGGTTATCGGTGTCTTTGTCGGTGGTATTTGGGGTATTTCAAAATCAGTTGACCGTGTCATGATGGAAGTTTATAACGTCATCTCAAACATCCCATCTCTTTTGATTGTTATTGTCTTAACTTACTCAATCGGAGCTGGATTCTGGAATCTGATTTTTGCCATGAGTGTGACAACATGGATCGGAATTGCCTTCATGATTCGTGTGCAAATCTTGCGTTACCGTGATTTGGAATACAACTTGGCGTCACGTACTTTGGGAACACCAACCTTGAAGATTGTTGCCAAAAATATCATGCCACAATTGGTATCTGTTATTGTGACAACGATGACCCAAATGCTTCCAAGCTTTATCTCGTACGAAGCCTTCTTATCTTTCTTCGGTTTGGGATTACCGATTACCGTGCCAAGTTTGGGCCGTTTGATTTCGGATTATTCACAAAACGTAACAACCAATGCTTACTTGTTCTGGATTCCATTGACAACCCTTGTCTTGGTATCCTTGTCCCTTTTCGTAGTTGGTCAAAACTTAGCGGATGCTAGTGATCCACGTACACATAGATAGGAGTAGAAATGACAAAAGAAAAAAATGTAATTTTGACTGCTCGCGATATTGTCGTGGAATTTGACGTTCGTGACAAAGTATTGACAGCCATTCGCGGCGTTTCCCTTGAACTAGTTGAAGGAGAAGTATTGGCCTTGGTAGGTGAGTCAGGATCAGGTAAATCTGTTTTGACAAAGACCTTCACAGGTATGCTCGAAGAAAATGGTCGTATTGCTCAAGGTAGCATTGACTACCGTGGTCAGGATTTGACAGCCTTGTCTTCTCACAAGGATTGGGAACAAATTCGTGGTGCTAAGATTGCGACTATCTTCCAGGATCCAATGACTAGTTTGGACCCAATTAAAACAATTGGTAGTCAGATTACAGAAGTTATTGTAAAACACCAAGGAAAAACAGCCAAGGAAGCAAAAGAATTGGCTATTGACTACATGAATAAGGTTGGGATTCCAGACGCAGATAGACGTTTTGATGAATATCCATTCCAATATTCTGGAGGAATGCGTCAACGTATCGTTATTGCTATTGCCCTTGCCTGCCGACCTGATGTCTTGATCTGTGATGAGCCAACAACTGCCTTGGATGTGACCATCCAAGCACAGATTATTGATTTGCTCAAATCATTACAAAACGAGTACCATTTCACAACAATCTTTATCACTCACGACCTTGGTGTGGTAGCAAGTATTGCGGATAAGGTAGCGGTTATGTATGCAGGAGAAATCGTTGAGTATGGAACTGTTGAGGAAGTCTTCTATGACCCTCGCCATCCATATACATGGAGTCTCTTGTCTAGCTTGCCTCAGCTTGCTGATGATAAAGGGGATCTTTACTCAATCCCAGGAACACCTCCGTCACTTTATACTGACCTGAAAGGGGATGCCTTTGCCTTGCGTTCAGACTATGCAATGCAAATTGACTTCGAACAAAAAGCCCCTCAATTCTCAGTATCAGAGACACATTGGGCTAAAACTTGGCTTCTTCATGAGGATGCTCCAAAAGTAGAAAAACCAGCTGTGATTGCAAATCTCCATGATAAGATCCGTGAAAAAATGGGATTTGCCCATCTGGCAGACTAGGAGGAAGGAAATGTCTGAAAAATTAGTAGAAATCAAAGATTTAGAAATTTCCTTCGGTGAAGGAAGTAAGAAGTTTGTCGCGGTCAAAAATGCTAACTTCTTTATCAACAAGGGAGAAACTTTCTCTCTTGTAGGTGAGTCAGGTAGTGGGAAAACAACTATTGGTCGTGCCATCATTGGTCTAAATGACACAAGTAATGGTGATATTATTTTTGATGGTCAAAAGATTAACGGTAAGAAATCGCGTGAACAAGCTGCGGAATTGATTCGTCGTATCCAGATGATTTTCCAAGACCCTGCAGCAAGTTTGAATGAACGTGCGACTGTTGATTATATTATTTCTGAAGGTCTTTACAATCACCGTCTGTTTAAGGATGAAGAAGAACGTAAAGAGAAAGTAAAAAATATTATCCGTGAAGTGGGGCTTCTTGCTGAGCATTTGACTCGTTATCCTCATGAGTTTTCAGGTGGTCAACGTCAACGTATCGGTATTGCACGTGCCTTGGTCATGCAACCAGATTTTGTTATTGCGGATGAGCCAATTTCAGCCTTGGACGTTTCTGTGCGTGCGCAAGTCTTGAACCTGCTCAAGAAATTCCAAAAAGAACTTGGTTTGACCTATCTCTTCATCGCCCATGATTTGTCGGTCGTTCGCTTTATTTCAGATCGTATCGCCGTTATTTACAAGGGTGTTATTGTAGAGGTTGCAGAAACCGAAGAATTGTTTAACAATCCAATTCATCCATATACTCAAGCCTTGCTTTCAGCGGTACCAATTCCAGACCCAATCTTGGAACGCAAGAAGGTCTTGAAGGTTTACGACCCAAGCCAACATGATTATGAGACTGATAAGCCATCCATGGTTGAAATCCGTCCAGGTCACTATGTTTGGGCTAACCAAGCCGAATTGGCGCGTTACCAACAAGGGTTAAACTAATAATGGTTTTATAATTTCCATGTCAACTTTTATGGAAATTATAAAACTTTTTTTATTTGACTGATTTAAAAAACTTTGAAAGCTCCCTGAAAGAATTTTCGAAAAAATTTAAAAAATTCTGAAATATTCTTGACAGCTAATGAAAAAGGTGGTAAGATAGGAAACATCAAAAAAGAAAGCAGAAAGAGAAATGAATAAAAGACAAGCTGTAACAATGAATCAAAACTTTTACTTTAGCTACTTTAGATAGTGTTTGTAGACATGTCACCATGGATACAAACAGTTCAAGCAATTTGTTTGTATCTATGTGGCTAAGATTTTTGATTGTGGTCCATATAGATGAATATCTAAATGGACTAGCAAAGTTATAACTTGTTAGATTATTTCAAGCATCCGTTTAGATATTATCTAGGCGGTTTTTTGTTTTATCTTTTCTGAGAAGGAGTTTCATTATGAAAGTTGTTCGAAAATTACTAGCCCCCCTCTTGGTAGTGGGGATCCTCTTGACCTCTCTGATCGGTTTGCATCAGTTGAAGGCAGATAAGAAAAAAGATGTTTTTCGTATCGGTATTTCGCAGTTTATTACCCACCAGTCCTTAGACGCTACTAGAGAAGGTTTTGTGGATGAGATGGCCAAGCAAGGCTATGTGGAAGGGAAAAATATTGAGATTGATTTGCAAAATGCACAGGGAGAACAAAGAAATCTAAAAACGATTTCCCAGCAACTAGCAGAATCTAGTGATGTCGTTCTAGCCATCGCAACGCCTTCTGCTCAGAGCTTGGCCAATACAACACAAACGACACCGGTTATCTTTTCAGCTGTAACAGATCCTGTCAGTGCCAAGTTGGTTGAGTCAAGAGAACATCCTGGGGGCAATGTGACTGGGACAAGCGACCAGTCATCAGATGCCATTTCAACCCAAATAAATTTGATAAAGAAAGTGTTGCCAAAGGCTAAAACGATTGGAATCCTCTATACTCAGAGCGAGCCAAACTCAGTTGTCCAAAAGGATGAAGCTAAGCGACTTCTGGAAGAAAAAGGCTTTACCGTTGTTGAAAAAACAATCTTGGACAGTAACAACGTCAAGGCGGCAGCAGAGAGTTTGATGGCAGAAGTGGATATGGTTTTTGTACCAACGGACAATATCATTTCGTCAACCATGGAAACAGTCAAACAGGTTTCTATTAAACACAAGGTTCCAGTATTTGGTGGCTCAACAGAAATGATTGCGGTTGGTGGTTTGTATAACTATGGTACCAATTATGAAGAATTGGGACGGCAGACAGCCCGTATGTTGATTCGTGTCTTAAAAGGTGAGAAGCCAGAAAATATAGCAGTTGAGTTGCCTAAAAAACTGGAATTGCATACCAATAAAGAAATGGCAGATGCACTAGGAATTGATATTAGTAAGTTAGAAAGCAAGGAATAGGGAGGTTTAAGATGAGTTTTGTATTATCTAGTTTATCAGAAGGTTTGTTATGGTCGATTATGGCCATTGGAGTCTACTTGACTTTCCGTATTTTGGATATTGCGGATATGACTGCTGAAGGAGCCTTTCCTCTGGGGGCAGCTGTCGTCGTATCGCAGATACAGGCAGGGACAAATCCTTGGATTGCGACCTTACTTGCTTTGCTGGCAGGTATGGTAGCAGGTCTTGTATCAGGAATGCTCCACACCAAGATGAAAATCCCAGCTCTCTTGACAGGGATTGTGACCTTGACAGGGCTTTATTCAATCAATATTAAAATCATGGGAAGTGTGCCCAATCTTTCCTTGGGAGATTCTTCAACTGTCTTTAAACAATTGGCTAGCTTGGGACTGACAAATGAAGAAGCTGTTTTCTCATTCAGTTTGGTCTGTCTCTTACTTGTTTGTTTGGTCTTGACTCTTTTGATGAAAACAGAGATTGGATTAGTCTTGCGTTCGACTGGAGACAATATTCCGATGAGTGAGGCCAATGGGGTCAATGTAGACACCATGAAGATTGTTGGTTATATGATTTCAAATGGTCTGATTGCTCTGTGTGGTTCCTTATTTGCTCAGAATGATGGATTTTCAGATGTAACTTCTGGGACAGGAACCATCGTTGTTGGTTTGAGTGCAGTCATTATTGCGGAAGTCTTGATACACGACTTGACCATTGGAGGACGTTTGTTATCTATCGGAATCGGTGCTATTGTTTACCGTTTGATTATTTTAAATATCTATGAAATTCCAAATCTAGATCAAAATTTGGTGCGTCTCTTTAATGCAATCTTGTTAGCCTTGGTTTTATTTGCACCAGAATTGCAAAAGAGATTAAAGATTCGTGGTTTGAAACTGAGAAATGAATAGGAGGAGAAAGTTATGGCAAGTTTGTTAACACTTGAAAATATTCACAAAACATTTGAAGCAGGGACGGTCAATGAAAACCATGTCCTCAAAGGATTAGATTTAGAGGTTGAAGAGGGAGATTTTATCTCTGTGATTGGTGGAAATGGCGCAGGGAAATCCACTTTGATGAATATCTTGGCTGGCAATCTATCTGTGGACGAAGGGGACCTTTTATTGGAAGGGAAATCCATTAAAAATCTGAGTGTACGAAAGAGAGCCAAGGATATTGCCCGTGTTTTTCAAGATCCTAAGATGGGGACAGCTTCTCGTTTGACAATTGAGGAGAATATGGCCATTGCCTTAAGACGTGGGCAAAAGAGAGGACTTGGCTGGGGCGTGAAGGAGAAGGACAGAATCCAGTTCCAAGAGGCCTTGAAAGAGTTGAATATCGGCCTTGAAAATCGCTTGAAAGTGGATACTCAATACCTTTCAGGGGGGCAAAGACAGGCCTTGACCCTAGTCATGGCAGCCTTGGTGAAACCTAAGCTCTTACTGTTGGATGAACACACTGCGGCACTTGACCCGAAAACTAGTCAAATGGTGATGGACTTGACGCAAAAGATTGTGGGACACCATCAGTTGACTACTCTGATGATTACTCATGATATGAACCATGCGATTGAGTACGGCAATCGTCTCATCATGCTCTATCAAGGCAAGATAGTGGTGGATGTCAAAGGAGAAGAGAAGAAGCATCTGACAGTTGAAGATCTTATGCATCTCTTCCAGAAAAATAGTGGCCAAAGCCTCGTCAGTGATGAATTGATTTTGGGATAAAGAAAAAGGCTGAAATCTAGTGTTTCAGTCTTTTATTTCTTACACTGGCTATATATGTAAATTAAACGCAGCAAGGAGCCCTCTTTTGCAGAAAAGCAGGGTTCTTTTTGCTGTCTATTCCCTCCCTGAAAGTGTAGAACAAACTGGTCAGGGTGGCTAGTTTGTGGTATAATGAAAGGGACTCAAAAAGAAACAGGAGAAAAATGATGGATTTACTTTTAGCAATTGTATTGATTGTGCTAGCTTTTCTAGGAGGAGCTCTTGGAGGAATGTACTTGGTTCGTAAGCAAATTGAAAAGGAATTCGCTGACAACCCACGTTTGAATGCTGAAGCAGTTCGTACTCTTTTGAGTGCAAATGGTCAAAAACCAAGCGAAGCCAAGGTACAACAAGTTTACCACCAAATCATCCGCCAACAAAAAGCAGCCCTTGCTAACAATAAAAAGAAAAAATAAATAAGGAAAAGTCTGGGATGAAAGTTCCAGACTTCTCACTATGTTGGCTATGGTTTAGGAATGAGACTTTTTCCTTGCATTCTATTGATATTTGATTATGATTAAGAGAGATAGTAGTTGTTGATGAGGTTGTTCTTCAGTTCTTAAAGACAAGTAATCATAATGAACTATCAATCAGAAAAAGACTAGAAAGAAGACTGTATGGATAATCGACCAATTGGTTTTTTGGATTCGGGTGTCGGGGGCTTGACCGTTGTGCGCGAGCTCATGCGCCAGCTTCCCCATGAAGAAATCGTCTATATTGGAGATTCGGCACGGGCGCCCTATGGTCCCCGTCCTGCTGAGCAAATTCGTGAATATACTTGGCAGTTGGTCAACTTTCTTTTGACCAAGGATGTCAAAATGATTGTCATTGCTTGTAATACTGCGACTGCGGTCGTCTGGGAAGAAATCAAGGCTCAACTTGACATTCCTGTCCTAGGTGTGATTTTGCCAGGAGCTTCGGCAGCTATCAAGTCCAGCCAAGGTGGGAAAATCGGGGTTATCGGAACGCCCATGACGGTCCAATCAGACATTTATCGTCAGAAAATTCATGATCTGGATCCAGACTTACAGGTGGAGAGTTTGGCCTGTCCCAAGTTTGCCCCCTTGGTGGAGTCAGGTGCCCTGTCAACCAGTGTCACCAAGAAAGTGGTTTATGAAACTCTGCGTCCCTTGGTAGGAAAGGTGGATAGCCTGATTTTGGGCTGTACCCATTATCCACTTCTCAGACCCATTATTCAAAATGTCATGGGGCCAAAGGTTCAGCTCATTGATAGTGGGGCAGAGTGCGTACGGGATATCTCAGTCTTACTCAATTATTTTGAAATCAATCGTGGTCGCGATGCTGGACCACTCCAACACCGTTTTTACACAACAGCTAGCAGCCAAAGTTTTGCCCAAATAGGTGAAGAATGGCTGGAAAAAGAAATTCATGTGGAGCATGTAGAATTATGACAAATAAAATTTATGAATACAAGGATGACCAGGACTGGTATGTCGGGTCCTATAGTATTTTTGGTGGCGTCCGGACGTTGACTGATGAAGACTTGGATTTCCCTCTGGTTGGATTGGCCAAAATCTTTCGAGACGAGGAACGAGGTTTCCCGATTTCAGTTACTGTTTTACGCTATGGTTCTCGCTACCGTTTATTGTCTTTTGTGGTAGATATACTAAACCAAGAAGCAGGTCGCAATCTAGAAGTCATCCAACGTCAGGGAGCTTTGCTTTTGGTTGAAAATGGCCAACTCTTGTATGTGGAATTGCCCAAAGAAGGGGTCAATGTTCATGATTTCTTTGAAACAAATAAGGTCAGAGAAACCTTGTTGATTGCGACTCGTAACGAGGGCAAGACCAAGGAATTTCGAGCTATCTTTGACAAGCTAGGCTACGATGTGGAAAATCTCAATGACTATCCTGACCTACCTGAAGTAGCAGAAACAGGCATGACCTTCGAAGAAAATGCCCGCCTTAAGGCAGAAACTATTTCTCAATTAACGGGCAAGATGGTTCTTGCGGATGACTCTGGACTTAAAGTAGATGTTTTGGGCGGTTTGCCAGGTGTCTGGTCAGCTCGTTTCGCAGGTGTGGGAGCAACTGACCGTGAAAACAATGCTAAACTCTTGCACGAATTGGCCATGGTCTTTGAACTCAAGGACCGCTCGGCTCAATTCCATACAACCCTAGTCGTAGCCAGTCCAAACAAGGAAAGCTTGGTTGTCGAAGCAGACTGGCCAGGCTACATTAACTTTGAACCCAAGGGTGAAAATGGCTTCGGCTATGATCCTCTTTTCCTTGTGGGAGAGACAGGCAAGTCCTCAGCTGAATTAACCCTTGAAGAAAAAAATAGTCAATCTCATCGTGCCTTAGCCGTTAAGAAACTTTTGGAGGTATTTCCATCATGGCAAAGCAAACCATCATTGTAATGAGCGATTCTCATGGCGATAGCTTGATTGTGGAAGAAATCCGTGATCGCTATGTGGGCAAAGTTGACGCCGTTTTTCATAATGGCGATTCTGAATTGCGTCCCGATTCTCCACTTTGGGAGGGAATCCGTGTTGTTAAAGGGAATATGGACTTCTATGCAGGCTACCCAGAACGTTTGGTGACTGAGCTTGGTTCGACCAAGATTATCCAAACCCATGGTCACTTGTTTGACATCAATTTCAACTTTCAAAAGTTGGACTACTGGGCTCAGGAAGAAGAAGCCGATATCTGCCTCTATGGTCACTTGCATGTGCCAAATGCTTGGATGGAAGGAAAGACTCTTTTTCTAAATCCAGGCTCTATCAGTCAACCACGTGGTACCATCAGAGAATGTCTCTATGCTCGTGTGGAGATTGATGATAGCTATTTCAAAGTGGACTTTTTGACACGAGACCACGAGGTGTATCCAGGCTTGTCCAAGGAGTTTAGCCGATGATTGCCAAGGAGTTTGAGACTTTCTTGTTGGGCCAAGAGGAAACTTTTTTGACTCCTGCTGAAAATCTAGCTGTGTTGATTGATACCCACAATGCGGATCATGCGACCCTCTTGCTCAGTCAGATGACCTATACCCGTGTTCCCGTTGTGACAGATGAGAAACAATTTGTTGGGACTATTGGGCTCAGAGATATTATGGCTTATCAGATGGAGCATGACCTGAGCCAAGAAATCATGGCAGATACGGATATCGTTCATATGACGAAAAGGAATGTAGCGGTTGTTTCGCCAGATTTTACCATTACGGAGGTCTTGCACAAGCTGGTAGATGAGTCTTTTTTGCCGGTTGTGGACGCAGAGGGGATTTTCCAAGGGATTATTACGCGCAAGTCTATCCTCAAGGCTGTCAATGCTCTTTTGCATGACTTTAGTAAGGACTATGAAATTCGATGCAAATGAGAGATAGGATTTCAGACTTTTTAGAGGAAAAGCAGGGCTTGTCTGCCAATTCCAAGCAGTCCTATAGGTATGATTTGGAACAGTTTTTAGACATTGTGGGCGAGCGGATTTCTGAGACCAGTCTCAAGATTTACCAAGCCCAGCTAGCCAATCTAAAAATTAGCGCCCAGAAGCGAAAGATTTCGGCCTGTAACCAATTTCTCTACTTTCTCTATCAAAAAGGAAAAGTGGATAGCTTTTACCGCTTGGAATTAGCTAAACAAGCTGAAAAGAAGACCGAGAAGCCAGAACTGTTAGACCTAGACTCTTTTTGGCAGGCAAGCGACTATCCAGAGGGACGCTTGCTGGCGCTTCTTATCTTGGAAATAGGGCTCTTGCCAAGTGAGATTTTAGCCCTCAAGGTTGCGGATATCAATCTGGATTTTCAGGTGTTGAGAATCAGCAAGGCTTCCCAACAGAGGATTGTCACCATTCCCACGACCTTGCTTTCAGAGCTAGAACCTTTGATGGGGCAGACCTACCTCTTTGAAAGAGCAGGGAAAGCTTATTCTCGTCAGTGGGCCTTCCGTCAGTTGGAGTCCTTTGTCAAGGAGAAAGGTTTCCCAACCTTATCAGCCCAAGCCTTGCGGGAACAGTTTATTCTACGACAAATTGAAAACAAGGTCGATTTGTACGAAATTGCAAAAACATTAGGATTAAAAACAGTCCTGACCTTAGAAAAATATAGATAATGGATATTAAATTAAAAGATTTTGAAGGGCCGCTGGATCTTCTTTTGCACCTGGTTTCTAAGTACCAGATGGATATCTACGATGTGCCTATTACGGAAGTTATCGAACAGTATCTAGCCTATGTCTCAACCCTGCAGGCCATGCGTCTGGAAGTGACGGGCGAGTACATGGTCATGGCTAGTCAGTTGATGCTGATCAAGAGTCGCAAGCTTCTTCCAAAGGTAGCAGAAGTGACAGATTTGGAAGATGACCTAGAGCAGGATCTTCTCTCTCAAATCGAAGAATACCGCAAGTTCAAGCTCTTGGGGGAGCACTTGGAAGCCAAGCACCAAGAACGGGCCCAGTACTATTCCAAAGCACCGACAGAGTTGATTTACGAAGATGCAGAGCTTGTGCATGACAGGACGACCATTGATCTTTTTTTGGCTTTTTCAAATATCCTAGCCAAGAAAAAAGAAGAGTTTGCTCAGAATCATACAACTATCCTGCGGGATGAGTATAAGATTGAGGACATGATGGTCATCGTGAAAGAGTCCTTGACTGGACGAGCCCAGTTGCGCTTGCAGGATTTGTTCAAGGAAGCCCAGAATGTCCAAGAGGTCATCACCCTCTTTTTGGCAACCCTAGAGTTAATCAAAACCCAGGAACTGATCCTCTTGCAAGAGGAGAGTTTCGGAGATATCTATCTCATGGAAAAGAAGGAAGAAAGTCAAGTGGCACAAAGCTAAACTTGATAGAGAGGAAAGATGAGTACTTTAGCAAAAATAGAAGCGCTCTTGTTTGTAGCGGGTGAAGATGGGATTAGAGTCCGCCAGTTAGCTGAACTCCTCTCTCTACCACCGACAGGTATCCAACAGAGTTTAGAAAAATTAGCCCAGAAGTATGAAAAGGACCCAGATTCCAGTTTGGCCCTGATTGAGACAGGGGGAGCTTATAGATTGGTGACCAAGCCTCAGTTTTCAGAGATTTTGAAGGAATATTCCAAGGCGCCTATTAACCAGAGCTTGTCTCGGGCTTCCCTTGAGACCTTGTCCATCATTGCCTACAAGCAACCCATCACACGGATAGAGATTGATGCCATTCGTGGGGTTAACTCGAGTGGGGCCTTGGCAAAGTTGCAGGCTTTTGACTTGATTAAAGAAGACGGGAAAAAAGAAGTTTTGGGTCGCCCCAACCTCTATGTGACTACGGATTATTTCCTAGATTACATGGGGATTAACCATTTGGAAGAATTACCAGTGATTGATGAGCTTGAAATTCAAGCCCAAGAAAGCCAATTATTTGGTGAAAGGATAGAAGAAGATGAGAATCAATAAATATATTGCCCACGCAGGTGTGGCCAGTAGGAGAAAAGCAGAAGAGCTGATCAAGCAAGGCTTGGTGACTGTTAACGGCCAAGTGGTACGTGAACTAGCAACCACTATCAAGTCAGGCGACAAGGTCGAAGTTGAAGGTCAACCTATCTACAACGAAGAAAAGGTCTATTATCTGCTTAACAAACCACGCGGTGTCATTTCCAGTGTGACAGATGACAAGGGCCGCAAGACTGTTGTCGACCTCTTGCCCAATGTCAAAGAGCGTATTTATCCAGTTGGACGTTTGGACTGGGATACATCAGGGGTCTTGATTTTGACCAATGATGGGGATTTTACGGATGAGATGATTCACCCCCGTAATGAAATTGACAAGGTCTATGTTGCGCGTGTTAAAGGTGTGGCTAATAAGGAAAATCTTCGCCCCTTGACTCGTGGAGTGGAGATTGAGGGCAAGAAAACCAAGCCAGCTGTCTATGAGATTCTCAAAGTGGATCCAGTTAAAAATCGCTCTGTGGTACAGTTGACCATCCATGAAGGGCGTAACCATCAGGTTAAAAAGATGTTTGAAGCTGTCGGCCTCCAAGTGGACAAGTTATCGCGGACACGTTTTGGACATCTAGACTTGACAGGTCTTCGTCCAGGTGAATCCCGTCGTCTTAATAAAAAAGAAATCAGCCAACTACACACCATGGCTGTAACTAAGAAATAATGAAACGAATTTTAATAGCGCCTGTGCGCTTTTACCAACGTTTTATCTCGCCAGCCTTTCCCCCCTCTTGTCGCTTTGAGCCTACTTGTTCCAATTACATGATTCAGGCTATTGAAAAACATGGCTTCAAGGGTGTCTTGATGGGTTTGGCTCGGATTTTACGTTGCCATCCCTGGTCGAAAACAGGTAAGGACCCCGTCCCGAACCACTTTTCCCTTAAACGGAATCAAGAAGAAAAATGAGGCTGGGTAAAAATATTTTAGTGAAATGATAAAAACGCATCCTATCAGGTTTGAGTGAGCTTGATAGGATGCGTTTTAGAATGTCAAAATTTATACTTTTCGAAAATCTCTTCAAACCGCGTCAACTTCCATCTGCAACCTCAAAACAGTGTTTTGAGGTTGCAGTTAGTTTCCTAGTTTGCTCTTTGCTTTTCATTGAGTATTAAATTGAGTTTGAAGTAGCTTATTTCAAAGCTTTTTGTGCGTCTTCAATCATGAGTTTTGTTGATTCTAGACCGCCACCGCTTAGATACCAGAGGTCTGGTGTTAGTTGGATGATCTTGCCATTTTTAGCAGCAGGAGTTTCAGCGATAAGGGCATTTTCTAGGACGCCGTCGTTGCTTGAGTTGTCACCGCCAATGGCAAGGGTACGGTTGATGACAAAGAGGATGTCAGGATTGATTTCTTTGACACTTTCAAAGCTGACTTCTTGTCCGTGGCGTGCGTCTTCAAATTTTGCATCAGTTGGCTTGAATTTCAAGGTTTGGTACAAGAAAGAGAAACGAGATTGGGCACCAAAGGCAGCCATTTTTCCTTCATTGAGGAGAATAGCAAGGGCTTTTTTGTCAGAACTTTCGTTTTTAGTAGCGACTTCTTGGATGCTCTTATCAAGCTTGGCCAATTCTTCCTTGGCTTTCTGTGTGCCAGTTTCACCAAAGGCGTTTGCTAGGGATTCGATATTGGCCTTGGTAGAAGTCCAGTAGTCGTCTTTGCTTGCTTGGAAGAGAACAGTCGGAGCGATTTCTTTGAATTTGTCTACGAATTTTTGGGTACGTGGTGAAGCGATAATTAGGTCTGGTTCAAGAGCAGCAAGGGCTTCTAGGTCTGGCTCAACCATGGAACCAACATTTTTAACTTTTCCAGCTAGATCTTTAAGGTAAGTCGGAACAGTTTTTGTAGGCATTCCGACGATATTCTTTTCAAAACCTAAAGCGCGAATAGTATCCGCAGCACCGAGGTCAAATGTCACAATCTTTTCAGGAACCTTTGAAAGTTTGACCTCATCTAGTGAACTTTTAATGGTTACCTCTGTTGGAGCCGAACTACTTGACTCTGTCTGGCTAGTGCTTGAGTTTGTACTACATGCACCAAGCAGGAGCAAGAAGCTGGCCACTAGGGCAGTAAGGTAAAGTTTAAGGGATGTTTTCATGATTTCTCCTTTTTAAAATGTGATAACGATGTAGGGAGTCTCTTAGTGATATTGATTAAGAGACAGAGTTTCCTCTAACATGGGTTCAGAATGGCTAGCTATAGATACAGATCTTTTTACCATTGATATCAGCCAGCGTGATGGGAATTTCATAGAGTTGACTGAGCAGGTCAGCCTGCATGATTTGATCTGTCCTTCCCTTGCTAAAGACTCGACCGTCCTTGAAGGCAACAATTTCATCCGCATACTGGCTGGCCATGTTGATATCGTGGAGGACGATGATAATGGTCTTTCCGAGTTCATCCACCAGTCGTCGAAGAATTTGCATCATGCTGACGCTTTGCTTAATATCGAGATTGTTGAGCGGTTCGTCCAGCAAGATAAAGTCTGTATCTTGGGCCAGTACCATAGCGATAAAGACACGCTGGAGTTGTCCACCAGACAGACTATCGATGTAGCGGTCCTTTAAGTTGGTCAGTTCCAGATAGTCCAGAGTTTCTCGGATTTTTTCCCAATCTTCTACTCTCAGACGTCCTCTACTGTAGGGAAAACGTCCAAAACTGACCAGTTCTTCAACAGTCAATTTGGCTTGGTAATTGATCTTCTGCTTTAGGATAGTCAGTTCTTTGGCTAGTTCTTGGGAATTCCAGCTCTCGATTTCACGGCCTTTAATACTGAGCATTCCCTGATCTTTTTTGGTCAGTCTGCTCATGATGGAGAGGAGAGTCGATTTTCCAGCACCATTTGGACCAATGAAGGCTGTCAGTTTCTGAGGACTGACTTCAAGCGAAATGTCTTGCAAAATATCCTGTTTTTGAATGGATTTGTCAATGTTTTCCAGTTTCACCGACGCGCCCTCCTGTAAAGTAAGATAAAGAATAAGAGACCTCCAACGCTCTCAATAATCATGCTGATGCGAATTTCCAGTGCAAAGACTCGTTCGATGAGGGCTTGCCCTAAGGTCAAACTAATAAATCCAATCAGAATGGCTACGATAAAGAGCAACTTGTGCCGATAATCTTTGACAATCAGGTAAGTGAGATTGGCCAGCATAAAGCTGAAGAAGGCCATAGGGCCTACCAAGGCAGTGGCCGTTGAGGTCAAAAGTACGATGCCCCAGAGGAGCTCTCTCTGTTCTTTTTCAACGTCGAGTCCCAATATCTGAGCTGTTTCTCTTTGCAGGTGCAAGACATCCAGAATGACTGCTTTTTGAAAGAAAAAGATTGTCAAAGCGAGGATGATCAGAGAACCGATGGCTAGGATGGAAGTGTTGAGATGTTGAAAGGAGGCAAAGAGACTGTTCTGCAGTTTATCGTATTCATTTGGGTCCATCAAGACCTGAAGGAAGGTACTGATATTTCGAAAGAGACTTCCGAGCGCTAGGCAGATCAGCAGAATGAAGACTAGGTCTTGCTTCATCAGCATCTTCAAGTAGCCTTGTAAGGCAATAAAGAAGAGGGATTGGAGCAGAAGCAAGACTAGAAATTCTAAGATAGGAGACTTTCCAAGCTGAAAAAATTTGCTTTCAAAAACCAGTAGTAGGGTTTGTAGCAGGACGTAGAAGGATTCGATTCCCAAAATACTTGGCGTCAGGAAGCGATTTTCCGTCAGGGTTTGAAAACTAATGGTCGAAATCCCAGTCGCGATGGCTACCAAGAGATAAACAATTATCTTTTGGGAACGTAGTTTCCAAGCAAAGGCAGACAGGTGGGTGATGGGCCAAAAGTAGAGAAGACAAGCTCCGACGGCTAGAATAATGAGAAGCCAGAAGAGCTTGGTATGTTTGCTTTTAGATTGCATCTTTTCGTCCCCCTCTCCATAGAAGTAGGATAAAGACGAGGCTACCGATGATTCCTAGCAAGAGGCTGACAGACAACTCATAGGGACGAATCAGAACTCGGGATAGGATATCGCAGGCCAGAACCAGATTGGCACCGACCAGTGCGACCATGAGCTTGGTTTCACTCAGATTATCTCCATAGCGCTTGCGAACAAGATTGGGAACGATAACTCCGAGAAATGGTAAGCCACCCACAGTAATCATGGTGACGCTTGTCGTTAGCGCCACCAGAAAGAGGGCCAGTTTTTCAAGTAGGGAGTAGGAAATTCCCAAACTTTCACTGGTTTCCTTTCCTAGATTCATGATGGTAAAGGTTTGGGAAAATTTCCAAACGGCAATCAGGATAATGAGGCCTAAGAAGAGCCACTCATACTGATGGGTCTGAATCATGGAGAAGGAGCCCTGGGTCCAAGCAGTCATACTCTGAACCAGATTGAAACGATAGGCGATAACTTCTGTGACAGAACCGATAATTCCACTATAAATAATCCCAATCAAGGGCAACATCCACCTTTCCTTTACGGTAAAAATAGTCATAAAGGCCAGGAAGAAGAGGGTAAATAAAATGGATGAGCCAAAAGCAAAGAGCATCTTTTGGGTCAGACTCGCAGACGGAAAGACAAAGAGGCTTAACACCATTCCCAGTTTAGCGGCTTCAGTCGTTCCAACCGTGCTTGGAGCAGCAAACTGATTTTGGGTAATGGTCTGCATGAGTAGGCCTGCCATACTCATACTAGAAGCTGTCAGGAGAATGCTAATTGTCCTTGGAAGACGTGACTCTTGAAAGAGGAGCCAGGTTTCATGATCCAGAGCAAAGAGTTTTCCCCATGAAAAATCACTGGTCCCAATGCTAATAGAGAGAAAGACTAGGAGTAGAAGTAAGCCAATTAAATAATGAGAAAGTTTCATACCCCGTCCTTTCATGTAGATTTGGTATCGAAAGATACCTGCGGATATTACTGTAACACGATTTTTTTAATCTGTCAATAAATTTTCTGACAATTCAATAAATAAAACAAGGAGAGAGCAAAAAGGCTTTCTCCTCTGTTTTCCTATTCTAAAATATTTTTACCTTCTTTAACTCGCCAGTGATAGTCTGATAAAATAATATCTTCGAGGGAGTAGCTAGCCTGCCAGTTAAGAAATTGTTTAGCTTTTGATGCATCTGCTAGGACGCTAGCTGGGTCACCAGCACGACGAGCAACAATCTCGTGTGGGATTTTTTGATCCAGCAATTCTTCAGCAGTTTTAAAGATTTCTTTGACAGTATAGCCTTTTTCAGTTCCTAGATTAAAGATTTGTGAAGAACTATTTTCTTGAAAGAGGTAATTCATCCCTTTAACGTGGGCTTGTGCAAGGTCCAAGACATGAATGTAGTCCCGAATACATGAACCGTCACGTGTATCGTAGTCATCTCCAAATATTTTTAGGCTCTCATTTTGTCCCAATGCAGTCTTGTTGATGTTGGGAATGATGTGAGTTGGATTTTTCACACGCAGACCGTTTGAAGCATCCATTTCAGCCCCAGCTACATTAAAGTAACGGAAAATGACATATTTCCAGTCGTAGCGATTGGCCATCCAGTAAATCATTCGTTCACCCATCAGTTTTGTTTCTGCATAAGGGTTGACAGGGTCGAGCAGGGTATTTTCAGTTGCTGGCTTGTCAATACAGTTATTACCATAGAGAGAAGCAGTCGAAGAGAACATGATTTTTTGAATGCCAACTTCAGATAGGACTTTGAGAACTTGGTTCATACCAGCAACATTGGCGGTGAAGTATTTGCTTGGGTTTTCAATACTTTCGCTCACAACAATTTCACCTGCACAATGCAGAACAGCATCAATCTTATTTTCTTCTAAGTAAGCTTTTAGAGTACTAGCATCATAAACATCTAGTTGTTTAAAGCTAGCACGACTATCCACAGCCGAACGATTTCCTGTAGAGAGATTATCGAGGACATGCACCTGGTAGCCAGAATTTAAAAGAGCTTTAACGGTATGGGAGCCAATATAGCCAGCTCCACCTGTAACAAGAATTGTTTTGGTCATGATTTTTTCCTTTTCCTAGTTTTGTACTATTTTAAAGAAAGAGGAAGGAAAAGTCAACTATTTTCTGTAAATTTCATGAAAAACGGAACAAATATAGCGTTGAATTGTTTTTTGTTTGGAAATTAATGGTTTTGTTGGTCTTGGAATAGTTCTTAGATTTCACCTCACATGCAGAGAATACGATTTTTTCTAAGACACAGCAAGACTAAGATACTAATTTAGAAATCCACCTTCCCGCTATCCTTCTCCTATAAAAAGTGGTAAAATGGATGAAAGAAAGAAGGAACTGAAATGATAACATTATTTTCAAAAATCAAAGAAGTAACAGAACTTGCTGCGATCTCAGGTCATGAAGCGCCTGTCCGTGCTTATCTTCGTGAAAAGTTGACACCGCATGTGGATGAAGTGGTGACAGACGGCTTGGGTGGTATTTTTGGTATCAAGCATTCAGAAGCTGTGGATGCACCGCGCGTCTTGGTCGCTTCTCACATGGATGAAGTTGGTTTTATGGTCAGCGAGATTAAGCCAGATGGTACCTTCCGTGTGGTTGAAATTGGTGGTTGGAATCCTATGGTAGTCAGTAGCCAACGTTTCAAACTCTTGACTCGTGATGGTCGTGAAATCCCAGTGATTTCAGGCTCTGTTCCTCCACATTTGACTCGTGGAAAGGGTGGACCAACCATGCCAGCCATTGCAGATATCGTCTTTGATGGCGGTTTTGCGGACAAGGCTGAGGCAGAAAGTTTTGGCATCCGTCCTGGTGACACCATCGTACCAGATAGTTCCGCTATCTTGACAGCCAATGAAAAAAATATCATCTCAAAAGCTTGGGATAACCGCTACGGTGTTCTTATGGTGAGTGAGTTAGCAGAAGCCCTTTCAGGTCAAACACTCGGAAATGAACTCTATCTTGGTTCTAACGTCCAAGAAGAGGTTGGTCTGCGTGGTGCTCATACCTCTACAACCAAGTTTGACCCAGAAGTCTTCTTAGCAGTTGATTGCTCACCTGCTGGTGATGTCTATGGTGGTCAAGGCAAAATTGGAGATGGAACCTTGATTCGTTTCTACGATCCAGGTCACTTGCTTCTCCCAGGAATGAAGGATTTCCTTTTGACAACGGCTGAAGAAGCTGGTATCAAGTACCAATACTACTGTGGTAAAGGCGGAACAGACGCTGGTGCAGCTCATTTGAAAAATGGTGGTGTCCCATCTACAACAATCGGTGTTTGCGCTCGTTATATCCATTCTCATCAAACCCTCTACGCTATGGATGACTTCTTAGAAGCTCAAGCTTTCTTGCAAGCCTTGGTGAAAAAATTGGATCGTTCAACGGTTGATTTGATTAAAAATTATTAAACATAAGGAGGTGGTAGGGATGGTAGAACCAAACCTAGAAAGCCTTATAAAAGATCTTTACAATCATGCTCGACATGATTTGAGTGAAGATTTAGTTGCTGCTCTCCTAGAGACTGCTAAAAAACTGCCTGCTACAAATGAGCAATTGCTGGCAGTCCGTCTCTCAGGACTGGTCAATCGTGAATTGCTCCTAAATCCCAAACATCCGGCACCTGAGCTGGTCAATTTGGCTCGTTTTATCAAAAGAGAAGAAGCCAAGTACAGAGGAACTGCAGCTTCTGCGCTTATGTATGGGGAGCTCTTTAAAATGCTTTGATTCCATTGTGAATCAAAGCATTTTTTCTATATGGAAAAACCCTATTCTTGATGAGAAGAAAAAGCCATCCCATTCAGGATAGCTTCTTGGTTCTTAGATTTGTTCAGCAATGACCTTTTCAGCAAGGTTCATGGCGTGGTCAGATACACGAGTATAGTGGGAAATGATGTCGATAAAGTTGACCCCAGCTTGCGTTGAACACTCACCCTTGTTGAGGCGTTTGATGTGAGTTTTTCTGAGAACACGTTCCATATTGTTGATTTCTTTATGGCGTTCAATCAGACTTTGAGCTTTTTCGATATCATTGTTTTCCACGCTATCAAGGGCATCCTTGATAAAGCCAGTGGTCTTTTGATAGATATCAGCTAATTCCTGCAAAGCAGCTTCAGAGAACTCAACATTTTTACGTTGAAGGTAGTCAGTCAGATTGATTAGCGCTTCTGCGTGATCCCCAATCCGTTCCAAATCGCGGGATGAATCCAGGATGTTGGTGAGTACTTCACTTTCTTTCTGGCTAAGAGCTTCACTCGAAAGAGTAATAAGATAACGAGTCAATTTTTCATCAATGGTATTGATTGCTTCTTCGGTCTTGTGTCCTTTTTCAGCAACTTTTTCATTGAGGTCAATGATGTAGTTGTATGAAAGGTCGAAGGCTTTAGAAGCGTAATTTCCTAAGTGAAGGAGTTCTTTTTTCGCATTTCCGAGAGCGATTGATGGAGCTTGTTTGATCAAATGCTCATCAAGGTAAAGCGGCTCGTACTTGACAACTTCGTCTTCACCAGGGATGAGCTTGGTTACAAAGAAAGCCAAGGCTCCGATGAATGGAAATTGTACAATGGTATTACTTACGTTAAAGGCACCGTGCGAGAAGGCGATGGTCATCTCAGGTGAGAGGTGAAGGAGTGCTTGGAAGTACTCAATCATTGCAGTGAAGGGGCCTAATAAGATTAAGCAAAGAATAGTCCCTAGAACGTTAAAGGTGACGTGGGTCGCAGCAACGCGTTTCGCAGAGACATTGGCTCCAGCTGCCGCAATGATAACTGTTAGGGTTGTCCCGATATTATCCCCGAAGAGAACTGGTAGAGAACCTTTAAGGTCAAGGAATCCACCTGCATAGAGCCCTTGCAAAATCCCGATTGTCGCAGAAGAAGCTTGGATGAGGACGGTAATCACTGCACCGGCAAAAACTCCCAACACAGGATTTTGTCCCAAGGTTACCATGTATTCCTTAAATTGTGGTAAATCTTTAAGCGGACTCATACCGGCACTGATTAGGTTGAGGGCGTAGAAGATTCCCCCCACACCAAACAGGATGCGCCCGATATTGTTTGCTGTTCTGTTTTTTGTAAAGAAAAGGAACATGGTTCCAAGGAAAATCAGGGGTAAAGCATACTCGCCAAGCTTGAAACCGATGATAAAGGAAGTAACGGTGGTTCCGATGTTGGCTCCCATGATAATTCCGATAGCCTGTCTAAGAGTGAGAAGACTAGCGCTGACCAGTCCAACCGTGATAACTGTAACCCCTGTACTTGACTGAATCAGGGCAGTCACGACAATCCCAACTAGAACACCTAAAAAGGGATTGCTAGTGTACTTGTCAATATAAAAACGAAGGCGATCTCCAGCAGCTTGTTGCAAACCGTCTCCCATGGTCTTGATACTATATAAGAATAGTCCCAGACCACCTAAAAAGTGAAATAAAATTTCCTGCCAATTAATGGACATTTCTTTTTCCTCCGAAAAATAATAACGGAATTTCTCCTATTCTATTTTAAAGGATAAAAGTAAATCTAACAAGTGTTAAGCTAAGATTTTTGAAAGAAAATTCGTCAGAGAAGACCTTGATTATATTAATTTTACCAATTTCTAACCTAGATATAGGTATTTCCTTTTATATATTGACATTTAAAGGAAATATTTTAAAATGAGGGAGGAATTATCTTGGTCCCTGTGATTGGGATAAAAAATTTTATCCAGAAAGTTAAGCGCTTTCTTTAAAAACAAAAAATAATCTTTTAGGAGGAGAAAATGAAGGATCCATTTTTTGAAAGACGTTGTCGGTACAGTATTCGTAAGTTATCAGTAGGGGCTTGCTCGCTGATGATTGGGGCTGTTTTGTTTGCTGGTACAGCCTTGGCAGAAGAAACTGCTGTTCCTGAAAATAGCGGAGCTAATACAGAGCTTGTTTCAGGAGAAAGCGAGCATCCAGCTAGTGAAGCTGACAAGCAGAATGCAGGGGAACACGCTAGAGAAAACAAGCTAGAAAAGGCAGAAGGAGCAGAGACATCATCTGAAACTGCTTCGCCAGCAAGCAATGAAGCTGCAAATACTGAAACTGCAGAAGCAGCTAGCGCAGCTAAACCAGAGGAAAAAGCAAGTGAGGTGGTTGCAGAAACACCATCTTCAGAAGCAAAACCTAAGTCTGAAAAGGAAACAGAAGCAAAACCTGAAGCAGCTAACCAAGGGGATGAGTCTAAGCAGGCAGAAGAAGCTAATAAGGCTGAAAAAGAAGTTCAGCCCGATGTCCCTAAAAATACAGAAAAAACATTAAAACCAAAGGAAATCAAATTTAATTCTTGGGATGAATTGTTGAAATGGGAACCAGGTGCTCGTGAAGATGATGCCATCAACCGCGGCTCTGTTGCCCTCGCTTCACGTCGGACAGGCCATCTGGTCAATGAAAAAGCTAGCAAGGAAGCAAAAGTTCAAGCCCTATCAAATACCAATTCTAAAGCAAAAGACCACGCTTCTGTTGGTGGAGAAGAGTTCAAGGCTTATGCTTTTGACTACTGGCAATATCTAGATTCAATGGTCTTCTGGGAAGGTCTCGTTCCAACTCCTGACGTTATTGATGCAGGTCACCGTAACGGGGTTCCTGTATATGGTACACTCTTCTTCAACTGGTCAAATAGTATTGCAGACCAAGAAAAATTTGCTGAAGCTTTGAAGCAAGATGCAGATGGTAGCTTCCCAATCGCCCGTAAATTGGTAGACATGGCCAAGTATTATGGCTATGATGGCTATTTCATCAACCAAGAAACAACTGGAGATTTGGTTGAACCTCTTGGAGAAAAGATGCGCCAGTTTATGCTCTATACCAAGGAATATGCTGCTAAAGTAAATCACCCAATTAAGTATTCTTGGTACGATGCCATGACCTATAACTATGGACGTTACCACCAAGATGGTTTGGGAGAATACAACTACCAATTCATGCAACCTGAAGGAGATAAGGTTCCAGCAGACAACTTCTTTGCCAACTTTAACTGGGATAAGGCTAAGAATGATTACACTATTGCCACCGCCAACTGGATTGGCCGTAATCCTTATGATGTATTTGCAGGTTTGGAGTTGCAACAGGGTGGTTCCTACAAGACCAAGGTTAAGTGGAATGATATTTTAGATGAAAATGGGAAATTGCGTCTTTCTCTTGGTTTGTTTGCCCCAGATACCATTACAAGTTTAGGAAAAACTGGTGAAGATTATCATAAAAATGAAGATATCTTCTTTACAGGTTACCAAGGGGACCCTACTGGTCAAAAACCAAGTGACAAAGATTGGTATGGTATTGCTAACCTAGTTGCAGACCGTACGCCAGCAGTAGGTCATACCTTTACTACTTCCTTTAACACAGGTCATGGTAGAAAATGGTTCGTAGACGGTAAGGTTTCTAAGGATTCTGAGTGGAATTACCGTTCAGTTTCAGGTGTTCTTCCGACATGGCGCTGGTGGCAAAAATCAACTGGTGATAAGTTGAAAGCAAGCTATGACTTTGAAGATGCCTATAATGGTGGAACTTCTCTCAAATTTGCCGGGGATCTTTCAGGTGCGACCAAGCAAGATGTTAATTTGTACTCTACTCGCTTGAAGGTGACAGATACAACCAAATTGCATGTTGCCCACAAAGGAGGTAAGGGGACCAAGGTCTATGTAGAATTTGCAACCAAGAAAGATTATACCTACGGTGATGAAGCTGCCCGTAAAGAATTGACAGTTTCAGATAACTGGACTACCGATGATTTTGATTTGAGTGCCTTGGCGGGCAAAACAATTTACGGTATTAAACTCTATTTTGAAAATGACAAAGACTTAAAAGGCTATCAATTTAACTTGGGGCAATTGACCATCAGCAATAATCAAGATGCTCCTCAGGCACCAACCACAGTAGCTGTAGCCAAACAAATCCTTAAAAATGCCCAAGAAGCGGAAGCAGTTGTGCAATTTGAAGGAAACAAGGATGCAGATTTCTATGAAGTTTACGAAAAAGATGGAGACAGCTGGAAATTACTAACAGGTTCATCTTCTACAACTATTTATCTACCAAAAGTTAGCCGTTCAGCAAGTGCTCAAGGTACAACTCAAGAACTGAAGGTTGTCGCAGTTGGTAAAAATGGGGTTCGTTCAGAAGCTGCAACAACAACCTTTGATTGGGGCATGACTGTAAAAGATACCAGCCTACCAAAACCACTAGCTGAAAATATCGTTCCAGGTGCAACAGTTATTGATAGTACTTTCCCTAAGACTGAAGGTGGGGAAGGTATTGAAGGTATGTTGAATGGTACCATTACCAGTCTGTCAGACAAGTGGTCTTCTGGACAGTTAAGTGGTAGTGTGGATATTCGTTTGACTCAGCCACGTACAGTTGTTAGATGGGTGATGGACCATGCTGGAGCTGGTGGAGAATCTGTAAACGACGGTTTGATGAACACCAAAGACTTTGATCTTTATTATAAAGATGCGGATGGTCAATGGAAGTTGGCTAAGGAAGTTCGTGGCAATAAAGCCCATGTTACAGATATTACCCTTGATAAACCTATCACAGCTCAAGATTGGCGCTTGAATGTCGTTACATCTGACAATGGAACTCCATGGAAGGCTATTCGTATCTATAACTGGAAAATGTATGAAAAGCTTGATACAGAAAGTGTCAATATTCCGATGGCCAAGGCTGCAGCTCGTACTTTAGGCAATAACAAGGTACAAGTTGGCTTTGCAGACGTACCAGCTGGAGCTACCATTACTGTTTATGACAATCCAAATTCTCAAACTCCGCTTGCAACCTTGAAGAGTGAAGTTGGAGGTGACCTAGCAAGTTCACCATTGGATTTGACAAATCACTCTGGTCTTCTTTACTATCGTACCCAGTTGCCAGGTAAGGAAATTAGTAATGTCCTTGCAGTTACTGTTCCGAAAGATGATCGAAGAATCAAGTCAGTCAGCCTAGAAACAGGACCTAAGAAAACAAGTTATGCTGAAGGGGAAGATTTGGACCTTAGAGGTGGTGTTCTTCGAGTTCAGTATGAAGGAGGAGCTGAGGACGAACTCATTCGTCTAACTCACGCAGGTGTATCCGTATCAGGCTTTGATACGCATCATAAGGGAGAACAAAATCTTACTTTACAATATTTGGGGCAACCGGTAAATACTAATTTATCAGTGACTGTCACTAGCCAAGATGAGGCAACTCCGAAAACTATTTTGGGAATTGAAGTGAGTCAGGAACCCAAAAAAGATTACCTAGTTGGGGATAGCTTAGACTTGTCTGAAGGACGCTTTGCAGTGGCTTATAGTAATGACACTATGGAAGAACATTCCTTTACTGATGAGGGAGTTGAAATTACTGGTTACGATGCTCAAAAGACTGGTCGTCAAACCTTGACACTTCATTACCAAGGTCATGAAGTCAACTTTGATGTTTTGGTATCTCCAAAAGCAGCATTAAACGATGAGTACCTCAAACAAAAATTAGCAGAAGTTGAAGCAGCTAAGAACAAGGTGGTCTATAACTTTGCTTCACCAGAAGTAAAAGAAGCCTTCTTAAAAGCAATTGAAGCGGCCGAACAAGTGTTGAAAGACCATGAAACTAGTACCCAAGATCAAGTTAATGACCGACTTAATAAATTGACAGAAGCTCATAAAGCTCTGAATGGTCAAGAGAAATATACGGAAGAAAAGACAGAACTCGATCGCTTAACAGGTGAGGCCCAAGAACTCTTGGCTGCCAAACCAAACCATCCTTCAGGTTCTTCCCTAGCTCCACTTCTTGAAAAGAATAAGGTCTTGGTTGAAAAAGTAGATTTGAGTCCAGAAGAGCTTGCAACAGCAAAACAGAGTCTAAAAGATCTGGTTGTCTTATTGAAAGAAGACAAACCAGCAGTCTTTTCTGATAGTAAAACAGGTGTGGAAGTACACTTCTCAAATAAAGAAAAGACTGTCATCAAGGGCTTGAAAGTAGAGCGTGTCCAAGCAAGTGCTGAAGAGAAGAAATACTTTGCAGGAGAAGATGCCCATGTCTTTGAAATAGAAGGTTTGGATGAAAAAGGTCAAGACGTTGATCTCTCTTACGCTTCTATTGTGAAAATTCCAATTGAAAAAGATAAGAAAGTGAAGAAAGTATTCTTCTTGCCTGAAGGCAAAGAAGCAGTAGAATTGGCTTTTGAACAAACGGATAGTCATGTCATCTTTACAGCACCACACTTCACTCATTATGCCTTTGTTTATGAGTCTGCTGAAAAACTACAGCCTGCTAAACCAGTAGAAAAGGTTATTTCAAGTAAGGAACCAACTGAAGGTGTCAATAATTTGGTTCAGGAAACTCCGAAATTAGAAATTGAAGAGACAAGTCTTGCTTTCGAACACCAAGAACGAACAAATCCAAATCTCCCAGTCGGTCAGCGTCAACTTGTCCAAGCAGGAGTTGAGGGACAAATTCGTCGCTTGATTGAAGTAGATAGTCAAGGCAATCGTACGCTTCGCGCTACAGAAGTTTTGAAAGAAGCAAGTCCTGAAATCGTAGAAGTAGGTACTGGTCTCATCCCTGCCAATCCAGCACCACAAAACAAAGACCTTCCAAAACTTTCTAATCAACCAGCTCAACCAGCGTCTGGCCAACAAAAGGCTCCTAAATTGGAAGTCCAAGAGGAAAAGATTGCCTTTGACCGTCAAGAACATGAAAATTCTGAGTTGCTAGTTGGGGAACAACGAGTCATCATACAGGGACGAGATGGTCTGTTAAGACATGTCTTTGAAGTTGATGAAAACGGTCAGCGCCGCCTTCGTTCAACAGAGGTTATCCAAGAAGCCATTCCAGAAATTGTTGAAATTGGAACAAAAGTAAAAACTGAATCAGTAGTAGTGTCTACACAAGAAAAATCAGTCCAAAATACAGCAGTTCAATCAGAAGAAGCAAGCAAACAATTGCCAAATACAGGAACAGTTGATGCTAATGAAGCCCTAATAGCAGGCTTGGCCAGCCTTGGTCTTGCTAGTTTAGCCTTGACCTTGAAACAGAAAAAAGAAGATGAAGATTAAATATCGAAAAATCTTGTGAAATCTTTCCTTATATTTCCAAAGTGTGATATAATAGTTTCGAATAAAATAAATAAAGGGGTTTTTGTAACATGGCAAAACTTACTGTTAAAGACGTTGACTTGAAAGGTAAAAAAGTCCTCGTTCGCGTTGACTTCAACGTACCATTGAAAGATGGCGTAATCACTAACGACAACCGTATCACAGCAGCTCTTCCAACTATTAAGTACATCATCGAACAAGGTGGACGTGCAATTCTTTTCTCTCACCTTGGACGTGTGAAAGAAGAAGCTGATAAAGCTGGTAAATCACTTGCTCCTGTAGCAGCAGACTTGGCAGCAAAACTTGGTCAAGATGTTGTTTTCCCAGGTGTAACTCGTGGTGCTGAATTGGAAGCAGCTATCAACGCTCTTGAAGATGGACAAGTTCTTTTGGTTGAAAACACTCGTTACGAAGATGTTGACGGCAAAAAAGAATCTAAAAACGATCCTGAACTTGGTAAATACTGGGCATCACTTGGAGATGGTATCTTCGTAAACGATGCATTCGGTACAGCTCACCGTGCACACGCATCTAACGTTGGTATCTCAGCAAACGTTGAAAAAGCAGTTGCTGGTTTCCTTCTTGAAAACGAAATTGCCTACATCCAAGAAGCAGTTGAAACTCCAGAACGTCCATTCGTAGCGATCCTTGGTGGTTCAAAAGTTTCAGACAAGATCGGTGTTATCGAAAACTTGCTTGAAAAAGCTGATAAAGTCCTTATCGGTGGTGGTATGACTTACACATTCTACAAAGCACAAGGTATCGAAATCGGTAACTCACTTGTAGAAGAAGACAAATTGGATGTTGCGAAAGCTCTTCTTGAAAAAGCAAACGGTAAATTGATCTTGCCAGTTGATTCTAAAGAAGCTAACGCATTTGCTGGTTACACTGAAGTGCGTGACACTGAAGGTGAAGCAGTTTCTGAAGGCTTCCTTGGTCTTGACATCGGTCCAAAATCTATCGCTAAATTTGATGAAGCTTTGACTGGTGCTAAAACAGTTGTATGGAATGGACCTATGGGTGTATTTGAAAACCCAGACTTCCAAGCTGGTACAATCGGTGTGATGGACGCTATCGTGAAACAACCAGGCGTGAAATCAATCATCGGTGGTGGTGACTCAGCTGCCGCAGCAATCAACCTTGGACGTGCAGACAAGTTCTCATGGATCTCTACTGGTGGTGGAGCATCAATGGAACTTCTTGAAGGTAAAGTTCTTCCAGGGCTTGCAGCCTTGACAGAAAAATAAGATTTACTAAATAAATCAAAGAAGAGAGGGATGAAAATTCCTCTTTTCTTTTACTCAAAATAAAAACGCTTCCTCTCAACTATTGCTCATAAAATCACCTAAATTATGATAAAATGGAAGTAGAAAGTTGAGATTATGAGCTATTTTAAAAAATATAAATTCGATAAATCCCAGTTCAAACTTGGTATGCGAACTTTTAAAACAGGTATTGCTGTTTTTCTAGTTCTCTTGATTTTTGGCTTTTTTGGTTGGAAAGGTCTTCAAATCGGTGCTTTGACAGCTGTTTTTAGTCTGAGGGAGAGTTTTGATAAGAGTGTCCATTTTGGGACTTCGCGTATTCTAGGAAATAGTATCGGTGGCCTCTATGCCCTCCTCTTCTTCTTATTAAATACCTTTTTCCATGAAGCCTTTTGGGTGACCTTGGTTGTTGTTCCAATCTGCACCATGTTAACCATTATGACAAATGTAGCTATGAATAACAAAGCAGGTGTTATTGGTGGCGTAGCAGCTATGTTAATCATTACCCTATCAATTCCAAGCGGTGAGACAATTTTGTACGTGTTTGCGCGTGTATCAGAAACTTTTATGGGGGTTTTTGTCGCAATCCTCGTAAATTACGATATTGACCGTATTCGGCTCTTTTTAGAGAAAAAAGAAAAATAATGTTACATTTTATAACATTATCAATTGACGTTTGTCTTTTTTTAGACTATAATAGACAGAAAGAAGGAAATTGTAAATGAAGGAAAAAGAATTTCGCCGAAATATGGCTGTTTTTCCTATCGGCAGTGTTATGAAGTTGACCGATCTATCGGCGCGTCAGATTCGTTATTATGAAGATCAAGAGTTGATTAAACCTGATCGAAACGAAGGGAACCGTCGCATGTATTCCTTGAATGACATGGATCGTCTGCTTGAAATCAAAGATTATATCTCTGAAGGTTATAATATCGCTGCCATTAAGAAAAAATATGCTGAACGTGAAGCGAAATCCAAGAAAGCGGTGAGTCAGACTGAGGTGCGTCGCGCACTTCACAATGAACTCCTCCAACAGGGTCGCTTTGCTTCAGTACGGTCACCTTTTGGTCGCGGTTAGGTAACCGCAAGTAGTCATACATTAAGGAGAAAACTCATGCCAATCACAGCTGCAGATATTCGTCGTGAAGTCAAGGAAAAAAATGTTACCTTTATTCGTCTTATGTTCTCAGATATTTTGGGAACCATGAAAAACGTCGAAATTCCTGCTACAGATGAACAGTTAGATAAAGTCTTGTCAAACAAGGCTATGTTTGATGGATCTTCTATTGAAGGTTTTGTACGTATCAATGAGTCAGATATGTACTTGTACCCAGACTTGGATACATGGACAGTCTTCCCTTGGGGAGATGAAAATGGAAGTGTTGCAGGTTTGATCTGTGATGTCTATACAACAGAAGGTGAACCATTTGCAGGTGACCCTCGTGGCAATTTGAAACGTGCTCTTCGTCACATGGAAGAAGTAGGATTCAAATCTTTCAACCTTGGTCCAGAGCCAGAATTCTTCCTATTTAAGTTGGATGAAAATGGTGACCCAACACTTGAAGTAAATGACAAGGGTGGCTACTTTGATTTGGCGCCTACTGACCTTGCGGACAATACACGTCGTGAGATTGTAAATGTCTTGACCAAAATGGGATTTGAAGTAGAAGCCAGTCACCACGAGGTTGCGGTTGGACAACACGAGATTGACTTTAAGTACGATGAAGTTCTCCGTGCTTGTGATAAGATTCAAATCTTCAAACTTGTTGTTAAAACTATTGCTCGCAAACATGGCCTTTACGCAACCTTTATGGCGAAACCAAAATTTGGTATTGCCGGATCAGGTATGCACTGTAATATGTCCTTGTTTGATGCAGAAGGAAATAATGCCTTCTTTGATCCAAATGATCCAAAAGGAATGCAGTTGTCAGAAACGGCTTACCATTTCCTTGGTGGTTTGATCAAACATGCTTACAACTATACTGCCATCATGAACCCAACGGTTAACTCATACAAACGTTTGGTTCCAGGTTATGAAGCGCCTGTTTACATTGCTTGGGCTGGTCGTAACCGTTCGCCACTTGTGCGCGTGCCTGCTTCACGCGGTATGGGAACTCGTCTTGAGTTGCGTTCGGTGGATCCAATGGCGAACCCATATATCGCTATGGCGGTTCTTTTGGAAGTTGGTTTGCATGGTATTGAAAATAAAATCGAAGCACCAGCTCCTATCGAAGAAAATATCTACATCATGACAGCAGAAGAGCGTAAGGAAGCTGGTATTACAGACCTTCCATCAACTCTTCACAACGCTTTGAAGGCTTTAACAGAGGATGAGGTTGTCAGAGCAGCTCTTGGAGAACACATCTATACTAGCTTCCTTGAAGCCAAACGAATCGAATGGGCAAGTTATGCAACCTTCGTTTCACAATGGGAAATTGATAATTATTTAGACCTTTACTAATACTAATATAGAAGAAAGATTGCCTGAGGGTGATCTTTTTTTCTTGATTTTTATATCGAGGTGTGATATAGTTTATATAACGAGATGCGATATATCGAACTGAATAGGAGGTGGAATAAATGGAATTAACGGATAAGATCCGTCGAGTTTATCTTCCGATGACGGAAACAGGTTTTTATATCTTGTTCTGTCTGCAGAAGGAGAACCATGGATATGGTATCACGCAAAAGGTTAAAGAGATGACAGATTCGCAAGTCTTGATTAGTCCTGGAACTATGTATGGAACCTTGTCAAAGATGGAAAAGGATGGTTTGATTTCCTTTGTCCGCGAAGAGGAAAAACGTAAAATCTATCAGATCACAGGCTTGGGGAGAAAAGTCTTAGATATTGAATTGAAGCGTATTGAACGGCTCTATAGAAACAGTCGGGAGGAAGTATGATGGAAAAGAAAATTGTTTATCGAATTTTTACAATTGCGGATTATGAGAGGGAGGCTCTATACTTTAGAGAAATGCATGCTAAGGGCTGGAAACTTAGGAAAGTAAGCTATTCTATCTTATTGTTTGTAGTCAAGTATACCTTTGAAAAGTGTCAGCCTGAGCAAGTGTCTTATCAGTTGGATTTTTACCCAATGGAAAAATCAGAGAGATCCTCCTATTTACAACTATTTAAAGATTGTGGTTGGGAGCATATTACAGATTTTAATAACTTTTCCTATTTTAGAAAAGCACATTCTGAAATTGAATCGGATGCAGAATTTGAAATTTATAATGATGCCACTGGGAAGTTAGCTATGGTTAATCGCATTTTAAGACTGCGATTAGTACCTGTTTTACTTTTGCTAGCCATACATATACCATTCTTACTTAAATTGCTCAATAGGAGTAATGCGTATGGTCTATGGAGTTTTCTTGCGGTCGGGCTAGATGTTTTCTTGTCTTTAATCCTTTTGTTAATAGTTGCCTATATTAGCTGGAAGTTATGGCATAAAAAGAAGGAATTATCAGATTTATGATAGGGGAGGTATACTCAAAATTGGAGGGGAAGTCATGATAAATAAAAAGCAATTTCGGATCTTCACTATTCTTGATTTGGACAAGAAGGAAGAATATTTGCATGAGATGCATTTGAAAGGTTGGAGGTATAGAACGAGTCGTTTTGGTTTGTTCTATTTTGACCAGTGTCAACCTGACGATGTCATCTACCGTATCTATGATTCTAGATTTCTTAAAAAGTATCAGCATGAACTGCAAGATTTTAGAAATAGAGGTTGGGAATTGATAGGAGCAGGTTCTTGTTCAATTCTTCGTAAACCAGCTTCTGATATACTTTCAGAGGACCAAGTTTATATGAGTAATAATCTCAGGTGGGAAGTTATGCGGTCTAGACTTCGTTCCTGTACAGCTACTTTCTCGGGTGGTCTTGTTGTTTGTATGAGTTTATTTAAAGAAGAGCTTTCTATGTCTTTCTTTATTATTTTTCTTTTGTATGTTTTTCTGATTTCTTATCTAATCCTTGGTTTTTTCAGACTTAAAAGGAAATACCAAGTAGATGAATAGTAAGGTTCTAGGTCTTCAGACTGATTTTTAGCACTCTTGGTAAAAGAGTGCTAATTTTTTGAGTTTTTGTCTTGACATTCTCTTCTAAGGGTGTATAATAGAATCATGAGTTAGCACTTGAGTGTATCGAGTGCTAATTGATCAGACAGAGAGGAGTGATGAGATGGTTACAGAGCGTCAGCAGGATATTTTAAATCTGATTATTGACATCTTTACCAAAACGCACGAACCTGTCGGATCCAAAGCCTTGCAAGAGTCTATTAACTCTAGCAGTGCAACTATTCGTAATGATATGGCGGCTTTAGAAAAGCAAGGTTTGCTTGAGAAGGCTCATACTTCAAGCGGTCGGATGCCAAGTGTTGCTGGTTTTCAGTACTATGTGAAGCACTCACTAGATTTTGACCGACTGGCTGAAAATGAGGTATACGAGATTGTCAAAGCCTTTGATCAGGAATTCTTCAAGCTAGAGGACATTCTGCAAGAGGCTGCTAATCTACTAACAGACCTGAGTGGCTGTACGGTAGTGGCACTGGATGTTGAGCCCAGCAGGCAGCGGTTGACAGCCTTTGATATTGTTGTTTTAGGTCAACATACGGCCTTAGCGGTATTTACCCTAGACGAGTCTCGAACGGTTACCAGTCAGTTTTTGATTCCAAGGAACTTCTTGCAGGAAGATTTGCTGAAACTGAAGGCAATCATTCAGGAACGTTTCCTCGGTCACACAGTTCTAGATATCCACTACAAAATTCGGACGGAGATTCCGCAGATTATCCAGCGTTACTTTACAACAACGGATAATGTGATTGATCTCTTTGAACACATCTTTAAGGAAATGTTCAACGAAAATATTGTGGTGGCAGGCAAGGTCAATCTCTTGAATTTTGCCAATCTGGCAGCCTATCAGTTCTTTGACCAACCGCAAAAGGTGGCTCTGGAGATTCGTGAGGGGCTGCATGAAGATCAGATGCAAAATGTCCGTGTTGCGGACAGTCAGGAATCCTGTCTAGCTGACTTAGCGGTGATTAGTAGCAAATTCCTCATTCCTTATCGGGGAGTTGGAATTCTAGCAATTATCGGTCCGGTCAATCTGGACTACCAGCAATTAGTCAACCAAGTCAATGTGGTCAACCGTGTTTTGACCATGAAGTTGACAGATTTTTACCGCTATCTCAGCAGTAATCATTACGAAGTACATTAAGATTGAAATCATTAAAGGAGGCGAAAATGGCCCAAGATATAAAAAATGAAGAAGTAGAAGAAGTTCAAGAAGAGGAAGTTGTGGAAACAGCTGAAGAAACAACTCCTGAGAAGTCTGAGTTGGACTTGGCAAATGAACGTGCAGATGAGTTCGAAAACAAATACCTTCGCGCTCATGCAGAAATGCAAAATATCCAACGCCGTGCCAATGAAGAGCGTCAAAATTTGCAACGTTACCGTAGCCAGGACTTGGCAAAAGCGATTCTCCCTTCTTTGGATAACCTAGAGCGTGCACTCGCAGTTGAAGGTTTGACAGATGATGTCAAAAAAGGATTGGAGATGGTGCAAGAAAGCTTGATTCACGCTTTGAAAGAAGAAGGAATCGAAGAAATCGCAGCTGATGGCGAATTTGACCATAACTACCATATGGCTATCCAAACTCTCCCGGCAGACGATGAACACCCAGCAGACACTATCGCTCAAGTCTTCCAAAAAGGCTACAAACTCCATGATCGCATCCTACGCCCAGCCATGGTAGTGGTCTATAACTAGGCAATAGAGCTAAAAAAACTTGTCCGAAATGACAATAAACTATGAAAGAAAGATAAAAAGCAAGCCGGAGGCTTGCAAGGAAGATATTGCCCGCCGTGGTGAAAGTTTCAGTAGCTTTTGCTACTGAAACAGGGGATTTTTGAGACAATAGGCTCAAAAGTAAGTGATGAAATCCCGTAGGGAGTTGCTCACGTCCCCACCACTTAAGGGGAATATCAAAAAAATCAAAATTAGAATTAAAATAACAAGGAGAAAAACACATGTCTAAAATTATCGGTATTGACTTAGGTACAACAAACTCAGCAGTTGCAGTTCTTGAAGGAACTGAAAGCAAAATCATCGCAAACCCAGAAGGAAACCGTACAACTCCATCTGTAGTATCATTCAAAAACGGTGAAATCATCGTTGGTGATGCTGCGAAACGTCAAGCAGTTACAAACCCAGATACAGTTATCTCTATCAAATCTAAGATGGGAACTTCTGAAAAAGTTTCTGCTAACGGAAAAGAATACACTCCACAAGAAATCTCAGCTATGATTCTTCAATACTTGAAAGGTTATGCTGAAGACTACCTTGGTGAAAAAGTAACTAAAGCAGTTATCACAGTTCCAGCTTACTTCAACGACGCTCAACGTCAAGCAACAAAAGACGCTGGTAAAATCGCTGGTCTTGAAGTAGAACGTATCGTTAACGAACCAACTGCAGCAGCCCTTGCTTACGGTTTGGATAAGACTGACAAAGAAGAAAAAATCTTGGTATTCGACCTTGGTGGTGGTACATTCGACGTATCTATCCTTGAATTGGGTGACGGTGTCTTTGATGTATTGTCAACTGCAGGGGATAACAAACTCGGTGGTGATGACTTTGACCAAAAAATCATAGACCACTTGGTAGCAGAATTCAAGAAAGAAAACGGTATTGACTTGTCTACTGACAAGATGGCAATGCAACGTTTGAAAGATGCGGCTGAAAAAGCTAAGAAAGACCTTTCTGGTGTAACTTCAACACAAATCAGCTTGCCATTTATCACTGCTGGTGAAGCTGGACCTCTTCACTTGGAAATGACTTTGACTCGTGCGAAATTTGACGATTTGACTCGTGACCTTGTTGAACGTACAAAAGTTCCAGTTCGTCAAGCCCTTTCAGATGCAGGTTTGAGCTTGTCAGAAATCGACGAAGTTATCCTTGTTGGTGGTTCAACTCGTATCCCAGCCGTTGTAGAAGCAGTTAAGGCTGAAACTGGTAAAGAACCAAACAAATCAGTAAACCCTGATGAAGTTGTTGCTATGGGTGCTGCCATCCAAGGTGGTGTGATCACTGGTGATGTTAAAGACGTTGTCCTTCTTGACGTAACACCATTGTCACTTGGTATCGAAACAATGGGTGGAGTATTTACAAAACTTATCGATCGCAACACTACTATTCCAACATCTAAATCACAAGTCTTCTCAACTGCAGCAGACAATCAACCAGCCGTTGATATCCACGTTCTTCAAGGTGAACGCCCAATGGCAGCAGATAACAAGACTCTTGGACGCTTCCAATTGACTGATATCCCAGCTGCACCTCGTGGTATCCCACAAATCGAAGTAACATTTGACATCGACAAGAACGGTATCGTATCTGTTAAAGCTAAAGACCTTGGAACTCAAAAAGAACAAACAATTGTCATCCAATCAAACTCAGGCTTGACTGACGAAGAAATTGACCGCATGATGAAAGATGCAGAAGCTAACGCTGAAGCAGATAAGAAACGTAAAGAAGAAGTTGACCTTCGTAACGAAGTAGACCAAGCAATCTTTGCGACTGAAAAGACAATCAAGGAAACTGAAGGCAAAGGCTTCGACGCAGAACGTGATGCTGCCCAAGCTGCCCTTGATGACCTTAAGAAAGCGCAAGAAGACAACAACTTGGACGAAATGAAAGCAAAACTTGAAGCATTGAACGAAAAAGCTCAAGGCCTTGCTGTTAAACTCTACGAACAAGCCGCAGCAGCTCAACAAGCTCAAGCAGGAGCAGAAGGCGCACAAGCAACAGGAAACGCAGGCGATGACGTCGTAGACGGAGAGTTTACGGAGAAATAAAATAGTCCAGTGGACTATTTTATCCCGAACTTGAAAATCGGGGAGCGAGGTCGTTAAGAATGACTAATCACTAAGGTGCTTTGTCTAAATGTAGTAATGATAAAAAGAAATCCAGAGGTTGCAACCCAGCCTCTGTTTTTCGATAAAATAGAGGATGTTGCGTATGAAAAAAGTACTTTGTATCATTTATCCTAATTTTTCTCTTTATGAGATAACCACTTTAACGAGTACTTTAGCTCTGTCTTTTGATATCACGATTGATTATGTCGCTTCAGATCATTCGATGGTGGTCTCTGAGGATGGTTTGTCCTGTCAACCGACGAAAACATTCGATCAGATCCGTATAGAAGATTATTCTTGTGTGATTTTGCCAGGAATGGTAAATATAGGTCCTGCTCTACAAGATGAGAAATTGATCTCGTTTTTGAGAAGTCTTAATGAGCAAGATATACTAATTGCAGCCATTTCTTCAGCGCCCCTTTTATTGGCGAAAGCAGGCTTGTTGAACGACACGAAATTTACAGGTGGAATTTGGCAAAACTTCTTTGACTATTTTGAATTTCTTCCACGTGAGAATTTCCAACCGAAAGTTCTTTTCCAAGATAAACAAATCATTACGGCTATCGGTTTTGCACATCTAGAATTTGCAAGAAAAGTGATTCTTAGTCTAGGTTTGGCAGAGAATACGGACAACTATTTTAAAGAACAGAACGAGTATGCTGAAGAGGATTTGATATTTGCTCTATCAGATGAAGAGTTTAATCAAGTGAAGCAGAGTATAGAAAACAGCCTCTAAAGATTTACATGAAAATTATAGAAAGGAACAAAGAGTGTTCGTAATTGAACACGGGTTCCAAAATTTCTTACTCAATATAAAAGAAAGGAATTGAACCCGACCTAAATTCTCGGAAAAAGATAAATCTGCCTAGGAGCATCGCTCCAGCGTCAGATTTCCTATTTTTCAGTCGAATTTTACGGTCTTGGTATCTTGTATGAACAATACTGAATTTTATGATCGTCTGGGGGTGTCAAAAAACGCTTCGGCAGACGAGATCAAAAAGGCTTATCGTAAGCTTTCGAAAAAATACCACCCAGATATCAACAAGGAGCCTGGTGCTGAGGAAAAGTACAAGGAAGTTCAAGAAGCCTATGAGACTTTGAGTGACGACCAAAAACGGGCTGCCTATGACCAATATGGTGCTGCTGGTGCCAACGGTGGCTTTGGTGGTGCTGGCGGTTTCGGCGGCTTTGACGGGGCAGGTGGCTTCGGTGGTTTTGAGGATATTTTCTCAAGTTTCTTTGGCGGTGGTGGTGCTTCGCGCAATCCAAACGCTCCTCGCCAAGGGGATGACCTCCAGTATCGTGTGAATTTGACCTTTGAAGAAGCTATTTTTGGAGCTGAAAAAGAAGTTAAATACAACCGTGAAGCAAGCTGTCGTACATGTAATGGCTCTGGTGCTAAGCCAGGAACAAGTCCAGTCACTTGTGGACGCTGTCATGGAGCTGGTGTCATTAACGTTGATACGCAGACTCCTCTTGGTATGATGCGTCGCCAAGTAACCTGTGATGTCTGTCATGGTCGTGGAAAAGAAATCAAAGATCCATGTACAACCTGTCATGGAACAGGTCATGAAAAACAAGCTCATAGCGTACATGTGAAGATTCCTGCTGGTGTGGAAACAGGTCAACAAATTCGCCTCGCTGGTCAAGGTGAAGCAGGCTTTAACGGTGGACCTTATGGGGACTTGTATGTAGTAGTTTCTGTGGAAGCTAGCGACAAGTTTGAACGTGAAGGAACTACTATCTTCTACAATCTCAACCTCAACTTTGTCCAAGCAGCTCTTG
This sequence comes from bacterium, assembly GCA_905221205.1. Lineage (GTDB taxonomy): Bacteria > Bacillota > Bacilli > Lactobacillales > Streptococcaceae > Streptococcus. The sequence goes on from CAJNCG010000005.1 coordinate 101,594, forward strand.
GTGATACCGTTGATATTCCAACTGTTCATGGTGATGTTGAATTGGTTATCCCAGAGGGAACTCAGACTGGTAAGAAATTCCGCCTACGTGGTAAGGGGGCTCCGAGCCTTCGTGGTGGTGCAGTTGGTGACCAATATGTTACCGTTAATGTCGTGACTCCGACAGGCTTGAACGACCGCCAAAAAGCAGCATTGAAAGAATTTGCAGCTGCTGGTGATTTAAAAGTCAATCCAAAGAAAAAGGGCTTCTTTGACCATATTAAAGATGCCTTTGAAGGAGAATAAAGTAAAAAGAGCCACTCGGCTCTTTTTACTTTATAGATTTTTTAAAACTTTCCTTAAGTAATGACGGACGGTAGCGACCTTCTTCGAAGTTCCATACCTAAACTTTGAGCCTAGGTCTCAAAGTTTCCGAACACCTGAAACCAAACTATTTCAGGTGTTTTCATTACGGCGGAAAGTCTTCGATTTAGTTGTGAAATGGTGAATGAGTTGTCTAAATTGTGATGTATAGTTGATGGGATATAACTTGTTTACGTTTTAAAAAGAGCCGTCAGGCTCTTTTTACTTATCTTCGAGTTCCTGCATTTCTTTGATCACAGCTAGTCTAGTCTGGATATCTTTTTCCAAGACCTTAAACTTGTAAGTCAGGTCTTCTTGGTATTCCTTAAGCAGTTCTTTTTGTTGGTCGATGATTTGCAGGCTGTTTTGGATAATATCCACATCGTCCTTGATAGCTTGAACGCGGTCAGTCGTATTCAAGACTTCATCTGTGATGGCTTGGCGATTTTTTGTGACCAAATAACTTCCTGCTGCAGCTCCTGCAAATAGCAGTAGATTAGATAATTTCATGGCAACTCCTTAGGCGTTTTTGATAGTTTCAGCGACTTGAGCAAGTTTGTCAAAGTCTGGTTCGTGTGCGATAAAATCAATCTTGAGGTCATCGTCCGCACTGTAGCGAGGTACGAGGTGAACGTGGGTATGAAAGACTGTTTGCCCTGCGATTTCTTCACAGTTGGCAATGATATTCATGCCAGCAGCCTTGGTAGCTTTCATGACTTTTTGAGCTACTTTTGGCACTTGGGCAAAGAGTTGGCTGGCGCTAGTAGCGTCCATTTCCAAAAGATTGCGATAGTGCTCTTTTGGTACGACCAAGGTGTGTCCTGGTGTTACTTGAGAGATATCAAGAAAGGCAAGAACCTGCTCATCTTCATATACTTTTGAAGCAGGAATTTCCCCTGCGATGATTTTACAAAAAATGCAATCTGACATAAAATCTACCTCTACTGTATTGAATTTTGATATAATATAGCTACATTATACCAGATTTGGAGAAAATATGTTAGAAATTAAAAACCTGACAGGTGGCTATGTTCATGTACCTGTCTTGAAAGATGTGTCCTTTACAGTTGAAAGTGGGCAGTTAGTCGGTCTGATTGGTCTCAATGGTGCTGGAAAATCGACGACCATCAATGAAATTATCGGTCTGTTGACACCTTATAGTGGCTCCATCAATATCAATGGCCTGACACTGCAAGGAGATGCGACAACCTACCGCAAGCAGATTGGCTACATTCCTGAGACACCTAGTCTGTATGAGGAATTGACCCTCAGAGAGCATATCGAAACGGTTGCTATGGCTTATGGTATTGAGCAGAAAGTGGCTTTTGATCGAGTAGAACCTTTGTTAAAAATGTTCCGTCTGGACCAGAAATTGGACTGGTTCCCAGTTCATTTTTCAAAAGGGATGAAGCAGAAGGTCATGATTATCTGTGCTTTTGTGGTGGACCCGAGTCTCTTCATCGTGGATGAGCCTTTCCTTGGTCTCGATCCGCTTGCGATTTCTGACTTGATTCAGCTTTTGAAAGTGGAGAAGCAAAAGGGTAAGTCCATTCTCATGAGTACCCACGTGCTGGATTCAGCGGAGAAGATGTGTGATGCCTTTGTCATTCTCCACAAGGGAGAGGTGCGTGCTAAGGGAAATCTGGCTCAACTACGCGAAGCCTTTGATATGCCTGAGGCTGGTTTAAATGACATTTACTTGGCTCTGACCAAAGAGGAGGACCTATGAAAGACTTGTTTTTAAAGAGAAAGCAGGCTTTTCGTAAGGAGTGTCTTGGTTATTTGCGTTATGTTCTCAATGACCACTTTGTCTTGTTCCTGCTTGTCCTGCTGGGCTTTCTAGCCTACCAGTACAGTCAACTCTTGCAACATTTTCCTGAAAATCATTGGCCTATCCTTTTGTTTGTAGGAATTACCTCTGTTTTACTTTTGCTTTGGGGTGGAATTGCTACTTATATGGAGGCACCTGACAAGCTCTTTCTCTTGGTTGGAGAAGAGGAAATCAAGCTCCATCTTAAGCGTCAAACTGGCATTTCCCTAGTCTTTTGGCTCTTTATCCAGTCCCTTTTCTTGCTTTTGTTTGCCCCCCTATTTTTAGCCATGGGTTCTGGCTTGCTAGTTTTTCTGGTCTATGTGCTCCTATTGGGTGTAGGGAAATATCTGCTCTTTCGTCAAAAGGCCAGTAAATTTTTTACTGAATCTGGAATGGACTGGGACTATGTTATTTCCCAAGAAAGCAAGCGCAAGCAAGTTTTGCTTCGTTTCTTTGCTCTCTTTACCCAGGTCAAGGGAATTTCAAACAGCGTCAAGCGTCGTGCCTATCTGGACTTTATCCTAAGGGCTGTTCAGAAGGTGCCTGGGAAGATTTGGCAAAATCTCTATCTGCGTTCTTATTTGCGAAATGGAGACCTCTGTGCCCTTAGTCTCCGTTTGCTATTGCTTTCCATACTGGCGCAGGTTTTTATCGAGCAAGCTTGGATTGCGACAGCAGTGGTAGTTCTCTTTAACTACCTCTTGATCTTCCAGTTGCTGGCCCTCTATCACGCCTTTGACTACCAGTATTTGACCCAACTCTTTCCACTAGACAAGGGGCAAAAGGAAAAAGGCTTGCAGGCGGTAGTCCGAGGATTGACCAGTTTGGTCTTAGTAGTGGAATTAGTTGTTGGGTTGATTACCTTCCAGGAAAAACTAGCCCTTCTAGCCTTACTGGGTGCAGGTTTGGTTTTACTAGTCTTGTATCTACCTTATCAGGTGAAACGTCAGATGCAGGACTAACATTGCTTATATGAAACAAAAAAGAAGTTGAGTTCAATCTGTCTCAGCTTCTTTTATTTTCTACAAGATAATGGTTGGTCCGTAGAGACTCAACTTGGTCTTGACTTGGTCAAAGTGGAAGCGGTCATAGGCCCGCCAAGCGGCGCGAGTAGGAGCATCTGGATTGAGAGCGCTGAGTCCCATGAGAAGACTGGAAGTCTGGTAAAATTTTTCCAATTCAATCAAGACTCGATTATCCACTGTCTCAGCCTTGGCTAGAAAGCTAAGAATAGAGTTTAATTGCTCCTGAAAGCGGACGTCGTCAGCGGTTGCCTGTTTGCATGCTTGGTAGGCTTTGTTTAAGTCAGTAATCAAAGTCTGAGCTCTTTTGATGGGGTCTGTATCTGTCATGAGAATTCCTCCTTTAATCTGTGTGCCAGTCTTACCTCTAGCGATTGTGTTTTGATACTGTTAGTCTATCACTTTTATCTCCTTTTTCACCATAAAATCTTTAATTGCCCTTGAAATTTCCTGAATGGTACTGTTAAGATTTTATGATAAAATAGTTGTAAGATTATCATGCTTATTTGAGGAACAAGCTACCTTTCAGGAGCTTTGAAGGCCTATTTAAGATTTGGTGGGCTTGTGTCAGAGTATTTTTGCTATTCTCTTTTTAGGAAGAAATTGAAACAAGGGGAGTAAGAAGATGAGAATATTTGTTTTAGAAGATGATTTTTCCCAGCAGACTAGGATTGAAACGACGATTGAGAAACTCTTGAAGGAACATCATATCATTCCCAGTTCTTTTGAGGTCTTTGGCAAGCCAGACCAACTGCTGGCAGAGGTGCATGAGAAGGGGGCGCATCAGCTATTCTTTTTGGACATTGAGATTCGAAATGAGGAGATGAAGGGTCTAGAGGTAGCTAGAAAGATTCGGGATCGGGATCCGTATGCTCTCATCGTCTTTGTGACGACTCACTCGGAGTTTATGCCCCTGTCCTTTCGCTACCAAGTGTCTGCTTTGGACTACATTGATAAGGCCCTTTCGGCAGAGGAGTTTGAATCTCGGATCAAGACAGCCCTCCTCTATGCCAATAGTCAAGATAGTAAGAGCCTGGCGGAAGATTGCTTTTACTTTAAATCAAAATTTGCCCAATTCCAGTATCCTTTTAAAGAGGTTTACTATCTCGAAACGTCGCCCAGAGCCCATCGTGTTATTCTCTATACTAAGACGGACAGGCTGGAATTTACAGCGAGTTTAGAGGAGGTTTTCAAGCAGGAACCCCGTCTCTTGCAGTGCCATCGCTCTTTTCTCATCAATCCTGCCAATGTAGTTCGTTTGGATAAGAAAGAAAAACTCCTTTTCTTTCCCAATGGAGGAAGCTGTATGATAGCGCGTTATAAGGTCAGGGAAGTGTCTGAGGCTATTAATAACTTACACTGAGTGAGGTAATGTAATGGAAATAGTTTGGAAGATAGTATATTCATTTTTGATAGTTGGATTGGAATTGTTTATATTTTTTAAGGTGGATGGAATTGTTCTAACTCTGGAGAGATTTTTTAAAGCTTTTCTTTTTAAGTTACTTTTAGCAGTCGTTTTTGTAACGATTAACTATATAGTAGGAAATACTTACCTATCTTATTTTACGGAACCATTGTACGGTATAGGCTTGTCTTTCTTATTGTTAAGAGGGTTTCCTAAAAAACTCCTTTTCTTTTATGGTCTCTTTCCAATGATATTGGTGAATCTCTTTTATAGAGGTATTTCTTATTTTGTGCTTCCATTTTTGGGACAAGGGCAAGTACATGATGATTACTCTTTGATTTGGTTGTGTATAATAATTTTCAATTTCTTCATTTCTCTAGCTTTTTTGAAATGGTTGAACTATGATTTTACTAGTTTGAGAAAGGAGATTCTCGATAAAGCTTTTCAAAAGTCCCTTACTAAGATTAACTGGATAATGGGGGCCTACTTTCTAGTCATGGAAAATCTGTCTTACTTTGAATATGTATACGATATCCAATCAAAGACTGTTCGTCATCTCATCCTAGTCTTTTACCTCCTCTTTTTTATGGGGATTGTCAAGAAATTGGATACCTATTTGAAGGACAAACTCCATGAGAGATTGGACCAAGAGCAGGCCTTGCGCTACAGAGATATAGAACGCTATAGTCGGCATATAGAGGAACTTTACAAGGAAGTGCGGAGTTTTCGCCATGACTACACCAACCTCTTAACCAGCTTACGTCTGGGCATTGAAGAGGAGGATATGGAGCAGATAAAAGAGGTCTACGACTCGGTCTTAAAGGATTCTAGTGAGAAATTGCAGGACAATAAATATGACCTTGGTAGATTGGTGAATATTCGGGACCGTGCCCTCAAAAGTCTTCTAGCTGGAAAATTTCTAAAAGCAAGAGATAAGAAGATTGTATTTAATGTCGAAGTTCCTGAGGAGATTCAGGTAGAGGGGATGAGCCTGCTTGATTTTCTAACCATTGTGTCTATCCTTTGTGACAATGCTATTGAAGCTAGTGTAGAGGCCAGTCAACCTCATGTTTCAATCGCCTTTTTAAAAAATGGAGAACAGGAGACCTTTATTATTGAAAACTCTATCAAAGAAGAGGGTATCGATATTTCTGAAATCTTCTCCTTTGGAGCAAGTTCTAAAGGGGAGGAGAGAGGAGTTGGTCTCTATACCGTCATGAAGATTGTGGAAAGCCATCCCAATACCAGCCTGAATACTACCTGTCAAAATCAAGTCTTTCGTCAGGTTTTAACGGTTCACTTGCTGCCGGTTGCTCATTAGAGAATTTGTGAAAAAAGAATTGGCAGAAGTTAACAGATAAAGTTTGTCTTTATCGAGCCAGACTTTTGCTATAGTATGCGAGGTATATTAAATGAATAAGAAGTCCTTTTTTATCATCTGTTCTACGTTGATTATAGCATCGAATCTTCTCATGATTTCCGTGGTGAACAAGGGAGAAGAAACAGGGAGCAACCTGTTTGTGATTGCTATAGCCTGTGTTATGCTACCAGCCTTTTTATATGCAGTTGAAAACAGACTTACTTCAATGGTAAGAGTAGAATCAATACTCCTGATTCAGTTGACAGTTATATCCCTACTCCGTCTTATCAACAGAATAGGGAGTACGCCTGAAATCCTCAACATTATCATTACCCTTATCGCTTTGGCAAGTGGGACAGCTGCTATCCTTGTTGCGATTATGAGAATATATGAGAACATACGGAAGTGAGGGTGAGTAGTTTTCTATTTTGTATTTTCACATTGTCAAGTTCCCCCAGGGCAAGTATGTTTTCCATGCTTGCTTTTTAAATTTTTTAACAATTCAAGATGTTTTGATGACCATTTATGATTTGGATGGAAAAGTTAAAAAAATAGTAGTATACTAACCTTATTAAGGTTGTAATAGGACGAAAGTAAAAAGAGGTATTCCTCGTGAATGCAAAAACAATGTTACAATTGGCTATTATGTTTGCTTAAAGACTTGAGCTTGTGTACTTGGAGGTAATTATGGATTTCAAAAGTTTTCTTATTGGTTTAGTCGTTGGTATATTTGGCCCTTATATGGATGATTTAATTAGAAAAAAATTTTTAAAGTCTCCCAAAAAGGATACGGATAGTACCCCCTAAAAAATAAATTTCTCCCCTGTATTTGCTAGCTTAATTTACAGGGGAGTTTCTTTAATTTTGTTTAGCATGTCAAAATGATATGTGATAGCAGAATGAAAAGCCTACAAACAAGTCGGTATCAAGACAATATAAAGAGGAAAGTATGTTTTCCATGCTTGCTTTTTAAATTTTTTAACAATTCAAGATGTTTTGATGACCATTTATGATTTGAGTGATCCAAGATCAAAATGAGTGCTATACTAGCAGTGTAAAGGTTCTAGCTCAACAAAGATTCAGGAGGAAATCTTATGAAGAAAAAAATACTTGTCATTTTCATCTTGTATCTGATTATGTCCATCTTTCTATATCCGCTTAGGGAGAGTGCTTGGTATCATCTATTTTATACCATAGCCTATGTGATTGCAGTGATGATTTATTTAGCTATCATGAAAAAGAAAGGAGAAAAGAAATGAAAACTTTTCTTGTTAAAAAACGGAACATCTTTCTTGCGAGATTGTTCTTAGGTCAGTTGCCTTTACTTGTCTCTACTTATCTATTTCTATCTCGTCAGTTTTTAAATTTTTCCTTGGTTTTCCAATTTCTTTTAGTGGTTATTAACTTGGCTTCGATTTTGGTCACTATTTACCTTACTAGGGAAATGAGGATAAGAGAGTTTGAAGATGATGATTTGGTTAGTCCTAGAACCAATCAACTCATGTATATAGGCTTGACAGGCTTTATGTCTATTATCTGTTTGTATAGAGGTATCACAGCAGGAGAATCTTACCAACAAATAATCGCTTATATTGGTGCTATTCTCTGCTTACTTATCATGCTGTTGCTCATTTGGGGATTGAAGTATTATAAAAAGTAGGGGAAGAGTTTTCTTCTTAATCTGGGACTAGTCTATAGACTGGCAGGAGGAGGTTATCCTGTCTTGTAGATAGTGGGGAGGAGTTCTATGAAAAAACACCCTATTCTTTTCAAAACGAGTGCCATTCTTTCTTATTTGTTTCTGTTTTTCGGATTGTTTTGGACAACCCAATTTTGGAGAAATTATTGGGAGTTCTCGTCTTGGGTAGGAAATCTAATCTGGATTCGAAACATCATCAGCCTTCTCTTTATCGGCCTGATGATTTGGATTTTGGTTAGGTCGGGCCATGCTTATCTCTTTCGCATCCCTAGGAAAAAGTGGTTGAGCTATTCTGTTCTGACGGTGTTAGCAGCTGTTGTGCTTATCTGCTTTAACTATCTGACAGCTAAACACGTTCAGGGAACTAATGAAGGGTGGAATTTGTTTATTGCCTATAGTGAGACCAATTTTGCGGAGTTTGGTGTTTACCTAACCTTAATCGTACTAGGACCTCTGATGGAAGAATTGGTATATAGGGGCCTGCTTCAACATGCCTTCTTTAAGAATTCGAAGTGGGGGCTGGATCTTCTCTTTCCGTCATTCTTATTTGCCTTGCTCCACTTTTCTAGCTTGCCAAGTCTCGCAGATATTTTTGTCTATACGACAGTAGGCTGTCTATATGCCTGGCTGACACGTTATACTAAGAGTATCTATCCTTCTTACGCGATTCATATTGTTAATAATATTATAGCAAACTTACCATTTTTGCTCACTTTTCTACATAGGGTCTTGGGGTAAAAAACCAAAAGACTTGCTTTTCAGCCATAGAGGAGGTCACCATGTATAAACACTTATTTTTCCTAGATTCAAAAACCTTAGACTGGTTGACGCCCTATATTTTAGATTTGGCTTCTGACACCATTGCCTTCAATGTTTTTGTGCTAACCTTTGTATCTGTTGTGGTCTTTTATTTCCTAAATCCCATGCTATCTTTAATGGCTATCTTCTTAGGGGGTGGTTATGCGATCGTATTTTGGATACTCAAATGGTTTGTTTTGGAAAGGTTAGAGCTTAAGGATGACGTGTAGGGAAGTCTGTTTGGTGGGGAGGATAGTTTTATGGCCATTTTCAATAAATGTCATGCCTTGTTTTTGGGATTTTTAGTCTTTGCAATCGTTGGTGCAGCGGGTTATTCCATTAATCAAGGAGATTATTTTCAACACCAGTACACATTCATTATGATAAAGAGTATCTTGCTTTTCCTTAGTTTTGGCTATGCGAAATGGTTTGATATGATTTCTTTGGGGATTTTAAGCAGGAAACAACTCTTGCTGTTCATTGGAATTTTTCTTCTCACTGTGCTGGTAAGTATTAGCTATCATGCTTTTTTCTCAGTTGTTTCTGGTGCTTCGGATCAACACCTTGAGGAAGCTAGTAAAGGACTTTCGCTTTCCTTTATTGTTAGTGCTACAGTTTTGGCACCTATCCAGGAGGAATTCATGTTTAGAGGGCTTCTTCAAGGTGCAGTTTTTGATAATTCTTGGCTGGGACTTGTGCTGACATCCTCTCTCTTTTCTTTCATGCATGAACCTTATGATATTCCTTCGTTTTGCTATTATCTTTTCGGAGGCTTGTTGCTGGGTTTTGCTTATAAAAAGAGCCAAAACCTATGGGTTTCTACTCTAGTCCACATGTTTTACAATAGTTTGCCACTCTTAACTTATATTCAATGAAAATCAAAGGGCAAACTAGGAAATTAGCCGCAGGTTGCTCAAAGCACTGCTTTGAGGTTGTAGATAAGACTGACGAAGTCAGTCACATATATACGGCAAGGCGACGTTGACGTGGTTTGAAGAGATTTTCGAAGAGTATAAAATGGTTTGTTTTGGAAAGACTAGCACTAAAGGATGACGTTTAGGGAAGTCTGTTTGTTGAGGAGGATAATTTTATGGAGTTTTTTGATAAATTTCATGCCTTTTGTTTTGGATTTTTAGTACTACTAATCGTCATTACAGTTCCTTATACGATTAACCACGGGGATTTTTTTCAAAATGAATCTGCATTGATTATTGTAAGTCTTCTAGTAACCTCGCTAAGTGTTGTTTATGCTAGAAAGTTTGAAATGATTTCTTTTGGGATGTTAAGCAAGAAAGAACTTTTGCTTTTTATTGTAATCTTTCTTCTAAGTGTACTTGAGACGCTGGTTTATATTAAATTCTTTGCTGTTTCTTCTGGCGCAGGAGTTCAACACTTGGCGGAAGTCAGCAGAGGAATTTCTCTGTCTTTGATTTTGACTTCCTCAGTTTTGGCACCCATCCAGGAGGAACTCATTTTCAGAGGTCTTCTTCAAGGTGCCGTTTTTGACAATTCTTGGTTAGGGCTTGTGCTAACTTCCTCTCTCTTTTCTTTCATGCATGGACCTTCTAATATCCCTTCGTTTATTTTTTATCTACTTGGGGGCTTGTTACTGGGCCTTGCTTATAAAAAGAGCCAAAACCTATGGGTTTCTACTCTAGTTCACATGTTTTACAATGCTTGGCCACTCTTATATTATTTATAAAAATCATGAAAGGTAAGCAGAAGATAGTGCTTGCCTTTTCTTTCTATAAGGATACCCAAGCCAATCCAGAGGCTTTTCTTTGAGAATCAGGTGTGGAGCGGTTGACGAATAGGCCAAAAACTAGTAGAATAGTAAGGAAACTTTATACGGAGGAAAGAAATGGATTTGGGTGATAATGAGCTAACACTGACTCCCATACCTGGGAAAAGTGGTAAGGCTTATATGGGTAGCTATCCTGATGGGAAGCGCATCTTTGTAAAAATGAACACCTCTCCAATCCTACCTGGTCTAGCTAGAGAACAAATTGCTCCACAATTATTATGGAGTCGCCGTTTGGCAGATGGGCGTGATATGTGTGCTCAAGAATGGTTGACAGGCAAGATATTGACCCCCTATGATATGAATCGTAAGCAAATCGTCAATATTTTAACTCGTCTGCATCGCTCACGTCCTTTGATGACACAGTTGAGTCGTTTGGGCTATGCCATGGAAACACCTGTAGATTTACTACAGTCTTGGCAAGAAACAGCTCCAGATGCTTTGCGTAAAAATCATTTTATCAGTGAAGTGATGGCTGATTTACGTCAGACTATTCCAGGATTTAGAGAGGACCATGCGACCATTGTCCATGGAGATGTACGACATAGTAATTGGATTGAGACAGACAGTGGCTTGATTTATTTGGTAGATTGGGATTCGGTTCGTTTGACCGACCGCATGTTTGACGTGGCTCACATGCTCTGCCATTATATTCCAGAACATCAGTGGAAGGAATGGTTGACTTACTACGGTTACAAGTACAATCAAACGGTATTAAATAAATTGTATTGGTATGGTCAATTGTCTTATTTGAGCCAGATTTCCAAGTATTATATGAATCAAGATTTAGAAAATGTCAATCGGGAGATTCATGGCTTGCGTCACTTCCGAGACAAGTATGGAAAGAGAAGATGAGAGTTAGAAATCGTAAAGGGGCGACAGAATTACTAGAGGCAAATCCCCAGTATGTGGTCCTCAATCCCTTGGAAGCAAAGGGAAAATGGCGGGACTTGTTTGGAAATGATAATCCTATTCATGTGGAAGTAGGAAGTGGAAAGGGTGCCTTTGTTTCAGGTATGGCCAAACAAAACCCTAACATCAACTATATCGGGATTGATATTCAAAAGTCTGTTTTGAGTTACGCTTTAGACAAGGTTCTTGAAGTTGGAGTGCCTAACATCAAGCTCTTGTGGGTAGATGGTTCTGATTTGACAGACTACTTTGAAGACGGTGAGATTGATCGCTTGTATCTGAACTTTTCAGATCCATGGCCTAAAAAACGCCATGAAAAGCGTCGTTTGACCTACAAGACCTTCTTGGATACCTTCAAGCGTATCTTACCTGAAAATGGAGAAATTCATTTCAAGACGGATAACCGGGGCCTGTTTGAGTACAGCCTAGTGAGCTTTTCTCAGTATGGCATGAAACTCAATGGTGTCTGGCTAGACTTACATGCCAGTGATTTTGAAGGCAATGTCATGACAGAATATGAGCAAAAATTCTCAAACAAGGGTCAAGTTATCTACCGAGTTGAGGCTCAGTTTTAATCGAAAGAGATTTCAAAAACCTGTTTCGTATTCAAAATGTTAAACAAGTCATATATTTTAAGGATTTAGTTCTGTATTGCACAGAGTTAGGTCCTTTTAGTTTAGTTTTAAAAAGGTTGGTTTTTGCTAAGTGTGTATTTGTATCTAGATAAGTGGTATAATGGAAAGGTTATGAGAAATAGTATAAACCCTCTTGTATTCTATCTTTTCTTTTTTCTTGTGATAGTTGGTTTGATTTTTTCTGATTATCAACAACATAGACAAGTAGAGGTGCAAGCAGAAAAAGAGGTTCAAGTAGAAAAAACTGAAATAACTATTGCAACCCGTGAAGGAGAGGAAAATAAGGTTATTGAAGACAAGTTAGCCGCGATGACCTTGGAAGAGAAAGTGGGGCAATTATTTTGGGCCAGAGTTCCTTCTAATCATCAGATAGAAGATCTCCAATCCTATCATTTGTCTGGTTATATCTTATTTGGTAGAGATTTTGAGGGACGAAGTTTAGAAGATATAAAGGCTTTGACAAAGGGCTACCAAGCTGCTGCCAAGATTCCTTTGTTGATTGGTTCAGATGAAGAAGGAGGGACGGTGACTCGTATCAGTTCGATTTTAGAAACTCCTTTCCAATCTCCTATGGCACTTTATCATCAAGGGGGAATGGAGGCGGTGCTTTCTGATACGAAGAAAAAGGCGGAGTTGTTAAAATCTGTTGGCATCAATGCTGGACTTTTCCCAGTTGCGGATCTTGCAAGGGATCAATCAGCCTTCATTTATGACCGCACGATTGTACAAGATGCCCCAACAACTGCAAGCTATGTTCAGCAGGTCGTAGAAGAACTTAAAAAGAGTAAGGTTGGGTCAACCTTGAAACATTTTCCAGGGTATGGCGATAATGGAGATAGTCATACCGCTATTATCCAAGACAACCGATCTCTAGATGTTTTAAGACAAGCAGATTTTCTTCCCTTTCAAGCTGGGATAGATGCAGGGGCAGATAGTGTCTTAGTCTCTCACAATATCCTCTCTAAAATTGATACAGTACCTTCATCGATCTCAGCGAAGATCACTGAGCTTCTTCGTAATGAACTGCATTTTAAAGGTGTCATTATGACGGATGACTTTGATATGGCGGGATTAGCCGATTTTGTTAGTCAGGAAGAAGCTGCTTTCCAAGTGATTGTAGCTGGAAATGATCTGATTCTAGGATCCTCATATCAAACTCAGATTCCTTATATTTTAAAGAAAATCTCATCTGGAGAGCTGACAGAAGAACGTATTGATGAGTCTGTGAGACGCATTTTAACTTGGAAATACGATTTGGGCCTATTAGGGGAGTCGCAGTAAAAGAAAAGAGTAGTTTTGTAGGACTAGTCAGAAACCTTCAAGGTCAAATCCTTGCAGGTTAGCTTGATTTGTGTTATACTTATAGCAAGAATATGAGAAAGAGAGGCGGGGAAATATCTTCGCCTCTTGCTTATGAGGAGGTGGACGCAATCGCAACAATCGTAGAATTAGTCAGAGAAGTTGTAGAACCTGTCATTCAAGCTCCTTTCGAACTCGTGGATATCGAGTATGGAAAGATTGGCAGTGACATGATTCTCAGCATTTTTGTAGATAAACCTGAAGGAATTACCTTGAACGACACGGCAGACTTGACAGAAATTATCAGTCCTGTCCTAGACACCATCAAGCCAGATCCCTTCCCAGAACAATATTTCCTAGAAATCACCAGTCCAGGCTTGGAACGTCCTTTGAAAACCAAGGATGCCGTTGCTGGAGCGGTTGGGAAATACATCCATGTCGGGCTCTACCAAGCCATCGATAAGCAAAAGGTCTTTGAAGGAACCTTGGTAGCCTTTGAAGAGGACGAGTTGACTATGGAGTATATGGACAAGACACGTAAGAAAACTGTCCAAATTCCATACAGTTTAGTATCAAAAGCACGTTTAGCAGTTAAATTATAGAAAAAGAAAGGATAGCTTTTGAGGATTCAAAAGTGAAGAAAACATGAGTAAAGAAATGCTAGAGGCCTTCCGCATTTTGGAAGAAGACAAGGGAATCAAAAAAGAAGATATCATCGACGCAGTAGTAGAGTCGCTTCGTTCCGCTTATCGCAGACGCTATGGTCAATCAGACAGCGTAGCTATTGACTTCAACGAAAAAACAGGTGACTTTACAGTTTATACTGTCCGTGAAGTTGTTGATGAAGTATTTGATAGCCGTTTGGAAATCAGCTTGAAAGATGCTCTTGCCATTAATTCAGCCTATGAGCTTGGTGACAAAATCAAGTTCGAAGAAGCACCAGCTGAGTTTGGTCGTGTGGCAGCCCAATCTGCTAAACAAACCATCATGGAAAAAATGCGCAAGCAAACACGTGCTATCACCTATAATACTTACAAAGAACATGAACAAGAAATCATGTCTGGTACTGTAGAACGTTTCGACAATCGCTTTATCTATGTCAATCTTGGCAGCATCGAAGCTCAATTGTCAAAACAAGATCAAATTCCTGGTGAAGTTTTTGCTTCTCATGATCGTATCGAAGTCTACGTTTACAAGGTTGAAGACAACCCTCGCGGTGTGAACGTCTTTGTTAGCCGTAGCCACCCAGAAATGATCAAACGCCTGATGGAGCAAGAGATTCCAGAAGTTTATGATGGAACTGTTGAAATCATGAGCGTAGCTCGTGAAGCTGGTGACCGTACCAAAGTTGCCGTTCGCAGTCATAATCCAAACGTGGACGCTATCGGTACAATCGTTGGGCGTGGCGGTGCTAATATCAAGAAGATTACTAGCAAATTCCACCCAGCTCGCTACGATGCCAAGAGCGACCGTATGGTGCCAATCGAAGAAAATATCGACGTTATCGAGTGGGTAGCAGATCCAGCTGAATTTATCTACAATGCCATCGCTCCTGCTGAAGTTGACCAAGTTATCTTTGACGAAAACGACAGCAAACGTGCCTTGGTGGTTGTACCAGATAACAAGCTTTCTCTTGCAATCGGTCGTCGTGGACAAAACGTTCGCTTGGCAGCTCACTTGACTGGTTACCGTATCGATATCAAGTCTGCTAGCGAATTTGAAGCCATGGAAGAAGATGCTTCAGTAGATTTGGAAGCAGAAAACGATACTGTAGAAGAATAAAAGCTGCTAGAGGAGGGAAAGATGAAAACGAGAAAAATCCCTTTGCGCAAGTCTGTTGTCTCTAATGAAGTGATTGATAAGCGTGATTTGCTCCGCATTGTCAAGAACAAGGAAGGACAAGTCTTTATCGATCCGACAGGCAAGGCCAATGGCCGCGGCGCTTATATCAAGCTAGACAATGCAGAAGCCCTAGAGGCGAAAAAGAAGAAGGTCTTTAACCGCAGCTTTAATATGGAAGTTGAAGAAAGCTTTTATGACGAGTTGATCGCTTATGTGGATCACAAAGTAAAAAGAAGAGAGTTAGGACTTGAATAAGCAAAATATAAGCAATCTCTTGGGACTCGCTCAGCGAGCAGGGCGTATCATATCGGGTGAAGAATTGGTGGTCAAGGCCATTCAAGACAGCAAGGCCAAGTTGGTCTTTCTAGCCCATGATGCTGGACCTAATCTGACCAAGAAGATTCAAGATAAAAGTCATTATTATCAAGTAGAAATTGTAACCGTGTTTTCAACACTGGAATTAAGCATAGCAGTTGGGAAATCAAGAAAGGTTTTGGCTGTAACAGATGCTGGATTTACAAAGAAAATGAGGTCTCTTATGGAATAGAAGAGGAGGACATGATTTGTCTAAGAAAAGATTGTACGAAATCGCAAAAGAACTTGGAAAAGAAAGTAAAGAAGTTGTAGCGCGTGCAAAAGAGTTGGGCTTGGATGTGAAAAGCCACTCATCAAGTGTGGAAGAAGCTGTCGCTGCAAAAATCGCTGCTAGCTTTAAGCCTGCAGCTACTCCGAAAGCAGAAGCAAAACCTGCAACACCAAAATCAGGTGCAGAAAAGAAAGCCGAAAAATCTGAGCCAGCTAAACCAGCTGTAGCCAAGGAAGAGGCAAAAGCAGCTGAGCCAGTTGCTCCTAATACAGAAAAAGCAGCAGCTAAACCGCAAAGCCGTAATTTTAAGGCTGAGCGTGAAGCCCGTGCTAAAGAGCAGGCAGAGCGACGCAAGCAAAATAAGGGCAATAACCGTGACCAACAACAAAACGGAAACCGTCAGAAAAACGACGGTCGTAATGGTGGAAAACAAGGTCAAGGCAACCGCGACAATCGTCGCTTTAATGATCAAGCTAAGAAACAGCAAGGTCAGCAAAATCGTGGAAACGATCGCCGTCAACAAGAGGACAAACGTCCAAATCAAGCGGCTCCACGCATTGACTTTAAAGCCCGTGCAGCAGCATTGAAAGCAGAGCAAAACGCAGAGTACGCTCGTTCAAGCGAGGAACGTTTCAAGCAGACTCAGGCTGCCAAAGAAGCTTTGGCCCAAGCTAACAAACGCAAGGAACCAGAGGAAATCTTTGAAGAAGCAGCTAAGTTAGCTGAACAAGCGCAACAAGCGCAGCAAGTTCAAGCAGTGGTTGAAGTCGTCCCTGAGAAAAAAGAACCTGCAGTGGATACACGTCGTAAGAAGCAAGCCCGACCAGACAAAGAACGCGACGATTACGATCGCGAAGAAGATGGTCCTAGAAAACAACAAAAGAATCGAAGTAGTCAAAATCAAGTGAGAAATCAAAAGAATAGTAACTGGAATAACAACAAAAAGAACAAAAAAGGCAATAACAAGAATAACCGTAATCAGGCTCCAAAACCTGTTACAGAGCGTAAATTCCATGAATTGCCAACAGAATTTGAATATACAGATGGTATGACCGTTGCGGAAATCGCAAAACGTATCAAACGTGAACCAGCTGAAATCGTTAAGAAACTTTTCATGATGGGTGTCATGGCCACACAAAACCAATCCTTGGATGGGGAAACAATTGAACTCCTCATGGTGGATTATGGTATCGAAGCTAAGCAAAAGGTTGAAGTGGATAATGCCGACATCGAACGTTTCTTTGTCGAAGATGGTTATCTTAATGAAGATGAATTGGTTGAGCGTCCACCAGTTGTGACGATCATGGGACACGTTGACCACGGTAAAACAACCCTCTTGGATACCCTTCGTAACTCTCGCGTTGCGACAGGTGAAGCAGGTGGTATCACTCAGCATATCGGTGCCTACCAAATCGTTGAAAATGGCAAGAAGATTACCTTCCTCGATACACCAGGACACGCGGCCTTTACATCGATGCGTGCGCGTGGTGCGTCTGTTACCGATATTACCATCTTGGTCGTAGCGGCAGATGACGGGGTTATGCCACAGACTATCGAAGCCATCAACCACTCAAAAGCGGCCAACGTTCCAATTATCGTAGCTATCAACAAGATTGATAAACCAGGTGCCAACCCAGAACGCGTTATCGGTGAATTGGCAGAGCATGGAGTTATGTCAACAGCTTGGGGCGGAGATTCTGAATTTGTTGAAATCTCAGCTAAATTCAACCAGAATATTGAAGAATTGTTGGAAACAGTCCTTCTTGTGGCTGAAATCCAAGAACTCAAGGCAGACCCAACAGTTCGTGCGATTGGTACAGTTATCGAAGCTCGCTTGGATAAAGGAAAAGGTGCGGTCGCAACCCTTCTTGTGCAACAAGGTACCTTGAATGTTCAAGACCCAATCGTTGTCGGAAATACCTTCGGTCGTGTCCGTGCTATGACTAATGATCTTGGTCGTCGTGTCAAGGTGGCTGGACCATCAACACCAGTCTCTATCACAGGTTTGAACGAAGCGCCAATGGCGGGTGACCACTTTGCCGTTTACGAAGATGAAAAATCTGCGCGTGCAGCCGGTGAAGAGCGTGCGAAACGTGCCCTCATGAAACAACGTCAAGCTACTCAACGTGTCAGTCTTGAGAACCTCTTTGATACGCTTAAAGCTGGTGAACTCAAATCAGTTAACGTTATCATCAAGGCCGACGTACAAGGTTCTGTTGAAGCCCTTTCTGCCTCACTTCAAAAGATCGATGTGGAAGGTGTCAAAGTTACCATCGTCCACTCAGCAGTCGGTGCTATCAACGAATCTGACGTGACTCTTGCGGAAGCTTCAAATGCCTTCATCGTTGGTTTCAACGTACGCCCTACACCACAAGCTCGTCAACAAGCTGAAGCTGACGATGTAGAAATCCGTCTCCACAGCATTATCTACAAGGTTATCGAAGAGATGGAAGAAGCCATGAAAGGGATGCTTGATCCAGAATTCGAAGAAAAAGTTATTGGTGAAGCAGTTATCCGTGAAACCTTCAAGGTATCTAAAGTCGGAACTATCGGTGGATTCATGGTTATCAACGGTAAGGTTACCCGTGACTCTAAAGTCCGTGTTATCCGCGACGGTGTCGTTATCTATGATGGTGAACTCGCAAGCTTGAAACACTACAAGGACGACGTCAAAGAAGTTACAAACGGTCGTGAAGGTGGATTGATGATTGATGGCTACAATGATATCAAGACTGATGATGTGATTGAGGCTTATGTCATGGAAGAAATCAAACGATAATAGAGAAACGATAGCCGATTTGACTCGTCGTCAACAGCGCCTTGATGAACCCTCAGTTCTATCTAAGGCTTGTTTCCTAGATTCAAATGGCTCTAGTTCCTCTATCTAATAAAAATAGCTAGGTCTGCTGGCCTAGCTTTTGGTTCAAAGTAGAGAAAGGAATATCATGGCAAATCATTTCCGTACGGATCGTGTGGGCATGGAAATCAAGCGTGAAGTCAATGAGATTTTGCAAAAGAAGGTCCGTGATCCGCGTGTTCAAGGTGTGACCATCACAGATGTTCAGATGTTGGGTGACTTGTCTGTTGCCAAGGTTTACTACACCATTTTGAGTAACCTTGCTTCAGATAACCAGAAAGCTCAAATCGGGCTTGAAAAAGCAACTGGTACCATCAAACGTGAACTTGGTCGCAATTTGAAATTGTACAAAATCCCAGATTTGACTTTCGTCAAAGATGAATCCATCGAATATGGAAACAAGATTGACGAGATGCTACGCAATCTGGATAAGAACTAAGAAGGAGGGGAAACCCTCTTTTTTGTTGGGGAAAAGGCAATAAAACATGCTGGGGAATCTTTCCAGAGTTAAACATTATTAAAAAGCTTTATAAAATTTAGCTTGTATGATACTATAGGAATTGGGAAAGTGAAATAAAGCGATTTTTCAACAATAGCCAGCAAGACTGGTATCGTCAATATTTTAAAGTGTAGTTAAACGAGGGAAGAAAATATGGGACCTATCAAAGCTTTTGCTAAAATTTATGGTAATTACTTTTTGACCGTGCAAGGTATAAAAGTAATGAAAACGATAAAGAAAGATGACAATGTTATTGTCGGTCTGGGGAAACTTTTTATTGCAGATAAGCTAATGGATACGGCTCGTTGGCTCATCAAGCCAGAGGAGAGAAAATGAAATTTTTCTTGGGTCTTCTTGCTATTATTTTTATCAAACCGATTATTGGAATTGTGAAATTCCTGTGGATGATCATCTCTTTTGCAGTCCAATTGCTATTTTACAAGCTATTATTTAAGCTATTGGATTGGCTCTTTAAACTTTTTTTGTCCGTAATTCAAATCTCAGAGAACTAGCAAGTCTTGTACTGCTAGTTTTTTAATCTCTTTCCATATGGTATAATATAAGCAGTAAAATCATTTTATACTCTTCGAAAATCTCTTCAAACCACGTCAGCTTCACCTTGCCGTACTTAAGTACAGCCTGCGGCTAGCTTCCTAGTTTGCTCTTTGATTTTCATTGAGTATTAGAACATACAATGGAGGTCGTCATGGACAATATCATCGATGTGTCAATTCCCGTTGCAGAAGTGGTGGACAAGCATCCAGAAGTCTTGGAAATCCTAGTGGAACTCGGTTTTAAACCCCTTGCTAATCCCTTGATGCGCAATACAGTCGGTCGCAAAGTATCGCTTAAGCAGGGTTCTAAACTCGAAGGAACTCCTATGGATAAGATTGTCCGCACGCTAGAAGCGAACGGATATGAAGTGATTGGATTAGACTAATGGCAGATGAACGGATTCATATCCTACGGGATATTTTGTTAGAATTGCATAATGGCGCCTCTCCTGAGTCGGTTCAGGAACGCTTTGATGCGACCTTTACAGGCGTATCGGCCATCGAGATTTCCCTTATGGAGCACGAGCTGATGAATTCAGACTCAGGTGTCACCTTTGAAGATGTCATGGAGCTATGCGATGTCCATGCCAATCTTTTTAAAAATGCTGTTAAGGGTGTCGAAGTGGAGGATACCGAACACCCTGGCCACCCAGTTCGGGTCTTCAAGGATGAAAATCTGGCTCTCCGCGCTGCCTTGATTCGCATTCGGAGATTGTTAGATACCTATGAGTCTATGGAAGACGAGGAAATGCTTGCGGAGATGCGCAAGGGTTTGGTTCGTCAAATGGGGCTTTTGGGGCAATTTGACATCCACTACCAGCGCAAGGAAGAGCTCTTTTTCCCCATCATGGAGCGTTATGGTCACGATTCACCTCCTAAGGTCATGTGGGGAGTAGATGACCAGATTAGGGAACTCTTTCAAACAGCTTTAGCGACAGCCAAGTCACTACCTGAAGTGCCGATTTCTACTGTAAAAGAAGATTTTGAAGCCTTTGCGACAGAGTTTGAAAGTATGATTTTCAAGGAAGAGTCCATCCTTCTCATGATTCTCCTTGAGTCCTTCACTCAGGACGACTGGATTCAGATTGCTGGGGAGAGTGATGCCTACGGCTATGCTATCATCCGCCCGTCTGAGAAATGGGTGCCAGAAAGACAGAGTTTTGTTGAGGAAAAGAGTACAGAGGAGCCTATTCAGTTAGAAACGGCAGAGGGGCAAGTTCAACAAGTTATCGATACGCCAGAAGGCCAGTTCACCATTACCTTTACCCCTAAGGAAAAGGAAGCAGTGTTGGACCGTCATAGTCCACAGGCTTTTGGCAATGGCTATCTCTCAGTCGAGCAGGCCAATCTCATCCTCAATCACCTCCCTATGGAGATCACCTTTGTCAATAAAGACGACATTTTCCAGTATTACAATGACAATGCGCCAGCTGATGAGATGATTTTCAAACGGACACCGTCCCAAGTCGGGCGCAATGTAGAACTTTGCCATCCACCTAAGTACTTGGACAAGGTCAAGACTATCATGAAGGGACTTCGTGAGGGAGTTAAGGACAAGTATGAAATGTGGTTCAAGTCTGAGTCGCGAGGTAAGTTTGTCCACATCACCTATGCTGCAGTACACGATGAGAACGGAGAATTTCAGGGAGTGCTGGAGTATGTTCAGGATATCCAGCCCTACCGAGAGATTGACACGGACTATTTCCGTGGATTAGAATAAGGAGAAAAAATGAGTTACGAACAAGAATTTATGAAGGAATTTGAAGCTTGGGTCAATACCCAGATTATGATCAACGACATGGCACATAAGGAAAGTCAAAAGGTCTATGAAGAAGACCAAGACGAGCGTGCCAAAGATGCCATGATTCGTTACGAAAGCCGCTTGGATGCTTATCAGTTCTTGCTTGGTAAGTTTGAAAATTTCAAAGCAGGCAAGGGATTTCATGATTTACCAGAAGGCTTGTTTGGTGAGCGAAATTATTAATTGCTTAGATAAAAAAGTGCAGTTATAAGAACCGCACTTTTTATGTTATACGTGGTGTGTATGTTTGGTAATCCATTGTTCCATTTTGATGTTCAACCAGAATGAATAAATTCCAAGTGTGATGATACAGAGTAAGAACCATTTAATCCAGTTTCCAAATAACTGGGCACCTGTACCATCAAAGTAGAGGCGACGTCCGTCAATGACGGTATGTTTGATTTTCCAATTTTGCATGAGACAAACAGCCCATGGAGTTGCTATTCCTAAAGTAAGGACAATAATGATGAATGATAAAATGGAGTAACCAATATAACTCAAGAGTCCACCATCAAAGTAACTTTCAGTATTCATAAATTCATCTCCGTCAGCTTTTAGTGTGAATCAGTTTTGCACATTGAGGTATATTTTATCAACTTGTTAAACCATTGTCAATTTTTTCTAGGAGTAGGAAAAAACTGATTTTTATTCTAATTATATTTCATTTCTTGATTTTTCGCCGAAATCTTGATAGAATATTTATATTAAATCCTTGTCAGAACAGGGGTTTTTTATTGAAAGGATTTTATCATGTCAAAGAAACTCAATCGTAAAAAACAATTACGAAATAGCCTCCGTCGTGCAGGTGCCTTTTCAAGTACTGTGACTAAGGTTGTAGAAGAGACAAAGAAAGTCGTGAAACGTGCAGAGCAATCAGCGAGCGAAGCTGGTAAGGCTGTTTCTAAAAAAGTTGAACAAGCAGTAGAAGCTACCAAAGAGCAAGCTCAAAAAGTAGCCAATTCTGTAGAAGATTTTGCAGCTAACCTAGGTGGACTTCCACTTGACCGTGCCAAAACTTTCTATGATGAAGGTATCAAGTCTGCTTCAGATTTCAAAAACTGGACTGAAAAAGAACTCCTTGCCTTGAAAGGAATCGGCCCAGCTACTATCAAGAAATTGAAAGAAAATGGTATCAAGTTCAAGTAATCTTTCTAGAGTCTTGCATTTCCGAAAAAATCTTGCTACAATAGAGCCATTAGAGGTGTTTTGAATCCCACATTTTACAGAAAGTGGCGGCGCTGAGAAGTCCACAAATGTGTCAAAACTAGTTGCTAATGGATGAAAAATTGAAATAAAAGTGTCTTTTTGCTTTAAAGACGAGAGTTGCGGGCAACTGCCCGAAATTGGGTGGTACCGCGGATAAATACATTCGTCCCTGTCATGTAGATGGCAGGGCTTTTCTTTTGCGTCTTAGTAAAAGGAGGTTGTTATGAAGCAATCTTTTAAAACAAGTAAACTCTACTATGGATTTCCTATCTTCATTTTGGGGTATCAGGATCAGAATTTTGGGCACAATATCACGACCTGCAGTTCCTCCTATAGCTTGGGAGATTGGCTAGTCATTGGTGTTGGTGCTGAGGAAAATGCGGCTGAGCAAATCAAGCATTACCAGAAGTTTACTGTGAATATCCCTGATGAAAATCTCATGCTCGAGATGGAGCAGGCTGGTTTTATCAGCCATCGAGAGAAATTGAAACACCTGGGGCTAGACTACGAGATTTCTGAACGGAGTCAGGCACCGATTTTAAATCCCTGTCCAGTCGTTTTAGAATGTCAAGTTGATAGAATTATTGATGAAGACGGTATTTGTCACATCTTTGCCAAGATTATCGAACGACTAGCTGATCCAGAACTTTTGGATGACAAGGGGCATTTTAAGAATGACCGTTTTGCGCCGACTTACTTTATGGGGGATGGCCACCAGCGCGTTTATCGCTATTTAGATGACAGAGTAGACCCTATGGGAAGCTTCATTAAGAAAGCGAGGAAAAAGGATGGCAAGAACTGAACTGCCAGAACGCTTGGAAACAGAACGTCTCATTTTACGAGTCCGGACTGTGACGGATGCTGAGGAGTGAGTGGGAGGTGATTTGATGCATCTTTTCATCATTGGAGCTCCAGCTTCTGGGAAAATGACGATTGGTCAAGAACTGTCTCGGTTGACGAATGTTACCCTCTTTTATAACCATCAAGCCATCGATTTTGCACTAGAAATCTATCAGGATTATACCGAGGAGATGTGGGAATTTGTTCGTGGAATTACCTTTTCTTTCCTTGGAGCTAGCGCTAGAAATCAGCGATATGTGATTTTAACAGACGTGATTGATTTTTCAAATCAGTACCAGATGATGTATTTGAAGCAAATTCAAGATTTGTTGAATGGCTATCATCAAGAGATTCTTTTTGTTGAATTGGAAACAAGCCTTGAAGAGCGCTTACGTCGAAATCGAACGGAGAATCGATTAAAGCACAAACCCTTAAAACGACATATTAAGGTATCTGAAAGAGAAATTTTAGAGACTGCTGAAACACTTCAATTAAATTCCCAACATCAACCCAATGAGTTGCACCACTACTTTAAAATAAATAATACGAATCTGTCTGCAGAAGAGGTTGCTAAGCAGATTCAAGATAAAATGAATACAATAGAGAAAGGACAAACACATGTCTAAAGAACTTTCACCTAAATACAATCCAGCCGAGGTTGAGGCTGGTCGTTACCAAAAATGGCTTGATGCTGATGTTTTCAAGCCTTCAGGCGATCAAAAGGCTAAGCCTTATTCTATCGTGATTCCACCACCAAACGTAACTGGGAAACTTCACCTTGGTCACGCTTGGGATACAACCTTGCAGGATATCATCATCCGTCAAAAACGTATGCAAGGCTTTGATACACTTTGGCTTCCAGGGATGGACCACGCGGGGATTGCGACTCAAGCTAAAGTTGAGGAGCGCTTGCGTGGTGAAGGTATTAGTCGTTACGACCTGGGTCGTGAAAAATTCCTAGATAAAGTATGGGAATGGAAAGACGAATATGCCACTACCATCAAGGAACAATGGGGCAAGATGGGGCTCTCTGTAGACTACTCTCGTGAGCGTTTCACTCTTGATGAAGGTTTGTCAAAAGCCGTTCGCAAGGTCTTTGTGGATCTTTACAAGAAAGGCTGGATCTACCGTGGTGAGTTTATCATCAACTGGGACCCAGCAGCTCGCACAGCCCTTTCTGATATCGAGGTTATTCACAAGGATGTCGAAGGTGCTTTCTACCATATGAACTACATGTTAGAAGACGGTTCCCGTGCCCTTGAAGTTGCGACAACTCGTCCTGAGACCATGTTTGGGGACGTTGCGGTTGCGGTCAATCCAGAAGACCCACGCTACAAGGACTTGATTGGTAAAAATGTCATCCTTCCAATCGCTAATAAATTGATTCCAATCGTTGGGGATGAGCATGCTGATCCTGAGTTTGGTACTGGTGTCGTGAAAATCACACCTGCCCACGATCCAAACGACTTCTTGGTTGGTCAACGTCATAACTTGCCACAAGTCAATGTCATGAATGACGACGGAACTATGAATGATTTGGCCTTCGAATTTGCAGGCATGGACCGTTTTGAAGCTCGTAAGGCAGTCGTGGCTAAGTTGGAAGAAATCGGTGGCCTCGTTAAAATTGAAAAACGTGTCCACAGTGTTGGTCACTCAGAGCGTACAGGTGTAGTTGTTGAGCCACGCTTGTCAACGCAATGGTTCGTCAAGATGGACCAATTGGCTAAGAATGCTATTGCCAATCAAGACACAGAGGACAAGGTAGAATTTTACCCACCTCGTTTCAATGATACTTTCCTTCAATGGATGGAAAATGTTCACGACTGGGTTATCTCTCGTCAGCTATGGTGGGGTCACCAAATCCCTGCTTGGTACAATGCTGAGGGTGAAATGTACGTCGGTGAAGAAGCTCCAGAAGGTGACGGATGGACTCAGGACGAAGACGTATTGGATACTTGGTTCAGTTCTGCCCTTTGGCCATTCTCAACTATGGGCTGGCCGGATGTCGACTCAGAAGACTTCAAACGTTACTTCCCAACTTCAACCTTGGTAACAGGTTACGACATCATCTTCTTCTGGGTGTCTCGTATGATCTTCCAATCATTGGAATTCACTGGTCGTCAGCCATTCCAAAACGTTCTGATCCACGGTCTCATTCGTGACGAGCAAGGACGCAAGATGTCTAAATCTCTCGGTAACGGGATTGACCCGATGGATGTTATCGAGAAATACGGTGCCGATGCCCTTCGCTGGTTCCTTTCAAACGGTTCTGCACCAGGGCAAGACGTGCGCTTCTCTTACGAGAAAATGGATGCTTCATGGAACTTCATTAACAAGATTTGGAACATCTCTCGCTACATCCTCATGAACAATGAAGGCTTGACCCTTGAGCAAGCAACTGCCAATGTGGAAAAAGTTGTCAACAAGGAAGCTGGAAACGTCACAGACCGCTGGATTCTCCACAACCTCAATGAGACAATCGGAAAAGCAACTGCCAACTTTGATAAATTTGAGTTTGGTGTAGCTGGACACATCCTCTACAACTTCATCTGGGATGAATTCGCAGACTGGTACGTTGAGTTGACCAAGGAAGTCCTTTATAGCGATAACGAAGAAGATAAAGTCATCACACGCTCTGTTCTCCTTTACACTTTGGACAAGATCCTTCGTCTCCTTCACCCAATCATGCCATTCGTGACAGAGGAAATCTTTGGACAAATCTCAGAAGGCTCTATCGTTACAGCAGCATACCCAACTGTTAACCCAGCCTTTGAAGACATTGCGGCTCACACTGGTGTAGAAAGCCTCAAAGACTTGATCCGTGCTGTTCGGAATGCGCGTGCAGAAGTAAACGTAGCACCAAGCAAGCCTATCACTATCCTTGTTAAGACAAGTGATAGCGACTTGGAAGCCTTCTTTAACAGCAATGTCAACTACATCAAACGTTTCACAAATCCTGAGCACTTGGAAATCGCATCAACCATCCCTGCACCTGAACTCGCTATGTCAAGCGTCATCACAGGAGCAGAAATCTACCTGCCACTGGCAGACCTCCTCAATGTCGAAGAAGAACTGGCTCGTCTCGACAAGGAACTAGCTAAATGGCAAAAAGAACTGGATATGGTCGGTAAGAAGCTCTCTAACGAACGCTTCGTAGCCAACGCCAAACCAGAAGTCGTCCAAAAAGAACGCGACAAACAAGCCGACTACCAAGCTAAATACGACGCAACCGTAGCACGTA
The DNA here is from genome assembly GCA_905221205.1 of bacterium. GTDB lineage: Bacteria > Bacillota > Bacilli > Lactobacillales > Streptococcaceae > Streptococcus. The sequence continues at coordinate 128,105 of CAJNCG010000005.1, forward strand.
TTGATGAGATGGAGAAACTCGTTAAATAAACACAGAAACACGGTGATGAGCCGTGTTTTTTTGGTATATTGGTATAATGGAATCAATATTTATTGATGGAGAAAGTGGTGTCTATACACCCTCATTATGATCGGGATTGAATTCATCTGGATTGATATTGAAAATCCACCTAGCGACACCATCGGATGGGTAGCAAAGAAATAAAAAGTTCGCTGTTTTTTGTTTTGTGTTTTACAGTTTTTTCTTGACAAGTCTTTCTTTTTTATGGTATTCTTTTATGCAACAAGTGTTGCGCAACGAATGTTGCGTGAAAGGAGTCTTATGCCACCAAAGGTTAAATTTAGTAAAGAGGCTATCATTGGGACAGCTTTAAAATTGGTGAGAGAAGAGGGCATGGCTAGTTTGACGGCTCGAGCATTAGCGGAGCAACTGGGAGCCACACCGAGAGTCATTTTTGGGCAATTTGCCAATATGGCCGAGTTACAAGCAGAGGTTATTGGTGCTGCGGAAATGGTAGTGGTGGAGTATATTCGTAAGGCCTTAGAAGATGAGAAGCCTTTTCGATCCGTCGGAGTTGCTTATATCCTTTTCGCCTCAAAAGAACCCCAACTCTTTCAATTGCTTTTCCAAAATCCCGGCAAAGATCCGATTCGTCGCTTTCAAGATTTTCTTCCCATGAAGGATCATAGTTACCAATTGGTTCTGGATTCAATCGTCGCAGACTATCCTTTGAATGTAGAGGAGGCTGGTCGCTTGTACCAGCATCTATTTATCTACTCGCACGGGATGGCCTCAATGGTTGCTTCTGGCATTTATCAATTCAGCATGGAAGAAGTGATTGGATTACTGACAGAGGTTTGTCAATCCCTCATCAAAGAAATGGTAGGAAAGAAATGATTCAACTAGAAAATGTGCACAAAAGTTACGGCCAAACCAAGGTTTTAAAAGGGATTGATTTGCAGATTCAAGACCAGGATGATGTGGTTATCCTCGGTCCTTCTGGATCAGGCAAGTCAACTCTCTTAAACGTTCTGTCAGGTTTAGAAAAGGTAGACGAGGGACATATCCTCATTCAAGGACAGGATTTAGCTCAACTCACAGATATTCAATTGACAGCCTTTAGACGTGAGAAGATTGCCTTTATTTTTCAGCAGTATTATTTATTGCCTAATCTAACAGTTAGACAGAATGTAAAGATGGGGGCAGACCTGGCAAACAATCATGATTTTTTGCAGATTATCGAGGATTTGGGCCTTGGCGATAAGCTGGACAAGTATCCGAGTGAATTGTCAGGTGGGGAACAGCAGAGAGTCTCCATTGCTCGGGCCTTGGCCAAAAAGCCAGAGATTCTTTTCTTAGATGAGCCGACGGGAGCCCTGGATGAAGAAACGGGGCGCAAGATTCTCGACTATATCTGGGAGTTAAAGGAAAAGATGGGCTTTACCCTAATTATGGTGACGCACAACCAAAATATTGCGAATATGGCAAGAACCATCATTCGTGTCAATAGTGGCAAGATTACCGAAGTTGTGACCAATGATCGGCTTCAGACTGCTTATGAGATTGGATGGTAGGCCATGTTTTCAGTAAAAGATATTCGAAAATTAGTTGTCGTAAGTATCATTGGAGCTTGTGCGGTCTTTGTTGCCAATCTCTTCTTGAATTTTTACCTTGATATCGAGCAGTTGGAGATTTCTAAAACCAATTCCATGATTCAGACCTACTATGACGCTCAGGTTTCGCTTTCCTGGATGGTGGCTATGGTCAGTGGAGTCGTCTTGTCCTTGACGTCGGTCCTTCTCATGTGTTTTTATATCAAACAATTTGTCGATGATCACAAGGAACAATTAGGAATTTTAAAGGCTTTGGGCTATAGCAATGGTCAGTTGGCTAAACGATTTTGGGCATTTGGGCTCAGTTTTGGTGCCGGAGCGCTTCTTGGCTATTTCGCTTCTTTTCTTATGATGGGGCATTTTTATGACTTCCGGAATGAAAAGGGGATCCTGCCAGAAATCACCATTCATTTTCATTGGCAGCTCTTGCTTGCTTTTGTGGTCCTTCCAACGGCATTTTTTATGCTTATCGCGGTTGGTTATGCTAGAAGACAACTACAAACGCCGGCTCTTCGCTTATTGAAAAAGTCCCCAACACCAATCAAGGTCAAAAGGAGAAAGAGGGCTCCTAAGAAAGAGAAAGACTTCCTAAAAGAGCTGTCTTCGTCACTAATTTTTGGGAAAAAATCTATCCTGTTTTTTGTCGTCTTTGGCTCTATGTGTTTTGCGGCCATGGTTCAATTGTCCTTTGGTCTAAGGGACTACACAGATGACATCATCCAAACCATGATGATCATGATTGGCTTGATCCTTTCTTTCTCTATTCTCTTTTTGTCATTGGGGATTGTCGTCTCAGAAAGTCGCGAAACCCTGGCTCTTATGAAGGCTTTTGGCTATACAGATCGTGAATGCCAAGGTCATATCCTATCTCCCTATCGTTTCTGGGCCTATCTAGGATTTGTTCTTGGGACAGCTTATCAGTACGCTATCATGGAAATCTTGATTGGTGTGATCAAAGATACGGTTCCTGAAAAGATTGAGCATCACTTTGATGGGAATGTTTGCTTCTGGACTTTGATCGGTTTTGCTGTGGTTTATGAAAGCCTCTTTTATCTATCCAACAGAAAACTCCAAAAGCAAACCATCAAAGAAGTACTTTTAGCTGAATAAATAGAGAAGGTTGGATTCTCCAGCCTTTTTCTTATGAAACTCATTAACAAGAGAAGGATTTTTCCCTATTCTAGGGAAAATGAAATAAAGGAAAGAAAACGAAGTTACTGGCAAGACCTGAAATGAACTTTTTACTTGATTTGACGCAACAAATAATCCTTTATCTCTGTAGGAATCCTCTTGCAGTTTGTGGTTGGTATTAGAGTTGCAGCCTTGAGTTATAAATAAATCAATATACCTGTGGTCATGTTACACAGGTCTTTCAATTAGCTGAAATATTTCACCTTTATTTTTTCTTAACCTTTGACTATTCCGCAAAATTATCGTAAAATAAAGAGTACATGATAAAATGAGGTCAGAGTCTGTTTGCTCTGACGATAGTAGTATAAATGAGGAGAAACGCTTTGGAATTAGAAGTATTTGCTGGGCAAGAAAAAAGTGAACTATCTATGATTGAGGTAGCGCGTGCTATCTTGGAACTTCGTGGTCGCGATCATGAGATGCATTTTAGCGATCTTGTAAACGAAATTCAAAACTACCTTGGAACATCAAACAGCGATATCCGCGAAGCTTTGCCTTTGTTCTACACAGAGTTGAACTTTGACGGTAGCTTCATCTCACTTGGAGACAACAAATGGGGTCTTCGTTCATGGTATGGTGTGGACGAAATCGACGAAGAAATCATCGCTCTTGAAGAAAATGACGACGATGAAGTAGCACCAAAAGCTAAGAAAAAACGTGTCAATGCCTTCATGGATGGCGATTCAGATGCTATTGACTACAATGCGGATGATCCAGAAGACGAAGATGCATACGAAGCCGATCCAGCTCTTTCATACGATGATGAAAATCCAGATGATGAGAAAAATGAAGTGGAAGCTTACGATGCAGAAATCAACGAAATCGCCCCAGATGACTTGGGTGAAGACGTAGATCTTAACGAAGAAGACGACGAGTTTTCAGACGATGATTCTGAAAACATCGAGGAATAAAAGTTAGCTATTGACAATTGTTCTATTTTTAGGTATCATATTGTTCGGGCACCTCTTTTAGAGGTCGGGGCTCCCTAGTTCTTAGGGAGCTATTTTTGTTTTTTCAAGAAGTTATCTTCTTGTATTTTAGTTGTGAATCTGGTGCAGTCGTCCCAGATTATTCTTATTAGTAGGGTCTTGTTTTCTATGTCCCCTCGTAGTTAACAAGGCCTTGAGCATTTTAGAAAGAGGAATCTATGTCTACGAAATATATTTTTGTAACTGGTGGTGTCGTATCGTCTATTGGGAAAGGGATTGTGGCAGCAAGTCTGGGCCGTCTCTTGAAAAATCGTGGTCTCAAAGTAACCATTCAAAAGTTTGACCCTTATATCAATATCGATCCGGGAACTATGAGTCCTTACCAGCACGGGGAAGTTTTTGTGACAGATGACGGAGCTGAGACAGATTTGGACTTGGGTCACTATGAACGTTTCATCGATATCAATCTTAACAAATATTCCAACGTGACAACTGGTAAAATTTACAGTGAAGTTCTTCGTAAGGAACGCCGTGGAGAATACCTTGGGGCAACTGTTCAGGTTATTCCTCATATCACAGATGCTTTGAAAGAAAAAATCAAGCGTGCCGCTCTAACGACTGATTCTGATGTCATTATTACAGAAGTTGGTGGAACAGTAGGAGATATCGAGTCCTTGCCATTCTTAGAGGCCCTTCGTCAGATGAAGGCAGATGTGGGTGCGGATAATGTCATGTATATCCATACAACCCTGCTTCCATACCTCAAGGCAGCTGGTGAAATGAAAACCAAACCAACCCAACACTCTGTCAAAGAATTACGTGGATTGGGAATCCAACCAAATATGTTGGTTATTCGTACAGAAGAGCCAGCTGGTCAAGGAATTAAAAACAAACTAGCCCAGTTCTGTGATGTGGCACCAGAAGCCGTTATCGAATCGTTGGATGTTGAACACCTTTACCAAATTCCGTTGAACTTGCAGGCACAAGGTATGGATCAAATTGTCTGTGACCATTTGAAATTAGACGCACCAGTAGCAGATATGACAGAATGGTCAGCTATGGTGGACAAGGTCATGAATCTGAAAAAACAAGTTAAAATTTCCCTTGTCGGTAAGTATGTTGAGTTGCAAGATGCCTACATCTCTGTGGTTGAAGCCTTGAAACACTCTGGATATGCCAACGATGCAGAAGTTAAGATTAATTGGGTTAATGCCAATGATGTGACAGTAGAGAATGTGGCAGAGCTCTTGTCTGATGCGGACGGAATTATCGTACCAGGTGGTTTTGGTCAACGTGGCACAGAAGGGAAAATTCAAGCCATCCGCTATGCGCGTGAGAATGATGTTCCTATGTTGGGTGTCTGCTTGGGAATGCAGTTGACTTGTATCGAGTTTGCTCGTAATGTTTTAGGGCTTGAGGGCGCCAATTCCGCAGAACTTGCACCAGAAACAAAATACCCTATCATTGATATCATGCGTGATCAGATTGATGTTGAGGATATGGGGGGAACCCTTCGTTTGGGACTTTATCCATCTAAGTTGAAACGTGGCTCTAAGGCCGCGACTGCTTATCACAATCAAGAAGTGGTGCAACGCCGTCACCGTCACCGTTATGAGTTTAATAACGCCTTCCGTGAGCAGTTTGAGGCAGCAGGATTTGTCTTTTCAGGAGTTTCTCCAGACAATCGTTTGGTCGAAATTGTGGAAATTCCTGAAAATAAATTCTTTGTAGCGTGTCAGTATCACCCTGAACTGTCAAGCCGTCCAAATCGTCCAGAAGAACTCTACACTGCCTTTGTCACTGCAGCAGTTGAGAACAGTAATTAGCCAAATCAGAACCTTTGAGAAGAATCTCAGAGGTTTTTTGCTTGCATATTTAGGATAATATTTGCAAATTAAAAACATAGTGATATAATTAACATAAAAAATCCTAAGGAGGATCTACGATGAAAAAAATCACATTATTTGGTTTGTCTCTAGCTGGTCTAGCTTTACTGGCTTTTCCACATTCAGGTCAGGCATTTGAGCTTAAAGAAGAATGGGTTGTTAAGTGTGGAGTACAGTATCAAGATGGCAAGATTCTTCGGTTTAACAATGGTCATGAAGTGGATATCAAAGTCTTGGATTTGCCAAAAACCGAGAAAATCGAGTGGACGGTCAGTCTCGATGGTCAAGATCAGACTGTCAATTTCCTAGGTCAAGAAAAGGACAAGTCTATGATCGGGGAAGAAGGGCGTTACCTGAATTTCTATGTTCCATATGGCTATAGAGGAGATATCAAGGTCGAGGCTAAGAGCGGAAACGAAGTAAAGACCTGGTCAACGAAAGTTGTGGATGATATTCATAATGATAGTGGAAAGAGAGGTTACTATCGTATTGAAGAATCAAATGATCAATACACCTACCTCGATGCTAAATGGGATTATCAAACCAAGACTTACACTGCTGCCTTACCAGAGACTGTTAATGGTCAAAAAGTTTTTGCTTGGGCAAATTATGATAATGACGAGTTGAAACTAGAAAAACCAAAATCTATCAGTCATAAATATGATGATGGAGGATCTTTCAAAGAACTTTATCCAATTGTAAAAGCAGAAAGTTGGCTAAAATCAAATCAAAACTGGTACTATCAAAAACAAGGTCAATTAGTGCATAAGGATTGGGTTTATGACAAGGGAACTTGGTACTTTATGAATGATAAAGGAGTCATGTTCAATCAAACTTGGCTTTATCAAGGTAGCAACTGGTATGCCTTTAAATCATCAGGAGCCATGATTGCGAGTGACTGGCTTTACGATCAAGGCAAGTGGTACTATTTATCAACTTCAGGAGCTATGAAAGCAAGCGCTTGGATTTATGACAAGGGAGAATGGTATTATGTAAGTTCTTCTGGTGCCATGCTAGCGAATAATTGGGTCAAAGATAATGGCAAGTGGTATTATCTGGCTTCATCAGGTAAGATGCTTCGCAATACCTATACACCTGATGGTTACTACGTTGGCAACTCAGGTGCCTGGCAATAAGAATAATACTCTTCGAAAATCTCTTCAAACCAAGTCAGCTTCATCTACAACCTCAAAACAGTGCTTTGAGCAACCTGCGGCTAGCTTCCTAGTTTGCTCTTTGATTTTCATTGAGTATAAGAAGTCCTTTTCCTTAAAGGAAGAGGCTTTTTACTTACTTTTCTGCTGCTTCCTCATTTGTCCTAAAGCCTTTTTTGTGTTAAAATGAATGGTATGAAAGCTAAAAAAATGTGGATGACAGGTCTGGCTCTGCTTGGTATTGGGAGCCTTGCCCTTGCTACGAAAAAAGTTGCAGATGACCATAAGCTCATGAAGACTCAGGAAGAGTTGACAGCGATTGTGCGAGACCATTTTTCAGATATGGGGGAAATTGCGACCCTCTATGTTCAAGTCTATGAAAGCAGTCTAGAGAGCTTGGTTGGTGGCGTCATTTTTGAGGATGGCCGTCATTATACCTTTGTCTATGAAAATGAAGACCTAGTCTATGAGGAGGAAGTCTTATGATACAACCAGCAAGTTTAGAAGAATTAGCATCTTTAGTAGAAAAAGATGGCAAGAAGGTTTTCCTTTTTGTGGCGGACTGGTGTGGCGATTGCCGTTATATCTATCCTGCCTTGCCAGAGATTGAGAAAACTAATCCAGAGTTTACCTTTATTCGAGTGGACCGAGACCAGTATATGGATTTAGCTAAACTCTGGGATGTTTACGGAATCCCTAGCCTTGTTGTTCTAGAAAAGGACAAGGAAATCGGTCGTTTTGTCAATCGCGACCGTAAAAGCAAGCAACAAATTAATGACTTTTTAGCAGGACTGAAATAGGAGAAAAAGGAAACAATGATTTTTACATATAACAAAGAACATGTCGGCGATGTCCTTATGGTCATCGTGAAAAATAGCGGAGATGCTAAACTGGATGTGGAACGCAAAGGCAAGGTAGCCCGAGTTTTCCTCAAAGAAAATGGAGAAACAGTGGCTTGGAATATTTTCGAAGTTTCAAGTTTGTTTGAAATTGCAGAGCGCGGTCAAGTATTTTTGACAGATGAGCAAGTCGCTCGTTTGAACCAAGAATTACAAACGGAAGGTTTTAAAGAAGAAATTATCAATGACAAAGAGCCTAAGTTTGTTGTTGGTGAAATTGTCGAGATGGTAGCTCATCCAGATAGTGACCACCTCAACATCTGCCAAGTTGCAGTCGCAAGTGACAAGACAGTGCAAATCGTTGCAGGGGCTCCTAATGCGCGTGTGGGGTTGAAAACCATTGTGGCTCTTCCTGGAGCTATGATGCCCAAAGGCAATCTTATTTTCCCAGGTGAGCTTCGTGGCGAAAAGAGTTTTGGCATGATGTGTAGCCCTCGTGAATTGCATTTGCCAAATGCTCCGCAAAAACGTGGTATTATTGAATTATCAGAAGACCAAGTTGCCGGAACTCCATTTGATCCAGCTAAGCACTGGACTGCCTAAGAAGTTGTTAGTATCTGATAGACCAGCTAGAAGGAAATAAGATGGCAAAAAATGTTGTGATTACAGGAGCGACATCAGGAATTGGTGAAGCGATTGCGCGTGCTTATCTGGAGCAGGGTGAGAATGTCGTTCTAACTGGACGACGGATAGACAGACTAGAGGCCCTCAAGTCAGAGTTTGCAGAAAATTTTCCAACTCAAACAGTTTGGATCTTTCCATTAGATGTGACAGATATGGCCATGGTAAAGACTGCCTGCTCTGATATTCTAGAAACGATAGGGCAGATTGATATCTTGGTCAATAACGCTGGATTAGCTCTTGGCTTGGCTCCATATCAAAACTATGAAGAGTTGGATATGCTGACCATGTTGGATACCAATGTCAAAGGTTTGATGGCAGTCACTCGCTGTTTCTTGCCAGCAATGGTAAAAGCCAATCAAGGACATATCATCAATATGGGCTCAACCGCAGGAATTTATGCCTATGCGGGTGCAGCAGTTTATTCAGCTACCAAGGCAGCGGTTAAGACCTTTTCAGATGGTCTGCGAATTGATACCATCGCAACGGATATCAAGGTGACGACTATTCAACCGGGAATTGTCGAAACAGATTTTTCGACGGTACGTTTTCACGGTGATAAAGAACGAGCTGCGTCTGTTTACCAAGGAATAGAAGCTTTGCAAGCTCAGGATATCGCAGACACAGTAGTCTATGTGACCAGTCAACCTCGTCGTGTGCAGATTACAGATATGACCATCATGGCCAATCAACAAGCGACAGGTTTCATGGTTCATAAAAAGTAAAAAATTTTCTCGAAAAGTTACAAATTTCTGTAACTTTTTTGATTTCCTACGAATAGATAAGTAGGAGGAAGAAAATATGTATAATAAAGTTATCATGATTGGGCGTTTGACGTCTACACCAGAATTGCACAAAACCAACAATGACAAGTCAGTAGCGCGAGCAACTATCGCTGTGAACCGTCGTTACAAAGACCAAAATGGGGAGCGCGAAGCTGACTTTGTCAATATGGTTCTATGGGGCAGACTAGCAGAAAGCTTGGCCAGCTACGCAACTAAAGGTAGTCTCATTTCCGTTGATGGGGAATTGCGTACTCGTCGCTTTGAGAAAAATGGCCAGATGAACTATGTGACCGAAGTCCTTGTGACAGGATTCCAACTTCTGGAAAGTCGTGCTCAACGTGCCATGCGTGAAAATAATGCAGGACAAGATTTGGCGGATTTGGTTTTGGAAGAGGAAGAATTGCCATTTTAAGCATTAAAAAGTCTGAGTTGGTCTCAGGCTTTTTATCTTGAGAAAGTCAGACTTTTTTCTTGACTATTTCTGACCAAGTGATACAATAGAACTATAAATTAGCACTCATATATAAAGAGTGCTAATAATATGTAGTTCATCATGGAGGAAAACAGATGTTGAAACCATTAGGAGACCGTGTGGTCTTGAAAATCGAAGAAAAAGAACAAACTGTTGGAGGTTTTGTCCTTGCAGGTTCAGCTCAAGAAAAAACAAAAACAGCCCAAGTTGTGGCTACTGGACAAGGTGTTCGTACCTTGAACGGTGACTTGGTAGCTCCAAGTGTTAAGCCTGGAGATCGTGTCTTAGTTGAAGCCCACGCAGGTCTTGATGTCAAAGACGGCGATGAAAAGTACATCATCGTTGGCGAAGCTAACATCTTGGCTATCATTGAAGAATAGAAGGAGAAAGTAAGTATGTCAAAAGAAATTAAATTTTCATCAGATGCCCGTTCAGCTATGGTTCGTGGTGTCGATATCCTTGCAGATACTGTTAAAGTAACCTTGGGACCAAAAGGTCGTAACGTTGTGTTGGAAAAATCATTTGGCTCACCCTTGATTACCAATGACGGTGTGACCATTGCCAAAGAAATTGAATTGGAAGACCATTTTGAAAATATGGGTGCCAAATTGGTATCAGAAGTAGCTTCAAAAACCAACGATATCGCAGGTGACGGAACGACAACTGCAACAGTCTTGACTCAAGCAATCGTCCGTGAAGGAATCAAAAACGTCACAGCAGGTGCAAATCCAATCGGTATTCGTCGTGGGATTGAAGCAGCAGTTGCCGCAGCAGTTGAAGCTTTGAAAAACAACGCCATCCCTGTTGCCAACAAAGAAGCAATCGCTCAGGTTGCAGCCGTATCTTCTCGTTCTGAAAAAGTTGGTGAGTACATCTCTGAAGCCATGGAAAAAGTTGGCAAAGATGGAGTCATCACTATCGAAGAGTCACGTGGTATGGAAACAGAGCTTGAAGTTGTAGAAGGTATGCAGTTTGACCGTGGTTACCTTTCACAGTACATGGTAACAGATAGCGAAAAAATGGTAGCTGATCTTGAAAATCCATACATTTTGATTACTGATAAGAAGATTTCAAATATCCAAGAAATCTTGCCACTCCTAGAAAGTATTCTCCAAAGCAATCGTCCACTCTTGATTATTGCGGATGATGTAGATGGTGAAGCTCTTCCAACTCTTGTTTTGAACAAGATTCGTGGAACCTTCAACGTGGTAGCCGTTAAGGCACCTGGTTTTGGTGACCGTCGCAAAGCCATGCTTGAAGATATCGCCATTTTGACAGGCGGAACAGTTATCACAGAAGACCTTGGTCTTGAGTTGAAAGATGCGACAATTGAAGCTCTTGGTCAAGCAGCTAGAGTAACTGTGGACAAAGATAGCACTGTTATCGTAGAAGGTGCTGGAAATCCTGAAGCGATTTCTCACCGTGTTGCGGTTATCAAGTCTCAAATCGAAACCACAACTTCTGAATTTGACCGTGAAAAATTGCAAGAACGCTTGGCAAAATTGTCAGGTGGTGTAGCGGTTATTAAGGTCGGAGCTGCAACTGAAACTGAGTTGAAAGAAATGAAACTCCGCATTGAAGATGCCCTCAACGCTACTCGTGCAGCTGTTGAAGAAGGTATCGTTGCAGGTGGTGGAACAGCCCTTGTCAATGTTATTCCAGCCGTGGCTGATTTGGAGTTGGCAGGAGATGAAGCGACAGGCCGTAATATTGTTCTCCGTGCTTTGGAAGAACCTGTTCGTCAGATTGCGCACAATGCAGGATTTGAAGGATCTATCGTTATCGATCGTTTGAAAAATGCTGAAGTTGGCACAGGCTTCAACGCAGCAACTGGCGAGTGGGTCAACATGATTGAAGAAGGAATCATCGACCCAGTTAAGGTTAGCCGTTCTGCCCTTCAAAATGCAGCATCTGTAGCCAGCTTGATTTTGACTACGGAAGCAGTCGTAGCCAATAAACCAGAACCAGCAGCCCCAGCTCCAGCAATGGATCCAAGTATGATGGGTGGCATGATGTAAGCTTTCTATAGGAAACAACTTATAAAAAATACAAAATGAGGGAATGCCTATTCCTCCTTTTTATGATATTCACTTCTAAATTGATTTGAGCTCTCCTAACTTATATGATAAAATAAGACTAGAAAAAGGAGAAGAACATGATCGATGTAGAAGAAATTCTGAGCAAGATGAACCCCAATCAGAAGATTAATTATGACCGTGTCATGCAGAAGATGGTACAAGTATGGGAGAAAAATGAGCAACGGCCAACCATTCTCATGCATGTTTGCTGTGCCCCTTGCAGTACCTATACCCTAGAATATTTGACCAAGTATGCAGATGTGACCATCTATTTTGCCAATTCTAATATCCATCCCAAGGCAGAATACCATAAGCGTGCCTATGTGACTAAAAAGTTTGTCAGTGATTTCAATGAGCGGACAGGAAATACGGTCCAGTATCTAGAAGCTCCCTACGAACCAAATGAATATCGTAAGTTAGTCAGAGGAATGGAAGAAGAACCAGAAGGAGGCGACCGTTGCAAGGTTTGCTTTGACTACCGACTGGATAAGACAGCGCAAGTGGCTATGGACTTGGGCTTTGACTACTTTGGCTCAGCCTTGACCATCAGTCCTCATAAAAATTCTCAAACCATTAACAGCATCGGAATCGATGTGCAAAAAATTTATACAACCCACTATCTTCCAAGTGATTTCAAGAAAAATCAGGGTTACAAACGTTCAGTAGAGATGTGTGAAGAGTATGACATCTACCGTCAATGTTATTGTGGATGTGTCTATGCAGCCCAAGCGCAGAATATTGACCTGGTTCAAGTCAAGAAGGACGCCACAGCTTTCTTACTGGATAAGGATGTTGAAAAAGACTATTCCCATATCAAATTCACAGTCACTAAATTAGACATATAGAGACCAACCCAGCTGAAAAGCTGGGTTTTTCAAATAAAAAACCAGGGCTTTCACCCTAGTTTGACAACTTTACCGATTCTTTAGTTCTACATAGCGCTTGTACCAAATGTTTACATAGGCTTCTGAGAAAGGACCACGTCCATTGTTAATCCAATCAACAAGAATTTTGACATGTTCTTTTAAAATATAGTCCAAATCATCAGAATAATTCATTTTGCGTTTGTGACGCTCATACTCCTCAACGTCCAAGAGACGTTTTTCCCCATCTGTAAAAATTTTAACATCCAAATCGTAATCAATATACTTTAGTGCTTCTTCGTCCAGATAGTAGGGGCTAGCCATATTGCAATAGTAGGAAATTCCATTATCACGAATCATGGCAATGATATTAAACCAATATTTCTTGTGAAAGTAAACAATAGCCGGTTCTCGAGTGACCCAACGACGACCATCACTTTCGGTAACAAGTGTATGATCGTTAACACCAATAATGGCGTTTTCTGTTGTTTTTAGTACCATGGTGTCCCGCCAAGTTCGGTGGAGACTCCCATCATGCTTATAACTTTGAATTGTAATAAAGTCGCCTTCTTTTGGAAGCTTCATAACTAACCAACTTTCTACAATTTATAAGTTTATCGTTTACTATTGTACCATAAAATTGCCTAAAATCTGTGAATTTTACATGAAAATATTAAAGATATTCTCTGAGAGCGCTTGCTATATCCGAAAAATCGTAGCCCTTTCGTGCTAAAACTTGAGTTAAACGCTGTTTAAGTTCGTATCCTTCATATTTTCGGGCATACTTGGCATATTGCTTATCAAGTTCCTTGAAGATGAGTTCTTGAGTCGTTTCTTGGTCAACTTGACTATCCAACTCATCAAAGGCACTTTTAGCATCAGAGTAAGAGAATCCTTTGTTGGTCAAGTTTTGGATAATCTTATCTTGCAAGGCACGAGCTGGAAGTTTTCCTTCATATTTTTTCAAGAGTTTATTAGCTACACGTTGAGCAACTTCCGAAAAATCAAAATCATTCAAGATTTCTTCTATAGTAGATTTTGAAATTCCTTTTTGTACTAATTTCTGAGTCAGTACATAAGGCCCCTTGTCTCCTGAAAGTTGATTGGCATTGATGATAGTATAAGCGTACTGGCAATCATTAATCCACTTATCTTCTTTAAGATTAGTAATGACTTGAGAAACTATTTTTTCATCAATATCATATTTTTTTAGATACTCACTGACCTCTTTTTCAGTACGTGCTTTAAAGGATAAGTGGTAGAGGGCTAGATTCTTACCATAAGAAAATCGGGCAAAGTCCTGAATCTCTTTCAATTCCTCTTCACTTATTACCTTATCTCTTGATAATATAAAACGAACAATTGTATCTTCAGTAATGTAGCATTTGTCGCCATTATCAAGCTCCATCAGATAGAGTCTTTTTTTCTTTTCAAGTTTTGTGATTTTCATAGTTCTATTATAACTCAAAATGTGATAAGATAGGGGTATGAATCTGAAAGTGAAACAAAAAATACCATTAAAAATTAAGCGTATGGGAATTAATGGTGAGGGAATCGGCTTTTATCAAAAAACCTTAGTCTTTGTACCTGGAGCCCTAAAAGGAGAAGATATCTATTGTCAGATTACTTCTATTAAACGCAACTTTGTTGAAGCAAAATTACTAAAGGTTAATAAGAAGTCAAAATTCCGAGTTGTGCCAGCTTGTACTATTTATAATGAATGCGGAGGATGCCAAATCATGCACCTGCATTATGATAAGCAGCTGGAGTTCAAGACGGACCTACTTCACCAAGCACTGAAAAAATTCGCCCCTGCAGGATATGAAAACTATGAAATTCGTCCAACTATTGGAATGCAGGAACCCAAGTACTATCGTGCTAAGTTACAATTTCAGACTCGAAAATTTAAAAATCAGGTCAAGGCAGGTCTGTATGCACAAAACTCTCATTATTTGGTAGAGTTGAAAGACTGCCTAGTACAAGATAAGGAAACCCAAGTGATTGCTAATCGCCTAGCAGAATTGCTTACTTATCACCAGATTCCAATTACGGATGAGAGAAAAGTTTCAGGTGTTAGGACGATTATGGTCCGACGAGCTAGGAAAACTGGACAGGTTCAGATTATTATTGTTACAAATCGCCAGCTTAACTTAACCGAACTTGTAAAAGACTTAGTTAAAGATTTTCCAGAAGTTGTGACAGTAGCTGTTAATACAAATACAGCTAAAACCAGTGAGATTTATGGTGAAAAGACAGAGATTATATGGGGAGAAGAGAGTATTCAGGAAGGTGTTCTCGATTATGAATTTTCACTATCCCCTCGAGCTTTCTATCAATTAAATCCTGAACAGACAGAAGTCCTCTATAGTGAGGCAGTAAAAGCGCTGGATGTTGATAAAGAAGACCATTTGATTGACGCTTATTGTGGTGTTGGAACGATTGGATTTGCCTTTGCAAATAAAGTTAAAACACTAAGAGGTATGGATATTATTCCAGAAGCAATTGAAGATGCCAAGCGAAATGCTAAAAGAATGGGATTTGACAACACACATTACGAAGCTGGAACAGCAGAGGAGATTATTCCTCGTTGGTACAAGGAAGGCTACCGAGCAGATGCTCTGATTGTGGACCCACCACGTACAGGTCTGGATGATAAGTTATTAGATACTATTCTTACTTATGTACCAGAAAAAATGGTTTATATTTCTTGTAATGTTTCGACCTTGGCTCGTGATTTGGTAAAGTTAGTAGAAGTCTATGATCTTCATTATATCCAGTCGGTCGATATGTTCCCGCATACAGCTCGAACGGAAGCAGTTGTAAAATTAATTAAAAAAGTTTAAAAAAGTAGTTGACAAAGTTTGAAAAGTCGGTATAATAGTAAGAGTTGAAAATAACAACTCTGGTCCGTTGGTCAAGGGGTTAAG
>CAJNCG010000006.1 GCA_905221205.1 bacterium
AAGGCTCGGTAGCTCAGTTGGTAGAGCAATGGATTGAAGCTCCATGTGTCGGCGGTTCGATTCCGTCTCGCGCCATTATATATTTTGGAAGGGTAGCGAAGAGGCTAAACGCGGCGGACTGTAAATCCGCTCCTTCGGGTTCGGGGGTTCGAATCCCTCCCCTTCCATTTTACGGGCATAGTTTAAAGGTAGAACTAAGGTCTCCAAAACCTTCAGTGTGGGTTCAATTCCTACTGCCCGTGTTAATAGAATTATGGCGGGTGTGGTGAAGTGGTTAACACACCAGATTGTGGCTCTGGCATGCGTGGGTTCGATCCCCATCACTCGCCTATTTTATATTATTGGGGTATAGCCAAGCGGTAAGGCAAGGGACTTTGACTCCCTCATGCGTTGGTTCGAATCCAGCTACCCCAGTTACTATTTGCCGGCGTGGCGGAATTGGCAGACGCGCTGGACTCAAAATCCAGTGTCCGCAAGGACGTGCCGGTTCGACCCCGGCCGCCGGTATAGTATAGAGCTAGGAACGTAGTTAATCTTCGTTCCTTTTTTGTATTATTTTTGGTATAATAATAGTTATTCAAATTTTATTTAGATTAAGAAAGAGTAGGATAGTATGTCTCGTTCTATCGATTTATTAAAACATCGGTATTTGAAAAATATTAAAGAAAATCCTGAATTATTTATTGGGATTGAGCTGGAATATCCTGTTGCAAATTTAGAGGGGCTTGCTACAGATGTTGATGTTATAAAGGAACTATTTCATTATTTAGTTTCTGCTTTAGATTTTATTGTAGAGAAGGTAGATGATTTTGGAAATCCTATCCAGTTAGTAGATCCGATAAGCCAGGATGCTATTTTATTTGAAGTTTCCTATACAACGATTGAGTTTGCATTTGGTAAGGCTGAAACGATTCAAGAGGTTGAGAATCGTTTTAATAACTATATGGATGTAATTCAGGGTAAATTAAGTGAATCAAATCATGCTATTGTTGGCTGTGGAATTCATCCTAACTGGGATAAAAATGAGAATTGTCCAGTGGCTTATCCACGCTACCAGATGTTGATGGATTATTTGAATTTGAGTAGAAATATTACTCAATCAGATTTACATCATTTCCCTGAATATGGTGCTTTTATCTGTGGGAGTCAGATTCAGCTAGATATTTCAAAATCCAATTACTTACGGGTGATTAATGCTTTTACCCAAATTGAAGCAGCTAAAGCTTATTTATTTGCAAATTCTGAGTTTTCAGGTATGGATTGGGATACTAAAATTTCAAGAGATATTTTCTGGGAAGAATCGATGCATGGTATCTATACAGAGAATGTTGGAATTAATGCTAGACTCTTTGATGATGAAGATGATTTTTTTGACTATCTAAATCATTCTGCGATTTTTACTGCAGAACGAGATGGGCAGACCTACTATTTTTATCCGATTCAGGCA
Source organism: bacterium (assembly GCA_905221205.1). GTDB lineage: Bacteria > Bacillota > Bacilli > Lactobacillales > Streptococcaceae > Streptococcus. Next base: position 1,448 of record CAJNCG010000006.1, read on the forward strand.
AGGGACTATTTGGCTATGCCTGAAATCCAGGCATTTGCTCTTAATGGTGATGAGGTTGTTATTTACCCTCAAGAGAAAGACTTTGAAACTCATCGTAGTTATCAGTACCAAGACTTAACGACTCGAGGAACAGTTGAGTTTCGTAGTGTGTGTACACAGCCACTTGATAGGACTTTTACTTCAGCAGCCTTTCACATAGGATTGTTGGTTAATTTAGACAAGTTACAAGCTTATTTAGAAACAGCACCTTTCTTTAAAGAATTTGGGCGAAATTATAAGTTTTTAAGACGACAATTTTCTAAGAAGAAGCTTACAGCTACAGAAGAAGCGGCTATTGTCGAGTTTTCAAAAGACTTACTCTTGCTAGCTGAGGAAGGCCTGAAGATGAGAAATAAGCAAGAAATGACCTATTTACAGCCTTTGAAAGAAGAATTGGGACTATAATTTCTCTTATAAAGGGAGAATTTTCTGAAAAATCATGATATAATGGAAGAGACTATAGATAAAGGATAGAGAGTAATGACATTAGTTTATCAATCAACGCGTGATGCCAATAATACAGTAACTGCCAGCCAAGCAATTTTGCAAGGTTTGGCAACTGACGGTGGTTTGTTTACACCAGTTACTTATCCAAAGGTAGATTTGGATTTTGACAAATTGAAAGATGCTTCTTATCAGGAAGTTGCTAAGCTTGTTTTGTCAGCATTTTTAGATGACTTTACAGCTGAGGAGTTGGACTACTGTATCAACAATGCCTACGATAGCAAGTTTGATACTCTAGCTATAGCGCCTTTGGTGAAATTAGACGGACAATACAACTTGGAACTGTTCCATGGTTCAACGATTGCCTTCAAGGATATGGCCTTGTCTATCTTGCCATACTTTATGACGACTGCTGCTAAGAAACATGGCTTGGAGAACAAGATTGTCATTTTGACAGCCACATCTGGTGATACTGGGAAAGCTGCTATGGCAGGGTTTGCGAATGTGCCTGGTACTGAGATCATCGTCTTTTATCCAAAGGATGGTGTTAGCAAGGTACAAGAGTTACAAATGACTACTCAGACTGGCGACAATACTCATGTTATCGCTATTGATGGAAACTTTGATGATGCACAAACCAATGTGAAACATATGTTTAACGATGTAGCCCTTCGTGAAAAATTGGCTGCCAACAAGTTGCAATTTTCATCAGCTAACTCTATGAATATTGGTCGTTTGGTACCACAGATTGTTTATTATGTTTATGCCTACGCTCAGTTGGTCAAGTCTGGTGAGATTGTGGCTGGTGATAAGGTCAACTTCACAGTACCGACAGGAAATTTTGGAAATATCTTGGCTGCCTTTTATGCTAAGCAAATTGGTTTGCCAGTTGGCAAATTAATCTGTGCTTCAAATGACAACAATGTCTTGACAGACTTCTTCAAGACACGTGTTTACGACAAGAAACGTGAGTTTAAGGTAACAACTAGCCCATCTATGGATATCCTGGTATCTTCAAACTTGGAGCGTTTGATTTTCCATCTTTTGGGTAATGATGCGGTTAAGACAGCTGAACTCATGAATGCCTTGAATAGCCAAGGTCAATATGAGTTGACTAATTTTGATGCAGAGATTTTGGACCTCTTTGCAGCAGAGTATGCGACTGAGGAAGAAACAGCAGCAGAAATCAAGCGTGTTTATGAGTCAGATTCTTATATCGAGGACCCTCATACAGCTGTTGCTTCGGCAGTTTATAAAAAGTACCAAGCGTCTACTGGCGATGTTACCAAGACGGTGATTGCTTCAACAGCTAGTCCATACAAGTTCCCAGTGGTTGCAGTTGAAGCTGTAACAGGGAAATCAGGTCTGACAGATTTTGAAGCCTTGGCTCAATTACATGAAATCTCAGGTGTTGCAGTACCACCAGCAGTTGATGGGCTTGAAACAGCTCCAGTTCGTCACAAGACAACCGTGGCAGCTGCTGATATGCAAGCAGCGGTTGAGGCTTATCTAGAACTTTAAGACAGAGGAAGTAAACTCGGTTGGGAAACCAACTGAGTTTCTTTTCATCAGGAGGAGAGATTGTTTAAGAAAAATAAAGACATTATTAATATTGCGCTACCAGCTATGGGTGAAAACTTTTTGCAGATGCTCATGGGAATGGTGGATAGTTATTTGGTTGCTCATTTAGGATTGATAGCTATTTCAGGTGTTTCAGTGGCTGGTAATATTATCACTATTTATCAGGCGATTTTCATTGCTCTGGGGGCAGCTATTTCTAGTGTTATTTCAAAGAGTTTGGGGCAGAAGGATCAGTCTAAGTTAGCCTATCATGTGACTGAGGCGTTGAAAATTACTTTACTATTAAGTTTCCTTTTAGGAGCTTTGTCTATCTTCGCTGGGCCAGAGATGATTGGACTCTTGGGGACTGAGCAGGCTGTGGCCGAGAGTGGAGGACTCTATCTATCTTTGGTAGGCGGATCGATTGTTCTTTTGGGATTCATGACGAGTCTGGGTGCCTTGATTCGTGCAACGCATAATCCACGTCTGCCTCTTTATGTCAGCCTCTTGTCAAATGCTTTGAATATTCTCTTTTCCAGTCTAGCTATTTTTGTTCTTGATATGGGAATAGCTGGTGTTGCTTGGGGGACTATTCTGTCTCGTTTGGTTGGTCTTGTGATTTTGTGGTCACAATTAAAACTGCCTTATACGAAACCGACTTTTGGTTTAGATAAGGAACTGTTGACCTTGGCTTTACCAGCAGCTGGAGAGCGACTTATGATGCGGGCTGGAGATGTAGTGATCATTGCCTTGGTCGTTTCTTTTGGGACGGAGGCAGTGGCTGGAAATGCGGTCGGAGAAGTCTTGACCCAGTTTAACTACATGCCTGCCTTTGGCGTTGCTACGGCAACGGTCATGCTGGTAGCTCGAGCAGTTGGAGAGGATAATTGGAAAAGAGTAGCTAGTTTGAGCAAGCAAACCTTTTGGCTTTCTCTTTTTCTCATGTTGCCCTTGACCTTTAGTATCTATGCCTTAGGAGTACCACTGACTCATCTCTATACGACTGATCCTCTAGCGGTTGAGGCTAGTGTTCTGGTGACACTGTTTTCACTACTTGGAACCCCTATGACGACAGGAACAGTCATCTATACGGCAGTATGGCAGGGTTTGGGCAATGCTCGCCTTCCCTTTTATGCGACAAGCATAGGGATGTGGTGTATCCGCATTGGAACAGGATATCTGATGGGGATTGTTCTTGGTTGGGGCTTGCCTGGTATTTGGGCAGGAACTCTTTTGGATAATGGTTTTCGTTGGTTATTTCTACGCTACCGCTACCAGCGTTATATGAGCTTGAAAGGATAGGAAATGCAAAAAACAGTTTTTATTTGGGATTTAGACGGGACTTTATTAGACTCTTACGAAGCGATTTTATCAGGGATTGAGGAGACTTTTGGTCAGTTTTCTATTCCTTATGATAAGGAGAAAGTGAGAGAGTTTATCCTCAAGTATTCGGTGCAGGATTTGCTTGTGCAGGTGGCAGAAGAGAGAAAACTGGATGTGGGAGTGCTCAATCAAGTGCGTGCCCAGAGTTTGGCTGAAAAGAATACTCAGGTAGCCTTGATGCCAGGTGCGCGTGAAGTGCTAGCTTGGGCAGACCAAGCAGGGATTCGGAACTTTGTTTACACTCATAAGGGAGACAATGCTTTTGCCATTCTCAGAGACTTGGGGTTGGAATCCTATTTTACAGAGATTTTAACCAGTCAGAGCGGCTTTGCGCGGAAGCCAAGTCCAGAAGCGGCTACCTATCTGTTAGACAAGTATCAGTTGGATCCTGAGAAGACCTATTATATAGGGGATCGGACTCTGGATGTGGAATTTGCTCAGAATAGTGGGATTCAAAGTATCAACTTTTTAGAGTCTCCTTATGAAGGCAATCACAGGATTCAGTCGCTAACAGACATTCCTCGTATTTTTGAGAGTAAGTAACAAGAAGATTGTGTCAGTTTTGTGACAGAGACCTAACAAACTATTTCAAGTAATCGAGTTTGTTACAATGAATAGACAGTTCTGTTAAATAGGCCCGGGAGGGCTTTTTTTCTGCATTTTTTGTGTTATCATAGACAGGTACTCATTTGAAAGGAATTTGAAAGAATGAAGAAAAGAATATTATTAGCATCAACAGTAGCCTTGTCGTTTGCCCCAGTATTGGCAACTCAAGCAGAAGAAGTTCTTTGGACTGCACGTAGTGTTGAGCAAATCCAAAACGATTTGACTAAAACGGACAACAAAACAAGTTATATAGTTCAGTATGGTGATACTTTGAGCACCATTGCAGAAGCCTTTGGTGTAGATGTCACAGTTCTTGCGAATTTGAATAAAATCACGAATATGGACTTGATTTTCCCAGAAACTGTTTTGACAACGACTGTCAATGAAGCTGAAGAAGTAACAGAAGTTGAAATCCAAACTCCTCAAGCAGACTCTAGTGAAGAAGTGACAACTGCGACAGCGGATTTGACAACTAATCAAGTGACCGTTGATGATCAAACTGTTCAGGTTGCAGATCTTTCTCAACCGATTGCAGAAGTTCCAAAAGCGGTAGAAGCTCCAAGCACAAAAGAAGTAGCATTAAATTCAGAAGTTGCAGAGACAGTGACTGCTGCAGAAGAAGTGGCACCATCTACAGACTCTTCTACGTCAGTGGAGCAAACAGTCGAAACAAGCAGTCCAGTTGAAGAAGCAGCTCCTCAGTCAATGACTCCAGCTGAGAAAGAGAAAACACAAGTCAGCCTTCAAGCTGAGTCAACAGTGGAAACAACTACAACAAGTTCAGAAGAAGCAAAAGAAGCATCAGTAAGTGAAACTACACCAGCAGTTTCTACTTATCAACCAGAAGAGGCAAAAATAGCTTCAACAACTTACACAGCTCCAGCTGCACCTGATTATGCTGGACTTGCAGTAGCAAAATCTGAAAATGCAGGCCTTCAACCACAAACGGCTGCCTTTAAAGAAGAAATTGCTAACTTGTTTGGTATCACCTCCTTTAGTGGTTACCGTCCAGGAGACAGTGGAGATCACGGAAAAGGTTTGGCTATCGACTTTATGGTACCAGAAGGCTCAGAACTAGGGGATAAGATTGCGGAATACGCTATTCAAAACATGGCTAGTCGTGGTATTAGTTATATCATCTGGAAACAACGTTTCTATGCTTCATTCGATAGCAAATATGGACCAGCTAATACTTGGAATCCAATGCCAGACCGTGGTAGCGTGACAGAAAATCACTATGACCACGTTCACGTTTCAATGAATGGATAAACCAGACTTGGTAATATCATTTTGACGAATGAGATCTAGCTTTCGTGATAGGAAGCGAGTCTCGTTCGTTTTTTTCTTTGTCAATGTGAAGGAAGTTACCATCTTGTAATGTTTTAAGCAACATTCTTGCAATCTATTTTACTTCGCAATATAATTGATTAGTCAACTATTGATAAATCAATAAAAAAGAGGAAGAAATGCTAGAGATTCAAGATTTACTGTATCAACTCCGCTTGTCTGAGCAAGCGAGTACGCAATTGTTTGAAAAAAGGCTTGGGATTAGTTTGACACGGTATCAGATGTTATTGTTTTTGCTGGAGAATCTCCCTTGTAATCAAATGGCGGTTCAGGAGCGTTTGAAGATTGATCAGGCTGCTTTGACCCGACATTTCAAGATTTTGGAAAAGGAAGGTTTGGTGGAGCGCCATCGCAATCCTGAAAATCAGCGGGAAGTCTTGGTAGAGGCTACTAAGTATGCCAAGGAGCAGTTAGTGGTGAATCCTCCTCTGAAGCATATCAAGGTTAAGGAAGAGATGGAAAGTATCTTAACAGAGTCTGAGAGAACAGAACTCAGCCGTTTACTAAATAAATTGGTTTTGGGCATTGAGAATATAGAGATTTAAGGAGAAAAATATGTCAATTATGACAATCATTTTAGCAACGATCGTTGCTTTGGAGCATTTTTACATTTTTTATTTGGAAAGTATTGCAACGCAATCAGATGCGACTAGTCGTGTCTTTAACATGGAAAAGGAAGAACTGGCTCGTCCGTCAGTAAGTTCATTGTTTAAAAATCAAGGGATTTATAACGCTCTGTTAGGAGTCTTTCTCTTATATGGGATTTATTTCTCACAAAATTTAGAAATTGTGACTATTTTTGTCTTGTTTGTGATTGGGGCTGCGGCTTATGGCTCTCTAACAGCAGATAAGAAAATTATTTTGAAGCAAGGTGGACCAGCTATTTTGGCCTTGATTAGCATTTTCCTCTTTAAATAAACTCAAAGGGCAATCCTAGCCTCGCTAGTCCTTTTCACTCCAGAATAAGGGAAATATGTTATACTTGTTTTTAAGAAAAGAGTCTCATTGAATTGGTTTTGAGGAGTTAGAAATGAAAGTATTAGTGACAGGTTTTGAGCCCTTTGGAGGGGAAAAGGTCAATCCAGCCTTGGAGGCCATTAAAGGTTTACCAGCTGAAATTCATGGTGCTGAGGTCCGTTGGCTAGAAGTGCCGACAGTTTTTCACAAATCGGCCCAAGTATTGGAAGAAGAAATGAGTCGTTTTCAACCTGACTTTGTCCTTTGTATCGGTCAAGCAGGTGGAAGATCTAGTTTGACGCCAGAACGAGTGGCCATTAATCAAGATGATGCACGTATTCCTGATAATGAAGGCAATCAACCGATTGATCTTCCTATTCGTCCAGATGGGGCCTCGGCCTATTTTAGTAGTTTACCGATTAAAGCGATAGTCCAAGCTATAAAAAAAGAGGGCTTGCCGGCCTCTGTTTCCAATACGGCAGGGACTTTTGTCTGCAATCATTTGATGTATCAGGCCCTCTATTTGGTAGAAAAGAAATTTCCACATGTTAGGGCGGGGTTTATGCATATTCCTTATATGATGGAACAGGTGGTGAATCGACCGACTACTCCAGCTATGAGTTTAGTGGATATTAGGCGAGGGATAGAAGCGGCAATCGGCGCTATGATAGAACATGGAGATGAGGATCTCAAGTTGGTAGGCGGAGAAACTCATTGATAGAAAAAAGCTTGAGGGGAAACCTTCAAGCTTTTGGACGTTTTCGAGCTAGTACTGCTCGGTAAAAAATTATTTTATTGATTTGAATATAGGGGAGGAGTGAAAAACTAGCAATTCCAAAGGTAATCCAATTGAGGAAGTACCAAGGAAGGAGTTGTAAGTCTAGGACAAAACGCTGAAACTTGTAACCTTTCATCAGGAAACGGCTGGTTTTAAGGATTTGTCCTGGTTTGGCTTGTCCCAAGTCTAAGGTGTCACAGAGGAGAAATTCGACCTGTGAATAAGCATAGTATTGTGGAATATAGAGACTATTTCCTATAATCATTAAGAAGATACTTGCTAGAAAGTAAAGGCCAAAGATCATGAGGAAACTTTCCGTTTCAACTGACGTGAGATCCAGATTAGGAAACTCAGGATGAAGGACAACGAATTTCTTTGCTAAAAAGCTACTGTAAAAGAGGAAGTAAATCCCGAGTAAACTAGGAATACTCCATAAGAAAAGATAGAAACGTTTGAGAAGAAGAGTCAAAAAGGTTTGTGAAAAGTGCTCTTCGTTAAAGAGAGCCAGACTATTTTTAACGGATAGTTCTGTATCAGAATTCTTGATGAGTTTCAGCGTTGTATAAACTGAACTGGTTAGAAGTATCGTCCCGACAAAGGAGACTAATATCGGAAAAAGGTAGGCTTGGAATACATGGCCAAACACGCTTAAAAAGGGTTGTTCTAAAACACTATCGTTGATGCGCTCTAAGGGATTAAGGAAGCCAGACAAGATGACCAGCATGCTAGGTAAGAGATAGACGAGAAAGAGGCGGGGATTTTCAGCCTGAAATTGTCTGGCCTGCAGACGAATGGTTTTTAAATCAATTTTTGGGTATTTCATTCTCTCATTATACCATAGTTCGTGACAGTTCCAGCTTTTTTTGATAAAATCATACAGTATGCCCTTGGGCACAAAGTATGAACTGGGACTGTCTTTCCCAGCTTCGGAGGTAAAAAAATGTCAGATTCACCAATCAAATATCGTTTGATTAAGAAAGAAAAACACACGGGAGCTCGTCTGGGAGAAATCATCACTCCCCACGGCACCTTCCCGACGCCTATGTTTATGCCAGTTGGGACCCAAGCCACTGTCAAGACTCAGTCGCCTGAAGAATTGAAGGAGATGGGTTCAGGGATTATCCTATCAAACACTTATCACTTGTGGCTTCGTCCTGGAGACGAACTCATTGCACGCGCAGGTGGTCTCCACAAGTTCATGAATTGGGATCAGCCAATCTTGACGGATAGTGGTGGTTTTCAGGTTTATTCTCTAGCAGATAGCCGTAATATCACAGAAGAAGGAGTAACCTTTAAAAACCATCTTAATGGTTCCAAGATGTTCCTATCACCAGAGAAGGCTATCTCTATTCAGAACAATCTGGGCTCAGATATCATGATGTCCTTTGACGAATGTCCGCAGTTTTATCAACCTTACGACTACGTTAAGAAATCAATCGAGCGTACTAGCCGTTGGGCTGAGCGTGGTTTGAAGGCTCACCGTCGTCCACATGACCAAGGTTTGTTTGGGATTGTGCAGGGGGCAGGATTTGAAGATCTTCGTCGTCAGTCAGCTCAAGACCTTGTCAGTATGGATTTCCCAGGCTACTCTATCGGTGGCTTAGCAGTGGGAGAAACCCACGAAGAGATGAATGCGGTCTTGGATTTCACAACTCAACTGCTACCTGAAAATAAACCTCGCTATTTGATGGGTGTGGGAGCGCCAGATAGCCTGATTGATGGGGTGATTCGTGGTGTAGATATGTTTGACTGTGTCTTGCCGACTCGTATCGCTCGTAATGGGACTTGTATGACTAGTCAGGGACGTTTGGTTGTCAAAAACGCCCAGTTTGCTGAGGACTTTACGCCACTAGATCCAGAGTGTGATTGCTACACATGTAAGAACTATACACGCGCTTATCTTCGTCACCTGCTCAAGGCCGATGAAACTTTCGGTATCCGCTTGACTAGCTACCACAATCTTTATTTCTTGCTTAACCTGATGAAGCAAGTGCGACAAGCCATCATGGACGACAATCTCTTGGAATTTCGTGAGTATTTTGTTGAAAAATATGGTTATAATAAGTCAGGACGCAATTTCTAAAATGGAATTGATATAAGCTAAAAATCCTAAGTTTTCTCTTAGGATTTTTCTTCTTTTTTTGATAGAATAAAGTGTATAATGAAAGGGAGAATAAACTCGTATGCGCATTAAATGGTTTTCCTTGATTAGGATTACAGGTTTACTTTTGGTACTCTTATATCATTTCTTTCAGACCATCTTTCCTGGAGGATTTTTCGGGGTAGATGTCTTTTTCACATTTTCAGGCTTCCTGATTACGGCTTTACTCATCGAAGAATTTTCTAAAAATCATGAGATTGACTTGATAGGATTTTTTAGGAGACGTTTTTATCGGATTGTGCCACCTGTGGTTTTGATGGTCTTGGTGACCATGCCTTTTACTTTTCTAGTTCGCCAAGATTATGTGGCTGGAATTGGCGGTCAGATTGCAGGTGTCTTAGGCTTCATGACCAACTTCTATGAACTCCTAACAGGTGGGAGTTATGAATCTCAGTTCATTCCACATTTGTTTGTTCATAATTGGAGCTTGGCTGTTGAGGTGCACTACTATATTCTTTGGGGATTGGCAGTTTGGTTCTTATCGAAACAGTCTAGATCAAATGGTCAGTTGAGAGGGATGGTTTTTCTCTTGTCAGCTGCTGCCTTCTTGATTAGTTTCTTCTCCATGTTTATTGGTAGTTTTCTAGTAACCTCTTATTCCTCTGTTTACTTCTCCAGTTTAACTCATGTCTATCCATTCTTTTTGGGAAGTGTGTTAGCAACTATCGTAGGCGTTCGTCAGACGACTTCCCTAGTTAAGCAATTGGATAAAATCTGGGATTTACGCAAGACCCTTTTAGTTTTTGGGGGAGGTTTTGGCTTTTTACTCATTTTGACCTTCTTTGTCAAATTTACCTATCTCTTTGCCTATCTTATGGGCTTCTTGCTTGCCAGTCTTGCAGCCCTTGCTATGATTCTGGCGGCGCGTGTCTTGCATGAAAAGACTCCTAACGTGCAGGAGCCAAAGATTATTAGCTTTTTAGCAGATACTAGCTATGCGGTTTATCTCTTCCATTGGCCTTTCTATATCATTTTTTCACAGTTGACATCAAATCTTTTTGCTGTGTTACTGACTTTGATTTTTTCTTATGGATTTGCCAGTCTGTCATTTTATGTGTTGGAACCTTGGATCGCAGGAAAGAACACACCTATTATACAAACCCTTCGTCCCCTGCCTCATATTCACACAATCCTTGCAGCAAGCACAGGTATTTTGACCTTCATTGTCTTCTTAGTGACCTTGTTGGCACCACAAGTCGGAGCATTTGAGACAGATTTAACTGTCAATGGTTTGAAGCAAGCCGCGACAAATATTGGCCAGACCAAGTTGATGGCAGAACGGGCAGATGCAAACAGTCTGGGAATTGCTGATGGTACTATGCTAATTGGTGACTCAGTGGCTCTAAGGGCCAATACAGCTCTACAGACAGCTCTTCCTGGAGCACAGATTAATGCACAGGTCAGCAGAACAACCAAGACTGCCAATGAAATCATGCTAAACAATAGCCAGAATAAATTTTTACCTAAGATGGTTGTCATTGCGACTGGGGTAAATAATCCTGAAAATTACAAGGAAGACTGGGATAGTATCGTGAAAAATCTTCCTAAGGGCCACCATATGGTTTTGGTGACTCCTTATGAGGGAGATAAGACAAAAGAGACCTATGCCATCGTTGAGAAGGCTGCTGCCTACATGAGAGAATTGGCAGAGAAGACACCTTATATTACCATTGCTGATTGGAATCAAGTTGCTAAGGAACATCCAGAAATTTGGACAGGAACAGACCAGGTTCACTTCGGTAGTGACAATAGTAAAATTGAAGCGGGAGCAAAATTGTATGCAGATACCATTGCTACAGCTTTGCAAACAGCTCAAGATAAACCAGTCAAATCAAAATAACTTGTATTAAAAAGAGAAGAGTTGGAGAAATCCAACTCTTTTAAAATATCTCTAGAAAATAGGTCTATACCATTTACAAATAAAAAAGAAAGGTTTATAATGTAATTGACATAATAAATTGTAGAATCAATCTTTTAAGGAGGTTAACATTATGCCTAACTATATTAAAGCGGATCAATTTTTCTACCCACACGGGGTTCGTCGTGGTGGTTACTTGGAACTTGTGGATGGCAAGTTTGGCAAACATGTAGAACAGATTCCTGAAGGCGCTGAGGTGATCGACTATACAGGTTATAGCATTGCCCCAGGACTTGTAGATACTCACATTCATGGATTTGGCGGTGTGGATGTCATGGATAATAACATCGAAGGAACCCTTCATACCATGAGTGAAGGATTGCTTAGCACGGGTGTTACCAGTTTCTTGCCAACCACTTTGACCTCATCTTATGAACAATTGCTTGCGGTAACTGAAAATATCGGTGCTCGTTATCAGGAAGCAAGTGGAGCCAAGATTCGTGGTATTTACTTTGAGGGGCCTTATTTCACAGAGAAATACAAGGGGGCTCAAAACCCTGCCTACATGAAAGATCCTCGTATGGATGAGTTTCGTACTTGGCAAAAAGCAGCAAATGGTTTGCTTAATAAAATTGCCCTTGCGCCAGAACGTGAAGGTGTAGAAGACTTTGTACGGACTATCACTGGAGAAGGCGTAACAGTTGCTCTTGGACATTCAAATGCGACTTTTGATGAAGCCAAAAAAGCAGTCGATGCTGGAGCGAGCGTTTGGGTACATGCCTACAATGGCATGCGTGGGTTGACTCACCGTGAACTCGGGATGGTTGGAGCCATGTATGAATTGCCACATACTTACGCAGAATTAATTTGTGATGGTCACCACGTAGATCCAAAGGCCTGTGATATCTTGCTTAAACAAAAAGGAACTGAAAACATTGCCCTTATCACAGACTGTATGACAGCTGGTGGCTTGGAAGACGGTGACTACATGTTGGGAGAATTCCCAGTAGTGGTTGCCAATGGAACTGCACGCCTTAAATCTACAGGCAATTTGGCAGGTTCTATCCTCAAACTCAAAGATGGTTTGAAGAATGTGGTCGAATGGGGAATTGCGAATCCGCATGAAGCAGTCATGATGGCCAGTCTCAACCCAGCAAAATCTGTTCATATCGATGATGTCTGTGGCCAAATCCGTGAAGGCTACGACGCTGACTTTATCGTATTAGATAAAGATTTGGAATTGGTAGCAACCTATCTAGATGGTGTGAAACGTTATCAAGCATAAGAAAGAAAGCAGAAGTTAGAGACTAGCTTCTGCTTTTTTATGTATGGTACTTTACCGGTAAATAAAAAAGTTAAAAAAATCACAAAGGAACTTGAATAAACAAATGAAAAGGCTTACAATTATATTATAAATAGTACAAATAAAAAAGGAGGAGTGCTTTATGAAAGCCTATACTTATGTTAAACCAGGACTTGCTTCTTTTGTTGATGTAGACAAACCAGTTATTCGCAAGCCAACAGACGCTATTGTGCGTATCGTAAAAACCACTATTTGTGGAACAGACCTCCATATTATCAAAGGGGATGTTCCTGCTTGCCAAAGTGGTACCATTCTTGGTCACGAAGGAATTGGGATTGTTGAAGAAGTTGGAGAAGGAGTGTCTAACTTCAAAAAAGGCGACAAGGTTTTGATTTCTTGTGTCTGTGCCTGTGGTAAATGCTACTACTGTAAAAAAGGAATTTATGCCCACTGTGAAGACGAAGGGGGCTGGATTTTCGGTCACTTGATTGATGGTATGCAGGCGGAATATTTACGTGTCCCTCATGCAGATAACACTCTTTACCACACTCCAGAAGACTTGTCGGATGAAGCTTTGGTTATGCTATCAGACATTCTGCCTACTGGATATGAAATTGGTGTCTTAAAAGGGAAGGTAGAACCTGGTTGTAGTGTAGCCATTATTGGTTCAGGTCCAGTTGGATTGGCTGCTCTTTTAACAGCTCAATTCTATTCACCAGCTAAATTGATTATGGTGGACTTAGACGATAACCGCTTGGAAACTGCTTTATCATTCGGTGCGACTCATAAGGTTAATTCCTCAGACCCTGAAAAAGCTATTAAAGAAATTTATGATTTGACAGATGGGCGTGGTGTAGATGTCGCTATCGAAGCTGTTGGTATTCCTGCAACATTTGATTTCTGTCAAAAGATTATCGGTGTAGATGGAACTGTTGCCAACTGTGGTGTACATGGTAAACCAGTTGAATTCGATTTGGACAAACTTTGGATCCGCAACATCAATGTAACAACTGGTTTGGTATCTACAAATACCACTCCACAATTGTTGAAAGCACTAGAAAGTCATAAAATTGAACCAGAAAAATTGGTAACTCATTATTTCAAACTAAGTGAAATTGAAAAAGCCTATGAAGTCTTCGGTAAGGCAGCAGATCACCATGCCATTAAGGTCATTATCGAAAACGATATCTCAGAAGCCTAAGTAGTAAAAAGATTTTTGTACATAAGCAAATAGAAATTCAGTCATCCATCAGATGGCTGAATTTTTTATCTGAAAATTAAGAAATGAGCATATTTCTTTCCTTGTTTATCGGAATTAGTTATAATATACGATACAAAGGAAATGAATGAATATGTATCGTGTTATAGAAATGTACGGAGATTTTGAACCTTGGTGGTTCTTAGAAGGTTGGGAAGAAGATATAGTAGCAAGTAAGAAATTTGATCAGTATTATGATGCTCTCAAATACTACAAAACTTGCTGGTTTAGATTGGAAAAGGAATCCCCTCTTTATAAAAGTAGAAGCGACTTGATGACCATTTTTTGGGATCCAAAAGACCAACGCTGGTGCGACGAATGTGATGAGTATTTACAACAATACCATTCTTTGGCTCTTTTGCAGGACGAGCAGGTTATTCCAGATGAAAAACTACGCCCAGGCTATGAAAAACAAACTGGTCAGGAGAGGCACCGTTCTTGCCGTATGAAATTAAAATAGAGAAAAAGTAACTTTTTGGAGTTGCTTTTTTATTTTTTCCAACTCTTTGCGAATAGTATAGGTGAGGAGGTAAGTATGGTTCAAGAAATTGCACAAGAAATCATTCGTTCGGCTCGGAAAAAAGGGGCGCAGGATATTTATTTTGTCCCTAAGTTAGACGCCTATGAGCTTCATATGAGGATAGGAGACGAGCGTTGTAAAATCGGTTGCTATGATTTTGAAAAGTTTGCGGCCGTCATCAGTCATTTCAAGTTTGTGGCAGGTATGAATGTTGGAGAAAAGCGACGTAGTCAGCTTGGTTCCTGTGATTATGAATATGACCAGAAGATGGCGTCCCTACGTTTGTCTACCGTTGGCGATTATCGAGGGCACGAGAGTTTAGTTATTCGCTTGTTGCACGATGAGGAGCAGGATTTGCATTTTTGGTTTCAGGATATTGAAGAATTGGGCAAACAGTACGGGCAACGGGGACTCTATCTTTTTGCTGGTCCAGTCGGCAGTGGTAAGACGACCTTGATGCACGAATTAGCCAAGTCTCTTTTTAAGGGACAACAAGTCATGTCCATTGAAGATCCGGTAGAAATCAAACAAGAGGATATGCTACAGTTGCAGTTGAATGAGGCGATTGGACTAACCTATGAAAATCTCATCAAACTTTCCTTGCGTCATCGACCAGATCTCTTAATTATCGGAGAAATTCGGGATAGCGAAACGGCGCGTGCAGTGGTCAGAGCCAGTTTGACAGGTGCGACAGTCTTTTCAACCATTCACGCCAAGAGTATCCGAGGTGTTTATGAGCGCCTACTGGAGTTGGGTGTGAGTGAGGAGGAATTGGCAGTCGTTCTGCAAGGAGTCTGCTACCAGAGATTAATCGGGGGAGGAGGAATCGTTGACTTTGCAAACAAAGACTATCAAGAACACCAGCCAACTAGCTGGAATACGCAGATTGACCAGCTTCTTAAAGATGGACATATCACAAGTCTTCAGGCTGAAACGGAAAAAATTAGCTACAGCTAAGCAAAAAAATATCATCACTTTGTTTAACAATCTCTTTTCCAGCGGTTTTCATCTGGTAGAGACTATCTCCTTTCTAGATAGGAGTGCCTTGTTGGACAAGCAGTGTGTGAGCCAGATGCGTGCGGGCTTATCTCAGGGGAAATCATTCTCAGAAATGATGGAAAGTTTGGGCTTTTCAAGTGCCATTGTCACTCAGTTATCTCTATCTGAAGTCCATGGAAATCTCCACCTGAGTTTGGGAAAGATAGAAGAATATCTGGACAATCTGGCCAAGGTCAAGAAAAAGTTAATTGAAGTAGCGACCTATCCCTTGATTTTACTGGGGTTTCTTCTCTTAATCATGCTGGGGTTACGGAACTATCTACTACCACAACTGGATAGTAGCAATATTGCCACCCAAATTATCGGCAATCTGCCACAAATTTTTCTAGGAATGGTAGGATTTGTTTCAGTAGGTGTCCTTTTATCACTCACTTTTTATAAAAGAAGTTCGAAGATGCGCGTCTTTTCTATCTTGGCACGCATTCCCTTCTTTGGAATTTTTGTGCAGACCTATCTGACAGCTTATTATGCGCGTGAGTGGGGTAATATGATTTCACAGGGGATGGAGTTGACGCAGATATTTCAGATGATGCAGGAACAAGGTTCCCAGCTCTTTAAAGAAATCGGTCAAGACCTGGCTCAAGCCCTACAAAATGGTCGGGAATTTTCTCAAACTATAGCAACCTATCCTTTCTTTAAAAAGGAGTTGAATCTCATCATCGAGTATGGGGAAGTCAAGTCCAAGCTGGGTAGTGAGTTGGAAATCTATGCTGAAAAAACTTGGGAAGCCTTTTTTACTCGAGTCAACCGCACCATGAACTTAGTACAGCCACTGGTCTTTATCTTTGTGGCTCTGATTATAGTTTTACTTTATGCGGCAATGCTAATGCCCATGTATCAAAATATGGAGGTAAATTTTTAAAATGAAAAAAATGATGACATTCTTGAAAAAAGCTAAGGTTAAAGCTTTCACACTGGTAGAGATGTTAGTGGTCCTTTTAATCATCAGCGTGCTTCTCTTGCTCTTTGTACCTAATTTGACCAAGCAAAAAGAGGCGGTCAATGACAAAGGAAAAGCTGCTGTTGTTAAGGTTGTGGAAAGCCAGGCAGAGCTTTATAGCTTGGATAAAAATGAAGATGCTAGCCTAAGCAAGTTACAAGCGGATGGGCGAATCACGGAAGAGCAGGCTAAAGCTTATAAAGAATACCATGCTAAACAAAATACCAGTCAAACTGTTGCAGATTAAGGCCTTTACCATGCTGGAAAGTCTTCTAGCTTTGGGACTTGTAAGTATGATTGCCTTGGGCTTGTCCGGTTCTGTCCAGTCCACTTTTGAGGCGGTAGAGGAGCAGATTTTCTTTATGGAGTTTGAAGAACTCTATCGGGGAACCCAAAAACGCAGTGTAGCCAGTCAGCAAAAGACTAGTCTAAACTTAGATGGGCAGACTATCAGTAACGGCAGTCAAAAGTTGACAGTTCCTAAAGGCATTCAAGCACCATCAGGCCAAAGTATTACATTTGATCGAGCTGGGGGCAATTCGTCCCTAGCTAAGGTTGAATTTCAGACCAGTAAAGGAGCAATTCGCTATCAATTATATCTAGGAAATGGAAAAATTAAACGCATTAAGGAAACAAAAAATTAGGGCAGTGATTTTACTAGAAGCAGTAGTAGCTCTAGCTATCTTTGCCAGCATTGCGACTCTTCTTTTGGGACAAATTCAGAAAAATAGGCAGGAAGAAGCAAAAATCTTGCAGAAAGAAGAAGTTGTGCGTGTAGCTAAGATGGCCCTGCAGACAGGTCAAAATCAGTTGAACATCAACGGAGTTGAGATTCAGGTGTTTTCTAGTGAAAAGGGATTGGAGGTTTATCATGGTTCAGAACAGTTGTTGGCTATCAAAGAGCCATAAAATCAAGGCTTTCACCTTGTTAGAATCCCTGATTGCCCTCATTGTCATCAGTGGAAGTTTGCTCCTCTTTCAAGCCATGAGTCAGCTCCTCATTTCAGAAGTTCGTTACCAGCAGCAAAGCGAGCAAAAAGAGTGGCTCTTGTTTGTGGACCAGCTGGAGGCAGAATTAGACCGTTCGCAGTTTGAAAAAGTGGAAGGCAACCGCATTTATATGAAGCAGGATGGCAAGGAAATTGCGATAGGCAAGTCTAAATCGGACGATTTTCGGAAAACCGATGCCGGTGGACGGGGTTATCAGCCTATGGTTTATGGTCTTAAATCAGCTCAGATTACAGAGGACAATCAAGTGGTTCGTTTTCGTTTCCAGTTTCAAAAAGGCTTAGAAAGGGAGTTCATTTATCGTGTGGAAAAAGCAAAAAGTTAAGGCAGGAGTTCTCCTCTATGCAGTCACCATGGCAGCCATTTTTAGCCTTTTGTTACAATTTTACTTGAACCGACAAGTCGCCTACTATAAAGACTATGCTTTGAATAAAGAAAAGTTAATCGCTTTTGCTATGGCTAAGCGAACCAAGGATAAAGCTGAGAAAGAAAGTGGGGAGCAGGTCTTTAATCTAGGTCAGGTAAGCTATCAAAACAAGAAAACTGGCTTGGTGACGACGGTTCGTACGCCTAAGAGTCAATATGAGTTCCTATTTCCTTCAGTCAAAATCAAAGAAGAGAAAACGGGTAAAAAGGAAAAGGTAGTGACTGATTCAAGTAATCAAGCGGAAAAGAAAGAGAATTCCTAGTCAATTCAACTACTTTGTGCTAAACTAAAAATATGAAACATGATTTTAACCACAAAGCAGAAACTTTCGATTCCCCTAAAAATATCTTTCTTGCAAACTTGGTTTGTCAAGCAGTTGAGAAACAGATTGATTTTCTATCAGACAAAGAAATTTTGGATTTCGGCGGAGGGACGGGTCTGTTAACCTTGCCCCTAGCCAAGCAGGCTAAATCTGTCACTCTTGTAGACATTTCTGAGAAAATGCTGGAGCAAGCTCGTTTGAAAGCGGAGCAGCAAGACATCAAGAATATCCAGTTTTTGGAACAAGATTTATTGAAAAGTCCCTTGAAGCAAGAGTTTGATCTCATTGTTGTTTGTCGGGTTCTTCATCATATGCCTGATGTGGATGCAGCTCTCTCACTGTTTCATCAACATTTGAGGAAAGATGGGCGACTCCTTATTGCCGATTTTACCAAGACGGAAGCTAACCATCATGGATTTGATTTAGGTGAACTGGAAAACAAGCTAGCCCAGTTTGGTTTTTCATCTGTGCATAGTCAGATTCTCTATAGCGCTGAAGATCTGTTTCAAGGAAATTACTCAGAACTCTTTTTTACTGTAGCCCTAAAATCACTCGCCTAGTCAGGGAGTGATTTTTCTATAAGGATGGAAAAAAGAAGGGAAATTTGATAAGATAGGAATATGGATTTTGAAAAAATTGAACAAGCTTATACGTATTTACTAGAGAATGTCCAAGTCATCCAAAGTGATTTAGCGACCAACTTTTACGACGCCTTGGTGGAGCAAAACAGCATCTATCTGGATGGTGAGACTGAGCTAAATCAGGTCAAGGAGAACAATCATGCCCTTAAGCGCTTAGCGCTTCGCAAAGAAGAGTGGCTCAAGACCTACCAGTTTCTCTTGATGAAGGCAGGACAAACGGAGCCTTTACAGGCCAATCACCAGTTTACGCCGGACGCCATTGCTTTACTTTTGGTGTTTATCGTGGAAGAGTTGTTTAAAGAGGATGAAATTACTATCCTCGAAATGGGTTCTGGGATGGGAATTTTGGGCGCTATTTTCTTGACCTCGCTTGATAAAAAGGTGGATTATTTGGGAATGGAAGTGGATGATTTGCTGATTGATTTGGCAGCTAGCATGGCAGATGTGATTGGTTTGCAGGCTGGCTTTGTCCAAGGAGATTCCGTTCGTCCACAAATGCTCAAAGAAAGCGATGTGGTCATCAGCGATTTGCCTGTTGGATATTATCCTGATGATGCCGTTGCGTCGCGTCATCAAGTTGCTTCTAGACAAGAACATACCTATGCCCATCACTTGCTCATGGAACAAGGACTTAAGTATCTCAAGTCAGATGGATATGCTATTTTTCTCGCTCCGAGTGATTTGTTGACCAGTCCTCAAAGTGATTTATTGAAAGGCTGGTTGAAAGAGGAGGCGAATCTAGTTGCCATGATCAGTCTGCCTGAAAATCTCTTTGCTAATGCCAAACAATCTAAGACTATTTTTATCCTACAGAAGAAAAGTGAAATAGCAGTAGAACCCTTTGTTTATCCACTTGCTAGCCTGCAAGATGCAAGTGTTTTAATAAAATTTAAAGAAAATTTTCAAAAATGGACTCAAGGTACTGAAATATAAAATAGATTTTGTTATAATAGATGAAAACGCTTAAAAGAGGAGTCTTGTTATGACAAAAACAATTGCAATCAATGCAGGAAGTTCAAGTTTAAAATGGCAATTATACTTAATGCCAGAAGAAAAAGTATTGGCGAAAGGCTTGATTGAACGTATCGGTTTGAAAGATTCGATTTCAACTGTAAAATTTGATGGCCGTTCTGAACAACAAATCTTGGATATCGAAAATCATACACAAGCTGTTAAAATCTTATTGGATGACTTGATTCGTTTCGATATTATCAAGGCTTACGATGAGATTACAGGTGTTGGCCACCGTGTTGTGGCCGGTGGAGAATATTTCAAAGAATCAACAGTTGTTGAAGGGGATGTTTTAGAAAAAGTTGAAGAGTTGAGCTTGTTGGCTCCTCTCCACAATCCAGCTAATGCAGCAGGTGTTCGCGCTTTCAAGGAATTGTTGCCAGACATTACCAGTGTAGTTGTTTTTGATACTTCATTCCACACAAGTATGCCAGAGAAAGCTTATCGCTACCCTCTACCAACAAAATATTACACAGAAAACAAGGTTCGTAAATACGGTGCCCACGGTACAAGTCACCAGTTTGTAGCAGGAGAAGCAGCAAAACTTTTGGGACGTCCATTAGAAGACTTGAAATTGATTACTTGCCACATTGGTAATGGTGCATCTATTACAGCTGTTAAGGGTGGTCAATCTGTCGATACTTCAATGGGCTTCACTCCACTTGGTGGTGTGATGATGGGAACTCGTACAGGGGATGTTGACCCAGCTATCATTCCTTACTTAATGCAATATACAGAGGACTTTAACACACCTGAAGACATTAGTCGCGTCCTTAATCGTGAATCAGGGCTTATGGGTGTTTCAGGTAAATCTAGTGATATGCGTGATGTGATTGCTGCTATGGAAGAAGGGGACCACGATGCCACTTTGGCCTATGAAATGTATGTTGATCGCATTCAAAAACATATCGGTCAATACCTTGCAGTCCTAAATGGAGCAGATGCTATTATCTTCACAGCAGGTATCGGAGAAAATGCAGCTGCTGTACGTAAGGATGTTATCTCAGGAATTTCTTGGTTTGGTTGTGATGTTGATGATGAAAAGAACGTCTTTGGTGTGACAGGAGACATCTCAACAGAGGCAGCGAAAATCCGTGTCTTGGTTATTCCAACAGATGAAGAATTAGTCATTGCCCGTGACGTTGAACGCTTGAAAAAATAACAAAAATCAGAAAAAATATTCCGTACAAGGAGTTGGAAAAGTGATTTTTCCAGCTTCTTTTTCTGATGAAATTGTCCAAAACCTTGCTATGATTGGCTTTTTTGAAAAATATGGTATAATAGTAGTAATTTAATAGATGGAGTTGAGTTTTGAAGAAAAACTTTCGTGTAAAAAGAGAGAAAGATTTTAAGGCGATTTTCAAGAAGGGGACAAGCTTTGCCAATCGCAAATTTGTTGTCTACCAATTAGAAAACCAGAAAAACCATTTTCGAGTAGGTCTATCAGTTAGCAAAAAACTGGGGAATGCAGTCACTAGAAATCAAATCAAGCGACGAATCAGACATATTATTCAGAATGCAAAAGGGAGTCTGGTAGAAGATGTCGACTTTGTTGTCATTGCTCGAAAAGGGGTTGAAACCTTGGGATACGCAGAGATGGAGAAAAATCTACTCCACGTATTAAAATTATCAAAGATTTACCAGGAAGGAAATGGGAGTGAAAAAGAAAATACAGTTGACTAGTTTGCTAGGACTGTCTTTATTGATTATGACAGCCTGTGCGACAAATGGGACAACTAGTGATATTACGGCAGATTCGACTGATTTTTGGAGTAAATTGGTTTACTTCTTTGCAGAAGTCATTCGCTTTTTATCATTTGATATTAGTATCGGAGTGGGGATTATTCTCTTTACAATCTTGATTCGTACAGTGCTTTTGCCAGTCTTTCAAGTGCAAATGGTAGCGTCTAGAAAAATGCAGGAAGCTCAACCACGCATTAAGGCACTGCGAGAACAATATCCAGGTCGAGATATGGAAAGCAGAACCAAGCTAGAGCAGGAAATGCGTAAAGTCTTTAAAGAGATGGGTGTCAGACAGTCGGATTCTCTTTGGCCGATTTTGATTCAGATGCCGCTTATCTTGGCCTTGTTCCAAGCCCTATCAAGGGTTGACTTTTTGAAGACAGGTCATTTCTTATGGATTAATCTTGGTGGTGTGGATACAACACTTGTGCTTCCGATTTTAGCAGCAGTATTCACCTTTTTAAGTACTTGGTTGTCCAATAAAGCCTTGTCTGAGCGTAATGGAGCTACGACTGCGATGATGTATGGGATTCCAGTCTTAATCTTTATCTTTGGGGTTTATGCTCCGAGCGGAGTCGCTCTCTACTGGGCAGTGTCCAATGCTTATCAAGTCTTGCAAACCTATTTCCTGAATAATCCATTCAAGATTATCGCAGAGCGCGAGGCCGTAGTACAGGCACAAAAAGATTTGGAAAATAGAAAAAGAAAAGCCAAGAAAAAGGCTCAGAAAACGAAATAATAAGGAGGAATCTGGTAATGGTAGTATTTACAGGTTCAACTGTTGAAGAAGCAATCCAGAAAGGATTGAAAGAATTAGATATCCCAAGACTGAAGGCTCATATCAAAGTCATTTCTCGTGAAAAAAATGGATTTCTTGGTTTGTTTGGTAAAAAACCAGCTCAAGTTGATATTGAAGCTATTAGTGAAACAACGGTCATTAAAGCTAATCAGCAGGCTGTCAAGGGTGTTCCCAAAGAAATTAATGAACAAAATGAACCGGTCAAAACAGTCAGTGAAGCAACCGTTGATTTGGGACATGTTGTAGAGGCAATTAAAAAGATTGAAGAAGAAGGCCAAGGGGTTTCTGATGAAGTCAAGGCTGAAATCTTGAAAAATGAAAAACATGCCAGCACTATTTTGGAAGAAACTGGGCATATTGAGATTTTAAATGAATTACAACTTGAAGAAGCTGGTTTCGGGGAGGAAGTAGAAACTCCTATTGTTGAGAATCAAGCTGAACAAATTGAAAGTCAAGAATTAGAAGATTTGGGCTTAAAGGTGGAACCGAGCTTTGATATTGAACAAGTAGCTACGGAAGTAACGACTTATGTTCAAACGATTATTGATGATATGGACGTTGAGGCGACGATTTCAAATGACTATAACCGTCGTAGCATCAATCTACAAATTGATACTAATGAGCCAGGTCGTATCATCGGTTATCATGGTAAAGTCTTGAAGGCCTTGCAACTATTGGCTCAAAATTATCTGTACAACCGCTATTCAAGAACCTTCTACATCACTATCAATGTCAATGATTACGTTGAACACCGTGCAGAAGTCTTGCAAACATACGCTCAAAAATTGGCGACTCGTGTTTTAGAAGAGGGCCGTAGCCATCAAACAGATCCTATGTCAAATAGCGAACGCAAGATTATCCACCGTATTATTTCACGTATGGATGGCGTGACTAGTTACTCTGAAGGTGATGAGCCAAATCGCTATGTCGTTGTAGATACAGAATAAGTAAAATCAGGTTTATCCTGATTTTTTGCTAGTTAGAGGAGGTTAAACGGATGTTGAATAAGATAAGAGACTATCTAGACTTTGCAGGTTTGCAGTACCGTAATCCAGATAAAGCTGGGGAAGAACGAGAGAAAATGCTGGAATTCCGCCATAAAGGTCAAGAGGCTCGAAAAGCCTTTACAGAACTGGCTAAAGCATTTCAGATAAGTCATCCAGAATGGCAACTCCAACAGACAAGTCAGTGGATGAACCAAGCGCAGCGTTTGAGACCACACTTATGGGTTTATCTACAGCGTGAGGGAAAAGTGACAGAACCTATGATGGCTCTTCGTTTGTATGGAACACCTGCTGACTTTGGAATTTCTTTGGAAGTCAGTTTCATAGAGCGCAAGAAAGATGAGCAAACCTTAGAGCAACAAGCCAAGGTATTAGAAGTTCCAGTGGTAGAAGGAATTTATTATCTAGCCTACTCAGATGGTCAAAGTCAAAGATGGGATGCGAACGAAGAAAATCGTCAGGTTTTAGTCGAGAAGGTAGGAAGTCAAGAAATCCGAAAAGTATTAGTTAAAGCAGATGTTTCTTTTATTGAAAATCAATCATTAGAAGCAATTTTAGAAAAATTGGAAGAAGCATATGAACGCTTACTTCCCTACTATCAGGCGACCAGAGGGTAGAAATCATGAGACTTATCTAGAGTCGAATTGATTTATTGCTATTCTATGTATTTTTTCATATAATAGTAAAATAGAATGTGTGATCCAATAATCACCTCAAATAGAAAGGAAATTCTATGTCAAATCTATCTGTTAATGCAATCCGTTTCCTAGGTATTGACGCTATCAACAAAGCCAACTCAGGTCACCCAGGTGTGGTTATGGGAGCAGCTCCGATGGCTTATAGCCTCTTTACAAAACAACTTCGTATCAATCCAGCACAACCAAACTGGATCAACCGCGACCGCTTTATTCTGTCAGCAGGTCATGGTTCAATGCTTCTTTATGCCCTTCTTCACCTTTCTGGTTTTGAAGATGTCAGCATGGATGAGATTAAGAGCTTCCGTCAATGGGGTTCAAAAACACCTGGTCACCCAGAATTTGGCCATACAGCAGGTATTGATGCTACTACTGGACCTCTAGGGCAAGGGATTTCGACTGCCACTGGTTTTGCCCAAGCAGAACGTTTCTTGGCAGCCAAATATAACCGAGAAGGCTACAACATCTTTGACCACTATACTTACGTTATCTGTGGAGACGGAGACTTGATGGAAGGTGTCTCAAGCGAGGCGGCTTCATACGCAGGCTTGCAAAAATTGGATAAGTTGGTTGTTCTTTATGATTCAAATGACATCAACTTGGATGGTGAGACAAAGGATTCCTTCACTGAAAGCGTTCGTGACCGTTACAATGCCTACGGTTGGCATACAGCCTTGGTTGAAGATGGAACAGACTTAGAAGCTATCCATGCTGCTATCGAAACAGCTAAAGCTTCAGGTAAACCATCTTTGATTGAAGTGAAGACGGTTATTGGATACGGTTCTCCAAACAAACAAGGAACTAATGCTGTACACGGTGCCCCTCTTGGAGCAGATGAAACTGCGGCTACTCGCCGAGCGCTCGGTTGGGACTATGAACCATTTGAAATTCCAGCTGAAGTTTATGCTGATTTCAAAGAACATGTTGCAGACCGTGGAGCATCAGCTTATCGAGCTTGGACAAAATTAGTTGCAGATTATAAAGAAGCTCATCCAGAACTAGCAGCAGAAGTAGAAGCCATCATCGATGGACTTGATCCAGTTGAAGTGACTCCGGCAGACTTCCCAGCCTTAGAAAATGGCTTCTCTCAAGCAACTCGTAATTCAAGCCAAGATGCCTTGAACGTTGTAGCTACTAAGTTACCAACCTTCCTAGGTGGATCAGCTGACCTTGCTCACTCAAACATGACTTATATCAAGACTGATGGACTTCAAGATGACGCTAATCGCTTGAACCGTAATATTCAGTTTGGTGTTCGTGAATTTGCAATGGGAACTATCTTGAACGGGATGGCTCTTCACGGTGGACTTCGTGTATACGGTGGTACTTTCTTCGTCTTCTCTGACTATGTGAAGGCAGCTGTCCGCTTGTCAGCCTTGCAAGGACTTCCTGTGACTTATGTCTTTACCCACGATTCTATTGCAGTTGGGGAAGATGGCCCAACGCACGAACCCGTTGAGCACTTAGCAGGTCTTCGTGCTATGCCAAATCTAAATGTTTTCCGTCCAGCAGATGCGCGTGAAACTCAAGCAGCTTGGTACCTTGCAGTGACAAGTGAGAAAACCCCAACCGCCCTTGTCTTGACACGTCAAAACTTGACTGTCGAAGAAGGAACAGACTTTGACAAGGTTGCAAAAGGTGCCTATGTTGTCTATGAAAATGCAGCAGACTTTGATACTATCTTGATTGCTACAGGCTCAGAGGTCAATCTTGCTGTCTCAGCTGCCAAAGAATTGGCTAGTCAAGGCGCAAAAGTCCGCGTAGTCAGCATGCCATCTACAGATGTCTTTGATAAACAAGATGCAGCTTACAAGGAAGAAATTCTTCCAAATGCAGTTCGCCGACGTGTTGCAGTCGAAATGGGTGCAACTCAAAACTGGTACAAATATGTTGGTCTCGATGGTGCCGTTCTAGGTATTGATACCTTTGGAGCTTCTGCTCCAGCACCAAAAGTATTGGCAGAATATGGCTTTACTGTTGAAAATCTTGTAAAAGTCGTTCAAAACTTGAAATAATCCTAAAAATCAGGGCGCAAGCTCTGGTTTTTCTTACTAGAAAAGCAAGGTACAACCTTGTAAAAGTAACTGAAATTTGATATAGTAGTCCTATGTAAAAGACAAAGGAGAAGAAAATGAATCCAAATTATACATTTTTAATCATGCTTGTAGCGATGTTGGGCTTGATGTTCTTTATGCAACGCTCTCAAAAGAAACAAGCACAAAAACGTATGGAAAGCTTAAATAAACTACAAAAAGGCTATGAAGTTATTACAATCGGTGGACTTTACGGAACAGTTGATGAAGTAGATACTGAGAAGAGAACGATTGTTCTTGATGTAGATGGAGTTTACTTGACTTTTGAACTAGCTGCTATCAAGACAGTATTACCGCTGAAAGAAACTGCTTCACTAGAAGGCGCAATTGAAAAATAAGACGGGATCACGAACTCCCGTTTTTCTATAAAAGAAAGGAAATGGGATGAAAAAACTAGTCTTTGTCTGTCTAGGAAATATTTGCCGCAGCCCTATGGCCGAGTTTGTTATGAAATCAATGACAGATAACTACGAAGTCCAAAGTAGAGCGACGTCCTCTTGGGAACATGGTAATCCGATTCATAAGGGAACTCAGGGAATTTTTCAACAGTATGAGATTCCTTATGACAAGAACAAGACATCGCTTCAGATTAGTAAGGAAGATTTTGAAGCCTTTGATTATATTATCGGAATGGACGCTTCAAATGTTTCTGACCTACGTCAGATGTGTCCAGTAGACTGTCAAGATAAGATTTACTCATTTGCATCTGAAAGTGTTTCAGATCCTTGGTATACAGGAGATTTTGAGGAAACTTATCGGCGTGTTCAAGAGGGTTGTCAAGCTTGGTTAGAACGTTTAGAAAAGGAGAGTGAAGGTGGAAAATCTTAAGAATTTTTACGACAAGTATCGTGTCTATCTGACTCGTCCACGTTTAGAGCTTTTAGCAGTAGTTACCATTGTTTTCTGTGCTGTACTCGTCTTTTTTCTGAATATTCCCGGAAAAGGTGTCTTAAAACTGGATAATGGAACGATTGTTTATGACGGCAGTCTTGTCCGTGGTAAAATGAATGGTCAAGGAACCATTACCTTCCAAAATGGAGACCAATATACAGGTGGTTTCAGCAATGGAGCCTTCAACGGAAAAGGTACCTTTCAATCCAAAGAAGGCTGGACCTACGAAGGTGATTTTGTAAATGGTCAAGCTGAAGGAAAAGGAAAACTAACAACAGAACAAGAAGTCGTTTATGAAGGGACTTTTAAACAAGGCGTTTTTCAACAAAAATAAAGCCTCCTTATCAAAGGAGGTATTATTAGAAATATAAAGTAAGCGCTTACCTGTAAATCCCCTTTCTTTCCAAGTCCCTCTTCCAAATAAGTTTGTGAAATAAAAAATATTTGAAATAAGTTTCACAAACTTTGAAGAAAAAACCTGATAAGAAAAGAAAATGAGAAACATTTCACAAGGAACTAAAAATTCTTTGTGAAATGTTTATGAAACTGTTTACAAAGTTGAAATAATGCGTTATAATAAACTTGTGAAAAAATTAACAAAGGATTAAATCCTTGAAAGCTATGGAGGAAAATATGGCTGATAAAAAAACTATGACACCAGAGGAAAAGAAACTCGCTGCTGAAAAGCATGTCGATGGGTTGGTGCAAAAAGCTCTAGTTGCCCTTGAAGAAATGCGTAAATTGGATCAAGAGCAAGTTGACTACATCGTAGCTAAAGCATCAGTGGCAGCTTTGGATGCCCACGGAGAATTGGCTTTACACGCCTATGAAGAAACAGGACGTGGTGTATTTGAAGATAAAGCAACTAAGAACTTGTTTGCTTGTGAACACGTGGTAAACAACATGCGCCACACTAAGACAGTTGGTGTTATCGAAGAAGACGATGTAACAGGTTTGACTCTCATCGCTGAACCGGTTGGTGTTGTCTGTGGTATTACTCCTACAACAAACCCAACATCAACAGCAATCTTTAAATCTTTGATTTCATTGAAGACACGTAACCCAATCGTCTTTGCCTTCCATCCATCAGCACAAGAATCATCTGCTCATGCAGCACGTATCGTCCGCGATGCAGCTATCGCAGCTGGTGCTCCTGAAAACTGTGTGCAATGGATTACTGAACCATCTATGGAAGCAACAAGTGCCCTTATGAACCACGAAGGTGTTGCAACAATTCTTGCAACTGGTGGTAATGCCATGGTTAAAGCTGCATACTCATGTGGTAAACCAGCTCTTGGGGTAGGTGCCGGAAACGTGCCAGCTTATGTTGAAAAATCAGCAAACATCCGCCAAGCAGCTCACGATATCGTCATGTCTAAATCATTTGATAACGGTATGGTCTGTGCATCTGAACAAGCGGTTATCATTGATAAAGAAATTTACGATGAATTTGTAGCAGAGTTCAAATCTTATCACACTTACTTTGTGAATAAGAAAGAAAAAGCACTTCTTGAAGAGTTCTGCTTCGGCGTGAAAGCAAACAGTAAAAACTGTGCTGGTGCGAAATTGAACGCTGACATCGTTGGTAAACCAGCAACTTGGATTGCAGAACAAGCAGGATTTACAGTGCCAGAAGGAACAAACATTCTTGCTGCAGAATGTAAAGAAGTTGGTGAAAATGAGCCATTGACTCGTGAAAAATTGTCACCAGTTATCGCAGTTTTGAAATCTGAAAGCCGTGAAGATGGTATTGCAAAAGCTCGTCAAATGGTTGAATTTAACGGTCTTGGACACTCAGCAGCCATCCATACAGCTGACGAAGAATTGACTAAAGAATTTGGTAAAGCTGTTAAAGCTATTCGTGTTATCTGTAACTCACCTTCTACTTTCGGTGGTATCGGGGACGTTTACAATGCCTTCTTGCCATCATTGACACTCGGATGTGGTTCTTACGGACGCAACTCAGTTGGGGATAACGTTAGTGCCATTAACCTCTTGAATATCAAAAAAGTCGGAAGACGGAGAAATAACATGCAATGGATGAAACTTCCTTCAAAAACATACTTTGAACGTGATTCAATTCAATACCTTCAAAAATGTCGTGACGTTGAACGTGTCATGATCGTTACTGACCATGCCATGGTAGAGCTTGGTTTCCTTGATCGTATCATCGAACAACTTGACCTTCGTCGCAATAAGGTTGTTTACCAAATTTTCGCTGATGTAGAACCAGATCCAGATATCACTACAGTTGAGCGTGGTACTGAAATCATGCGTGCCTTCAAACCAGATACAATTATCGCTCTCGGTGGTGGATCTCCAATGGATGCCGCTAAAGTAATGTGGCTCTTCTACGAACAACCAGAAGTGGACTTCCGTGACCTTGTTCAGAAATTCATGGATATCCGTAAACGTGCCTTCAAGTTCCCATTGCTTGGTAAGAAGACTAAATTCATCGCGATCCCAACTACATCTGGTACAGGATCTGAAGTAACACCATTTGCCGTTATCTCTGATAAAGCAAACAACCGTAAATACCCAATCGCTGACTACTCATTGACACCAACTGTGGCAATCGTAGACCCTGCTTTGGTATTGACAGTTCCTGGATTTGTAGCTGCTGATACTGGTATGGACGTATTGACCCACGCGACTGAAGCTTACGTATCACAAATGGCTAGCGACTACACTGACGGTTTGGCACTTCAAGCCATCAAACTTGTATTCGAAAACCTTGAAAGCTCAGTTAAGAATGCAGACTTCCATTCACGCGAGAAAATGCACAACGCTTCAACAATCGCTGGTATGGCCTTTGCCAATGCCTTCCTAGGTATTTCTCACTCAATGGCTCACAAGATTGGTGCGCAATTCCACACAATCCACGGTCGTACAAATGCTATCTTGCTTCCATACGTTATCCGCTACAATGGTACACGTCCAGCTAAGACAGCAACATGGCCTAAGTACAACTACTACCGTGCAGATGAAAAATACCAAGATATCGCACGCATGCTTGGACTTCCAGCTTCTACTCCAGAAGAAGGTGTGGAATCTTACGCAAAAGCTGTCTACGAACTTGGTGAGCGCGTAGGTATCCAAATGAACTTCAAAGCACAAGGAATCGATGAAAAAGAATGGAAAGAACATTCTCGTGAATTGGCCTTCCTTGCTTATGAAGACCAATGTTCACCAGCTAACCCACGTCTTCCAATGGTTGACCACATGCAAGAAATCATCGAAGATTCTTACTATGGTTACAAAGAAAGACCAGGACGCCGTAAATAATCGTTTATCAGCCTAGAGACAGGAATTTCCTGTCTCTTTTTTGTGAAATTGGAGTATCGAAAATAAATTTTAGCTTTCTATTTTAGATTTTTATCTCAAAAGAAAAGTGGGAAATGACTATGTAGATAAAGAAAGACAGCAGTATAGGCTTTGAAAGAAGAAAGAAAAATAAGTAAGGTGTAGACAAAAAACAACGCCCGTACTTGCAATTAAACTTAAATAGTTATATAATAGGTTTGTTGAAAGGTGATTTGTAGTGATTCAAGTTACTCTTTTCACAATAAAAATTTCATGATTTTCATAAGGAGGAAATCACTAATGGTAGTTAAAGTTGGTATTAACGGTTTCGGACGTATCGGTCGTCTTGCTTTCCGTCGTATCCAAAACGTAGAAGGTGTTGAAGTTACTCGTATCAACGACCTTACAGATCCAGTTATGCTTGCACACTTGTTGAAATACGACACAACTCAAGGTCGTTTCGACGGTACTGTTGAAGTTAAAGAAGGTGGATTTGAAGTTAACGGTAAATTCATCAAAGTTTCTGCTGAACGTGATCCAGAACAAATCGACTGGGCTAACGACGGTGTAGAAATCGTTCTTGAAGCTACTGGTTTCTTTGCTAAGAAAGCAGCTGCTGAAAAACACTTGCACGCTGGTGGTGCTAAGAAAGTTGTTATCACTGCTCCTGGTGGAAACGACGTTAAAACAGTTGTATTCAACACTAACCATGACGTTCTTGATGGTACTGAAACAGTTATCTCAGGTGCTTCATGTACTACAAACTGTTTGGCTCCAATGGCTAAAGCTCTTCAAGACAACTTTGGTGTTGTAGAAGGATTGATGACTACTATCCACGCTTACACTGGTGACCAAATGATCCTTGACGGACCACACCGTGGTGGTGACCTTCGCCGTGCTCGCGCTGGTGCTGCAAACATCGTTCCTAACTCAACTGGTGCTGCAAAAGCTATCGGTCTTGTAATCCCAGAATTGAACGGTAAACTTGACGGATCTGCACAACGCGTTCCAACTCCAACTGGATCAGTTACTGAATTGGTAGCAGTTCTTGAAAAGAACGTTACTGTTGATGAAGTGAACGCAGCTATGAAAGCAGCTTCAAACGAATCATACGGTTACACAGAAGATCCAATCGTATCTTCAGATATCGTAGGTATGTCTTATGGTTCATTGTTTGACGCAACTCAAACTAAAGTTCTTGACGTTGACGGTAAACAATTGGTTAAAGTTGTATCATGGTACGACAACGAAATGTCATACACTGCACAACTTGTTCGTACTCTTGAATACTTCGCAAAAATCGCTAAATAATTCTTGAGTTGATAAAAAAGCAAGGCCTCTGGTCTTGCTTTTTTATATAGAAAAATAGATGACACAATCATCCATTCTTTTTTAATTCTGTTTCAAAAGTATTCGAGAGGGCAGTAAAACTCAATTTTTCTAAGGTGAGTGGATGAGTAAAGGAAAGTCGGAAGGCATGAAGCATAAGTCGACTTGATTTTGATTTACTATTATAGAGAGGGTCACCTAGGATAGGGAAGTTATGATGAGAAAGGTGGACACGGATTTGATGGGTTCGACCGGTTTTTAGTTTGCAACGAACCAAGGAAGTTTTGTTTGGAAATTGCTTTAATCTGCTTACATGAGTTTCAGCATATTGCCCATTTTTGGCATCAACTATTCGCTTTCTACAATCATGGCGATCACGTCCGATTTTGTCCCTGAAAACAAGCTCTTTGCTTCTGATATTTCCATCAACAAGTGCCCAATATTCTCTATAAATCTCTTTTTTCTCCAATAAGCGATTGAGGATGGGCAGGATAAAAGGGTTTTTAGCAAAGAGAACTAAACCGCTGGTTTCCATGTCCAGACGATGGACGACATAACAGGTCTGGCCAACGTAGGCACTGACATGGTTAAGAAGAGCAATTTCGTTTGGTTGATTGCCGTGCGTTTTCATACTCTCAAGTTTGTTGACGATAATGAGATGTTGGTCTTGATAAACTTCCTGAACTAAGTCTGGGTTGCCCCAAGGGATTATCTTTTTGGGATAATCTTCCTCGTCAAAAGTCAACTGGCAAACATCTCCAGGATTTACCATCTCGTTCCAGTGAACTTCTTCTTGATTTATCGAAATATGCTTCTTGATTCTCAAAAAATGACGGATTTTTCTAGGGATGAGGAGTTGCTCCTCTAGTAATTGCTTCACCGTCATTTGAGGCAAAGAGGCGGGTAATGTAAATGTGAATTTCATACAGATATTGTAACAAAAAAAGCCCTATTTGGATAGGAAATAGCTAAATTCTTGTCTTCCTATGATGAAGATGATAAAATAAACGCATGAAATTAGATAAATTATTTGAGAAATTTCTTTCTCTTTTTAAAAAAGAAACAAGTGAACTAGAGGATTCTGATTCGACTAGCTTACGTCGCTCTCGCAGTGATCGAAAAAAATTAGCTCAAGTGGGTCCAATTCGAAAATTCTGGCGTCGCTATCATCTAACAAAGATTGTTATTATACTAGGATTGAGCGCAGGCTTACTAGTTGGAACCTATTTGTTTGCTGTAGCCAAGTCAACCAATGTCAATGATTTGCAAAATGCCTTGAAAACTCGGACTCTCATTTTTGACCGTGAAGAAAAAGAGGCAGGTGCCTTGTCTGGTCAAAAGGGAACCTACGTTGAATTGACTGACATCAGTAAAAACTTGCAGAATGCTGTTATTGCGACAGAAGACCGTTCTTTCTATAAAAACGACGGGATTAACTATGGACGCTTCTTCTTAGCTATTATCACTGCTGGTCGTTCAGGTGGTGGCTCTACTATTACCCAACAGCTGGCTAAGAATGCCTATTTGTCACAGGATCAAACTGTTGAGAGAAAAGCGAAAGAATTTTTCTTGGCTTTAGAATTGACTAAAAAATATAGCAAGGATCAAATTCTAACCATGTACCTTAACAATGCCTATTTTGGAAATGGTGTGTGGGGTGTAGAAGATGCGAGTAAGAAATACTTTGGAGTTTCTGCATTAGAAGTGAGTCTGGATCAAGCTGCGACTCTGGCAGGGATGCTCAAGGGTCCGGAACTGTATAATCCTTTGAATTCTATAGAGGATTCAACCAATCGTCGCGATACTGTTTTGCAAAATATGGTTGCAGCGGGGTATATTAATAAAAATCAAGAAACCGAAGCTGCAGGAGTTGATATGACTTCGCAATTGCAAGATAAGTATGAAGGAAAAATTTCAGATTACCGTTACCCCTCCTATTTTGACGCGGTGGTTAATGAAGCCGTTTCTAAGTATAATCTAACAGAGGAAGAAATCGTAAATAATGGCTACCGCATTTACACAGAACTGGACCAAAACTACCAAGCAAATATGCAGGTTGTCTATGAAAACACCTCACTATTTCCGAGGGCAGAGGATGGAACATTTGCTCAATCAGGCAGTGTAGCTCTCGAACCTAAAACAGGAGGAGTTCGTGGGGTTGTCGGGCAAGTTGCTGACAATGATAAAACTGGATTCCGTAATTTCAACTATGCAACCCAATCAAAACGTAGCCCTGGTTCTACAATTAAGCCATTAGTTGTTTATACGCCGGCAGTTGAGGCAGGATGGGCTTTGAACAAGCAGTTGGATAACCATACCATGCAGTATGACAGCTATAAGGTTGATAACTATGCAGGGATTAAAACGAGTCGGGAAGTTCCTATGTATCAAGCCTTGGCAGAATCGCTTAATCTACCTGCTGTTGCTACTGTTAATGATTTGGGTGTTGATAAGGCTTTTGAAGCAGGCGAAAAGTTTGGACTCAACATGGAAAAAGTCGACCGTGTTCTTGGTGTCGCCTTGGGAAGCGGTGTTGAAACCAATCCTCTTCAAATGGCTCAAGCATATGCTGCCTTTGCCAATGAAGGTTTAATGCCTGAAGCTCATTTTATTAGTAGAATTGAAAATGCTAGTGGACAAGTTATTGCAAGCCATAAAAATTCACAAAAAAGGGTGATTGATAAATCTGTAGCTGATAAGATGACCAGTATGATGCTGGGGACATTTACAAATGGAACTGGTATTAGTTCATCGCCTGCAGACTATGTCATGGCAGGGAAAACTGGGACAACTGAAGCGGTTTTCAATCCTGAATACACAAGTGACCAGTGGGTAATTGGTTATACACCTGATGTAGTGATTAGCCACTGGCTTGGTTTTCCGACCACTGATGAAAATCACTATCTAGCAGGTTCTACATCAAACGGTGCAGCCCATGTCTTTAGGAATATTGCAAATACCATTTTACCTTATACACCAGGAAGTACCTTTACAGTTGAAAATGCCTATAAGCAAAATGGAATTGCACCAGCTAATACAAGTAAGGTAGAGAGCAATGAAACTAATCAGAAGGATGATACTCTATCTGATATTAAAAGTCGTGCTCAAAATCTAGTAGATGAGGCTAGTCGTGCTATATCGGATGCGAAGATTAAGGAAAAGGCTCAAACAATATGGGATTCGGTAGTCAATCTATTTCGTTAAGATGCTTGTCAAAGCCTAGCTTTCTTGTTATAATAGATAGGATGGAGGCGTTATGGCATTAAAAAAAGCAAGCCTAGCTTGTGCGGTTTGTGGTTCGAGAAACTATTCAATCAAGATCAGCGGAAACCCCAAGCCTACACGACTAGAAGTAAATAAATTTTGTAAGCATTGTGGCAAGTACACTACACACAGAGAAACGAGATAGGAGAGAGCGATGCGTTTTATTGGAGATATTTTTCGACTTCTTAAAGACACAACATGGCCAACTCGCAAGGAAAGCTGGAGAGATTTTCGTTCTATCATGGAATACACTGCTTTCTTTGTTGTGATTATTTATATTTTTGACAAGTTGATTGTTTCAGGATTGATTCGATTTATTAACATTTTTTAGAAGACTAGTGGCATTAACCACACTAAAAGTTTTCTATTTATGAAAGGAAGTATCATGGATAGTTTTGATAAAGGATGGTTTGTCTTACAAACTTATTCTGGTTATGAAAATAAGGTAAAAGAAAATCTATTACAACGTGCGCAAACCTATAATATGTTGGATAACATTTTACGTGTTGAAATTCCAACACAAACAGTGCAAGTTGAAAAAAATGGAAAGAGAAAAGAAGTAGAAGAAAATCGCTTTCC
This sequence comes from bacterium, assembly GCA_905221205.1. Lineage (GTDB taxonomy): Bacteria > Bacillota > Bacilli > Lactobacillales > Streptococcaceae > Streptococcus. Next base: position 36,770 of record CAJNCG010000006.1, read on the forward strand.
AGGTTATGTTCTTGTAGAAATGGTGATGACAGATGAAGCTTGGTTTGTTGTTCGAAATACACCAAACGTTACAGGATTTGTCGGATCACACGGGAACAGATCAAAACCAACACCATTATTGGAACAAGAAATTCGTGATATCTTAGTTTCTATGGGACAAACTGTACAAGAATTTGACATCGATGTTGAAGTCGGTCAAACTGTACGTATTATCGATGGTGCTTTTGCAGATTATACTGGTAAGATTACAGAGATTGATAACAATAAAGTGAAGATGATTATCTCTATGTTTGGTAATGACACAGTTGCAGAAGTAAACCTAAACCAAATTGCAGAATTATAACCCAAAGAGAGGCTTGTCCTCTCTTTTTTGTGCAGTTGAGGAGGTAAAGGGTGCAGAATGGATGAAATCGGCCAAAAGTGT
>CAJNCG010000007.1 GCA_905221205.1 bacterium
TGTTTTGCGGTTTGTCCTGGTTGTTTCGCAGTTGGTGTGTATGTATCACTTTGTTTCTTAACTGTGATCGGTACTGTGACTTCGTCTACTGTTCCATCTGGATAGTGGACTAAGGCTACTCCTGGATGACTTCCTGGTGTATTCACAACTGGAGTTTCTTTCCATGTGACGGTTGTGCCTTCTGGTAAGCCGGTTTTATTGACACTGTCTTCTGCGTTTGGCACATGTCCATTGTCTACAGTTTGCGCAATACCAGTTGGGCTGTATTCATCATTTTGAGGAGTTACGTTTACCGTTACCGTCACTTCTTCCGTACTATTATCTGGATATGTGATTAATACTTTGCCTGTCTTACTTCCTGGTTTACTTGTATCTGGTTGTTCGGACCAGCTATAGTTTGTTCCTGCTGGTAAGTCGTTTGTATTAATACTTTTCTCTGGATCTGGTACTTCGTTGTGACGAACCGTTTGGTTCGGTTCTTTTGCCGTTGGGTTAAACGTGTCACTTTGTTTCTTAACTGTGACAGGGACTTCAACTTCATCTTCCGTTCCATCTGGATAATGAACTAATGCTACTCCTGGATGACTGCCTGGTGTGTTCACAACTGGAGTTTCTTTCCATGTGACGGTTGTGCCTTCTGGTAAGCCGGTTTTATTGACACTGTCTTCTGCGTTTGGCACATGTCCATTGTCTACAGTTTGCGCAATACCAGTTGGGCTGTATTCATCATTTTGCGGAGTTACGTTTACCGTTACCGTCACTTCTTCCGTACTATTATCTGGATATGTGATTAATACTTTGCCTGTCTTACTTCCTGGTTTACTTGTATCTGGTTGTTCGGACCAGCTATAGTTTGTTCCTGCTGGTAAGTCGTTTGTATTAATACTTTTCTCTGGATCTGGTACTTCGTTGTGACGTACAGTTTGGTTTGGCTCTTTAGCAGTTGGATTGAACGTATCTTTTTGTTCTTTTACCGTCACTGGTACTTCGACTTCATCTTCTGTTCCATCTGGATAATGAACTAAGGCTACTCCTGGATGACTTCCTGGGGTACTTACTTCTGGCGCTGTCTTCCATGTAACAGTTGTTCCTTCTGGTAAGCCGGTTTTGGTTACACTGTCTTCTGCGTTTGGCACAGTTCCATTATCAACCGTTTGCGATTTCGGTTGTGGATCGTATTCGTCTTTTTGTGGCGTTACTTCAACCGTTACAGGTACTTCTTCCGTACTATTATCTGGATATGTGATTAATACTTTGCCTGGCTTACTTCCTGGTTTACTTGTGTCTGGTTGTTCTGACCAGCTATAGTTTGTTCCTGCTGGTAAGTCGTTTGTATTAATACTTTTCTCTGGATCTGGTACTTCGTTGTGACGAACCGTTTGGTTCGGTTCTTTTGCCGTTGGATTGAACGTATCTTTTTGTTCTTTTACCGTTACTGGTACTTCAACTTCATCTTCCGTTCCATCTGGATAATGAACTAAGGCTACTCCTGGATGACTGCCTGGTGTGCTGACATCTGGCCTTGTCTTCCATGTAACAGTTGTTCCTTCTGGTAAGCCTGTTTTGTTTACACTTGTTTCTGGATTTGGTACGTGTCCATTGTCCACTTCTTGCGCTATTGCTGTTGGGCTGTATTTTCCACGCATTGATGAAACTGTAATATTCACTAATTTCGACGTAGAGTTTCCAGCTTTATCTCTAGCTACTATTGTCACTCCATACATTACATTATCAGAATCAATTTTCGGTACTTCTTGAACTCCTTCTTTGAACACAATTGTTCCAGAAGCTTGATCAAATGTTAAAAATGAAGGCATATTATTTACTTCAATCGTAGCAATTCCACTACCATTTGCATTATCTTCCGCTCTTACTTCCATATTTGGTAAAGCTTTGTCTAATGCTGTTACTTTCCAGTTTGTATTTTCTGCTGGTGTTTGGATAGTTGGTGGGGTTACGTCTTTAACTTTCAGCGGAATGTTGACTTCTTTAGTTGTTCCATCTTTGAAAGTTACTGTGGCATTAATAGTTTGTTCACCATAGTTAGCTGTGCTGATTGTAGGTGCTGTAACTGTTGAAATCTTATCAGTTCCATTCACATTTCCATCTTTTGAAGTTGCGGTTACTTTCGCTTTTAAGTCGTCGTTTGTTACTGGAGTGTTTTGGTTTACTTCAATTTCAGCAGCTGAAACATTGTACTCATCACTTAATTTACTTACATTTACCGTCACTTCAACTGTATCTTTGCTTCCATCTGGATAAGTTACTTCAGCCACTCCTGTAGTAGTTCCTGATGTATTTACTACTGGTGGTGTTTTCCACGTCACTTTTGTTCCGTCTGGCAATCCTGCTTTATCTACACTTGCATTAGAATCTGGCACTTGTCCATAACTTGTATTCTGTGGAATTGGCGTAGGATTAGTCTTCGCACTCATTGAAGATACTGTAATTTTTGCAGCTCTTTCAGTGAAGTTTCCAGCATTGTCTTCTGCTCGAATGTTTAAAGTAAATTCTTGACTTGGTGTATTCTCAGCTAGTTTTTCTACTGTTTGTTTTCCTGATTTGAATTTAATAGCGTTAGTTGTACTATCATATTCTAGATAATCAGGTAAGCCTGTTACAGTAACATTTTTAATTCCACTACCGTTGGCATTATCTTCCGCTCTTACTTCCATATTTGGTAAAGCTTTGTCTAATGCTGTCATTTCCCAGTTTGTATTTTCTGCTGGTGTTTGGATAGTCGGTTTCGTAACGTCTTTAACTTTCAATGGAATGGTCACTTCTTTGGTTGTTCCATCTTTGAAAGTTACTGTGGCAGTAATGTTTTGGTCACCATAGTTAGCTGTACTGATTGTAGGTGCTATAACTGTTGAAATCTTATCTGTTCCATTAATATTTCCATTTTTTGAAGTTGCAGTTACTTTAGCTTTTAAGTCATCATTTGTAACTGGATCATTTTGGTTTACTTCAATTGACGTTCCAGTTACTTCATATTCTGAACTTAATTCTTTTACAGTAACTTTTACATTTACGATATCTTTCGAACCGTCTTTATAGGTTACTTCCACTACTCCATCTTTTTCTCCAGGGGTTGTCGTACTTGGTATTGTTTTCCAAGCGTAACTTGTTCCTTCTGGTAAGCCTGTTTGATTTACGCTTGTGCCTGCATCTGGAGTTTCACCATAACTTACTGTTTGTTTGTCTGGATTAGCTGTTGCATCATATTTTGTAGTCATTGATTTCACAGTAAACGTTAATTGTGAAGTACTACTATTGTTTGCATTATCGGTCACACTAATAGTAACCGTATGTATTTGAGAATCTGTACCAACTGGTAATTTTGGAACTTCTTGAGTACCCTCTTTAAACTTGATGGTTTTAGTCGCATCATCATAAGTTAAGAAATCTGGTAAGTCTGTTACCGTTGTTGACTGAACACCACTTCCACCTGCATTGTCTTCAGATGTTACTTTAATTGGAGAAAATTCTTTATCTAATGCTATTAAATCGATATTCTGACCATTCGCTGGTGTTTGAATCGTTGGAGCCGTTACATCTTTTACTTCTAAAGGAATTGTTACCGTATCTCTTGTATCATCGAGATAGGTTACCGTTGCAGAAATTTCTTTGTTCCCTGCGTCAACAGTACTAATTGTTCCAATAGTAGTAACAGTTTTAACCTTACTATTACCATTTTTATTAATTGTCACAGCAGATTTTAAGTCTTGATCTGAGACAGTATCGTTTTGATTTTTGACAATTTTTGTAGCTGTAGGTTCATACTCATCACTTAGCTTACGAACTTTTACAGTAACCGTTACTTCATCTACTGAATCGTCTGGATAAGTAACTTTCACGACTCCTGTTTTATTTCCAGGTCTATTCGTATCTGGTGACGATTTCCATGTATATTGAGCATCAGTCGGTAATTCTGCTGTATTCACACTTGTTTTCGGATTAGGAGTTTCACCATGGCTCACTTCTTGAATCGTTGCATTCGCTTGTGGATTATACTTTTCAGCCATAGGCATGTGAGTAATACTAAATGTTCGTTCACTACTATTTCCTGCATTATCTTCCACACGTAATGTTATATTTCTTGTAGTTCGAGTTCTTCCAGACAATTTTGGAACTTCACGTTCTCCATCTTGGAAAACGATGCTACTTGTTGCTTTGTCATATTTCAAGAAACTTGGTAAGTTCATTGGAACAATACTCTTTATTCCACTTCCTCCAGGATTATCAGCAACTGCTACTTTAATAGGTGGCAATGTCTTATCTAATGCTGTGATTTCCCATGTTTGACCTTCTGTTGGTGTTTGAATTGTTGGAGCAATTACGTCTTTTACTTCTAGAGGAATATCAACTGGATCAGTGGTATTATCCAGATAAGTTACTGTCGCTTTTATGGTTTGTGAGCCTGCATGCACAGTGCTTATAGGCGCTGCAGTTACTGACTTCACTTTCCTAGTTCCACCGTTATTCACTGTTACTGCTGCTTTTAATCTATCATTTGTTACTGGATCATTTTGATTCACAGTAATTGTCTTTCCAGTTGGTATATGTTCATCACTTAGTTTACGGACTTTCACGGTTACAGGTACTGTATCTGTTGAGCCATCTGGATAGGTTACAGTTACGGCTTCGGTTTGATCCCCAGGGCCTGTTGTCGTATTAGGTTGTGTTACCCATCCGTATCTTGTACCTGTTGGCAGCCCATTTTTTTGAATACTTGTTCCTGCATCAGGCGCTTCCCCATAACTTACTTCTTGCTTTTGAGGATTAGCAACTGCTGTATATTTTTGTGTTTGAGATTGGATATTAAAAGTAATATTTTTAGTCGCAGTATTTCCTTTTTTATCAACTGCCTTAACAGTCACTTGAATGCTTGATTTACCAAGTTGGTAGTTATTCGGAATAACACCATTTATTTCAATTTTAGATTTTGCTGCATTATACGTTAAAGGTGCAGGAAGATTTTCTACAGTAACAGCAGTTCCATCCTTAAGTCCTACTCCTTTATCATTATCTTTAACTTGAATATTAATTTCACTTGGAAGTCCTTCTAATCTCGTCAATGTAATATTATCTGGTGCTGTGATAGTTGGATTAATATTATCAACAATTTCTACCGGAATATTCACCGTTTTCATTAAATGATTGCCACGAAGAATCTCAATTTCTTTATGCTGGAAACCTGCAGTAGAAGTATCTACCGTAGAGCCACCTTTCCAACGAACCGTTAATTCGCTTGGGACTGCTGAATTATCAGAAACAGTTACGTAATTGCTCGCATCTCCTAGTTGACCAGACTGATTCTGATTAATTTTTTTATCTTGTTTCCCTATAAAGTCTAAAACGGTATAAGGAGTCGTTACATCTTTTGTTACTCCATTGTGATAAGTAGTTGTTACAACAACATTTCTTGTTCCTGCTTGTTGTAAGTTAAATGGTGTTTTATACGTTACCTGAGCCGTTGTTGGTACTTCATGTCCTGTTTTTGATCGTACTAATTCTCTTGGATTTGTATATAACTCTTTTGAATCACCAAAATAAGCTGTTATACTTTGGTGTTTTGCTTCTACATCATTTGTCGCATTTGTTTGGATGGTTTTAGGATTGAATCCATCTTTAAAATGAATCGTCATTGTTGCACCATCAGCTGAAACTTCGGCATGATGAAAGTCTACTTGGTCATAATTCGCACCATCTTTCCGATTCATTACTTCAGGGTGTTCTGCTTTAAATTTTTCTATTAAAGCAGTCTTTTCAGCCTCTGTGAGATGACGAACATCATCCACATACGTTGATGATAAATTCCTAACTTCATTGCGTTCGCTTTGTGCTTTAATTATAAATTTATATGTTTGAATATTTTTTAATCTATTTGGGTCATAGGTATTGGTAACCCCAATTTGAATTGTATATGTCCCCGGTTTTACTTGTTCTGTTTTACCTATATGTCCCCTTATTGCAGCTTGGACATCAGGATTTATAATTCTAGTAACTTCTGTTCTAGAAGTTCTTATTATTTCTTTTTTTGTTTGTTTATTACGGGCTGAGACATAAAGTTCTAAGTCCTTAAATGCTTCCAATCCTTTTATCTCAACTTTATAAATCGTAAAAGCATTCGGATCCCCCTGTCTTCCAAAAGCTCCATCCATTCCATTCGGTTTTTCTCCAGGTCCTTGTTTACCTGTGATTTGCATTTTTGCCCAAACTGGATCCGTATTATAATAAACTAAACTAGTACTGTTATTGCTTACAGGCGTATTATTTTGGATATTTTCAATTGGTTTAATATCAACCGCTCTAAGCCCACTCTCACCATTCCCATAAATCGGTTGTCCATTTCTAGGGTCACGTTTGCCAGAATGTTCTCGTGTCATTCGATTAGCTACTTTATTGCGAAGGCTTTTCGCTTCATTTAGAGCACCATCAACTTCACTATCAGTGGCTTTTCCCTCAGATAAATCTGCAAATACTTGAAGAGATTTGCTTTCAGATTCACTAAATTCATAACTGATTTCTCCTGCCAGTTGGTTAATTTCTGAGACAAGAGCCTGAACCTTAGCGATCTTTTCTGTTAAAAGATTTTTCTTTTCATCACTATCGTTTGCTTTGTCTGCTTGCTTTTCTTTTTTGTCTATGTCGTTGCTTTTCTCTTCCAGTTGAGCAAATGAGTCAGACAAAGCTTGAACTTCTTTATCTATCTCGTCCTGACTAGCACCTGCCTTATCCAAGACTGCTTGCGCACGCGACAAAGAGAGATTAAGATTTTCAACTGATTTAGCTGTCTTAGTCTGTAAATCAGTGTTCCTAATCTTTTCAATTAATTCATTTAAAGCGGTTTTATCCACAATCTTGACTGGATTCTCTGCAGTCTTTTCGACACTTTTATCTTCTGATACATGTTCAAAAATCTTATCTGATTCTTTAACCTGATTTTCTACCTGTGGATGATTTTCCACATCGTTTGGAACCTTTTCACTATTGGGTTCCTTTTCTTTAACTGTAGTTGAATCACTTAAAGACGCAACCATTTCATCAGCATGAACAAGATGTGGATTCTGTATCATCACTGCTCCTGTAGTCAAAAAAAGAGTGCATCCAAAAAGAAAATGCTTCCCTTTCTTTATCATCCGCCAATTCTTTTGATTGATTCCTTTTCGATTAAAAAACATTAAGAACTCCTTGCTTCAAATTATAAAATTACTTCTTTATATATTATATTCTTTTATTCCCTAAGATGCAAACCTTTTCGTCGTATAATATATTATTTATAAAATTTGTTCTATTCTTGTAAAAATAATTTACTAATCCAGAAAATTACTAAATTCATTTTATTATCAAAAAATGAGCAACTTTTATATTAAGTTACTCATTTTTATAAACTCTATCTTATTTAAATTAAACTATCATACTAATTAAATCTGTATTAACACTTTATATTTAGCGATGTCTTCTAGCATGACCACGAGTTCCTGGCCCAGTTCTAATTGGTTTAACTTGTTTACCTGGACGTGAAGGAACATGGTGTACTGGTCCATGATGAGGTCTAGTTAAATGCGGTTTAGACTGAACACTTGGTTTTGGATGAGTAACGACTACGTGAGGTTTTGTAACAACTCCGACCACATGCGTGTGGCTAGTAGTGCCAGTATGAATGACACTTGTCACCTCTGAATGAGTTTCGGTCTCATTTGTCGTGATAGTTACAATCGGTGTTGTTGGACCTGCTGTTGCCGCATTTGAGGTAACAGTGGTTGTCGTTGTAGTTGTAGTTGTAGCCGTTCCACCAGGAACAGGTTTTGTCTCTGTTTTCTTATTAACAGATGTTTGTGAAGAAAAATCTGTTGGTTTAATTGCAGCCAAGGCTTCAGCTGGAGTTAAGCTAGGTTTTGAATCAGTAGTCGCTACCGGCTTTGGTTGAACAGCTGGTGTTGGTGTAACTGGAGTAGATACTACTGGTTTAACAGGTGTTACCGGTGCAGGTGCTGCTGGTTTCACTGGAGCAACTGGTTGTGGTGTGGCAACAGGCGCTGGAGTTACTGGTGTCGAAACTACTGGTTTGACAGGTGTTACTGGTGCTACCGGTTTTGGTTTAACGACAGGCGCTGGCTTGGCCGGAGTTGACACTGCTGGTTTGACAGGTATTACTGGTTTGACCGGTACAAGGGGTTTTGAAACAATTGGTGATGATGCAACAACTGGATTCGGAACAGTCAGAACTGGTTTGATAGAAATTCCATTCCCTAGACTAGAAGGAGTTGCTGCAATAGTTGTTACTCCTTGTGGAGTGACATTTGGTTTATGAACAGTCGTATCCACTGACGCTACTGGTTTATCATCAATTCTTGTGATTTTCCAATTATCATAAATAACTGCACCAGTAACGAGATTAACTCTCGCCACTCTTTCAAAAACTACAGATCGAACTACATCTTTGAAAGCTTGTTTACCATCTTTTTGATATTTGTAGTGAATGGTCTGCTTGGTCATTTTTCTCAGTGTGTCCAAGTTTTCAACCGATTTAGGCCAAATAGGTGACAATGCATCTCCTGCTACTAATGGATTTCCAGCAATTGGTTTTGGATCATCTGCTGCAACAGTCACAACTTTTTCGATTAATTGAACTGAGAATACTTGATCAGTTTGTTTTTCACTGTCGAAGCGTTTATTATTAGCATTTGCAAAACCATCATGTACCAATTCATATCCTTGTTTTAGGTATTGATTAATACGAGTTTTTGAATTATAAACAATTGTTTCACCTGGAAGACCAACTACACTATCCACATTTCCTAAAACTTTAGGACTTGTTTCTGTTTGATTGAGGTATTTAACCTGTGCTTTTTGTTGAGCAAGATAATCATAAACAACATGGATATCAGTCTGTGTCAAATGTCCCTTACTATTAGCAGGTGTTTGTGACAAGACATATACTACACCATCTTTTTCGAAACGTTCAGGAACTTTAGCAGTCACATCATAGTTATTTCCCAACAAGTTAATGAGATTTGAACTCTTATCATGTGGTGTATTGAATGTTTCTAAAATAGCTTGACTTGTTTTATCACGATACTGAATATCAACTTTACCAAATTTAGCTTCTTCGTACACAGCTACCACGTTGGCTTGAGCTCGTGTAATCGTACCAGATGTCTTCGTATTGCTATAGAAACGATCATTATGTGCATACTCTTTGAAGACATAATATTTACCATTTGGTGAATGCAATAAATAAGGTGCTGTGATAGATGTTGTTTGAATTCCTTTATTTTCTTGAACTTCTGTCTCAGTTGTATTTCTCTCCAAAGTAGCTACATAGCTAGTATCAATTTTGGTAGATGGTCTTACAGTAGTGAATTTGTCTTGAAGGATACCTCCATTTTCCACCGCTGCAATGGCAGGAAGAAGCATTTTCCCTTGAGTATCAACGAAGCGAACAGCTACATCTCCATATACAAGGCGTCCATCTGTTCTAACCATATCTGGGTTGGCAATTTTCCAGTCAGAATCAGCAGCTTGTTCATATTGGTCTGTAAGATTTTTACCTTTGGCATCAACAACTGTCAATGTCCCTGGAACATTTGATTTAAAACCATTTCTAGCTTCATTCAGATAATTAACTGTGTGACTTGTCGGAACACGGTCAACTCCAAAATCTTTTGTACGTAATACATAAGTTCTTCCAGCCAACATCTTGCCAGATACTAATTCAAAGGTTAATTCATTATCTGCTGCCTTAAGAATCTTGAATTTGGCATGTTGACCAGGCTCTTCACGAGGTGCCTCCAAAATAACATTATGACGATTTACCCTTGTTCTTGATGTATCAGGGCTAGTGTTTATCATTTCGACATTGTGGGCACCACGTTCAATAAATTCACCGACAGTAGCAAACTTATTGAATTCTGTATCATTGATACGAACAGTGAAACGAGTCCCTGCACTAAAGTTTGATTTCCATGTTCCGATACGAAGGGTACTATTGTATGTCTTGATACTTCCATCATCGTCCAACATCACATCACCTGTGAAGTTAGCTGTAGTAGGTGTATCATAAACTTTAGGTGCTCCTATATCTGTTTTAATCACAGTGTAATTCTTAGTGACTACATTTTGACCATTAACTGAGATAACACCAGTTACAGACTTATCCACATTCACTCGAGGATAACGAATTCCACCTCTATATTGAAGTTCAAAAGTAACATCGTCTAAGCGTTCAATTTCGTCAGTGAAACGGTAGGTTGCTTCAATATGACTTCCTTTGTCAACTAAATCCCATGATTCTTTTGTGTCCAAAGCAACGTCACGATCTCCACGTGAAGCCCAGTATGAAAGGCTTCCAGCTTTGGCATTATCATTTTTCTGAACCAGACTCACTCGTTCTGCAAAAACTTTACCTTCAGCAACCAATTTTTGAGGAAGATTATTGTCTTGTGGTAACTCCTTCAAGCCAATTGTGAAGATATCTCCCTTATGATAGGCACCATTTTTAAATTTTAATTGGAAACGATAATCAGCAATACCTGTTGAAGTCACACGATCCGCCATATCGATTGTACCACTAGCAATAATATTTCCATTATCGATAGCTACATCTTGTGTTTGAATTGGCGATAGACTAGCGCTAATTTTCTTGCCATGTCCTGCACGTTGCAACTCAGTATACACTGTTTCGATAGCTGAATACAGTTGATTTAATTGAGTCTTAAGATTTTCTGCACTAACAGATGAATCTTTTAACAAGGCTTTTGATTGTGAAATCTGAATGGTGGCTGCCTTAACAGCAGCTTGAACTAAGGCTTTTTCTTCAGCTTTACGTTCTGCTTCTTGAGAATAACGTAAAGCGACTTGATTTAAAACTTCTGCTTCTGATACAACCTGATCCAGAGTAGTTTTTTCGACTGTTTTTTCTTCTTTTACCTTTTCACTTGAAGCAGGTGAAGTCGTTTTTTCTTCGCTAGGTTTTACTTCTTTAGAAGTTAATTCTTTTGAGTCAGAATTTTTTGTCTCAGCTGCCACTTTAGATTCTACTTCCTTCTTTAGAAGGGCATTGACATCTAATTCTTCTTTTTCCAAAACTGGAGCTTGAAGAGCGGAAGGCAATTCTGCTAATTTTTCCTCTGAATTTTTTTGCTTAGTCTCGTCTGGCTTTTCAGAGACTTTTTGTTCTTCTTTTTCAGTTCGATGTGAATCTACTTTCTGTTCATCTGCACTCACACCTGAATAAGCACCAAAAACCATCAAGGCAGCTACAGCAACAGATACTGCACCAAAACTTGATTTTCTAATGGAATACTTGTTTACCTTATTCATTTGATTCCGTTTTACTCTTGAATACATATTTTTTCTCTCTAACTATTTTATGATAAAAAAGGGAGTGGAATTGATGCTGTATTGACATACATTCTCACTCCCTAAAACACTACACTTACAATATTTTGTTGTCTAGAGTTTTGTTTTGATTTTATTCATCTCTTTTTGCTTTTCCAACTAAACTAAATCCAGCAATTAAGCCAAGTACTCCCAGAACATGAGCCATACCAGAAGAGTGACCTGCAGTTTTAGGAAGTTCTTTTTCATTCTCTCTAGCAACTGGAGTTTGGTTTGGAACTTCTGACGGCACATGTGGAGCCGGGGTTGGAGTTGGAACTGGAGTTGGGATTGGAGTTGGATCCGACGTAACTTGTGGGGTTGGGGTCGGTACCGGGGCTGGCGTTGGAACCGGAGTTGGGGTCGGTACTGGATCCGGCGTAACTTGTGGTGTTGGGGTTGGAGTCGGAATTGGAGTTGGTGTAACTTGTGGAATTGGTTGAACATTTCTATAAGTTACAGTTACAATTTGATTTTCAGTTTCTGCTGTAATTCCTTGAACCGAATCTACCTTAGCAAGATCAGGATTGTATCCTGCAATGCTTGGAGATATCACTTCGTCAAAACTTGTTACCCCATCTTCAGAAACCCAAGATGTACTTGTAGTTTTACCTGTTACATTATCGATACTTAACATACGTGAAAAGCTTACTTGATCATGGTGATCTTCACTTGCTTTTGTACCATCTGCAAATACATAATGAATCGTTCTTTCCACAAGTTTTGGAGTATCTTTTTTAACAGTAATCTTATGTTTCAATAGGACTGTATATTCTTGAACTTTTGTTTCATCTGTATCAAAAGTTGCATCTGTAGGGAAACCATCTTCCTTCAATAAGTACCCTTTTTCAATCAACGATTTCAAAACAGTTTCTGTTGTATAGGCAATCTTTTCTCCAGATTTACCAGTAATATTGTCTGTATGAACGACCTCATCCTTATTATCAACATCTATATAACGAACCACTGCAACTTGGTCTGTCTTGACGTAAGTTACCTTTGTATCTTCACCTGGATTTTCAGGTGTAACACTTGTACGCTCTGGTTTGTAGCCTACAATTTCAGGTACTGCTGTTTCTCCAGCTTTACGAGGATCATTTGCATCATTCAGATATTGTGGTTGAGGAGCATTTGCAATCACATTTCCAGAAGCATCTACTGGAATGATTTTACCCAAAGCTTTGTATGTAACTGTATCTCTTGCTTTTGGTGAATCTGGCGTAACTGTCTTAGCACCAGCTTCTGCTTTATCTGCAAAATATCCTGCCACAACTGGTACTTTAACTGTTCCATAGGTATGGTTCTTGTTTTCCCAAGTTGTTTCTTTAGTTGCTTCATTATATGACCCCTTGAAGACAAAGTCATTTTGAACATTATCTTTAGGAGTGGCAGAACCTGCACCAGTATAACTTACCGTTTGGTTTGTTTCCTTAGATACTGGATCAATAATTGCATCATAAGAAATGAATGTATTCTTACCGATACGGTCCGGATCTGAATCATCATTCGGATCAACTGTTCTATCTGTTATGCTATATCCCCAGACACTTGGTTGTTCTTTATGGAAAGCATAAAAATGTGGTGCATCTGGTATCTTTGTAATGCCTGCTCTAGTAGCGTCATTAGGATCGTTATCATAATACTTATATAGTGCATCGTCAATATTTTTAACGACCTCACCTTCGGCATTTATATATTGACCTTTTTCATTAACTGCAACAATGCGTCCCATTTCTTTCAAGTCAACATTAACTTCTGTATCTTGGGGAGAATTTGGATTAACCTCCATCGTTCCTACTTTATTCACAGTAGCATAGTATTTTGGTGTAATAGGAGTTCGTACAGCTTTGAAGACAGCATTAACAGATGAATCCGCTTCTGAATTATTTGAAGTAGTTGATTCCGCTACAGCAGCACGTTTACCTCTTGATGAACGGCGTACAGAACGCTCACCATTTTCTGTCACAGTTAAACCTAGTGGAGACACTTGAGAATTATGAACTTGTGTAGCTAAAGTATTTTCTGAAACAGGAGCTGCTTCTGACAATGCTCGTCTACTTCTAGATGATCTAGCAACTCTCGATTCAGTATTATTGACAACCGTTGAAGTTGAAACAGCCGGTTGAGATGCTACTGGAGCTACAACATCTTGGTTCTTAAGACCAGTAATCTTCCATTGTTCATAATTGATATCACCAGAAACCAAATTCACAAGAGCATTTCGTTCATAACTGATATGTTGATCAATTGATCCATACGCAGCTTTCCCATTTGTGTAGTAACGGAAATTAATACGACGACTTATTGTTTGTGTCAATTTCTCCATTCTCTCAACAGTACCTGGCCAATTTGGTGTATTTGGTTGTCCTGGATTAACTGGTGTGTGAGGTTGTGGTTTAGGATCTTTCGGAGTTACACGTTCAACACGTTCTGAAAGGGTTACAGTGTAGACTTGGTCACGTGCTGTATCGTAGTCATAAACCTTAGCACCACCTGCTGTGAATTCATCGCTAACAAGATTGTAACCTTGTTTCTTGAATTCTGTGATTTGACTTGTAGTACTGTAGGCAATGGCTTCGCCTGACTTACCTGTCACTTCATCTGTTTTGAGAACTTGATTACCATTAGTACTTACGTAACGGATAACAGCTTTTTGGGCATCCTTACGATAAGTGACTGTTTCAACTCGATCTTGGTCTTTTGCTTGAACTCCACTTACAGCTGGGATTTCTGATTTATCCGCTGTGTAACCTGCGATAGTTGGAGAGACCACTTTATCAAACGTATCATCATTAGTTGTCCAGTCTTGGAAGTCGATATGACCTGTTACCAAGTTGACATTGCTCCAACGTTTGAAGTTCAGTGTTTCAACCACATCATCCTTAGCCTTGCTTCCATCTTCATAAACATAATGGATGGTACGGCTAACACTTTCCTTGTTATCCAAGTTTTCAACGGTTCCTGGCCAACGTGGGCTATCTGGTTGTCCTGGATTAACTGGTGTATTTGGTTGTGGGGTTGGGTTATCTGGATTAACCGGTTCGACACGTTCTGAAAGGGTTACAGTGTAGACTTGGTCACGTGCTGTATCGTAGTCATAAACCTTAGCACCACCTGCTGTGAATTCATCGCTAACAAGCTTGTAGCCTTGTTTCTTGAATTCATTGATTTGACTTGTAGTGCTGTAGGCAATGGCTTCGCCTGACTTACCTGTTACTTCATCTGTTTTGAGAACATGATTC
>CAJNCG010000008.1 GCA_905221205.1 bacterium
AGCTAAGCGACTTCCATATCTCACAGGGGGCAACCCCCAACTACTTCCGGCGTTCTAGGGCTTAACTTCTGTGTTCGGCATGGGTACAGGTGTATCTCCTAGGCTATCGTCACTTAACTCTGAGTAATACCTACTCAAAATTGAATATCTATTCAAATCAAGAAAACCTTACGCTTTCATATTCTCAGTTACTTTGGATAAGTCCTCGAGCTATTAGTATTAGTCCGCTACATGTGTCGCCACACTTCCACTTCTAACCTATCTACCTGATCATCTCTCAGGGCTCTTACTGATATAAAATCATGGGAAATCTCATCTTGAGGTGGGTTTCACACTTAGATGCTTTCAGCGTTTATCCCTTCCCTACATAGCTACCCAGCGATGCCTTTGGCAAGACAACTGGTACACCAGCGGTAAGTCCACTCTGGTCCTCTCGTACTAGGAGCAGATCCTCTCAAATTTCCTACGCCCGCGACGGATAGGGACCGAACTGTCTCACGACGTTCTGAACCCAGCTCGCGTGCCGCTTTAATGGGCGAACAGCCCAACCCTTGGGACCGACTACAGCCCCAGGATGCGACGAGCCGACATCGAGGTGCCAAACCTCCCCGTCGATGTGAACTCTTGGGGGAGATAAGCCTGTTATCCCCAGGGTAGCTTTTATCCGTTGAGCGATGGCCCTTCCATACGGAACCACCGGATCACTAAGCCCGACTTTCGTCCCTGCTCGAGTTGTAGCTCTCGCAGTCAAGCTCCCTTATACCTTTACACTCTGCGAATGATTTCCAACCATTCTGAGGGAACCTTTGGGCGCCTCCGTTACCTTTTAGGAGGCGACCGCCCCAGTCAAACTGCCCGTCAGACACTGTCTCCGATAGGGATCACCTATCCGGGTTAGAGTGGCCATAACACAAGGGTAGTATCCCAACAACGTCTCCTTCGAAACTGGCGTCCCGATCTCATAGACTCCTACCTATCCTGTACATGTGGTACAGACACTCAATATCAAACTGCAGTAAAGCTCCATGGGGTCTTTCCGTCCTGTCGCGGGTAACCTGCATCTTCACAGGTACTAAAATTTCACCGAGTCTCTCGTTGAGACAGTGCCCAAATCATTACGCCTTTCGTGCGGGTCGGAACTTACCCGACAAGGAATTTCGCTACCTTAGGACCGTTATAGTTACGGCCGCCGTTTACTGGGGCTTCAATTCATACCTTCGCTTACGCTAAGCACTCCTCTTAACCTTCCAGCACCGGGCAGGCGTCACCCCCTATACATCATCTTACGATTTAGCAGAGAGCTGTGTTTTTGATAAACAGTTGCTTGGGCCTATTCACTGCGGCTGACTTAAAGTCAGCACCCCTTCTCCCGAAGTTACGGGGTCATTTTGCCGAGTTCCTTAACGAGAGTTCTCTCGCTCACCTGAGGCTACTCGCCTCGACTACCTGTGTCGGTTTGCGGTACGGGTAGAGTATGTTTAAACGCTAGAAGCTTTTCTTGGCAGTGTGACGTCACTAACTTCGCTACTAAACTTCGCTCCCCATCACAGCTCAATGTTATAGATATAAGCATTTGACTCATATCACACCTCACTGCTTAGACAGACACTTCCAATCGTCTGCTTTAGTTAGCCTACTGCGTCCCTCCATCACTACATACTCTAGTACAGGAATATCAACCTGTTGTCCATCGGATACACCTTTCGGTCTCTCCTTAGGTCCCGACTAACCCAGGGCGGACGAGCCTTCCCCTGGAAACCTTAGTCTTACGGTGGACAGGATTCTCACCTGTCTTTCGCTACTCATACCGGCATTCTCACTTCTATGCGTTCCAGCACTCCTCACGGTACACCTTCATCACACATAGAACGCTCTCCTACCATACCTATAAAGGTATCCACAGCTTCGGTAAATTGTTTTAGCCCCGGTACATTTTCGGCGCAGGGTCACTCGACTAGTGAGCTATTACGCACTCTTTGAATGAATAGCTGCTTCTAAGCTAACATCCTAGTTGTCTGTGCAACCCCACATCCTTTTCCACTTAACAATTATTTTGGGACCTTAGCTGGTGGTCTGGGCTGTTTCCCTTTCGACTACGGATCTTAGCACTCGCAGTCTGACTGCCGACCATAATTCATTGGCATTCGGAGTTTATCTGAGATTGGTAATCCGGGATGGACCCCTCACCCAAACAGTGCTCTACCTCCAAGAATCTCTAATGTCGACGCTAGCCCTAAAGCTATTTCGGAGAGAACCAGCTATCTCCAAGTTCGTTTGGAATTTCTCCGCTACCCACAAGTCATCCAAGCACTTTTCAACGTGCCCTGGTTCGGTCCTCCAGTGCGTCTTACCGCACCTTCAACCTGCTCATGGGTAGGTCACATGGTTTCGGGTCTACGTCATGATACTAATTCGCCCTATTCAGACTCGGTTTCCCTACGGCTCCGTCTCTTCAACTTAACCTCGCATCATAACGTAACTCGCCGGTTCATTCTACAAAAGGCACGCTCTCACCCATTAACGGGCTCGAACTTGTTGTAGGCACACGGTTTCAGGTTCTATTTCACTCCCCTCCCGGGGTGCTTTTCACCTTTCCCTCACGGTACTGGTTCACTATCGGTCACTAGGGAGTATTTAGGGTTGGGAGATGGTCCTCCCAGATTCCGACGGGATTTCACGTGTCCCGCCGTACTCAGGATACTGCTAGGTACAAAGACTATTTTAAATACGAGGCTATTACTCTCTTTGGCTGATCTTCCCAAATCATTCTTCTATAATCTTTGAGTCCACATTGCAGTCCTACAACCCCGAAGAGTAAACTCTTCGGTTTGCCCTTCTGCCGTTTCGCTCGCCGCTACTAAGGCAATCGCTTTTGCTTTCTCTTCCTGCAGCTACTTAGATGTTTCAGTTCACTGCGTCTTCCTCCTCACATCCTTAACAGATGCGGGTAACAGGTAGTACCTGTTGGGTTCCCCCATTCGGAAATCCCTGGATCATCGCTTACTTACAGCTACCCAAGGCATATCGTCGTTTGTCACGTCCTTCTTCGGCTCCTAGTGCCAAGGCATCCACCGTGCGCCCTTATTAACTTAACCTTATTTTTGACCTTTCAGTCATAAACTCTTTTAATACTACAGCGTTTCGGTTTATTTTCTTGTTACTATTTGATATAGATATTCAATTTTCAATGTGCATTACTTGGTGATCTCTCACCAATGGAGCCTAGCGGGATCGAACCGCTGACCTCCTGCGTGCAAAGCAGGCGCTCTCCCAGCTGAGCTAAGGCCCCACAAGACCTCTCAAGACTAAACAAGACCAATGCGCAGTTCCTTATCCTTAGAAAGGAGGTGATCCAGCCGCACCTTCCGATACGGCTACCTTGTTACGACTTCACCCCAATCATCTATCCCACCTTAGGCGGCTGGCTCCTTACGGTTACCTCACCGACTTCGGGTGTTACAAACTCTCGTGGTGTGACGGGCGGTGTGTACAAGGCCCGGGAACGTATTCACCGCGGCGTGCTGATCCGCGATTACTAGCGATTCCGACTTCATGTAGGCGAGTTGCAGCCTACAATCCGAACTGAGACTGGCTTTAAGAGATTAGCTTGCCGTCACCGGCTTGCGACTCGTTGTACCAGCCATTGTAGCACGTGTGTAGCCCAGGTCATAAGGGGCATGATGATTTGACGTCATCCCCACCTTCCTCCGGTTTATTACCGGCAGTCTCGCTAGAGTGCCCAACTGAATGATGGCAACTAACAATAGGGGTTGCGCTCGTTGCGGGACTTAACCCAACATCTCACGACACGAGCTGACGACAACCATGCACCACCTGTCACCTCTGTCCCGAAGGAAAACTCTATCTCTAGAGCGGTCAGAGGGATGTCAAGACCTGGTAAGGTTCTTCGCGTTGCTTCGAATTAAACCACATGCTCCACCGCTTGTGCGGGCCCCCGTCAATTCCTTTGAGTTTCAACCTTGCGGTCGTACTCCCCAGGCGGAGTGCTTAATGCGTTAGCTGCGGCACTAAACCCCGGAAAGGGTCTAACACCTAGCACTCATCGTTTACGGCGTGGACTACCAGGGTATCTAATCCTGTTTGCTCCCCACGCTTTCGAGCCTCAGCGTCAGTTACAAGCCAGAGAGCCGCTTTCGCCACCGGTGTTCCTCCATATATCTACGCATTTCACCGCTACACATGGAATTCCACTCTCCCCTCTTGCACTCAAGTTAAACAGTTTCCAAAGCGTACTATGGTTAAGCCACAGCCTTTAACTTCAGACTTATCTAACCGCCTGCGCTCGCTTTACGCCCAATAAATCCGGACAACGCTCGGGACCTACGTATTACCGCGGCTGCTGGCACGTAGTTAGCCGTCCCTTTCTGGTAAGATACCGTCACAGTGTGAACTTTCCACTCTCACACTCGTTCTTCTCTTACAACAGAGCTTTACGATCCGAAAACCTTCTTCACTCACGCGGCGTTGCTCGGTCAGACTTCCGTCCATTGCCGAAGATTCCCTACTGCTGCCTCCCGTAGGAGTCTGGGCCGTGTCTCAGTCCCAGTGTGGCCGATCACCCTCTCAGGTCGGCTATGTATCGTCGCCTTGGTGAGCCGTTACCCCACCAACTAGCTAATACAACGCAGGTCCATCTGGTAGTGATGCAATTGCACCTTTTAAGCAAATGTCATGCAACATCTACTGTTATGCGGTATTAGCTATCGTTTCCAATAGTTATCCCCCGCTACCAGGCAGGTTACCTACGCGTTACTCACCCGTTCGCAACTCATCCAGAAGAGCAAGCTCCTCCTTCAGCGTTCTACTTGCATGTATTAGGCACGCCGCCAGCGTTCGTCCTGAGCCAGGATCAAACTCTCATTAAAAGTTTGAGTTCTCACTCATTTCTGTCACTGACAGATTTATTGTTTTTTCATTGTTCAGTACTACAACCTTAGTTGTAGTGCCCTGCACATTGGTTCGTCTTGTTCAGTTTTCAAAGGTCTTTGTCACTCGCTTCTCTCAAGCGACAACTATATTAGTATATCACAGTCGCTTTCGCTTGTCAACACTTTTTTGAAACTTTTTTAAATCTTTTTTCATCAAGTGCCTCAACCGCAACATACCATAGTCCGTACGGGATTCGAACCCGTGTTACCGCCGTGAAAAGGCGGTGTCTTAACCCCTTGACCAACGGACCAGAGTTGTTATTTTCAACTCTTACTATTATACCGACTTTTCAAACTTTGTCAAC
>CAJNCG010000009.1 GCA_905221205.1 bacterium
AAGGTTTATGACTACGATACAGCACGTGACCAAGTCTACACTGTAACCCTTTCAGAACGTGTTGAACCGGTTAATCCAGATAACCCAAGCCCACAACCAAATACACCAGTTAATCCAGGACAACCAGATAGCCCACGTTGGCCAGGAAGCGTTGAAAACTTGGATAACAAGGAAAGTGTTAGCCGTACCATCCATTATGTTTATGAAGACGGAAGCAAGGCTAAGGATGATGTGGTTGAAACTCTTCAATTCAAACGTTGGAGCAATGTCAACTTGGTAACAGGTCATATCGACTTCCAAGACTGGACAACTAATGATGATACGTTTGATAAAGTAGTCTCTCCAACTATCGCAGGTTACACAGCAGATAAATCAGAAATCCCAGCTGTAAGTGGAGTTCAAGCGAAAGACCAAGACCGCGTTGAAACAGTCACTTACCGTAAGGATGCTCAAAAAGCTGTTATTCGTTACGTAAGTACTAATGGTAATCAAGTTCTCAAAACAGATGAAGTGACAGGTAAGTCAGGCGAAGCCATTGCCTACAGCACTACAAGTCAAATCACAGAATTCAAGAAACAAGGCTACAAGCTTGTTAGCGATGAATTCACAGCAGGTGGTGCTAAGGTTTATGACTACGATACAGCACGTGACCAAGTCTACACTGTAACCCTTTCAGAACGTGTTGAACCGGTTAATCCAGATAACCCAACCCCACAACCAAATACACCAGTTAATCCAGGACAACCGGATAGCCCACGTTGGCCAGGAACCGTTGAAAACTTGGATAACAAGGAAAGTGTTAGCCGTACTATCCATTATGTTTACGAAGACGGAAGTAAGGCCAAGGATGATGTGGTTGAAACACTTCAATTCAAACGTTGGAGTAACGT
Source organism: bacterium (assembly GCA_905221205.1). GTDB lineage: Bacteria > Bacillota > Bacilli > Lactobacillales > Streptococcaceae > Streptococcus. The sequence goes on from CAJNCG010000009.1 coordinate 891, forward strand.
CAACTTGGTAACAGGTCATATTGACTTCCAAGACTGGACCACTAATGATGATACGTTTGATAAAGTGGTCTCTCCAACTATCGCAGGTTACACAGCGGATAAATCAGAAATCCCAGCTGTAAGTGGTGTGAAAGCGAAAGACCAAGATCATGTTGAAACAGTCACTTATCATAAGGATGCCCAAAAAGCTGTCATCCGTTACGTAAGTACTAACGGGAATCATGTTCTCAAAACAGATGAAGTAACAGGTAAGTCAGGCGAAGCCATTGCCTACAGCACTACAAGTCAAATCA
>CAJNCG010000010.1 GCA_905221205.1 bacterium
AAGGTTTATGACTACGATACAGCACGTGACCAAGTCTACACTGTAACCCTTTCAGAACGTGTTGAACCGGTTAATCCAGATAACCCAAGCCCACAACCCAACACACCAGTTAATCCCGGACAACCAGATAGCCCACGTTGGCCAGCTAGTGTCCATGATTTGGATAACAAAGAAAGCGTTAGCCGTACCATCCATTACGTTTATGAAGATGGAAGTAAGGCTAAGGATGATGTGGTTGAAACTCTTCAATTCAAACGTTGGAGTCGTATTAACCTAGTGACTGGTCAAATCGACTTCCAAGACTGGACCACTAATGATGATACGTTTGATAAAGTAGTCTCTCCAACTATCGCAGGTTACACAGCAGATAAATCAGAAATCCCAGCTGTAAGTGGAGTTCAAGCAAAAGACCAAGATCGAGTTGAAACAGTCACTTATCGTAAGGATGCCCAAAAAGCTGTTATTCGCTATGTAAGCACTAATGGTAATCAAGTTCTCAAAACAGATGAAGTGACAGGTAAGTCAGGAGAAGCCATTGCCTACAGCACTACAAGTCAAATCAATGAATTCAAGAAACAAGGCTACAAGCTTGTTAGCGATGAATTCACAGCAGGTGGTGCTAAGGTTTATGACTACGATACAGCACGTGACCAAGTCTATACTGTAACCCTTTCAGAACGTGTTGAACCGGTTAATCC
>CAJNCG010000011.1 GCA_905221205.1 bacterium
ACAGTACCGATCACAGTTAAGAAACAAAGTGATACATACACACCAACTGCGAAACAACCAGGACAAACCGCAAAACACGGAAGTGAACCAAGCGCAGAAGGAAGTATTAATACGGAGAACCTACCAAAAGGAACAACGTACACATGGGTAGAAAAACCAGATACAAATACAACACCAGGAAGTAAACCAGGAAAAGTATTAATCACATACCCAGACAACAGTACGGAAGAAGTGACGGTGACAGTAGAAGTGACGCCGCAAAAAGATGATTACGATCCACAGCCAAAAGCCCAAACGGTTGATAATGGTACAGTGCCAAATGCAGAAGACAGTGTAGATAAAACCGGCTTACCAAGCGGAACAACAATCGCATGGAAAGAAACACCAGTAGTTAACACACCGGGTTCTCATCCAACAGTAGCGTTAGTGACATATCCAGATGGAACAGTAGATGAAGTAACAGTACCGATCACAGTTAAGAAACAAAGTGATACATACACACCAACTGCGAAACAACCAGGACAAACCG
>CAJNCG010000012.1 GCA_905221205.1 bacterium
GTACTGTTGTCTGGGTATGTGATTAATACTTTTCCTGGTTTACTTCCTGGTGTTGTATTTGTATCTGGTTTTTCTACCCATTTGTACGTTGTGCCTTTTGGTAAGTTATCTGTATTGATACTTCCTTCTGCACTTGGATCACTGCCGTGTTTCACGGTTTGTCCTGGTTCTTTTGCGGTTGGATTGAACGTATCTTTTTGTTCTTTCACCGTAATTGGGACAGTCACTTCATCGACTGTTCCGTCAGGGTATGTCACTAACGCTACTGTTGGATGTTCTCCTGGTGTGTTTACTACTGGAGTTTCTTTCCATGTAACTGTTGTGCCACTTGGTAAACCTGTCTTATCAACACTGTCTTCTGCGTTTGGCACTGTACCATTATCCACTGTTTGTGCTTTTGGTTGTGG
>CAJNCG010000013.1 GCA_905221205.1 bacterium
GGTAAACCTGTCTTATCAACACTGTCTTCTGCGTTTGGCACTGTACCATTATCCACTGTTTGTGCTTTTGGTTGTGGGTCGTAATCATCTTTTTGCGGTGTTACTTCAACCGTTACAGGGACTTCTTCCGTACTCTTATCTGGATATGTGATTAATACTTTGCCTGGTTTGCTTCCTGGTGTTGTATTTGTATCTGGTTTTTCTACCCATTTGTAGGTTGTGCCTTTTGGTAGGTTCTCCGTATTAATACTTCCTTCTGCGCTTGGGTCACTTCCGTGTTTCGCGGTTTGTCCTGGTTGTTTCGCAGTTGGTGTGTATGTATCACTTTGTTTCTTAACTGTGAT
>CAJNCG010000014.1 GCA_905221205.1 bacterium
TTGAATTTTCACTATCAGTCTTATCCGGAGATTGAACAGAAGTTGAATTTTCACTGTCAGTCTTATCCGGAGATTGAGCAGTATTTATATTTTCATTGCTAGTCTTATCCGGAGATTGAACAGTATTTATATTTTCATTGCTAGTCTTACCCGGAGATTGAACAGTATTTATATTTTCATTGCTAGTCTTATCCGGAGATTGAACAGAAGTTGAATTTTCACTGTCAGTCTTATCCGGAGATTGAACAGTATTTATATTTTCATTGCTAGTCTTATCCGGAGATTGAACAGAAGTTGAATTTTCACTGTCA
>CAJNCG010000015.1 GCA_905221205.1 bacterium
TTCGAACCCACGCACGCTTTTACACGCCTGACGGTTTTCAAGACCGTTCCCTTCAGCCGGACTTGGGTAATCCTCCAAAATAGTTTAGCCGGGAACAAACCCGTGTCCTCTTAGTGAAAAGATAATATTTCAATTCTCTAGTAATGGACTAAATACTATGGGCACGAGTGGACTCGAACCACCGACCTCACGCTTATCAGGCGTGCGCTCTAACCACCTGAGCTACGCGCCCAA
>CAJNCG010000016.1 GCA_905221205.1 bacterium
TAGCTGCTGGTTTGGCTACCGGCGTTGGAGTCACTGAAGCTACTGATGTTTCTCCATCATTTTTAGCTTGTTCTACCACATCATTTGTTGTCACGTTGTCGATTGCAGTCTTCGCTGCATCGGCTTTGGCTTTTGCATCTTCTTTAGCTTTGGCTTTTTCTTCAGCAGTC
>CAJNCG010000017.1 GCA_905221205.1 bacterium
GTTCAAAGCGGGTGACGAGAATCGAACTCGCGACAACAGCTTGGAAGGCTGTAGTTTTACCACTAAACTACACCCGCTTAAATGGGAGTTAACGGGATCGAACCGCTGACCCTCTGCTTGTAAGGCAGATGCTCTCCCAGCTGAGCTAAACTCCCTAGA
>CAJNCG010000018.1 GCA_905221205.1 bacterium
ATTTTCATTGCTAGTCTTATCCGGAGATTGAACAGAAGTTGAATTTTCACTGTCAGTCTTATCCGGAGATTGAACAGAAGTTGAATTTTCACTATCAGTCTTATCCGGAGATTGAACAGAAGTTGAATTTTCACTGTCAGTCTTATCCGGAGATT
>CAJNCG010000019.1 GCA_905221205.1 bacterium
GCAGTTGGTGTGTATGTATCACTTTGTTTCTTAACTGTGATCGGTACTGTGACTTCGTCTACTGTTCCATCTGGATATGTCACTAACGCTACTGTTGGATGAGAACCTGGTGTGTTAACTACTGGTGT
>CAJNCG010000020.1 GCA_905221205.1 bacterium
CTGTGAATTCATCGCTAACAAGATTGTAACCTTGTTTCTTGAATTCTGTGATTTGACTTGTAGTGCTGTAGGCAATGGCTTCGCCTGACTTACCTGTTACTTCATCTGTTTTGAGAACATGATTC
>CAJNCG010000021.1 GCA_905221205.1 bacterium
TCAATCTCCGGATAAGACTAGCAATGAAAATATAAATACTGTTCAATCTCCGGATAAGACTGACAGTGAAAATTCAACTTCTGTTCAATCTCCGGATAAGACT
>CAJNCG010000022.1 GCA_905221205.1 bacterium
CCGGAGATTGAACAGTATTTATATTTTCATTGCTAGTCTTATCCGGAGATTGAACAGAAGTTGAATTTTCACTGTCAGTCTTATCCGGAGATTGAACAG
>CAJNCG010000023.1 GCA_905221205.1 bacterium
AAAATATAAATACTGTTCAATCTCCGGATAAGACTGACAGTGAAAATTCAACTTCTGTTCAATCTCCGGATAAGACTGATAGTGAAAATTCAA
>CAJNCG010000024.1 GCA_905221205.1 bacterium
TGTTTCGCGGTTTGTCCTGGTTGTTTCGCAGTTGGTGTGTATGTATCACTTTGTTTCTTAACTGTGATCGGTACTGTTACTTCA
>CAJNCG010000025.1 GCA_905221205.1 bacterium
ACAACAAACAACAAACAACAAACAACAAACAACAAACAACAAACAACAAACAACAAACAACAAACAACAAACAACAAACAACAA
>CAJNCG010000026.1 GCA_905221205.1 bacterium
AGTTGAATTTTCACTATCAGTCTTATCCGGAGATTGAACAGAAGTTGAATTTTCACTGTCAGTCTTATCCGGAGATTGA
>CAJNCG010000027.1 GCA_905221205.1 bacterium
CCCCCCCCCCCCCCCCCCCCCCCCCCCCCCCCCCCCCCCCCCCCCCCCCCCCCCCCCCCCCCCCCCCCCCCCCCCCCC
>CAJNCG010000028.1 GCA_905221205.1 bacterium
ACGGTTTGTCCTGGTTGTTTCGCAGTTGGTGTGTATGTATCACTTTGTTTCTTAACTGTGATCGGTACTGTTACTTCA